>CBDCXJ010000026.1:0-106650 GCA_965223695.1 Gaiellaceae bacterium | reverse complement strand
AACTCAAGCTTGTCGAGACGCTGCCGTGGGGGATCGGAGCGGCATTCCGCCAGACGGCAGGCGGGAGCTCGCGGGGGAAGCCAGGAGTGTTCTTCGCAACGCGTACGCGCCCGATCGATGGCGCGTCCCGCGGGCACCGCTACTGGCGCTACGCCGAGACAGGCGGAGAAGTGCTCGACACCGATCTCGAGATGTTGCGACGCATCGACCCGGAGGGCGGCCAGCCAGCCGATGTCGCCGACGTTGACCTCGAAGCCGCGTGGGCCCTAGCCGCAGCTTCCATCGTCGAAGAGCACAACAGCCGGGTCGACCCAAGGGCCGCGCAGGACGCGATCGGCCCCGCACAGCGCTTCGCGCTCGAACTGTTGCGTGATCCGACGGTAATCCTTCCCGAGGGCGCCGAGCACGCGGCAGACGCCCTCGCTGTCGAGCGCAGCTCCACGGTCCGCCGCGCCTTGAACGAAATCGCCGCCGAAACACGCGAGGAACGCATCTCACGTAATGACGGAGCCCGC
The DNA here is from genome assembly GCA_965223695.1 of Gaiellaceae bacterium. Taxonomy (GTDB): domain Bacteria; phylum Actinomycetota; class Thermoleophilia; order Gaiellales; family Gaiellaceae; genus JAUVPB01. The sequence continues at coordinate 106,135 of CBDCXJ010000026.1, read as the reverse complement.
CGAGTGGTAGAACTAGATCCGCGAAACCAGCGCAACACGATTGCGCTCGCCCGCATCCTGCATCATGCAGAGGTCGATTTCGGGATCCTCTACGAGGCCGAGAAGACGGCCGGCAACGACGTGCGCCGGGTTGGCGAAGAGGGCCTGTTCGCGTCGCTCGCCGAGGAGAACATCGCCACCATCGGGTTCTGCGAGTTCCAGCGGATCCTCACCACCGACCCGCACACCTTCAACACGCTGCGCAACGAGTACCCGGAGCTAGGCGCCAGCTGGACCGCTGACGCGGTGCTCCATCACTCCCAGCTGCTCCTCGAGCTGATCGAGTCACGGCAGCTCGTGCCCAGACGGCGACTCGGCTACCGGGTGACCTACCACGACCCGTGCGCCCTAGGCCGCTACAACGGCGTGTACGAGCCGGCGCGCCGCGTGATGGAGGCACTCGGCATCGAGCTGGCCGAGATGCCCCGCAACCGCGACAACTCGTTCTGCTGCGGGGCCGGCGGCGGCCGCATCTGGATGACGGAACTCGCTCCGGAGGGGGAGCAGAGGCCCAGCGAGAGCCGCATCGACGAGGCCGTCGACCTAGGTGGGATCGACTACTTCGCCGTCACCTGCCCGAAGGACGTGACGATGTACGAAGACGCGATCAAGACGTCGGGCCATGCGGATGATCTCGAGCTGCGCGAGCTGTCGGAGCTCATGCTCGAGGCGCTCGACCTCCCTTCAGGGAAACTCCCGCTTGGGGTCTCCCAATGAGCGGAGACCGGGGAGCCTCCCTACCTCGCTGTGGACCCTCCGTCCATAAACACCGCCTGGCCCGTGATCATTGCCGCCTCGTCCCGCGCCATATACGCGACAAGACCGGCGATCTCCTCCGGTTCGCAGATTCTGTCCAATACTCCGCGGCCCAGAATCGCCTTCCTTATCTCTTTGTCCTCCATGGCTGGTGCTGTCATGCCCGTCATCGTTGCGCCCGGACACACGACGTTCACGCGAATCCCTTCACCACCCCATTCTGCCGCCAAAATCCGCGTTAAATGAATAAGGGCTGCTTTACTTGCTCCATACGCCGCGTGTTCGGCAAAGCCCCGCACACCGGCATCTGAGCCAATATTGAGAATCTTTCCGCTTCCGCGGGCTACCATTTCCTTCGCTGCCGCCTGGGTCAAGAAGAAGATGGCTTTCACATTCGTATCGAGGATCTTATCCCAGGTGTCCGCCTCCACGTCCAGACTCGGCTCGACCTGGTTGACGCCCGCGTTGTTCACCAGGATGTCTATCTTCCCGTCGGCTTCTATCGCCGTGGCAACGATCTTCCGACGGTCGGCTTCCACTAGCACGTCCGCAGGCAACGTTGTTACTCGCTCTCCGCCTGCGTTCTGTATCGTCTCGGCAACTTCCGCTAGCCGCACCTCGTCCCTACCTGTGGCTATAACGTGAGCGCCTTCGACTGCCAACCGTACGGCGACAGCTTCGCCAATGCCACGACTTGCTCCAGTCACGATTGCCGTTTGGCCGGTAAGAACATCACTCATGTCTCCCTCCCTTTGTTAGCGTCCGCATCCTCTGTCTCCTCTGCCCACGCCATGTCGGAACCACCCAACGCCACCGGTTCAATCATCGACCGCATCGTCACGTTGAGAATCCTCGCATTGGGTCCGGTCATTACCGCCAGTCTCACAGCCTGCGCAATGTCTTCGGGCGCCATAAATCGCTTCAGCATCGGGTCGCCGGGTGTCCGCCCATCCCCTAACGCGAAGTGCGTGTTTACTCCACCCGAGCAAATACACGACACCCGAATGCCCTGTCCGCGTACCTCATTGTCAAGGGCCTGCGCGAAACCCACCTGCGCGAACTTCGATGCGCAGTATGCGCTCTCCCCGGGGAAACCGTGAAGGCCAGCCACGGAGGCCACCATGACCACGTCTCCCGACCCTCTTGCCAACAGATCTGGCAAGAACCGCTTCACGAAGGCATACGTTCCTCGAATATTCGTCGCCATGATGTTGTCGAACTGCGCCATCGTCGTGTCGGCCAGATCGGCGTAGAGACCAACTCCCGCATTGCTTATGAGAATGTCTGCGGCCCCCACAGAATCGGTCGCTGCCTCATAGAGACGCTGAATGCCGCTATCTTCGCGCACGTCAGCAACCACGGGCACGCACTCGCCGCCGGCCGCGGCGAGTTCATCGCTCAGTGACAGAAGGTCACTCTCCGTTCGAGCCGACGCGACCACGATCGCACCTTCGCCCCCGAGCATCATCGCAATGGCCCGACCGATTCCCTTCCCCGCTCCAGTGACAACCGCGCTCTTATTCTCAAGACTACCCACGCTTCCCGCCTCTCCTGTCCCAGTGTTCATAACAATAGACAGTCTTCATACTCGAACAGGCTGAATCGTTCGACCCCTTTCTCAGTTACGACGACATTATCTTCCAACCTTGCCGCCTGCTCGTGCAGCGGATCGCCCCAGTATGTCTCGACTGCGAAATACATGTTCGGCTCCAGTACCGTCGGATACTCTCTCGAGAAGCCTCGCGAGATCCACCGACCGTCCGCAAGGCTGAGTCCGATCGCGTGCGCCTGCGATACAAGACTAACCGTCTTCAAGGTCTCGTCGTCGTCCTTCGGAAGTCGCTCAGCAACCTCCCGCGTCGTCGTCCCGCCCTTCATGGCCTCCAGAGTCTGCTGAAGTAGCTCGTGGCATCGCTTGTAGCTCTCCTTCTGTTCCTCGCTCGCCTTTGAGCCGACGAGGAGGGTTCGCACATAGTCAATGTAATAACCTCCGGGTCCAGCCGCATTGATATCCACGATGACGAAGTCACCCGCGCGCAGCATTTTATCCGAGAACCATCGCCTGTACGGATTGGTATTACCACCCGACGCACAGAATATCTGGGATATCTGCTCGAACCCATTTTGAAAGAGAAACCGCGCGGATTCGCCGACTAGATCCCGTTCTCGGATCCCTGGCTCCAGCCAACTGTATTTCATTTGATGAAAGCAGGCATCCCCAATCGTACAGCCCTGCTTTAGGAGTTCGAGCTCTTCGGGTACCTTAATGACCCGGGCTTCGAGCATGATCTTTTGGGCATCTGCGACTTGATAACCGGCTCGCTCACATGCGACCATTAAATCAGGGTCGCGATGATCGATCCCAATCTTGCCCGTATTTATGCCATACTCACGTAAGACCTCGACCACACTTTGTACCATGCGCTCTAGATATTCAGGTAGTGCTCCTTCGGTTAACGTCCATGCGATCGCGGGACGAATGTGTCCCCGACATCCAAGGGAGGTCATGAACTGCATTAGCCAAATCGATATTGGCGAGCTCGAACAGAATCGGGTCATGCTCGGCCGGAACAACGGCATACCGAATAGAGGGTGGATATTTCCAGTGTCCTTGATAGGAGCCCGTCGCATAGCGGATGTTGTCCCCAAGAAACAGCAGAAGCACCGGGACGTCATGCTTAGTCATGGCTTGTCGCGTTCGCGTGAGGCGCTTCTCCCGTAACCGCTCGAAGTCGACCCTCTGTTGCCAATCGACGGCCTCTTGGCCGAAGACGTCGGCTGCACTATAGTGACGGGTTTTGAGTCGCTCTGGGGGCGCCACGAGTCGAGTCCTGCTCGCTTTTCTCAGGGAATTACGTCTTGCGGTGAAGAGCGCGTTCACCTTTCTGCGGCGGTCTAGACAGCGGGTGCAAGTATTACAGATGCCGTGGTACGAGTCAAATTATCTGCTTATCGAGGTTGATTGACCATCGGGGCCGACGGCCGGGCGCGTGAAGACGCTCCAGACCGAGCGGCCACGCTTGTTGCGCTTGCGGACGTATGAACGTGACGCAGCCTACACTCCTGGATCGGAGCCTTGACGTCCAGCTGGTAGATGTCCTTCTCCAACTTCTCTGAGGCACGGTCATTTCAGCGCCTCTTGGAGGAGCTCGTGCATCCGGCGGGCGATCACTAGTGGGTCGTCACCGAGCATTTCCGCTCCTTCACCCCTGGGCGGCACGAACATGCGGCGCACCCTGTAGGCGGACTGGTCTCTTTCGCTGGCTTGATGTACTTCAATCGTCTTCTGCTCGGCCTGCTTGATCGCCCGCAGGGTGACGTACCGCGGCTCGTTGATGCCGGTTTGGATGGTCAGCAGCGTCGGTGTGTCGACCTCGAGCACGTCAACCGTCCCGCCCTCGAGCTCACGGTGCACCTCGGCCGGTCCTGAGCCGTCCCAGTCGAGCTTGGTTACAACCGAGACCGACGGTAGCCCGAGGAATGTCGCCAGTGCGGGCCCCGTGGTCGCTTGGACGGAGTCGGATGACTGAGCACCGCAGAGGGCGAGGCCTGGATTTTCATCCGCCACCGCATCGGCCAGGGCGCGTGCGACCGTGAAAGGATCAAGCTCCTCGACGCCCTCGATCCGGACAGCCCTCTCGACACCCATTCCCAGACAGCGATGCAGCACCGTGACGACTTCGTCGTCCCCGACGGAAATGACAACGACCTCGTCTTCACCCCCTACTAGGTCATCTCGGATGCGCAGCCCTTCCTCGACGGCGCACGAATCCCACTCATTCAGTGCGTGATCAAGATAGTCAGGGTCGACGTTTCGCTCATCGGGAGTGAAATCTACATCCTCCCCTAAGCAGGCTGACCTGCTTTACGCAGACGATGATCTTCATCTCAGGGCAGAGCTCTCATCTGGTTCGCGCGCACTGCAGAGAGCAGGCTGCAGAGCCGAACACGACCGTCTCACGGCGAGCTGACGAGCCTTCATTTCGACCCCTCATGGCGTTGGCCGGTAGATGGCGCCCCGCTCAGTGACCGGGTCCAGCAGGCCACCTTCGAGGTAATACCCTGCTTCGTCGGCGTAGGGAGGATTCTTCACCTGTCCGGGATACCCGATCAGCTTACGGACCCTCGGGTTCATGTAATAGCCGCCCGTGACTACAAGGGATAGGGTGGCAAAGCTTTTCGGATCCTCGTTGTAAAGTCGCTCAACCTCTGCAGCTGGGTCTTGACCATTCGCATCGTCCAGAACACGCGAAAGATCCAGCGCAACATCTGGGCGGACATTAAGTACGCGGTCGAGCCACTTGCCCGCAACATCGGCTTCACTTGCAGCAGGCCTGTCATCTACGGCCGGGATCAGGACGTCTGCGATATGCGACAGCGTCTCCCGCTGCTGCTGACTAATCTCCACTGTGCGCCGCTTACTCATGCCGGCACATCCTGATTACTCGCGTCGGCAACCAGATTCTCGACGCATCTTCGTGCCACAGCTGCGATCGTCGCAGTCGGATTCACGCCCGATGACGTGACGAGCACGCTTCCATCAAAGACGTACAGATTCGGAACGTCGTGAGTTCTTCCGTACTGGTTGACCACTGCGGTTGCAGGATCATTTCCCATACGGGCGGTACCCATCAGGTGTCCTGGCGGATGCCAGCGCAGAACAATGGTGCCAGCAGCCCCGGCGGCCTCGTGGGCGTCTTGCGCCCGAGCGACGTGAAACTCGACCAGTCGCCGAGTGTTCTCGGACACGCGGTAGTTAACCTTCGGCGAAGGTATGCCGTTTGAGTCTGTGAGGTCGTCACTGAGCGTGACGCAGTTGGACTCTTCGGGGAGGTCTTCGGAGACAATCACCCACTCCATCGAGTGGGCATTCGACTCGTTGATGAGCCGATGATGGTTAACGCCCCAGAGCCTTTCGAATGGTCCGTTCTGACGATCTTCAAGAGAGCCGAATAGCTCACCGTCTTGAAAACGCGCAAGCATGCTTAACGGCCCATGCGTCGGCATGAGGAGCCACTTGGCCCCCCGAACGAACCCGCGCGACTCATCGGTCTCGTAGAACTGCAACGACCGCATCCACTCACCATTGGGACCGACCCAACTCTCGAAGGTGTCCTCATAAACGCCAGTCACGTTCGTAACAGGGTGCATCATGAGGCGCTTGCCGACGAGCCCGGACGAATTCGCGAGACCCTCAGGAAAGCGGCCGGACTCGGAAAGAAGGAGTAGGCGTGGCGTGCCTATGCCGTTGGCCGTAACGATCACGACATCGGCTTCTTGATGGTGCTCGACACCGTCAGGGTCAACGTAGACGGCACCCGTTGCGCGGCCCTTTTTATCGATTGTGATCTCTCTTACACGAGCTCGAGTGATGAGACGAGCTCCGTGCCCGAGCGCAGCAGGCCAGTGGGTGATGTCAGTCGACGCCTTGGCCCCTACTGGACAGCCCGTGCGACAGGTGGCGAGCCGAGCACACTGCTTCAACGTGCCGTAATCCTCGGATGGGATCGCCTGCATTCCGGGCCACCAGTGCCAGCCGAGGCTGTTTAACGCCTGTGCTGCCTTGCGGCCGGCTTCGTTAATCGGGAGTGGTGGCAAGGGGGGATCCGAGCTGGGTGGGTAGGCGGGATCACCGCCAAGGCCGGATACCGCAAACTCGCCCTCAACTTTTTCGTAGTAGGGCTCGAGGTCTTCGTACGTAAAGGGCCAATCATCCGCCACTCCATCGAGAGAGCGCACACGGAAATCAGACGGCAGAAAGCGCGCCCAACACGCCGCCCAGTGGATTGTGGTTCCACCGACTGCATTGTACATCCAAGCCGGAATGTCCGACTCGGAGGTGTCGCACGGGTAATCCTCTGGTCCTTTTCGGACATTTGGATCGCCATGCCACTCATGCTGGGCAACGAGTTCCCACCTCCCTCTTATCACCCCAGTAATCCGAGGCGTTCATCCAGTCGCCCTGTTCGAGGCAAACGACGCGGAAGCCAGACTCGGCTAGGTACTTCGCGCTCACACCTCCAGCGGCCCCCGCACCGATGATCAGAACTTCTGCTTTCTGGTCGTTTTGCGCCGTTGCCGTCAGCGTTCTTCACCAGTACATTCCAGATCTTTGACGCACGAAATTCTCCCTCCTCGTCAGCATTGCCTTTCAAGATCGGCGCGTGCGGTCGCTCTCCGTGTCAAAGAGATGGAGACGCTCCATGTCTACGCCGATTCGCAACGCGCTCGCCGAGCTCAAGGCGTACTGTGGGCGCCGTCTTCACCTTGATCACGTGTTCAGCGATCTCGACACTTGTATACGATCTGTCACCAAGCGGTTCGACAGCCTGAACGGTGCCATCGAGACCTGGATGGTCCGGGGGACCATCATGAACTAGGTCGGCGGGCCGCAGGCCGACCAAGACATCGCGCGCATGGTCGCCGTTAACCCACGGGGGCGATGGAAGCGACCAACCTTGTCCCGTCAGGGTTCCGTTCTCGATCTGACTCGGCAAGAAGTTCATGCGCGGCTTCCCAACGAAGCCGGCGACAAAGAGATCAACCGGGCGGTTATAGATCTCATCGGACGTTCCCACCTGATGGATACGTCCGTGGTTCAGCACGGCGACGCGGTCGGCCATCGACATTGCCTCGACCTCGTCGTTGGTCACGTACACGAACGTTCGCCGAAGCGTTCGGTGGACTCGCAAAAGCTCCGAGCGCATGGCAACTCGCAGCTTGAGGTCGAGATTGGTAAGGGGCTCATCCATGAGGTAGACCCCGCGGCTCGGGTTGCGGCTGCCTCTCGTACGAGAAGCGCGCCCGAGTGCGACACGCTGTTGCTCGCCGCCAGAAAGCTGGGCTGGCAGGCGATCGAGCTTGTCCTCGATCTTCAGCAGAGTCGCCACTTTCTCAATCTCGTGCCTGATCGCGTCCGCGTTGACCTTGCGCGCCCGCAATGGCGCGGCGATGAGGTCAAAGACCGTCTTCCTCGGATAGAGCGCGTACGTTTGGGAAGACCATCGCTACGTTTCGTTCGGCAGGAGGAACCCCTTCGGCGGGTCGGCCATCGAAGAGGGTCGAGCCGCTGTCGGGCTTCTCAAGGCCTGCGATAACCCGTAGCGTGGTCGTCTTGCCTGCTCCTGACGGCCCGAGTAGCACAAAGAAAGAGCCATCCTCGACCTCGAAGTCGATTCCGGCAAGAGCCTGGACAGCGCCAAAGCTCTTCCGGACCTCGCTGACAACAATCTCGCTCACAGAGATGCCTCTTCGCTGCCCTTGTCTGCCGCGTCACGTGCCGGCCGATCCGTTCCAGTGAGCTGGCCGTTTCTGGCGTTCGTACACCACCGGCAGCGAGCCGTTGTGCAGAAGACCCGCGACCGCAACTCTCCTCAAATCTTGCCGTGGGAGGCATGCGGATGTCAAAGCTCTCACCTCCAGCCTCGACAAGATAGATCGTCTCGTCGCCGAGCGCTTCGTATCCGAGCACCCGGCATTGCACCGCTCCCTCTGTATCTTGGCGCGACAAGCTCAAACGCCTCGGGGCGAAATGCCCGCCATGAGTTCAGCCGAGCGATCGATCCCGTCGGGGAACCGCCAGGCGAAGCCCAGCTGGCCCGACAAGCGCCCCGTCCTCGATCGAGACTCGGACGAGATTTATCCGGAGGCGAGCCAATGAAGCTTGCGGTGAAGAGGCTTGCCGGGCGATCGTAGACCTCAAGCGGCGTACCCACCTGCTCGAGGCGCCCCTCGTTCATGACGACCATGCGGTCGCCAAGCGACATCGCCTCAACCTGGTCGTGAGTCACATAGATCATCGTGGACCGAAGAGTCTGCTGAAGGAGCTTCAGTTCCGCACGCATCTCCACCCGCATGTCCGCGTCGAGGTTCGTCAATGGCTCATCCATGAGGAAGACCTGTGGATTTCGGACCATCGCACGGCCCAGCGCGACTCGCTGCTGTTCTCCGCCCGACAGCTGACGAGGCTTTCTGTCGAGGACGTCTGTGATCCTCAACGTCATTGCCGCCTTTTCGACGGCTCGCCGCCGCTCATGCCTTCGCATCCGCACGGCGCGTAGCGGAAACCGCGATGTTCTCTCGCGCAGTTAAATGAGGATAGAGGGCGTAGAACTGAAAGACCATAGCGATATCGCGCTCGGAGGGTTTGAGGTCGTTTACGAGCGTCTCTCCGATGACGATGGTCCCTTCTGTCTGCTGTTCAAGCCCAGCAACGCATCGGAGAGTCGTGGTCTTGCCACAACCCGACGGACCCACCATGACAAACAGCTCGCCGTCATCAATCGTTAAGTCCACCCCGTCGACAGCCACTGTCCCGTTGGGAAACCGCTTCCGGAGGCCCTCGATTCTGACTTCTGCCATACGGGCTTACAGCCTCACGACCGACACTAGTCGTGCACCGAGCCGAGCGTAAAGCCGCTGACCAGGTTCCGCCGAACAAAGTAAGCGAAGATCAATACGGGATGGCGAAGACGACAGACGCCGCTGCGATAAGACCCCATTCTACGGGGACGGAGCCAGGAAGCTTCGCGATGGCAGCCGGAACCGTCGTCGCATTGCGCGGGGCCAGAAAGGTCACGAACACGAACTCGTTCCAAGAGAAGATAAACGCAAAGATCCCAGTAGCGGCGATTCCTGGCACGAGCAAAGCAAGTGTCCCCCGCCAAAAAGCTTCGACTCGCGAATAGCCATCGACCATCGCCGCATCCTCGTACTCTTGTGGTACTTGATCGATGAATCCCTTCATCATCCAGATCGTGAACGGAAGATTGAAGGCCGTATATAAGAGGATCAGGCCGATGTATGTGTCGTGAAGGCCCGTCCAGTTTCTTTGATAGAAAATGAAGATGGGCACAAGCACGACAATGGCCGGCATCATTCGCGTCGAGAGGATGAAAAAGAGCTGGTGTTCTGATCCCTCGGTTTAAGGCGGGAGTATGCCCAGGCCGCAGGGACACCCAGTCCAGTCGCAAGGAGCGTCGCACCACCCGCAACGATCACCGAGTTCAAGAAATTCTGATAGAGATCAAGGCCCTCGCTTGTTGTACTGAACACGTCTCGGAAGTTGTCGAGAGTTGGCGCGAAGTTCACGACCTTGCTCAGATCGGTACTGAAGATATCAACCTCATGCTTCAGCCCGCTCGTGATCATGAAAAAGAGCGGAAACGCGACGATCACCGCGGCGAGCGTCAGGAGCGCGATCTCGACTGCCGTTGCCCAGCGGAACCTGCGCGTGCCTGGTCGTCGCCGGCGGGATCGTGGCTGATCGACAGTGGCTGGCTTCGGCTGCCTTTCGGCTCGCGCGACCATCAGCGCGCCTGCACTTTCTTGAGGTAACGGAGATAGAACTGGGACGCAATGATTACAAAAATCACAACGACAACACCGTAGGCTGAGGCCTTCCCCGTATCGCCGTTAAAGAACGCCACCTTGTAAATGTGAAGTGAGATGACCTCAGTTTCGCGGCCTGGGCCACCGCTCGTAAGCACAAAGACACTGTCGAAGAGACGGAAGGCCTCTATGGCGCGGAACAGAATCGCGATAAGCAGGAGAGGCCAGACGAGTGGCAAGGTGATCTCTCGGAACTTGAACCATTCGGAGGCGCGATCGATCTCGGCGGCCTCGTAGAGATGACGAGGTACCGTGGTCAGTGCGGCAAGCGCAATGATCATGATGAACGGCGTCCACTGCCAGGTGTCCACCAGCATGACCGAGAAGAGCGCAAGATCCGGGTCGCTCAACCATAGAACCCTCGGGAGGCCGACGGCGTCGATGAGGTTGTTGACGACTCCGAACTGAGCGTTCAGCATGAATTTCCAGAAGACGCCAACCATCGCGGGCGCCAGCATGAGAGGAGCGAGGAAGAGAAGCATCAGCGCTCCTCTGCCGCGCAAACGGCGTGAGATCAAAAAGCGATGAAGAAGCCAGCAAGGGCCTGGAGGCTGACGGCTCCAGCAACGAACATCAGAGTGGTTACCCAACGCCCGTGCACACGGCCGCTCGTAAACACCTCTTTGTAGTTGTCGATCCCAACCCAGTTTGTAGCCTCTGTCACCCGGAAAACCGAGTAGTTCGTGAAGGATGCTCCGAGTGAGTAGACGAGCGGAAAGATCGTCAAGAAGAGCAAGATCAGGATCGCGGGCAGGATGAACAGGACCGCAAGACGGCGATCCGTCAAGAAACGAAATCGCCGCGCCGCGACGGATGGAACCTCGAATGTTTGCAGAAGAGACTTCTCGCGTTGTCGCCACAAGGGGAGGAGCCCTCTCGAGTTCTAGTCTGCCCTAGAGCTCAGTATCACACCCTGAAATCAGACATTTTGTCACCCATACCTACGCGCACGGCGTGTAGCCGCGGTCTACGAGGATAGCCTGTTGCTCTTTAGCGATGGCGTTGATTGCGTCCTCTGCCGACGAAGCCCCTGTAATCGCTCCGTTCGTGTTGACGTTCTGAATGTCAAGAAGCTGTGCGTACTCAGGCATGTTCCAGAAGTCCTTGAGCCGCGGGGATGGAGTCGACGAAAACCTGGTTGTATGGCTTTTCCTCCGTGAGGAAGTCGGGCGAATTAAGCGCCTCCAACGTTGAGGGGAAGCCGCCGAACGCGCCCCATTCGAGCTGCGTCTCGGGCTGATGGAACCACTTGATGAAGTTGAGGGCCTCCGCCTGCAGCTCCGGCGAGGCGTAGGAGGAGATGTGCAAACCCAGACCACCGATCGGAACAGCGTCTGTCTCCTGCGGAGGGATTTGGGCAAAGCCGACGATATCGCGGAGTTCATCCGCAGTGTCACCTAGAGTTGACTGTTCGGGGTCAAGGTTGCCGCCAACCGCCGCAACCCAGTTGAAGCCGAAAGCAATGGTCCCCTGAGCGAAAGCGTTATTCACCTCGGAGATGAAATAGTCAGACGAACCAGGTGGCGCGAGAGGAGTCATCTCGTTGACAATGACATCCATCGCCTTGAGACCCTTCTCATCGTTCAGGATGCCTTCGATCTGGCCACATCCGTCCCAGAGCTCGCCGCCATACAGCCACAGGATCATGTTCAACGTGCCTGCAGCGGAGTCGGCGGTGCCCGCAGTATGGAAGCCAAGTCCAGAGATGTCCTGCGATGAATCATGGATCTCCCTGGCCATTCCCAGCATCTCTTCCCAAGTCGCTGGCGGCGTCTCGCCGATCAAATCCTTGCGATAGAGAGTTGACATACTGTCGCCCAAGAGCGGCAACCCGTAGAGTTTCGCGCCGGGCTCGAAAGCACCTGTTCGCGTCTGCGGGTACTGCCCGTACGTCGCGATCATGAACGGGTCGTAGTTGTTCAGGTCGATCCCGGACTGCTCGTGAATCCACGCGGTCATGTCAACGATGTGTCTATTCACTGCTGCCTCGCCGATGAACTGTGAGTCGAGGATCGGCAGGGTGAAGGCTGTTTGCTGCGCCGCGAACTCGGTGAAGATCGCGTCGTGCCAGTTCGCGATCGGCACGGTGTCGACAGCGATGCTCACGTTCGGCCGAAGGGGGACGTAGAACTCGTTCGCGAACCGCTCGAGCGTCTGCGCGGGAGGCCACTCGAACCAGATGAACCTCATGTCGAGGCTCTGATCCGAGAGCGTCTCATCGAGAAGCTCGCTGTCTCCCGCTCCCGCGGGAGCCTCCGCTTCGGCCGGAGCTCTGCTGGAGCGGGCGCTGTGCTCCACTGTCGTCGCCGCCACAGGCCGCGAGCAGCGACCCGATCACCGTCACCGAGAGGCCTGCAACAGCGGCGCGCTTCATTAGGGCGCGCCGCGACATTCGCCCGGCAAGCACCTCGTCAACAAGATATCGCTGATACTCACGATCCGCCATGTCCTCCTCCTTCCGCCGCCTTCTCGCAACCACCCATCTTGGGCTCGACGAGCCTACTAGAACTGGCCGATGGTTGATAGACGCCGTGTCCCTGACCTCGCGTGATCCGTCCGCTGCGCGAACACGCGGCCGCTCAACCTGGACGCGCCGCCCGCCTAGCGTCACCTCCCCAGACTCGCGACCGTGACGGACCGCACTCCGGTCAAAGTCGCGCTTACCCCTCGGGCCAACGACCTCGTCGACCTCCTCCTCCAACAGTTCACTCATCACGCCAAGCCCGACCCCGACCGACAGCGCGAGCAGTCCCTCCCTCGCTGCCCCGACCAACTGCCCCAGCGCCTCCTGAACGCGAGCGACCGGTACGTTGCTCCCCACGGGGTTCCTCCCCCGATCTTTGAGCGGATCGCTCGCCACGCTCCCAACCGGAGCAGACAGGCACGGAGGGACCGCCGCCTCTACAAAGATCCACGAACTTGGGGCGACCCCGCTAGACGAGGCTGATGAGGGCGAGTTCGAGCTGGTCACTTCAACGGTCAGTCAAGTAGAGGTTGCCTTCGGGAAGGACGAGCAAGATTCCAGTTCGCCCGATCCGACCGTGCTCTCCGCTATTGAGGCGTTCTGGGTGGAGGGCGCACCGGTCAGGTTGATTGAGTTCCACAGGTTGATCGGCCTCGATGCACGCGATCTCGTGCGCATAGCTCGGCTGGAACGTGGTGAGCGGCTGACGCCACTTGACGCCATTCACTTGGCAAGCGCACAACGGCTCGGTGCCGCGGAGCTTCACACGTACGACGGCAAGCTCCTCGGCTTCAAGGGGTCAGTTCCCTTTGATATCAGGGAACCGTGGGCGGCGAAGCCTCGGTTCCCCGGGATGGCGTGAATATGATGGGTAAGATGCCGCTGGATCGTGGGTAGCCGCCAAGACTGCTTAGTCCGGCAGCCGCATGGACAGTGGCCTACAGCGTTTCGCTAGACCCTCCTAGTCGCCAAGCTCGGCCTACAGGCAGTCAAACATGACGAGGTGCCGGCCAAGATCAGCGAGGACGACCTGGGCGTCGTGTGCTGGATGGCGGTACTCGCCGCTAGCCCGTGAGACATCGCGCGAAATGAGGCAGGATCGGCACCCAATATTCGCGCGCACCGACGTGAGCAGCACAACCGATCGAACGCCCCAACCGGGCAAGTCGGCCGCGGGAATACTCAGCACTGATCGGCACGAACGACCCAGCCCTACGTGGCTCCGACAGGGGGTGCGACCAAGAAGGAGATACCCACGCCCGAGGACAGCCCCACAGCAGGCGCGGACGCCGCAGGGGCCGCCCTCAACAGACGGGTTATGAGCACTGTCCGCTCTGGTGGGCTCCCGCGGAGCTCACGGTCGGCCGCTCACAACGGCGAGCGCCAGCCACGTAAGCAAGCACAGGTCGGCGTGCAACCGTACCCTGGCCAGCCCCCGCGTCCCCAATGGGGCCAAACCCAGGTGGTGCTCCGACCACGACCCCGTGCCCCTTAAGCAGAGGGCGGCGCCGCCGGCGCCAACGGCGCTGATCCTGCCGACGATCCGGCGGAGCGGCTGTTGTGAGCGCCCAGTCGAGCCCGACGTCCTGGCCGAGCGGGCCGACCGCTGCCGCCGCCGTGCTGTGGGCGTGCGAACTCGCCCGGGAGAGCAACGGTCTCGGGCCGTTGCCCGAGCACGCCGCCACCCGCTGCGCATCGCCGGCCCAGGCCAAACGAATACATGTCCCGCCTAGAGGCCGCAGCCGACGCGCTGGCCTCGAGCGCCGCCCGCGTCGAGTGGGAAGACCCGACCACCGGCTCGTCGGCAACCGAACCGTCGTCCACGTCCGAGACCTGCCAAGCGCCACCCGTCTCGACGACGTGCTCGGCCTGATCGTCCACCTGCCGCCCGGCACCATGAGCGGCCCCGCCGTCAGCCCGAACCTGGCCGCATCGGCACCCGCTCGGCGCCGCAATACCGGGCGCTGCTGAACCTCGCCTACAGATGGCACGAGCCCGGCCGCACGCACGCGCCCAAGCACGGACGATGGCTACCACTCAAGAGCGGCCACGAGCCCGCCACGGACGCCGAGCTCGTCACGCTCGCCTTCCCCGGCATGGAAGGCCAACCCGGCAGCGCGCTGCGCCGCAAGCAGCTCGAGCGCGCCAAGACAGCCATAAGGAAGCTCGAAGCGGCGGGTGAGCTGATCATCGAAGACACACGGCACGGGCCGCTGCTACTGCCACCCGCCGGCGCGCAACCTGACAACGATGGTCGCCGACCCGACCGCCGTTATCTGTCACGCACACCGTCGTTAGCTGTCACAGAAACACCCAGAAACGCCTATGAACGCTGCGTTTCGGCCGCTCCTTAGAAGTCGCCACCCCGACCCCTCCCCCTGACTTCAGCACCACCCGCCTCGCCACTCGACGACCACCGACCGCCCTCCCCGACGAGCGCCTCGGCGCCGCCCCAACCCCCCGGCCCACAGCGATCGAGCTCGCTTCGGCTTCGAACCCGCCGGCGAGCACGGCTTCGCCTCGCCCGCCAGCGGCACGACACTCCTCGGTGGATCTAACTTCGCGGCGCGGGTCTAGCTGTCCTGCCTACAGACGTTATGAACGCGGCTGATCGGCGGCCGGTCCCCTAACGAGCTGTGCGGCCTGCGCTCGTTGTAGTGGAAGAGCCAGTATGGCAGTGCCGCGTTGCGATGACGGTGGGAGGCGTAGGTCATGCCGTAGGCTCACTCGCGGGCCATCATCTGGTGGAAGCGCTCGACCTTGCCGTTGGTGCGCGGGCGGTAGGGCTTGGTGGTCAGGTGTCTGATCGAGCGGCTGGCGAGCAGCTCGCGCAGCGAGCGGCTGTGGGTGTAGCTCCAGGCATTGTCGGTCATCAGTCGCTTGGCGACCACGCCGTGCTCTGCGAACCAGGCGAGTGCCCGCTCGACGAAGCCGGTGACGGTGGCAGCCCGCTCGTCGTCATGGAGCTCGACGTAGGCGAGCCGTGAATGGTCGTCGACGAGCGCATGGGCGTAGTCATAGCCAACCCGCGTCTCAGGATGCATCCAGCGGCGAGCTCGCTGTGAGCGATCACCGCTGAGCGCATGGCCAGGCCGTTCGACGAAAGCTCCGCGTTCCCGGCAGCGTCCGTGACCACCCTCGCCTCCGACATCGCAGGGCGCAAGAGCAGTGACGGCTCAGGAGCCACCGGCCACTCAAGACAGGACCGCCGGAACGCCCGCACATCCGCGGCTCCATCGAGGAACCCCATCCCCCGCAACACCAGATCAGCACGTGGAACCCCGGGATATCGCCTCACACACGAGCTCGCGGACATCGACCGCGGCACCACCGCACGTCACCAGCTCGCCTCGCTCAGCACACCTCGCATACAGGGAGCCAACCCGTCCCGCAAACCCCGCTCGCCCAGCGACGGCTCCGAAGGGAACGCAGCCACACACGCGAGCGCCCCCGAAGCTGGCCAGTAGCACGCGACCGCCGACTGAGCCGCCGATGTGCCGAGATCCACACCCCACACGGCCGGCCCCTCTCAACAGGCGTGCCCCTCGATCTGCTCCCAGGTGCCCGCGTCCAGCAGGAACACCTGGAGCGTGTCGTCGGTGCCCTGGTTCAACCGGAGCGCACGAAACGCCGCCAGTATCGACGGGTCCCGCCGCGTCTTCTCCGCCTCGTCCATGATCTGCCGGCGGAGAGAGGGGAGATGATCGAGGGAAGGGTTCGCCTTCCGCCACGTCGCCACACGAAACGGAGGGTCATCGGCGGAGGCAGCATACGACAGCGCGAATCCGGCGCCACCCGCCAGCATCCGCGCGAACCAGTGCCCCTCGCTCGCCGACCGCGTCCCCAACGCGACCAACCGGCTGTTAGGAACTTCCCCAGCCCCGTCTCCAACGCGGCCAACATCCGGTCACGCGTCGCCGGCTCCCACACGCTCAAGTAGTTGGGGTCGCCCGGCCAGCCTCTGGCCGCTGCCCAAACGGTGCGGCACGACGATGCTCCCACGCCGCCATGCCGTGACAGCCTGGGTCGGGCCAAGTCTTGGAGCACGAATCCTGCTCCGCAACAGCGAGGCGCCGCCCAGGCCCAAGGAGCCGACCCATCGTCGGAGAACACGCAGGCCAGCTCTACGCTACGGGCCGGCTTCCTTCCCGGTAGTGCTCGCTTGGTGCGCTTACGCCACCCTGCGCTGCTGCGAGGCTGGCGCCGCTGTCGCCGTCAGCCTGCTCAATCCAGGAGATCTCGCATGACCCCAGCAGGACACGGAAGGGTCGACGAGAACCCGATCTGCCTGGGCAACTCCCAACAGGTCGGCACGTGCCGACAGGTCAGCGTGCACTCCAGCCGATCCCGGACGGCGGCATGGGGGCTGCCAAAGCCGCCGCGCTCACCGGGCTCATGGGTGCCGAATAGTCCCGGAGAGTCCTGTGCCGTCCCGCCGTCAGCGTGGGCTAAAATGTGGTTACAAACACATAGAAAACCTTATTTGCAGGAATGTTCGAGTCCGGTACGCGACCTGACGGCGTAGGGTGGGTCGCGGAGGATGTCCCGGTGGCCGTGGATTTTCGTGGCGGCGGTCCCGGGTTTGGTGGGTAGGCGGTGAGGAGGGTAGCGGGCTCCTCGTTCGCAGTCGGGACGGTGGGCTGATCGAGTTCGTGCTCGATCGCGATGACGAGTTTGGCGAGGTCGTGGTAGCCGATGATCCGACGGAATTGGTGTTCGGCTTCGAGCATCCCGGCCGCTGTCCAGCGCAGGCACATCTCGCCGGATTGCCAGCGCTTGGTGTTGCGGCTGGTGCGCCGGCAGATCTCGATCATCGACTCGCACGGGTTCGTGCTCTCGAGGGTGCGCTTCAGGTTGCCGCGGATCCCGAGCCGGGTGAGGGTGAGTGTCTCGTCGAGGCCTTCGCGCAGCGAGGCTGCGGCGCCGGGACGCGACCGCTCGAGTTCCGTGGCGAGCGCGTGTAACTCGCTGCGCGCTCGCTCGTGGTCGTGCTCGGCCCAGGCCTGGCGGAGCCGACGTTTGATCGGAGGCCGGTCGCGCTCCGGGAGATGCTCGAGCACGTTTCGTTCCTTGTGGCGGAGACAGCGCTGGACGGGCGCGTCCTGGCCGAAGACATCGCGGATCGCTTTGCGCAGCGCCTTGGAGCCGTCGATCACAAACAGGATGCCCTGCTCGGTGTCGAGCCCACGCTCGACCAGATCGGAGAGCAGCGCCCTCGCCACGGTCGCGTTCTCGCTCGAGCCCTCCCACAGCCCCAGCGGGATCTTGACGCCCTCGGTGGTGATCCCGAGCGCGACGATGTTCGTGCGCCCTTTCAGCTCGATCCCGTCGAGCATCATCACCGCCAGCCTGACGTCGTCGAGGCGGCGGCTCATCAGCTCCTCAAGCGCCACGCGGGTGCGCTCAACGAACGCCCGCGACACCGACGACTTCGACGTCGAGCGCGCCTTGGTCTCGACGCCAGTGCCGACCGGCTCCTGCGTTCGCGCGTAGCGGCGCGTCGAGACGCCGGCAAGCATCCGCTCCAACACGACCCGCGAGAGCAGATCACGATCGGCGAAATGCTCGTACGTCGCCAGCCTGACCTCGCGTGATCCGTCCGCTGTGCGAACACGCGGCCGCTCAACCTGGACGCGCCGCCCGCCTAGCGTCACCTCCCCAGACTCGCGACCGTGACGGACCGCACTCCGGTCAAAGTCGTGCTTACCCCTCGGGCCGACAACGTGTTCGACCTCCTCCTCCAACAGTTCACTCATCACGCCAAGCCCGACCCCGACCGACAGCGCGAGCAGTCCCTCCCTCGCTGCCCCGACCAACTGCCCCAGCGCCTCCTGAAACGCGCTCCGGCAAAACGGCCTCATCCAGGGTCGCCTCAGCGACCGGTACGTTGCTCCCCACGGCGGTTCCTCCTTCGATCTTCGAGCGGATCGCTCGCCACGCTCCCAACCGGAACGGACGGGCACGGAGGGACCGCCGCCCCTACAAAGATCTACGAACTACGGGACAACCCCGCGGGCTGCGCGACTACTGTCAACGGGTCGAGGCCCGTCTGCTGGTGCTTGACCCGTCGAGTCTGGCTTTGGCGCTGGAGGAGAACAACAGGGCACTAGTTTCCCTCGCGTTGGAGGATTGGGCTGGGTGGGCGAGCGAGTCGGGCTGCGCTGTTGTGTTGACCGCGCACCCGGCGAAGGCACGGGAGGGTGAGGGCGCTGACTATTCGGGCTCGACCGCGTGGCGGGGCTTGGTGAGGGCCCTGTGGACGCTCCGTCAACCCGAGCGGGACAAGGACGTCAACAGTGACGCGCTCTCCGAGAGGCAGGGCAACCCCAACAGGCCCGAGCGCGTTGCCCGGCTCGCGTTGAATAAGTCCAACTACAGCTGGGATGGCATCGGCCTGACGCTGAGAACTGTCGGCGGGCGGGCCGGCTGGCAGCTGATCGACGACCTGCCGCCGCCGGAAGCAAAGAAAGGGAAGGGCCAACAGAAGACGGCCGCGAGCGACGCCGCCGCCATCGACGCGACCGGCGTTGTTTGATGACGCGAACGCTTGCCGACGAGCTCCAGTCAGTGAGGTCGGCGGGCGAGATACTGGCCGGGGTTGCTCTTGCGACCTGGGTGGACGCCCACCCGGGGGCCGGGAGCTGCCCGCCCCACCAGGTCCCGGGCGAGGCCGACTTGTTCGAGTGGCTTCCCGAGTGCCCAGAGGAGGCTGCGCGGGAGGCCGCCGAGAGGCTCGCCGCCGCCCGGCGGCGCCTCGGCGAAGGGGACTGGCGGGCGATCCGTTCGCCTGGCGCGCTGCAGGAGGCAATGAGCGGGCCTGGGTCGCCGGCCGCGCTGGTGGGATTCACCGACACCGGGCTAGTGCCCAGCCCCGAGGGCACGACCGGCGTGCTGGGAGGGGAGCCCTACGCGCTGCGCCGCGTCGAGTATGTCCATGCGATCTGGGCTGGCCTGCCCGAGAGTAGCCGCCCCCTTCACCCGCTGGCCCCGATCGTGGCAGCCTGGCAGGCCCGCCCGGCCACGCTGGCTGCGGCGACGGTTACCGCGACCGGTAACGGGACAGGCATGACCCGCCGTTTCCAGATCGACTCCACGGTGCGCCGCGCACCCTGGACGCTCGATGCCGCAGTGCGCAGCGTCACCGTCGACGGGGAGCCGATAGCCGCCCGCCTTCCCGACCCGGCCAGCCTGTTCCCAACTGTGAAACGCCATCCCCCGCGCAAGCTCAAGCCGCGCCGGCAGGCGACGCTGCCCGTCGTGGGACAAGTCCCCCACGACCTGCGTCTGCTCGCGATCCAGGACATCAGCGCCGACCCGGGCGGGCGTCCCGCGCTGCCAGGCGACGTGCTAGCCCTGCTTACCCTTGCGCACGTCGCCGACCGGCCGCTGACGCTGACCGAACGTGAGGGGGCGTCACTGCTGGCCCGCGACCGCTGCGGCGGGTTCCGGCCCGTGCAACCCCAACACGACATCCCCCGGTTCTGGGAGGCCGCCTACGCGCTGCGCACACTGGCGGTGTTCGACCCGAACGGCAGCGGCCGCTGGGCGAACCTCGCCCATATAGAGGTCCCCCAAGCGGGGCCGGTCGACCGCCTTGTGATCGGCCCGCCCGGGTGGGCCCGCCCCGCGAGCGGCCACCGGTGGACACTGACCGCAGAAGGAAGCGCTGCCGCGGCCGCCAGAGCAGCAGCAGGAGCGCAGGGGCTCGCCGGCAGGATCATCACCGGGATCGAGTACCGGCTCGCCGTCGGCTACACGGGACGCCACAAGATCGCCCCAGACCTGCAGCCGGAAACACCGGGCAAGGTCGGGCCCGGCCGTGCGGTCAGCCTCGACTGGCGCACCGTGCTGCGGCTGGCCGGCGACTGGTGGGACACAAAAGACCCGAAAGCAGACGAAGCCGCGCGCAAGCGATTCGACCGTGCCATCTCAACGCTGCAGCAGCGAGACTACTTCGTTCTATGTCAATCCCCCGGTGGGGAAGCAGGGGCCGGCGACTCCATTGAGATCATCGAGCGCATCCGGGCCAGCAGAGCCAGGGCCGCCGGCCTGACCGTGCGCGCGTCCGCCCGGTTCGTCGAAGCCGCCCGGCTAGCACAGCACCGACGAGGCAACGGGTTCGAGTACCGGCCGCTAACCGAATGGGCAGGCCTGCCCTCACCCCCAAAAGCCAGCCGATAACACCCGTCCGCCAATCCGATAAGAGCCGTCCGCCAATCCGATAAGAACCGTCCGCCATTCCAGGCCCCGGGGCCGCCGCAAACGCAGCCCCCAAGCGGCTTCTCGGCCCACAGGCAGCCTCCGCCTATGGACACCATGACTCCATAGGGCGCCATACGACGGCCGGCCCCATGGGGCGGCCGCCTCGCGCCCCCGAAAACAACTAACCCACCAACCCCCGCAACCCCGCCAACCCCCCCCGCGAAACAACCACCCCCAACGGCCGTAACACCCTTCGCACCGCCCAAAGTCCCGTCTAACAGATTGTTCCCCGAGGCGTCCTCGCTACTAGAGATGAGACAGCCCGCGCCTGTAGGGCCACTGGAGCCGTGGCCCCACACGAGGGCCAAGAAGCCGCCGCTACCGTCTTTCTCATGCGCTCGACGACACCGAACCGGCCGCTGCGGATATCTCACGATTTCAAACACCGCCCCACCTGCAGCGCCTAGTAGAGAGGGCTCAGACCTGGGGTAGGCAGGCCGCCGGGTTTTCGGAACCGGAGTTCTGTGGTGCTGGCTGATGGGCGGACGTTCGGGGAGTTATGCCGTGAGTCGACGGGGGAGGCCGGTTGCGGCACTTCGGGCTGTGATGGCCTCCAATCAGGCGCCGGCCATTGGCCGTGTGTCCGCTGCGTGCGCACTTCTTGACCGCGACTGGGGCAGGGCAGGCCCCGGCAGCGGCTGGAGGTGGACGAGAGCCCGCCGCCCGTCGAGGACAGCCCGACGTTGAGGCTGATCCGGCCTGGTGACCCCGCGTTCGTCGAGCCGCCGGCGCCGTGATGTGGAGCCTGGCGCTGACTCCCCGCCAGGACGGGACCCTGGTTGAGCGGGCGCAGACCGCCACGCTGTCGTCCCGGGTGCCCCTGACGCGGCCACCGACGTGGAGGGCTGCTCGGGCGGGCTGCTTGCGGAGGCCCGAACATGCAGCCGCAGACGCGAGTCGCCGCGACTTCCGTGGAGCTGCCGGGACGCCCGCGACATCGCGGCCGAGGCGGTCCGCCGAGCTGGAGCTACCTGAGCGGACCCAGCGGACTTGAGGTCCGCACCAGGAAAGGATGAAGACGTTGTTGATGCGGGACATATATCGACAAGGTGAACGCAGCCTGGGACACGGTTCACGCGACCGGGGGCAAGAGCGGTCTGGTCGAGCGGGGGGTGTTCCCGGCAGGTGGCTAGCTTGAAGCTCTGGCGCCGTTGGCGGCTTCGGCCGCTTCTTGCGCCTGCTGCGGGGTCATGGGGTCGACGATCAGGAGCTCCACGGGCCGCGGCTTTTCGCGGTCGTGGGTGCTGTCGATGCTGCCGGCCTGCTCGAGTCCTCTCCCGAACAGCGCCGGTAGGCGCCGTTCGAGCCACCAGAGGGCGCCCTTGATGTCGGGCGGGCTGACGGTCTCGACGGTCTCGATGACAGGCTGGCCGTCGGGCCCGGGCCGGGTGGTGGTCTTGGTGGTGACCGTTGGCTCGATGACGGAGCGGCGAACAGCCTGCAGGTAGTCGCGGGCGGTGCTGGCCTGGGCGGCGTCGATCCGCTGGCAAAACTGGCGATATGGCTGGCGGGCGCTGTCGCGGCCCCGGTTGCGCCAGCGGTGAAGCGTGGTCTCGTCAACACCGGCGAGCTGGGCGGCCTCCTTGAAGCTGAGACCGAGACTGATTGCCGCGGCGATGGTGTCTCCGGTCTCGGGCGTGAGCTTGGTGCGCCGACCCCCCATACCGCGATTCTACCTTGCGTGTGCAGGAAGAACTGTCCCCGCAGCCCCGTGTCGGCCACGCGGGGACGTGCGCCCGCGTGCTCTCTCAAGCCCGTGCCCTGTTCACACTCCTCAAGGTTGTTGACCCGCAACGGCAGCGAATGAGCCTCTCGGCGCTACCGCCGGCAAGCAGTATTGCGGAAGCGAGGGGGAAGAAAACGAGTACACCGCGTACCTGGCAGGACAGATGGATCAGCGCTGGCTACTGGAGACCATGGAGGAAGGCTCTAGGTAGCCGACGGCTAGACCGTGGGCATGGTCCCGACGACCGATCCGTGCCCAGGAACTCGTTGACTTGATCGTCAAGTGACTGACCTGGACCCTGGTGGTGCGTTGACGGTTGCCTGAGCTGGTGGGCTTGGGGGATGGTTGTTCATGAGATTGAGGAGTTGGTCTTGTGAGCGAGAAACGGGATCGTCGGAAGTGGTCGCCTGAGCGGAAGGCGGAGATCGTGCTCGCCGGTCTGCGCGGCGACCGGAGCGTGCGCGACGTCTGTCGCGAGCACGAGATCGCCGAGACGCTGTACTAGGGGTGGCGTGACCGTCTGTTGGAGGGCGGCACCGAGGCGTTGCGCTCCGCGAGGGAGCGCGCCAGGGATCCGCGTGAGCAGGAGCTGAAGGACGCCAGGAAGCGGATGGCGCGGCTCGAGCGTGCGTTGGGGAAGAAGACGTAGGGGCTTGAGGTAGCGGGGGAACTGTTGCGGGACTGGACGTGAGCGTCCGCGTGTCCAGAGCCCGTGCCGAGCTCGCTCAGGGACGCCGGCCTTCGGTGGTCGCGCGAGTGGCAGGCATCTCACGCCAGGCGATCTACCGCGTTCCCCGGCGCCGACCACGCCAAGCAGGCCCGGGCAGGGTCTCAAACACGGATGCGGCAATCGTCGAGGTCGCCAAGGCCAACCCGACCGACGGGACGCGGATGGTGGCAGCGCTCGCGACGCGGGAGCTGGGTGAGCCGGTGAATCGCAAGCGGGTGCAGCGGATCATGCGCGAGCACAAGCTGTTGCAGCCGACCCGCCACACGGGTAGGCGAGCGCGTCCTGGTTTCTTCCAGGTCACCCGGCCTGACGAGCTCTCGCACATGGACATGACGAAGCTCTGGGTCGCCCAGCACGGCTGGGCGTACATGCACGCAATCATCGACTGCCTAACGCGCGAGATCACCGCCTGGACACTCGACCTCAGAGCTCGAACCAAGGAGGCGATCGACTGTCTCGAGCACGCGCTCGCCGTGCGCCATATCGAGCCCGGCCAGCTCACGCTCGGCACCGACAACGGCCCGCAATTCACCAGCAGAGGCTTCCGCCGCCATCTCACCGACCGTGGGATCGCGCACCGACGCGGCGGCTACCGCGACCCCGAGTCCCAGGCCTTCATCGAGTCCTGGTTTGGCCAGTTCAAGAAACGGCTCGCCTGGCGCGCCGAATGGGAAACCCTCGACCACGCCAGACAGGACATCACCAGCTACGTCAACAGCTACCAGCACCGACCCCACTCCGGGATCGGCTACCAAACACCCACCGAACTCGCCACCACCTGGAAGCGAGAACCCCTACACACCCGAGCAACCTAAACCGACAACACAAACCGGGTCCAGGTCAAGCGCCCGCCGACGAAACTCCGCCGGATACCCCTTCCGCGACATAAACGACCTCCAAACTGATCATCGAGGCCGCCCGAGTCTAGAAACATAGCTCCACAAAACCGAGGGCACATCATCCACGATCGGGTGCGCGGGACCCTCCTTCGACGCCGGATGCGCGTTGCGTGAGCTACAGGGTGGCGGCGTGATCGGGAACGTCGTTGTAGACGTCGCGCGGCGGACGCACATAGCCCTCGTCGTCGCCTCGCGGAGGTAGCTCGACCGGCGGGTGCGCGACGTCCTCGTAGGGGATCAGGCTGAGCAGGTGGGCGATGCAGTTGAGGCGGGCCCGGCGCTTGTCGCTGGCGTCGACCACATACCACGGCACCTCCGGTAGGTCCGTGTACGTGAACATCTCGTCCTTGGCGCGCGAGAAGTCGACCCAGCGCTCTCGAGACTTGAGATCGGCCGGGCTGAACTTCCACTGCCGCAACGGGTCGGTCAGCCGCGCCTGGAACCGTCGCTCCTGCTCCTCGTCGCTGACCGAAAACCAGTACTTGACGAGGATGAGGCCATCCTCGACGAGGAGCCGCTCGAAGATCGGGCACTGCCGCAGGAAGAGCCTGTGCTCGTCCGGCGTGCAGAAACCGAGCACCTTCTCGACTCCGGCGCGGTTGTACCAGCTGCGGTCGAACAGGACGACCTCACCGCCGGCCGGAAGCTGCTCCACGTAGCGCTGGAAGTACCACTGTGTCCGCTCGCGCTCTGTCGGTACAGGGAGGGCCGCGATCCGGCACACGCGCGGATTCATGTACTGCGTGATCCGCTTGATCGTCCCGCCCTTACCGGCCGCGTCCCGACCCTCGAAGATCACCGCGAGGCGCGCACCCGTGGCTCGCACCCACTCCTGCATGACGTTGAGCTCGCTCTGGAGACGCACCAACTCCGTCTCGTAGACCTTTCGGGGAACACGGTTCACCATCACAGCGGGCCGCGGCGGCCGCTGGGATGATACGGGCGCGCTCCTCCGAGCGTCCCGTTCGATTGCAGAGCGGCCGCTGCACGCCGAAGGCGTCTTGACTCGCGTGACCCCGGTCCTTGCTGACATGCAAGGGGCCCCACCACGGATCTCGTCCGAGGGGGTGGGTGTCCGCTACCTGCCGTCCTTGGCCTCGAGTTCCTTCAGCCGCGCCTCGACCTTCTCATCCGACCAGGAGTCGAGCTGGCGCTCTCCCGTCGCCAGGCCCTCGCGCTCGCCGGCACCGGGGCGCGGCCTGGCCCAGCCACCTGCTCAACGACTCATCCGAGACGCCGAGCTCGCGGGCGGTCCCGGTCACGGGACGGCCACCTCGCTGGACGAGCTCGACCGCCTCGCGCCGGAACTCCGGTGGATAGGGCTTTTGATAGTTCGATCCCCTTGGCATGGGCGAACATCCTCCCCGCCCGGCAAGACAACGCCCGCCAAACGCTCAGACGCCCACAAAAACGGGGGCACTCCAAAGTAGTGACCGTAGGCAGTCAAGCCCCTATCTACTCATTCCCCAAAGAAGCAGATGCCGCTTCGCTCCCACAGTGGGTAAAAACGGCCGGATTCGTGGGTAACCGCTCTGAGCCCCTACCAGCAGACCCGCATGGATTCAGACATTCCGCGTTTCGCTAGACCCTCCTAGCTGACGGCATGGGACGCCACCAACGTGACTACTACCGCGTGCTTGGGCTGACGCCCGGCGCCGATCAGGACTCGATCAAGCGCGCGTTCCGCGGCCTGGTACAGGAGCACCACCCGGACGTCTCGACCGATCCGCATGCCGAGACGAGGTTTCGCGGCATCGTCGAGGCCTACGAGGCGCTGTCGCGCGGCGAGCAGGGAGCGCGCGAAGCCATCGCCAGCGCCCGCACCCGCGTGCGCTCATCCAGCTCGCGGCGCGCCCCGGTCGTGTCGCAGGTCACGGTCGATGCCGCGCGGGCCCGGCGCGGCACCGATGTCGGCGTGTTCTTCGCGTTCGAGCGCACATGCGGCCCGTGCCGGGGCGAGGGCATCGACGCCGGCGCTCGCTTGGAGTCGTGCGGGTCCTGTCAGGGCGACGGTTTCGCGCGTGGCGTATCCGACTCGGATCTCGGCCGCTGGATTCAGGTCGACACCTGTGTCCATTGCGCGGGCACGGGCGTCGTCAGCGAGCTGTGCGCGTCTTGCCATGGAGACGGCCGGCGCCGAGACCGGCGGCGCATGACCGTGACGCTGCCTGCCGGCATCCGCGATGGGGAGCGCGTCCGTGTCCCGGGCGCCGGTCACGTCGATGCAGCCGGAAACGTCGGCGAGGGCTCGCTGATCGTGCACGTGACGAGCCATCTCTCGGCCGAAGCGCGGGCGGTGCGAGCACTCGCCGCGCTTGGGGTCATGGGGGGGCTCGTGCTGCTTGGCCTGATGGGTCGCGAGCGATACCTAAAGTCCTGGAGGCCCCCTGCCGAAAACGTGGGATTCCTAAAGTCGTGCGCGCTCGCGCCGAGGAAGAGGGTGTGACCAGCTTCGATCTGATCGCGATCGGCTCCGGTCCAGCCGGACAGCGCGCCGCCGTTCAGGCCTCAAAGCTCGGAAAGAAGGCTGCCATCGTCGAGGAAGGCGGCTGTCTCGGGGGCGTCTGCGTCAACACCGGGACGATCCCGTCGAAAACGATGCGCGAGGCGATCCTGCACCTCACGGGGATGCGCCACCGCGGCTTCTATGGCCAGGGCTATCGCGTCAAGGACGAGGTGACGTTTGCGGACATCGCCCACCGCACCAAGCTCGTGGTCGACCGCGAAGGGAACGTGATTCGCGACCAGCTCGCCCGCAACCACGTCACGCACGTCGAGGGCCGCGGCCGACTTGCCGGCCCCGGGGTGCTCGAGGTCGACTCACCCCACGACGAGCGCAGGCGTCTCGAGTCGGAGGCGATCGTGATCGCCACCGGCAGCGCTCCGGCGCATCCGCCGGATGTCGACTTCGACGGCAAGACGGTGCTCGACTCCGATCAGATTCTCGATCTCGACCGCATTCCCAACTCGCCGCTCGTCGTCGGCGCCGGTGTGATCGGCATCGAGTACACATCGATGTTCGCCGCCCTTGGTGCCGCCGTCACAGTCGTCGAGCGACATCCGACGATGCTCGACTTCTGCGACGCGGAGATCATCGAGGCCGTTCGCTACCACCTGCGCGATCTCGGAGTGGCCTTCCGCTTCGGCGAATCGGTCACGGCGGTCGAGCGTCGCGAGAAGGACACCGTGACCCATCTCGAGAGCGGCAAGCGCATCGCCGCCGACGTGGTCCTCTACTCGGCCGGCCGCCAGGGAGCAACCGCCGACATCGGCTTGGAGACCGTGGGGCTCGAGGCCGACGGGCGCGGGCGCCTCGCTGTCGACGATATGTACAGGACAGGAGCCCCCGGCGTGTACGCGGTCGGTGACGTGATCGGCTTTCCCAGCCTCGCCTCAGTCTCGGCCGAGCAGGGGCGGCTCGCCGCGTGCGACGCGCTCGGCCAGGAGACGCACGGGATGAGCGAGCTGCTTCCCTACGGGATCTACTCGATCCCCGAGGTCAGCTATGTCGGCAAGACCGAGGCCGAGCTGACCGAGGCGGGCGTTCCGTACGAGGTCGGTCTGGCGCGCTACCGCGAGCTTGCCTGCGGTCTGATCATGGGCGAGAGCCACGGCCTGCTCAATCTGCTCATCAACGCCGACGACGGCACGATCCTCGGTGTACATGCGTTTGGCACCGGCGCGACCGAAGTCGTGCACATCGGGCAGGCCGCGATGGGCCTGGGCGCGACCGTCGATTACTTCGTCGACACGGTCTTCAACTACCCGACGCTTGCCGAGGCCTACAAGACGGCGGCGCTGAACGCCTCGAACAAGCTGCGCGCGCTCGCCGCCTAAACCGCCTTCGCGCAAGCGAGTCACCTATCTAGCATCTCTAGATGGTTGATCGGAAGTTCACGCACGCCAATTCCCGATCAACCATCTGACCGTGTCACTGCTCGTGGCAGCCAACCTGCGGCTCGAGCACGGCGGAACTCCGCTCTTCGATGGTGTCTCGCTCACGCTCAAGCCACGCGACCGGGTAGCCCTCTCGGGGCCCAACGGGGCTGGCAAGACCACGCTGCTCCGCGTTCTGGCGGGTGAGCTCCCGCTCGATGGCGGTGAGCTCTCGCGCGGCAAGGGTGTTGCCGTCGCACTCCACGACCAACGCCCGCCGGCCGGATCGAACCAGGCCCTGGGTGAGTACGTGCTCGGCGGTCTCGACCATCTGCTTCGCCTCGAGGCGACGCTTCGCGAGCTCGAGGAGGAGATGGCCGACGATCACAGCCCGCGGCTGCTTGCGCGCTACGCGAGGGCTCAGCAGGAGCTCGAAGCGGCCGGCGGCTACGGCTGGCGTGAGCGCCCGCGTGCCTACCTGCGGAGCCTCGGATTCACGGCGGCCGATCTCGACCGCCCGCTCTCGTCGTTCTCTGGTGGTGAGCTCACACGGGCGTCGCTGGCCCGTGCGCTCGGCTCGGGACCCGACGTGCTTCTGCTCGACGAGCCGACCAACCACCTCGATCTCGACAGGATCGAGTGGCTCGAGCGTGAGCTACCTGAGCTCCATGCCGCTGTCGTCATGGTCGCGCACGATCGCTGGTTTCTCGAGGCGACGACGACATCGGTGCTCGAGCTAATCGGCGGCCGCGCCACCTACTTTGCGGGCCCGTGGCATGCCTGGCGCAAGGAGAAGGCAGCACGCGCGAGCTTCGACGTGCGCACCGAGGAGAAGCGCCAGGGCGAGCTCGCGCGGCTCGAGAACTTCGTGGCCCGCTTTCGCTACGGCACGCGGGCGCGCCAGGCCCAGGCCAAGCTGAAGAGGATCGACCGTCTCAACGTCGGCGGGCGGGCGCCCGCACGACCTGCCCCGATGCGCGCGGCGTTCAGCTTCCCGGCGCCGGCGCGGTGCGCCCGAACGGTCGTCGAGGCGCAGGGACTCAGGCTCAGCGCGGGAGAGCGCCCGTTGCTCACCGATTCGGACCTTGCGCTCGAGCGTGACGAGAAGGTTGCCCTCGTCGGCGCGAACGGGTCGGGCAAGACGACGCTGGTCGAAGCCCTCCTCGGCATCGCGGCGCCGAGCCTCGGCGGCGTGAAGATGGGCTATGGCGTGGAGCCGGCCTACTTCGCTCAGCACGATGTCGAGCTCGACGAGCGCCTCTCGGTTATCGACACGCTCATGGCGCGCTCGGCCGTCGGCCGTAGCGATGGGCGCAAGTTGCTCGGCCACTTCGGCTTCTCGGGCGACGAGCAGGAAAAGATCGTGGCCATTCTCTCGGGCGGAGAGCGACGGCGCCTTCTGCTCGCCGCGGTGGTCGCCGGCGGCGCCAACTGGCTCGTACTCGACGAGCCGACGAACCACCTCGATCTCGACGGTCGGGAGGCGTTGGAGCGGGCGCTCGACGCCTTTCCTGGCGCGGTCTTGCTCGTCTCGCACGATCGGGCTCTCCTCGACGCCATCGCCGACCGTGTGATCCAGATCGAAAACGGCCGGCTGAATTCGTTTCGAGGCGGCTGGGCGGAGTTTCTCGAGCGGCGTGAGCTTGCGCGCGCTCCGGCGCCCGAGCCCGCTCAGCCGAAGCCGAAGAGGAAACGCGAGCGGCGCACACTGGGTAAGGCAGCGGCTCCGGCCTCGCTGGCACGTGAGCTACGTGAGGTCGAAGAGGAGATCTCCGAGCTCGAGGTGCTACTCGGCCGCCTGGAAGAGCAGCTGTCGGAGCGTTGGGACGATGCGGAGCTTCAGGCCAGCCACGTCGAGACCGCGCAACGCATCGAGGCCGCGCTCGCGCGCTGGGAGGAGCTTTCCGAGCGCTCCAGGTGAGGCGGACGGGCCGACGAGTCGGGCTCTGCGCGAGCCGAGCACGCCCAGCGACGTGCGGCTACTCGAACGTGTAGCGGCGGACGCCGGTGAGCTCGTGATCGATCGTCTCGAGCCGGCTAATGCGCTCTTCGATCGGCGGGTGCGTCGAGAAGAGCGCCGTCAGGCCGCGCCCACGGAGCGCCGCCATCGGGTTCGCGATGTACAGCGAGGCGGTCGCGGGGTTGACCTCGAGCGGGACGGCCTCGGTGCCGCGCTTCAGGGTCTTGAGCGCATCGGCGAGCGAGCGGCCCTCGCCAAGCCGGCGCGCTGCGGAGGCATCGGCGAGATACTCCCGCTGCCGCGAGACCGCCATCTGGAGGACCATGGCCGCGAGCGGCGCGACGATGATGGCCGCCAGGGCCCCGACGATGCCGAGCGGATTGTCGCGGTTGCCGCCGCCGAAGAGCAGGGAGAACTGCAGGATATTCGCGATCCACGCGATCGCTGCCGCGATCATTGCCGCGATGCTCGAGACCAGGATGTCGCGGTTCTTGATGTGCGAGAACTCGTGTGCCATGACGCCTCGGACCTGGTCGGCAGGCATGTGTCGCAGCAGTCCCTGCGTCACCGCGACCGCTGCGTGAGACGGGTTCCGCCCCGTCGCGAAGGCATTCGGCTGCTCGGACGGGATCAGGTAGAGCCGGGGCTCGGGGACGTCGAACAGCTGTGACAGCTCGGACACCATGGAGCGCACCTCGGGCAGCTGCCCCTCGGGAACCGGCTGGGCCTTGCTGGCCTTGATCGCGATCTTGTCGGAAAACCAGTAGCCGACCAGGTTCATGATCACGGCGATGGCGACAAAGAGGTAGATCCCGCCGCCGCCGATCAGGAAGCCGATGCCGACGAGAAGCCCCGAAAGCCCGGCGATCAGCACCCACGTGCGCGCGCGCGTATTGAAGTTCGTTTTCGTGACCGTGGACATCATCTGTGCCATGACATCCAAGCTACCAAAACGGTTGCGTGTCTCAGCTCGGTCGCTCGGCGCGGCGCGCTGGCTCGCGCGCAGGTCAGAAACGGGCGTTTGCCGGCCGTTAGCGGCTCGATTTCGGTCTCGCCCGTGCCGATGGATAGCAGCAGGTGTTGCGTCGCGCCAGCGCGCTATGGCACTCTGGAATCAATCATCTACATGATCGATCAATCATCTGCACATGACTGAGCTCGCCTCACCGATCACGAGGCTCACGTCCTCAGACAGCGCGGTGGGCAGTACCGACACCGTCGATCGGCTGATCAACCGCGAGCTCTCGTGGCTCGACTTCAACGCGCGCGTGCTCGATCTCGTGGCCGATTCGAGTCAGCCGCTGCTTGAGCGCGTCCGCTTCTGCTCGATCTTCTCGTCGAACCTCGACGAGTTCTTCATGGTTCGTGTCGCCGGCCTGCTCCGCCAGGAGGTCGCCGACGTCAGCGTCCGCTCGATCGACGGTCGAAGCGCGCACGGCCTTCTGACCGAGGTGCGCGACCGTGTGCTCGAGCTGAACGGTCGGCAGACGGCGATCTGGCGCGACGCGCTCGTTCCCCAACTCGCCGAGCACGGGATCGTGATCGGCAGTGCCCAGGACTGCACCGACGTGGAGCTGCGCGAGCTCGAGGCGCGCTTCGCGCGTGAGATCTACCCGGTTCTGACGCCACTCGCGGTCGGGCCCGGCCAGCCCTTCCCCTACATCTCGGGTCTCTCGCTCTCGCTCGCCGTCGTCGCCCGTAACCCTGCGACGGGTGAGGAGCGGCTCGCGCGCGTCAAGGTTCCGGAGGGCCTTCCCAGGTTCCTTTCGATCGGCGATCGTGGTCTGCTCGTTCCCTTCGAGGACGCGATCCGCCACAGCCTCGATGTCCTCTTCCCGGGAATGGAGATCCTCGCGAGTGTGCCGTTCCGGGTAACCCGTGACGCCGATTTCGAGGTCTCGGATGAGGCCGACGATCTGCTCGAGGCCGTCGAGCTCGAGCTTCGGCGCCGGCGCTTTGGCGGCGTCGTCCGTCTCGAGGTCTCGAGCGACATTCCCCAGAGCATGCTCGCCCAGCTTGCCGAGGGCCTCGGAATCGGTGACGAGAAGATCTACAGCGTCGGTGGCATGCTCGATCTGGCTGACCTCGCCGAGATCGCCTCGTTCGACCGGCCTGGGCTGCGCTATGAGCCGTGGATTCCCTC
The DNA here is from genome assembly GCA_965223695.1 of Gaiellaceae bacterium. GTDB lineage: Bacteria > Actinomycetota > Thermoleophilia > Gaiellales > Gaiellaceae > JAUVPB01. The sequence goes on along the minus strand of CBDCXJ010000026.1, from coordinate 73,890 downwards.
CACCCAGAAGCGCCTCGCCGACACCGAGGGGTCGGTGTTCTTCGACGAGATGCGCGGCGGCGACATCCTCGTCCAGCATCCCTACGACGCGTTCGGCCCGAGCGTCACGGCCTTCGCTCGCGCTGTCGGGGCTGACGCGGACGCGATCGGCGTCAAGGCGACGGTCTACCGCACGAACGAGGAGTCGCCGATCATGCCGGCCCTGATCGAGGCCTCTGAGCGTGGCAAACAGAGCGTCTGCCTCGTCGAGCTCAAGGCGCGCTTCGACGAGGAGCGAAACATCGAGTGGTCGCGAGCCCTCGAGCGCGCAGGCGTCCATGTCGCCTATGGCCAGCCGAACATGAAGATTCACGCCAAGACGATCCTCGTCGTGCGGCGTGAGGGCGACGCGCTCCGTCGCTATGTGCACATTGGAACCGGCAACTACCACGCCGTTACGGCCAGGCTCTACGAGGACATCGGCCTCTTCACGGCCGACGAGGACATCTCGGCAGATATCGCCGATCTCTTCAACCACCTGACCGGGTTCGGCAACCCGCAGCGATTCAGGAAGATCCTCGTCGCGCCGTTCACGCTGAGAAGCCGACTTATCGACGAGATCCGTAACGTCGCAGCCGCGGCCGCGAAGGGTAAGCCCGCCCGCATCCGGATGAAGCTCAACGCGCTCACCGACCCGGCGATCATCGAGGAGCTCTACAGCGCGTCACAGGCCGGCGTCGAGATCGATGTGATCGCTCGTGCCATCTGCTCGCTGCGGCCAGGCGTCAAGGGCATGAGCGAGACGATCAGCGTGCGGAGCGTCGTCGGGCGGTTCCTCGAGCACAGCCGCGTCTTCAGTTTCGATGCCGACGGGACGCAGCGGGTGTTCATAGGCTCGGCGGATCTCATGCCGCGCAACCTCGACCACCGGATAGAGATCGTCGTCCCGGTCGAGGATCCAGATCTTGCAAGCGAGCTCGAGGCAGTGGTCGACACGTTGCTGGCCGACAACGTGACGGCCTGGAGGCTTCGCGCGGACGGAGGATGGGAGCGGCTCGAGCCCGCCCCGGGTGAGCCGGCCAGGCCGAGCCAGGCGGAGCTGATGGAGCGCGCCCGGGCACGCACGGCGCCCCGCTAGACAGCGTTCACGCCGTGTCGGCGGCTCCGTCGCCGGTTGCCGGCCGAAACGCCCGACACAATATAGGTCCGTGCGAGTAGGGGTCCTCGGCGTCGGGTCGCAGACCGTGCGCTTGCTGGTCGCCCGTGCGACCGGCGACACCGTCGTCCCGCTCTGTCGGGAGCGCGCGGTCGTCGGTCTCGGCGAAGAGCTCGTTCGCGGCGGCGCGATAGGCGACGCGCGGCTCGGGCGGCTTGCCGAGCAGGTCTCGGAGTTCGCGGGCCTTGCCCGGGCGATGGGCGCCGAGCGTGTCGAGGCTGTGCTGACCGCGCCTGGACGGGAAGCGTCAAATGCGCCGGTGCTGACAGCCAGCGTTGGCCATGCAGCGGCCGCGAGGGCCACCACACTCTCGGTCGAGGAGCTCGCAAGGGCCGCGTTCGACGGCGCGCTGATCGGGAACGCCGTCACCTCCGATCCGGTCGCGATCTGCGACGTAGGGGCGACGACCACGATCGTCGCCATCGGAACTCGCGACGGTGGCCCCGCTTACGTGCGCGCGGTCCAGTTCGGCTCGCTGACAGCCTCGCAGGAGCTCGGGCGGGAGCAACCTGAAGCCGCATCGGTTGCGGCCGCGCGCGAAGCTGTCGAGACGGCCTTCGCTCGGCTAATCGTGCCGCGCCCGAAGAGGGCGCTCGTCACGGGTGGCGCGGGGCGCTCGCTACGAAAGCTCGTCGGGCGATCGATCGACCGAGACGCGACCGAGGCTGCTCTACGCATCGCGCGCCGGTGCCGTGCGAACGAGATCACCCGAATTCACGGCGTGCCGCCGCATCGGGCCGAGACGCTGGCGGCCGATGCGCTGATTGCCCACGAGCTGCACCGCCGGCTCGCCGTACCGCTCGAGGTGAGCGCGACCGGCCACCGCGAGGGTTTCGCCGCGAGGCTGGCGACCGAGCTCACCGAGGCTGCGTGAACGCCAGGCGCGCGATCTCGACGTCTCGTGCGTAGGTCAGCAGCTCCTCTGCCTCGGCAAGCGTCGCCCAGCGCAGCTCGTCGACCTCGTCGTTTGACCTGAGCTCGCCCGTGAGCGGCTCCATCAGGAAGTAGGTGACGGTCTTGGCCCGATCCTTGTGATCGTGGTACGCGATCTCGGTCAGCCTCGGCCCGAGAGTGCAGCGTAAGCCTGTCTCCTCTTCGACCTCACGTAGCGCGCACGCCGGCTCCGCCTCGCCCGGTTGGCATTTCCCCTTGGGAAGGCTCCAGTCGTCATAGCGCGGGCGGTGCACGATGAGGATCGTTGCCCCGCTCGTCGCCGTCCCCTCGTGCCACCGGACGACCGCGCCGCCTGCCGCTCTGATCGCGGGAGCGCTCAGATGATTGGTTCCCAATTGGGGTGCCTACGGGGGCGTCTGAGATCAAGCATCCCGCCAAGATCGACCGAAGCGCGTATCAAGACTGATGCGTGTGAGGGCGATCTTGGCGGGATGCGCCGCGTGTTGGGCGTCATCCGTGGGTGCCGGAATTGGGAACCAATCATCTCAGCGCCAGAGCCCCTTCGCCGCGTGCTTGAGCTCTCGCCAGGCCGCCGGAAGACCCGCCCTCGCCTGGTCGCGACTCGCCCGCTCACGCTCGACCACGACCCCCACCGCGAAGGCCGCATCGGTGCTGCGCGCCGCGGCGGCCAGGCGGAAGAGCTCTGTCTCGGCGATGCACCCGTCCTGGTGCTCGCCAAGCAGGTCCTGGAGGCGCTTTGCGCTCCGCACGAACTTCGTCGCGTCTCGCGCCAGCGTCGGTGCGGCCAGCTCGGCCGCATAGCGCGCGCGCTTGCCGGCGATACGCACGGCGTGAAGCTCATTGTCGCTCGGGTCGTCACCGAGCCGATTGACGCGCCGCTTCAGCCGTTTGAATTCCTTTCGTGCGAGCTGGTCGAGCGTGGGGCTATCGTCGTCGCAGAGGGCGCCGATGGCTGCCTGCTCGAGGCGGTCGAGCAGCAGCAGGTAGCGGGTGCTGTCGAGCGCCCGGGACAGGTCGGCACGGTCGTTCTCGCGGCCCTGCTCGATCGGCCGCAGCGCGCGGGCGAACGGCTCCTGGAGGCCGGGCGAGAGCGCGGCGCCCCGGGCGCGGAAGCGCTCGAGCAGGACGTCGGCATCGCGCACCGGGCCGAGCGCGCCAGCCAGCCAGCCGAGATCGTCAGCCAGCGGCGCGCTCCAGCTGCCCGCCTGAATGGGCTTCGTCGCCCGAAGGAGAGCGCGCAATCTGCGCACGGCCACCCGCATCTGATGGAGCTCCTCCGGGTTGCTGCCAAGCCGGGTGCCTGGGTCATGTGCGAGGAGCGCGTCGCGGAGCAGTGCGACGCGGGCACGAACATGCGACGAGGTCGGATCGTCTCTGTCCGGTGCCGGCGCCTGCTGGTCGGTGTGCACGTCGAGCGCCTGCAGGAGCTTGGGGCGCGCGTCACCTTCGGTTGCGCCAGCTGCGATCAGCACACCCTTGATCTGCTCGAGCGTGAGCGGGGCATCAATGAGCAGCTCGACCTCGAGCTCGGTGAAGGTCTTGACAACACGCTGGTCGTCGAGCACGTCGACATCGTCGACGACGACGTCCGCGACCTCGCCCTGGATGCCACGGACGCGCGTGCCGGCGCGATGCGTGCGGAGTGTGGCAGCGGGGCTCAGCGCGTGGCCGCGCGAGTGCGCGACAACCAGCTGTGCGAGCTCTGCCGGCGAGACGCCCTCGCGCGCCGGGCACTCCATTTCGGCCCGTCCGTCGCGGTGCGGTAGCTTGAGCTGCCAGAGCCCGATGCCTTCGCGCATCCGCAGTCGCAGGGTGATTCCGGCCTGCGCCAGCCGCAGGTCGGGCGTGTCGTAGTAGGTCGAGAGCAGGACCTCGGGCTCGAGGTCCTTGCCTGGAAGCTCGGGCAGCACGAAGCCTCTCTCGGCCCCCAGCTTGATCTCGCGCTCGAGCCTCTGCCGCACCGTGTTGGCCATCGCTCTCGCACAGCGTAGTTCGGACCAGGCCTGCAGTCACAACCCTGGAGGGGGACGGCCCTGACGTCGATATTGTCTCGGACGATGAAGGTCATCCTTCCTGACGACACCGAGCTCGAGCTTGAGGACGGCGCGACCGGGCTTGACGCGGCGCGCGCTATCGGCCCGCGCCTGGCGGAGCAGGCCGTGCTCGTCCGGCTCGAGAGCGGCGAGACACTCGACCTGCGCGACCCGCTCCAGGACGGCGCCCGCATTCAGATCCTGACCACGCGCGACCGCGACGATCCCGACGCGCTCTACGTACTGCGGCACTCGACCGCCCACCTGCTGGCCGAGGCCGTGCAGCGGCTCTATCCGGGTACCAAGATCGCGATCGGCCCGCCGATCGACGACGGCTTCTACTACGACTTCGACTTCCCCGAGCCGATCACGGACCAGGACCTCGAGCGCCTCGAGGATGAGATCAACCGCGAGATCAAGGAGGGCCGCTCCTGGCAGCGCTCGGCGGTCGATCGGGATACGGCCCGCATGCGCTTCGAGACAGACAGCGAGCCCTACAAGGTCGAGCTCGTCAACGATGCCGAAGGCGCGATTACGCTGTACGAGCAGGGAGATTTCGTCGACCTCTGCCGCGGTCCGCACCTGCAGAGCGCCGATCCGATCAAGGCCGTCAAGCTCACGTCGCTGGCCGGCGCATACTGGCGCGGCGACTCGGAGAACACGCAGCTCACGCGCGTCTACGGCACGGCGTTCTACTCGAAGAAGGACCTTGACGCACATCTCGAGCGACTCGAGCAGGCGAAGCTTCGAGACCACCGCCGGCTCGGCAAGCAGCTCGACCTCTTCCACTTCTCAGACGTCAGCCCGGGCTCGCCGTTCTGGCACCCGAAGGGGATGGTGATCTGGAACGTGCTCGAGGACCTTCGCCGCTCGGAGAACGCCAGGGCTCAAGCGAGCGTTCGGCCGTCCGAACAACCTCACGCGCTGGCAAGCCAATCACAGCTTGCTTACCTGGTGCTCTGCGAGCCCGGAGGCCGCCCGCGGTTTTCTCACGCGGCTGTGGGGCAGTCCTGGGGAGGTCGGCTCGTCGCTGGTCGACTGGCCCGTTTCGAATTCGCCTGGTGAGAGGATCTCGTTGGCGTCGCTGCTTCTGCTCGGGGTCGATCCGGCTGTCTACCCCGTCTTCCGTTCGAGTGTCTTCACCCGAACACTCGAGCTCCTTGATCTCGAGGAGGCGCTGCCGGGGACACCGAACGAGCTGGCGGCGATGCTCGGCGTCACGGAACTCAGCGTCCGGGACTTCCTTCGAGACAGGTTCTCTCGGCCATCCGACGAGAAGGGGACGAGGTGGGAGCTCGACGACGAGCAGGCGCGGGCGGTTATCGAACATTTCGGGGCCGATGCTTCGGCCGTTGGGGAGCTCGGAGGTAGGTACGGCGGTTTCGTCGCGGTTCTGTTGGTGAACCTCGGGGGCGAAGTGGACGGTGCAGCGTTCGGTTGCCCCCACGGCACCCCGAGTGTCGCGTGTGGTGGTGTAATTCCTCGTCGGGGTGTCATCCGGCTTTGAGTTCGGCTACCTCTTCTCGTTCGTTGTCCGCGCGCAGTGCACAGCAGACCCGTGGGCGAATCAAACAGCCCGGGGAAGGACGCGGGGGCCCTGAACCGCCGGTCTGAGGCGGTGGGCCCAGACGTGCATTACGGCAGGTGGTGCGCAGCCGGACGCAAGACCAGCGGCCAGCATAGGCGGCCCCGCCTTCGGTTGCCCCCACGTTCCGCACCCCGGGGCCAGATGCGCCCCCGCCCGCTTGTGTCTGGGCTCCCCAGCCCAGGCAGCTGCAGAGCAGCCTGTCGCTCTGATCTGGGCGGGCAGTGGCGAGGGAGCCCGGCGGTTCGGGGTCGGCTGCTGAGGTCGGTCGCGTCGCGTCGCGGCGATGGCAGAAACCGCTGGGCCGGGAGAGAGCAGCCGATACGCTCGGCTATCTTGAGTAGGCGGTGGCTGGCCGTCCGAGCAAGCTGACCCCGGAGCGTGCCCAGGCGATCGCTCTGGCTGTCAGCGAGGGCCACTACCTTCAGCACGCGGCGGCGGCCGCGGGTGTTGCCCGCTCGAGCGTGCACAGCTGGCTGGCCCGGGGCCGGAAGGCCCGTGAGCGGCTGGACGGGGGCGGCGAGCCCCAACCCGACGAGGAGCCATACCTGGACTTTCTCGAAGCGCTCGAAGGGGCAGAGAGGTGCGCCGCCGAGCTGGGTATCGCCCCGATCAGGGCCGCGATGGAGCGCGGGGACTGGCGAGCGGCCGCCTGGTACCTCGAACGCCGCTTCCCGGGTCACTGGAGGCCTGGCGCTGACGGAGGCGCTCGCGACGAGGAAGACGCCGCCGCAGCTTTCGCAGCCGAGAGGGCCGCCAGTGAGGAGCTGCTCGCAAGGCTCAAGCGGCTAGCTGAGGTAAACGCCGAGGCTGAGGAGCGCGAGAGAAGGGACGCCGCCGCCGGAACGTCTGACCCAGGGGAGAAGCGCGGCAGGCTCGCCAACGTGGCCCGCCCCCTGCGGATCCTCATAGAACGCGGTTAGGTCTCGGCCCGCCGCGGCGACCTCTCGGCCTGCCCCCTTGAGGCTGGCCCAGCCTCAATGTGAGGCTGCGGGTCGCGGGAGGGGGATGTGGTGGCGGGTTGAGGGCGCACAGCCGGGGCAGGAGATCACCAAGCCGCGGGAGACCGAAGTGGCCTTGGCGCAGAGACAGTCGATGGCGCGGGGTTTGCGGGGCACCGGGGTCACGGAGCAGACGTACTACCGCTGGCGCAAGGAGTACGGCGGGCGGTGGCCGACGTGGCGGTGGCTGACTAGATCCCTGGGAGAGGCAGCCGAAGGGGGCCTTCCGGGCCCGACAGCTCGGCGGGGGCCGTCACGCAGACCGCGGCAGGTGTTGGCGGCCCCGGGGTGTGGGTGGGGGCTCCCGGGTGTTGGGCCAGCCCTGGCCCGAGCCAATGCTGCCGCGCCCGTTCGCTGGACGAGGGAGCCGCGCCTCGGGGTCACGAGTAGCACGGCCAGCCGATGGGTTCGGACGGGTCAGGGCGACAAGCGAAAGCAGTAACCCAGTGGTAGAGGCATGATTCGGACCCGCGGCCCCGGGTCATGAGCCGAACCAATAAAGGTGCCGTGAGGCGGAAACCAACATGGTTAAGCGATGAAGGGTGCTCTCAGATCAGATGAGGTTGGTAAACTTGGTGCCTGAAAAGGCAACGAGAGACAAGGTCAGGCGACCCAGAGTCGTGAGCGGACCGAACTTCGCCCGAGTCTTGCCGGGCCTGTTGTGCCTGTGCCTGGGGGCGAGCCTGGTCCGGCTTCTGTTGTAGCAGCCTGCCGGGATGCATGCTTCCGTTGGCGTTGCCGGCGCGGCCTAGCGTGGCCGGGCGTCCAACGTTCGGCGGCCGCTGGCTCTACATCACTGACTTCGGCCTCAACCCGCTCGAGCAGGCCGGCGCGGCTGCCGGCGTGCTCTGGCGCATCGAGCTGGAGCTCGAAGGGCTGTCACCCTTCCGCGGCCAGCTGGGCTAGCCACGCACATCACGCTAGACGCGGCCCGCGAACAACTCCTCGATCTCATTCGCGTGTCGCTCATGAATCACCTTCCGCCGCAGCTTGAGCGATGAGGTCAGCTCGCCCTCCTCGATCGAGAACTCCTGCGCGAGCAGCGCGAACTTGCGCACGCGCTCGGCATCGCCGAGGCCTTGATTGGCCTCCTTGACCGCCTCGCGAGCCAGCTCGTCCGGGCCACGGCCGCCACCAATCTTCGAGACCATCTCCTCATCGAGCACGAGAAGAGCTCCCACGAACGGACGCTCGTCGCCGATCGCGATCGCCTGGGACACGAACGGCGAGCTACAAAGCGCGCCCTCGACTCGCTGCGGAGCGACGTTCTTTCCCCCTGCCGTGACCATGATCTCCTTCTTCCGCTCGACAAGCGTGATGATTCCATCGTCGATCGTGCCGAGATCGCCGGTGCGCAGCCACCCGTCCTCGGCGCGCACCTCTGCGGTGGCCATCTCGTCGCCCTCATAGCCAACGAAGACGCCCTCACCCCGAACGAGTATCTCGCCGTCCACATCGAGTTTCGCCTCGAGGCCGCTCAGAGGCGGGCCGACCGAGCCAATTCGGTGCTTTCCCGGCACGCCAACGCTGACCACGCCGGTGCACTCGGTCATGCCGTACCCCTCGACGAGATCGATCCCGAGCGAGTCGAAGAACACACCGGTCGTCTGAGGAAGAGCAGCGCCGCCCGAGACAGCGACGCGCACGCGACCACCCAGGCGGGCCCGAATCTTGCTGAGAACGAGACGGTCGCCAAGCGCGAGCTGCGCCCGCAGAGCGAACCCGGGCACGCCGCCGCTCTGTCGAAGCTCGCTCGCGCGCCGCGCCCGCTCGATAGCGAAGAGTCCGAGCGCGCGTCGCGGACCGGAACTGCTCTCGATGCTTGCGAGGACGGCCGCGTGCACCTTCTCGAGCAGCCGCGGCACGGTCGGCAAGATCTGCGGGCGCGTTGCCTGCGCAGCGTGCGCGACGCGCGCAACGTCCGGGCAGAACGCCAGCGTCAGTCCGGCGCCCGCCGCCATCCACTCGACGATGCGGCCATACACGTGAGCGAGCGGCAGGAACATCAGCGCGACCTCTCCCTCCCGCAGCAGGCCGGGGACATCGAGGATCATCCGGACCGCAGCAACCATGTTGGCGTGCGTGATCGCACATCCCTTCGGCACTCCCGTGGTGCCTGACGTGTAAACGATCGTCGCCAGGTCGCTCGGCTCGATCGAGCCGCTGGTGCCGGCGGCCGGCGGGTCGGTCGCATCGGCGCGGCCGAGCGCGAGAAGAGCATCGAAGGCCAGCGGCCCGCCGTCGCCGTTGCCGTTCTCGGATTCGATCAGGACACGGTGTCGTATGTCCGGGAGCCGATCACTCAGCGCGTCGACCCGCGCCAGATCGGCCGGTTGCTCGCAGACGATCGCTTTCGCCCGCGAGTGCGCCAGGATGTGCAAGACGTCGTCGGTCGAGCTCGTCGGATAGATCGGCACAACGACGGCGCCGAGTGTGAGCAGTGCCCAGTCGCTGATCGTCCACTCTAGGGTCGGCCTGGCAAGAATCGCGACGCGATCGCCCTTCACGACGCCGAGCGATCGGAAGCCAGCTGCCGCGGCGCCCACAAGCTCGCTTGCCTCGGTGAAGCTCACCGGTTTCCAGCCACCGTCCTGTTGGTGAAGGAACGCCTGCGCGCCTGGCCAGCGATCGACCGCTCGCTGCCAGACGTCTGGTGCCGTTCGCACGGCGCGACCGTACCACGACGCGGCGACCCTCTACGATGCGGTTCCCCACCGAGGAGGCCTGATGCCCGTCTATGCGATCGGTCAGGCCCTGCCCGGGTGTCCTTGTGTACGGGCTTTTGTTGTCCGGGAAGCCGAGCGTCGGCCTCTTCGTTCAGTTGCCGGCTTCGTCGTGACCGCGATGCCAGCCTGAGGCGAACGTGATCTCGTTGTGGTTGACGACCCAGACGCGCATGGCTTCTGTGGTCAGCCAGCTGCCTTCTTCGGTGGCCTCGAGCGTGTCGGTGCCGAACAGGTCTTTCAGGGTTTTTCCTACCAGTATCTTGTCGTAGTGGTCGACGATCGTGCCGGTTGGGTCGGCGATGAGCGCGAACCATTCCCTGGAGTTGACCCGTTTTGGTTGACATCTGGGGTCTAGGCCGCGATGGCCTTTGTTTGGTGTTGTTGTTCGTAGTTGATGGGGCTGAGCATGTCGAGGCTGGAGTGGCGTCGGCGGGGGTTGTAGAAGCATTCGATGTACCAGAAGATGCGCATGCGTGCGTGCTCGCGTGTGGTGAAGCGTTCGCGTTTGAGGAGTTCTTTCTCGAGGCTGGCGAAGAATGTCTCGGCGAGCGCGTTGTCCCAGGGGTCGCCGACGCTGCCCATGGAGAGATCGATTCCCGACTCCTTGGCATGGCTGCCGTAGGCCAGGCTCGTATATTGGGAGCCGTGATCGGAGTGCGCGATGACGCCGGCCGTCTCGCGCGTGTGGGCTGCCATGCCGAGCGCGTCGAGGACGAAGCTCTGTTTTGAGGTCGTCGCGCATTGAGCGGCCGATGATTCTTCGGCTGTAGACGTCTTGGACGCAGGCGAGGAAGAGGAAGCCTTGCCCGGTCTGGACGTACTTGATGTCGCAGACCCAGAGCCGGTTGGGCTCTGCGCGCGTGAAGTCTCTGTCGACGAGGTCTGGTGCCGAAGAGCGCCCGGCCTCGCGGATCGTGGTGCGTGGCCCGCCGCCTCGTCCGTCTGCGCCTTTGAGGCCGAGCTGGCGCATCAACCTGGCGACACGCTTCTTGCCGACACGGACGCCGTGAGCGAGTCTGAGCTCGGCCTGGATTCTCGGGGCCCCGTAGATGCCTTCCGTCTGCTCATGCACACGCCGGATCCGAACCGCGAGGTCGATGTCGGCGAGCTCGCGATCGCTCGGCCCTCGCCGCTTCCACGCGTAGTAGCCCTGACGAGTCACACCCACGACGCGGCACAGCAGGGAGACAGGAAACTGTGCTCGCTCCGCCTCGACAAACCCAAAACACGTCACGGCTTGTCGGTCTCCCTGGCGAAGAAAGCCGCGGCGCGCTTCAAGATCTCGCGCTCCTGGCGCAGCACCTTGTTTTCCCGCTCGAGCTCACGCAACTTCGCGCGCTCCTGCGAGCTGAGCATGTCCTCGCGCTCTCCCCGATCAGCCTGATCCTGGCGCAACCAGTTACGCAACGACTGCTCCGAACAGCCAAGCTCCAGAGCGAGCTGCTTCGGTCAGCGCTCCCCGCTCCCTAGTAGCCGCACCGCCTCAACACGGAACTCCGGCGGATACGGCGGTCTCGTCTTCGGCATAACAACGCTCCTCTCCCGAACCCACAAGGCCCGAAAGCATCACGATGTCAACCAGACCGGGTCAACTCCACGCCGACAGTTCTCAGCGTCAGGCCGATGCCATCCCAGCTGTAGTTGGACTTATTCAACGCGAGCCGGGCAACGCGCTCGGGCCTGTTGGGGTTGCCCTGCCTCTCGGAGAGCGCGTCACTGTTGACGTCCTTGTCCCGCTCGGGTTGACGGAGCGTCCACAGGGCCCTCACCAAGCCCCGCCACGCGGTCGAGCCCGAATAGTCAGCGCCCTCACCCTCCCGTGCCTTCGCCGCGTGCGCGGTCAACACAACAGCGCAGCCCGACTCGCTCGCCCACCCAGCCCAATCCTCCAACGCGAGGGAAACTAGTGCCCTGTTGTTCTCCTCCAGCGCCAAAGCCAGACTCGACGGGTCAAGCACCAGCAGACGGGCCTCGACCCGTTGACAGTAGTCGCGCAGCTCGCGGCCAGTCTTGGTCAGCTCCCCGACCGTGGCGATATGATCGCTCCCGCCCTGGGCCGGCGCCCAGGCCGGGCCGTGCCCGCGCATCGGCAGCACATGCAGACGCCCATCGATACTGTCATCCCCCGCCCAAGCGCAGCCGCCCAGCTCGGTGAGGCGCCGCCGGCGCCGCAGCGCCTCCCCGCGGGAGTCCTCCCAGCCGGCCACGACCACCGTGAGCGGCTCGTCGCATAGCCTCGGCGCGCTAGCCCTGCTGCCGTCACCGGCCGGCAGCCAATTCCCCGAACAAACGACCCCTCGCCCGTAGCCGAGCACCGCTCGTTCGCAGGCCAACGCGACGGCGAGCTGCAACAACAGCAGACTCTTCCCGCTGCTCCCCGCTCCGGCCAGCATCGACAGCTCCCCGGCCGGCAGCCAGCCCTCAACCAGCCACACCCTCTCAGGCGGCACCTCCGCCCAGCCCTCCCCGGTCAACGGCTCAGGCAACGGCGGCCGCCCCACGGCAGCCGCCCGGAACACCTCGAGCGCCCCCACATCGTCCGCGGCCCCGGCAGCGGCCGGCAGCGCACCGGCGAGGAGAACGGCAGCGCCCGTCCCGGCGCCGAGCCGCTCGCGCACAGGCCGGATCAGAAGCGACAGTGCCTTCTCATGCTCGCGCGCGAGTTCGAGGCCGGCCCGGGCGATCTCAAGAGCACCCCCCGCCCCCACCAGCTGGCGTCGGTCACGCTCGCTGTCGGCGGCCCCAGTTAGTTCCGCTGGGAGACGACCCGCCGCCTCCGGGCCCGGCCGGTAATCCTCGAGCAGACCCTCGATACGCTCCAGCGTCGCGTCCGCGCCGTCAGCCGCGATCCAGTCGGCCACGTCCTCGCCCGTGTCGCCCTCGGGCAGCGCGACCTGGACGGTGCAGCCCAGCGAGTGCAGCAGCCCCGCGATGCCCTGGGCGGCGTCGCGCCCGCCCTGGTCGGCGTCGGCGAGGATCGCCACCTCACGGCCCGGGAGCACCGTCCAGTCCGCTAGGTGCCACTGATCGCAGCCGCCCGGCCAGGTCGTGACGAGCCGTTCGGGCCACACGCTGCGCCAAGCGTCTACGCACTTCTCGCCCTCGACGACGACGACGCGCCCCTCGGGTTCGGCGGCCAGCTCAGGCAGCCCGTACAGCGGCTTCGGTTTCCCCTCCGGCATCCCTATGGGTATCCACCCGTCGCCTTTCGGCGTCCACTGCCAGACTTTCTTGCCGGGCTTCCCGTCCTGCCCCGTGCAGTCCCTGCGGACGGCCGCCATCAGCGGCGCGCCGGCAGCGTCCGTGTAGATCCACGACTGCTCGCCGGGGCCGTTCGGGAGCTGCCTCGGCTTGCGGTCTCGATTCTTCGCTGGCGCCGACTTCACCACTTGCAGGCCGGCTGGCCTCGCGTCCCAACGGTCGAGCCCGAGCGCGTCCCTGATGTCCTCGAACCCGCAGCCCGCGAAACAGTGGACGACAACCTCCTGGGTGTCGCCCTCGCTCACGCTCAGGCTCGGGTTCCGGTCGTCGTGGGACGGGCACCGTGCGCTCCACCCGTCCCCCGACTTCCGGGGGCGGCATCCCTCCCGATCCAGGGCCGAGAGCCAATCAGCTAACTCGCGCGACACCTCCAGCCGCCCTCATCCGTTGCGGCCGATGTCCGCCCGCTCGCGGCTGGTGAGCCACTCGTCGATCTCGTCGGCCTTCCAGCCGACGGCGCGCTCACCGAGCCGGATAGGCTTCGGGAACGCCCCCGCATGCATCTGGCGGTAGATCGACGCCTTCGACAGCCGTGTCACCTGCTCGACTTCCCGGCGGCGAAGAATTTTCGGTTCGCTCAGCTCTGGCATCCGCACGACCTCCCCGATCGACGTGATGCTCCACGCTACCAAGCGATTTCGGCAATCTTGTTATGGACATTCCTCAGGGAATTCTCATAACAAGTCACTTGCCTTTATCGGGAAGAACTCGGCTTCTCCAAGACCTCCCAAGGGAGCGGTAGATAACCATCGTCATCGTGAAGGGAGCTCCAAGCGCTGACCACGGTCCCATAGCTCAATTCCAGCTCGCGGGAGCCCAAGGCGAGCACGAGGTTGCAAGTTGGATACGGCATCGCATGCGGACTCTTTCTTCAGTGCGACCTTGTTTCCGGCACCCTGGTGGTGCGCGTCGCGGTCATACCCAGATCCGGAACGCAGCATGCTGAGCCGCGTGGCCGATCCACATGTTTTGCACGTTCGTCTGCGCAAGGGACAGGCGGGCTCGGTCGCTGCGCGCTCGTTCGCATACCTCGGGGCGTTGCCCGGCCTGCCCTTGGGTCGGGCGAGGTTCCCTTCGAGCATGTCCGCAAGCCAACCCTCTGCGAAAGACGTCGGGAAGCGGTTCCATCGCGTCTCTTCAGCAACCCGGCCGAGATCGTCTTCGTAAGGCGTCATACAATAGAGGGGTCGTCGTGCCGTCTCGCGCACTGGCTGGCACGCGTGGTACCGCATCCTTTTCCGGCAGAGCCGACGCCGGTCTGGCCGCCTGGGGAATTCTCTCTGATCGAAAGCCATTCCTCCTCGCTCGCCTGGCGATGTCAGTCTTTGTGCACCGGCGCCGCACCCGCTCGCTCAAATCCGCTATCAGGCAGCAGAAGCTCAACATGACGCACGATCTGCTCCGCCTCCCCGATCGCAAGGCCGCTCAGCGTCCGGATCCACATGCGCTCGCAGCCACTCTCCCAGGGGCTTGCACCATCGACTCCGGTACCCGCGACTCTCAAGGCACCTCCGGGACGCTGCCAGGATCTCGGCAGGAGAACGCGCAGCTCGCTGTTCCTCGCCTCTTCGACCCATGGCGGGGCACGACCCGCCTTCGGCTCTCACCCACTTGCAGCCAGGATCTGCGTCCCTGTGCCACCCACGATAGCCGGCCCACTGTTCCATCAGCTTGCGTCGCCGTTCGAACAGGTCGCTTCGCGCGTAGGCGGCCTCGGCCTGGTTGGGGTTCACGTGCGCCAGCGCTGCTTCCATGACGGCGTGGGGCGTGTCGGTCTGTTCTGCCGCCCAGTCGCGGAAGCTGCTGCGGAACCCGTGCGGCACGCACCTGATGTCGCTGTCGCCGCACAGCCCGCTCAACGTGTTGCTGGCCAGCGCCCGGCCCGTCAGCGAGGGAAACACCAGCCAGGAGCTGTCGGCGAGCGCCCGCGCCTCATCCAGCACCCCCAGCGCCCGCGTAGACAGTGGTACCCGGTGCTCGCGCCCGGCCTTCGTCCGCAAGGCCGGCACCGTCCAGGTCGCTGCCTCTATGTCGATCTCGTCCCAGCGGGCGCCCCTGACCTCGCCCGAGCGGCACGCGGTCAACACCAGAAACTCGAACGCGAGCTTCGTCGCCGGCCACGCCTCGGACGCACGCACCCTGACCAGCGCGGCCGCGACCTCGCCATGGGGCAAGGCCCGGTGATGCGTCTTGACGCCGTTGTTCCTAGGCAGCGCCTCCGCGATGGCCTCCCCGGCCGGGTTGTCCCCCCGGTAGCCCTGCGCGATCGCCCACCGCATGATCGCGCCGATCCGCTGGCGCACCCGCTGCGCGGTCACACGCTTCTCGTTCCAGATCGGCACCAAAACAGCCATCACATCCGCCGTGGTGATCGCATCCACAGGCCGGCAGCCAAGCTGGGGTATCGCGTAGTCACGAAGCGAGGCCCGCCACTGCTGCTCGCTCTTGCCGCCGTCCCGCCACGAACCCCGGTGTACCGCCAGCACCTCCTCGAGGGCCTGCTCAAACGTCGGCACGTCCGGGCGGCCCTTCAAAGCCATCGGGTCGCCGCCGCTGCGCGCCAGCTTCCGGTAGTCGAAGGCTTGCTGCCGCGCCTCGGCCAACGACACGTACGGGAACCCGCCCAGGCCCAGATCGCGGCGCCTGCCGTGCACCGTGCCGCGCCAAATCCACTGCTTGGCGCCAGACGGCAGAACCCGCAGAATCAGCCCGTGCTGGTCACCGTACTTGCCCGGCTCCGAGACCGTCTTCACAAACGCCGCCGTCAGCTTCCTCGCCATTCCAGTCCCATCTTACATCCCATAGTCCTAGGCGAGACGGGGCGAACCTGGTTGAGAAGACAAGAACCCAGATAAACCATCTATACCAGGAAGTTCCCGATCCTCCCGACGCTTCCTAGAACCATGCAAGACCATAGGATAGCGGATGCGAGCTCCTCGTAGTCGGGAGCGGCTGAGGGCGCGGGCTCCGGTGTCGGCGCGAGCCCCGAGGGAGGTGCTGGAACCGCCGCTGGCGTGGGATCCGTCGGCGGCGCAGGCGCGGCGTCGTCTCCGCCGCCGCACGCTGCGACGAGGAGCGCGCTCGCGCAGATTGTCGCGACGGCGGCGAGGCTGGTTGCAACTCGCGCTCGGCGGTCTCGAAATGTCGCTCTGTTGATCCACATGGCTGCCTTTCGGTATGTGGCGGCACCGTACGTCGATGGCCAACCAGGCGCCTCGGTGGTTTCCCTGAACTCCACGGGCCCATAGGGAGGACTACGCTGGCCGTGTGCGTCTCGAGGGCAAGACAGCGCTGATCACGGGCGCCGGTTCGGGCCAAGGGCGCGAGATCACGCAGCGTTTCGCCGCCGAGGGCGCGCGAGTAATCGCGACCGATCTGCTGGGTGCAACCGCCGAAGAGACCATTGCCGGAATAGACGGCGCGTTTGCGCTCGAGCTCGACGTGACCTCGCAGGCCTCGATCGACCTGGCCCTCGCCACGATCGCGAGCGAGGTCGGCCCGTTCGACACGCTCGTGAACAACGCCGGCGTCACGATCACCGGCCGTGTCGTCGATCTGACCGAGGAGCTCTGGGATCGGCAGATCGCGACCAACCTCAAGAGCATCTTCCTGATGTCGAAGGCCGCCTGGCCGATTCTCGAGGCCCGCGTCGGCGGCTCGATCATCAACACCGCCTCGATCTACGGTATCTGGGCCGCCGAGAACGATGCTGCCTATTGCACCTCGAAGGCCGGTGTGATCATGCTCACCAAGTGCATGGCGCTCGACGGGGCGCGCGCGAAGATCCGCGTGAACTGCATCTGCCCGGGCTACATACGTACGCCGATGCTCGAGGGCTTCTTCGACGCACAGGCCGACCCGGACGCGGTCCGACGGCGGCGATCGCCTCGCAGCCGCTCGGCCGGCTCGGCGAGAGCGCCGACATCGCGGGCGGAATGGTCTACCTGGCCTCTGACGAGGCCGAGTGGGTGACGGGCACCAGCCTTGTCATCGACGGCGGCGTAATCTCGGGTATCTGGGGCGGTTGAGAGGAGTCAGGATGGAATCGATCGACTTGTTCGAGGCAATGCAAACGCAGCTCAGTGCGCGCGGCTATACCGACGAACCGGTGACCGACGAGCAGATCGCGACGATTCTCGAGGCCGCGACCTGGGCGCCCAACGCGACGAACCGCCAGCTCTGGGAGTTCATCGTCGTGCGCGACCCCGAGATGAAGCAGAAGGTGGCAGCGCTCTACCGCAAGTCGTTCATGTTGCTAGCCGAGACGATGCCCCGCAACCCGAGGGAGTTCCCCCGAGACGACACCCCAGACGATCCGACGATGACGCCGGAAGGCACGACCGCCTACGTGCAGGAAGCCGACCCGCGCTGGCAGCCCAATACGATGCTTGGCTGGGCCGTCAACCTCGCCGACACCATGCAGGAGGTTCCAGTGCTGATCGTGGTCGGCTTCGACCGCTCAGGAATGCCGTACACCTGGGACGGCGCCTTCAAAACCTTCTCCGAGGAAACGGTGTACACGGGCGTCATGCCCGCCGTACAGAACCTGATGCTGGCGGCTCGCGGCGTAGGGCTCGGGACATGCCTCACGACCGTCGCCAACCTGTTCGAGGGACACATGAAGGAGGTCCTCGGCGTACCGTCCGCGGTGCAGCTCGTAGCGCTGATCCCGGTCGGGCACCCGGTCAAGCCGTTTACGCCGCGCAAGCGAATTCCGTGGACAGAGAAAGTCCACTACGACCGCTGGTAGCTCAGCCTGTTCCGACCTCCATCGGGTTGGCCGGGTCGGCTGCCCACTCCTCGAGCGAAGCCGCGTAGAGGGCAACGTCGCTGAAGCCGAGGCGAGTCATGGCGAACGCGCTGGCCGAGGCCATGATCCCGCCGCCGCAGTAGGTGATCGCCCGGGCATCGCGCTCGCCCTCGTGCATCGCTGCCAGCTCGTCGCTGGGCCGGAAGCGGCCCGATTCGTCGAACAGCGCGAGCGCGAAGACGTTTGACGCGCCAGGGATGTGGCCCGGTCGTGCGTAGCGAGATGTCTCGCCGCTGTAGTGACCGTCGTCGAACGTGTCGATGATGTTCACGGCGTCGTCGTCGATCGCGCCGAGTACCTCGTCGCGGTCTACAAGCAGCTCGGGGCGCACCGCCGGCGTGAGCTCGCGCGCCCGCTGAGTGGCCGGCTCGCTCGAGAGCGGTCGGCCCTCTTCGGTCCAGAGTTTCAGCCCGCCGTCGAGCAGCGCCGCTCGATCGAAGCCGACCCAGCGGAGCATCCACCAGACACGCGCGGCCCACATCGTCATGTTTCCGTCGTAGAGCACGACCGGCGAGTCGTCGCCGACGCCGAGGGCGCCCATCGCTGAGCAGAACTGCTCGGGCGGTGGTACCGCGAATTGCAGCGGGATCGACTCGTCCCTGAGTTCACCCATCAGGTCGGCGAACTCGGCGGTCGGAATGTGGCCGGCCTCGTAGTTGGCGCGTCCGCTCTTGACCTGGAAGCCGCCGCCCTCTCCAGGCTCGACGAGAACGGTGCAGTCGAGCACGACCAGATCGGGATCGGCGAGATGCTCGTCCAGCCAGTCGCTGCTCACCAGCGATGTTTCGAACTCGTCCTGGGCGGGTGTCTCCATGGTCACTCCTTCTCGATCGCGCGCTCGAACGCTAGCGCGTCGAAGCCGTCAATCGGCCCAGCCACGCCACTGCGCCGGATAGCGGCGCACGTAGTGCTCGAGCCGAGCCGCGAAGCTCAGCGCCGCGCGCCGCACGAACTCCCTGCGTCGCTCGGTCGCCTCGAGAGAAACGCAGTCTTCGATGAACACGCTGACGCCTCCCGAGCTATTACGCACCGGAAACACGAACAAGAGACGCGCGCCTGCCGTGTAGGCCAGCGCCGGCCCACCGTTCGCGATGCCGAGCTCGGCGCCAAGAAACGGCGCGATCGTCGCGTGCCGGCCGGCCCCTCCGGCCGTTATCGACACGATCTCGTTCTGGCGAAGGCAGGCGAGGGCCTCTCGGAGGCCGGCGACCGAGGCGGTCTCTGACAGCATCAGGCGACCACTCAGGTAGCGATCCTCCGCCCGCGTTCGGATCGGATTGAGGAGCCTCGCTCCCAGGCGGGTGTGCGAGAAGCCGTGGCGACGGTGGCTGACATGGCTCGCGTCAATCCCAGCACCTTGCATCGCGACCTTCGCCGCGAACGAGTACGCGCTGAAGAGCGGTAGCCAGAGAACCACACCCTCACCTCGCTCGAGCGCCCGGTCCACGTGCTTCGAGCCCTCGACGTTGCACGTTGGGCGCCAGCCACCGGGCCGATACTCGCGTAAGACCTGCATGTAGCTGACCAGGCATTCGGCCTGAGCGGCGCGGTAGATCGCATCGGGCTCGCCGTAGAAACCCTGGCCAGCGAGCAGTCCGGCGATCCGTCTTCCGCCGTCAGGTGGCCCGCCGAGGACCCGTGCAAGAGAGCGGCAGGCGCCCGGCCAACGACGCTCCGGTAGCAACCAGGAGAGCGACCCCAGGCCGAGGATCGCAACCGCCTTGCCGACGTCGCTGGGCGCGAGTAGGGGCACTCGCTCCGGCGGAGCCTCGGCATCGGCGCCAGGTGGAGCCTTACTGGCCGCCGACACGCCCGTCGCCGCCGCACGCGGAGCCGCACACACGCTGCCCAGCCTGGCTGGCGAGCGGGGCACGCGCAACTGAGACCTGACCGCCAGCGCCGGCGTCACCATCGCGGCCTAGCGGCTGGCAGCGGATGCCCGGTCGAGCACGACCGTCACCGGCGTGCTGATGCTGGCGAGCGAGATCGCTCGAAACGACGTTCGCCGGCCTGAGCGAACTGCCAGCTGCCAGCTGCCGCCCGCGGCCGTGCGCGTGGTGCCAAGTCTGGCGTAGGGGCCCTCGGGCGAGGAACTCGCGTAGATGGCTATGACTCCACGGGCGCCGGTGAGCTTCCCCGAGAGACGAACCTTCGCAGCGGCTCCCGAAGCGCGACGAGCCGAGATCGAGAGCGACTGGCGCGGAAGCGCGAGAAGCGGCAGCTCCCGCGCCCAGCTGAAGAGCCGATGTGAGGGAATGTTGTCACGGGCGCATACGACCGATTGGCGTGCGTTGCGATAGCGGTGGCGCAAGGAGCTTCGTCGGCCTTGATGCGGGCGGAGCAGCGTCCCGACTTTGATCGCGGCGCGCTGCAGGCCGTTCGCCAGAATCGATCGCGCGCGCTCCGGGCCAATCCCGCGCCGCCTGAGCGCTGCCTCGTAGCTTCGCCGGCTTCCCGCAAAGCGCTCTGCGACGATGGCGCGCTCGATCGCGCGCACGTCGCTCGGCGTCAGCGCTGGGCCGTGCCGCGCAGCGACCAGCTCCATGAACAGCGCACCCACCGCCCGCTTGCGCGACCCGAGCACGCGCTCGAGCTCGAGCACATCGGCCCGTGACACGGTCCCCAGGTCACTGCGACAGTGCGCGCCCGCGGGGAGCTCGATCTGTCCCGCGCTGAGCGACGTGTCGAACCCGCCGCCCGCGGCCGCCGGGCCGTCGCAAAGGGTCGGGTCGCGCGTCCAGAGATGAACGCACGCCGCCGCCCGCTTGTCAGGATCGGCGCCTGCGGCATTGAACGTCCCCCAGCCCCAGGACCAGATCGTGCGGATGCCGTACTCGGCCGCGACACGACGAGCCGCAAGGGTCTCGCGCCTGATGGTCTCGAGCCAGGCACGCCTGCCGAGACCTTCGCGGCCACCCTTCCCGGGACCCGACTGGAACCCGAGGAGCAGGCCCAACCTGCGAGGCGCGATACCGAGCCGGGTGAAGGAAGAGAGCGCCCGACGCATAGCTACGCGGCGTGTTCGGCTGCCCGCCTGAACTCCCAGCGAATGTGCGCGCGGACCGTCGAAGTGCATCTGCCGAACGATGAAGCCGTGTCGCGCGACGGCCTTCCACCAGTCGGCCGCCCGCCCCACGGTGCTCGGTGCTCGCGCGCCCCTTGCCTTCCCGTGAACGAGCAGGAAGGGCCGGGCTCCGCTCGCCGCGAGCTGCTTCATCGTGAGGAGGACGTTCGCGCGGTAGCGGGCAACGTTTCGGGGCCACGGAGTCGGGATCGACGCGCCGAAGAGCTCGTTGAGGGCGATCGTCGGCGTCTGGCAGCCGGTCGTGGCTCGCGCATTCTCGATCAGCGTGCGCGTCTCCCGTTTCACGCGCGCGCCGCTATGGGGAGCCTTCAGATTCCCGACGATGTCGGGCAGCTCCATGTGCCAGTGGACTGTCTTGGCGCCGCGCTGGCGAAGGTCGGCGCCGGGCTGTCTGCCCCGCGTTGCTGCGACGACGCCGGCACGCCCGAACACCGACTCTGCGAACGAGACCGAGCCGTCGGCGAAATCGATCCAGAGCGGCCGCGCGTCCTCCAGGCCGCAGCCGAGCGATTGGGCCTGGCCGTGCGGCACAAGCGCAAACCATGCGAGGCAGCCGACCAGCACGGCAAGCGCCCATCGCGCTAGCGCGGCAGATCTACGAGCACGCTCCGCAGGATGCATTGGTGTGGGCACTGCCTTGCGACCCCTCAATCTTGTCGCCTCCCAGCGACATTCGCCCCGCAGATGCTAGATGGTTAGCAGCCGGTCACGGCACCTCGACCTCGAGGAGCGGCGCGTACTGTTGCGCGCCGAACACATCCGTCTCGCCGACGTCGCCGCTGGGCCGCAGCCGGCGGACGGCGATCTTGAACGCCAGGCCCTGATCGAACTCGACGACGTGGAGCACGTCCTCGAGCGGCATCCCGTAGAGCTCGGCGATCCTCTCTTGGTTGAGCACGTCGGCGCTCTTGACGCGCTCGTACGCGGCCTCGTCCTCGAAGACCACATCGAAGGTCAGGAAGAAGTTTCCCGCGTTCTTGCTCGAGATCTCGCTTGCGAGCTCGGCTAGCCGGGGCATCTCGCCCTAGGTGTAGGTCCTAGCTAGGTTGTTCTGTTTGAGCGTCTGCAGCCGTTGTATCGGTGGTTGGCGATTGAGGGAGCGGTGTGGTCGTTCGTGATTGTGGAAGTAGAGCCAGCCGGGGAGGGCGTGTTGGCGTTGGTGTGAGTTGGCGTAGATGGCGGCGTAGGCCCAGCCTGCGAGCATGGTGCGGATGAAGCGTTCTGCTTTGCCGTTGGTGCGTGGGCGGTAGGGGCGGGTGCGTAGGTGTTTGATCCGGAGTGCTTTGCAGGCGAGGGCGTGGATGGTGGCGCGGTAGCAGGAGCCGTTGTCGGTCATGACCCGCTCGATTTGGATCCCGTGCGCGCGGAAGTGGGCGATTGCGCGACGGAGAAAGCCGACCGCTGTGGCTGCCTTCTCGTCTTCGAGCACTTCGACGTAGGCGAGCCGGGTCGCGTCATCGACGCAGACGTGGACGTATTCCCAGCCGATCCCGCGGCGTCTCTTTCTGCGGTTGCCCGTGACACGGTGGCCGGGACGAGCAATACGGCCGAGCTTCTTGATGTCGATGTGGAGGAGCTCGCCTGGCCGTTTGCGCTCGTAGCGGTTCGCAGGCTCGGCCGGCTCGAGCCCAGACAGCTTGCCCAGCCCGATCCTGGTCAGCACCGCTGAGACGGTCGAGTGCGGCATCCTCAGACACTCTGCGATCTCGGCGCCCGTCATCCGCAACCGGCGCAATGCCGCGATCGCCACGACCCGCTCCTCGGGTGTGCGATGCGGGATCACGCTAGGCGCCGAGCTGCGATCGTGCAGCCCCGGCTTGCCCTCCTCGCGAAAACGACGCAACCACTTCGAGAGCGTACGCACACTCACACCAGCCGCCTCGGCAGCCCGAGCAAGCGTCCAGCCCTCCTGCTCGACCCGGCCAACCGCCAAACAACGACTACGCAGACATGTCCTCGCGTTACCGTGCAACTTCATCCGGAACCCTCCTTGGCACTGGTGGCTTCGACACCCCCCAGCCTCCAAGAAGGCCCGGATGGAACAACCTAGCTAGGACTTACACCTAGGCCTCGGCCAGCTGGCCGACGTCGGCGACCTCGAGCGCAAACAGCTCGAGCGGGTCCGACAGGGGAAGGAGATGGTCGATGGCCCAGCGGTACGTGGCGTGTGGGGCGAGCAACACCTCGTCGGCGAGCATCGCGCAGCCGCGGGCGGTTCCCAGCTTGCCGGGGTAGTGGACGCGGAGCGCCGAGTACTTGGCGAGCTTCGCGATCTTGATCGCCTCCTCGGCCTCGGGCGCCACCGCCTCGACGACGACGCAGATCTCGTGCGAGTCGATGGTGGGCGTCGGCTCCCGCTCGCGCATGATCGCGGCCTTGCCGTAGACGTGAAACAGGAGCTCGTAGCCACCGGCGTCGGGTGTGCCCAGCACGCGCTCGACCTCGACACGTATGCCGTCGCACATCTCATCGACCTTGGCGATCGACAGCGGATCTCGAAGGCCGAAGAGAAACAGGGCGCGATGGCCGACGAAGGCGCTTCCCTCGAGCTTGACGCGGTACTCCTCGGCCGGCGCCCAGCGCGCCCCAGAGACGCGGCAGATGCGTTCGCTGTGCTCGTCGAACCGAACGCCGTGGAGGTCGACAGAGCCGCCCGGGACGTCGAGCTGGTACGGGTTCAACCGCTCGTACAGCGTGTGACCGGCGACCGAGGCCGGGGTGCAGCGCTGGTCGGGGTGAAAGGGCTCGACGAGGAAGTCGTCGTCGCGGAGCGTCGCCATGATCGCCTCGCGCATCAGGATCGGCGTCGCGACGAGAGGCCCGCACTCGATCGTCTTGCCCATGTGCAGCGCAAGCGCGCGGTCGCCGCCGAGCTGAATCGGCACCGCTGCGAACAGCGCGTCGTCGCACGCGCGGCCCGCGATGATCACGTCTGCATCGCGCTCGAGTACCGCGAGGAGGGGCTCGACGCCCATCATCGCGACCACGCGTGAGCAGGCTTCGACGTCCTCGGGACGCAGCGGCGCGGGCGCGCCCAGCCCCTCGATGCGCCCGCTCGCCGCTCGCTGCGCGAGCTCAGTGCGATCGAGCTCGGCGTAGATCCGAGCAAGCCTGAACGAGCCGAGCCCTTCCTCGACGGCGATTTCGGCGACGAGCTCGCACTCGCGATCGACGGCCGCGTTCGTTCCCGCCCCACCGGCCGAGCCCACGATCATCGGCACGCCGAGGCGGCGTGCTGCCAGCAGCATCAGCCGCAGATCGTGTTTCTCCCATTCGCGCGGGTTGTACTCGGCGCCCGAGCCCAGGTACGCGGGGCCGATGTCGCCGCTTCCGGCGTCGGCCACGATCGCGTCGGGCCCGCGCTCGACCGCGGCCCAGTAGGACTCCGGGTGCATCGGCGTGAGGCCGAGGCTGCCGGAGGCACAGAGCACCGAGACGCCGCTCACGGTGCCGGGGTCACGTCCAACAGCAACCGGCGTGCGGGGGCTGCGCGCCGCGGCGGCAGGACTACGTCGCCTTTCGCCCGACCGTGATCCAGGGGCCGATGCGACCCTCTTCGAGGCTGCGCACCGCGTTGCCGAGCTTCTCGGGCCCGCTCTCGCCCATCAGGATCGGGATCGCGACAGCGGGGGCCGTGCCCGCGTCACGCGCGGCAGCGAGCTCGCGGAAAAAGGCTCGTCCGGCGTCGCTCCGATCCTCGCGCGCAACGATCTCGAAGCCGCTCCCCTCCATCAGCGCGCACAGCTCGTCGGCAGTGACGAGGAAGCTCGTCGAAGCGTCCTCGGCCCATGGAACCGGGAAGTGCGGCGCTCCTCCGCCACCGGCGAGGATGTCGTAGACCGCGAAGCGCCCGGACGACCGCAGAACCCGAGCCACTTCCTCGAAAAGGCGAGCCTTGTCCTCGATGTTCATCCCCACGTGCAGCATCGTCGCGTCGTCGAACGAGGCGTCATCGAACGGCAGGTCGAGCGCGCTGCCGTGGACGAATCGTGTGCGCTCAGCGAGACCCAGTCGCGCGCTCAGGTCCTCGGCGACCGTGCAGAACTCCTCAGTGAGATCGATCCCAACCACCTGACAACCGTGCTCGAGCGCGAGATACCTCGCCGCGCCGCCGATGCCCGAGCCCACATCGAGCACGGTCGAGTCGGCGACGACGCCCATGACGCCCGCTAGGTGGGCGGTTGCCTGCCGGCCGCCGATGTGGAACTCCTCGACCGCCACGAGATCCTCGGCCTGCAGCCGCTCCACATCCACGCCCGCCCCCCGGAGCGCATCGAGCAGGTCACCGAGGAGGCGACCGTGCGTGTAGTGGGCGGCGACCGCGTGCTCGGATTCCATCGAGCCACGGTATGCCATCTGCTCGACCAGCGCAGGCGGCGCGACAGCCGGTCAGTCCGGCAGGAGTGGCACGGTCAGACCGTGGTCGCGCCCGACGAGCGCGGCACGGGTCAGCGCACCCGAGCCGAAGCGGTCGTTGACGCGGTCGACGGCCGCATCGAGATCGGGCGCGCTGCGGCGATCGAACGGAAGCTCGAGCTGTTCTGCACCCTCGTCCTGGAGATTGCTGACCGACACGCCAACGAGCGTCAGGCCCTTCTGAGCGATCATCGGTTGCGCGCTCGCGAGCAGCTGCAAGGCGACCGCGCGAATCGTCTCGGTGTGCGCCGTCGCCCGATCGAGCGTGAACGAGCGCGTCGCGCGCGAGAAGTCGTCGAAGCGAAGTCGAAGCACGATCGTGCGACCGATGCGGCGGCCGACGCGCATCCGGCCCGTCACGCGATCGACGAGCCCGCTCAGGATCGCGTCGATCTCCTCGAGCGCGCGCGCGCGCCGACCGAGTGCGCGCTGCGATCCGATCGAGCGCCGGCGCTGGCCGCGGCGCACGGGCCGGAAGTCGCGGTTGTGAGCGAGCGCATGCAGGTGCCGACCTGCGCCGCGGCCGAGCACCGCAACGAGTGTTGCTTCCTCGAGCCGCGCGACGTCCCCGACACTACGGATTCCGGCCCGGCGTAGCTTCTCGGCGGTGACGTCGCCAACACCCCAGAGCCTCTCGACCGGGAGTGGATGCAGAAACGCGAGCTCGCGATCGGGCGGTACGACGAGCAGGCCGTCTGGTTTGGCAACACCGCTCGCCACCTTGGCGAGGAACTTCGTCCGGGCGACGCCGACCGTGATCGGCAGACCAACGCGGTCGCGCACGTCGTGGCGTAGGCGCTCGGCCATCTCGGCTGGCGTTCCCGCCAGCCGCTCCATGCCGCGTACATCGAGGAACGCCTCGTCGATCGACAGTCCTTCGACGAGCGGCGTCGCATCTTCGAACACGTCGTACACGGCCCTGCTCGCCTCCGAGTAGGCCGACATGCGGGGCTCGACGACCACGGCCTCGGGGCAGACTCGCCGCGCCTGCCCACCGGGCATCGCCGTCCGGATCCCGCGCGCTTTGGCCTCGTAGCTTGCGGCGAGGACGACGCCCGCACCGACGATCACAGGCCTGCCGCGCAAGCGCGGGTCGTCGCGCTGCTCGACAGACGCGTAGAAGGCGTCGAGGTCGGCGTGCAGGATCTGGGCCAGCCCAGACACGAACGTATGTTCGCATATCGAGCGCGGTACCGTGGCGCGTGCGCTCACCGACGATTGCCGTCTACCTGCTGGTCTTCGTCAACTCGGCCATCCTCACGGCCCTCTTCCCGTTGGTGCCCGCGTTCGAGGACGAGTTCTCGATCTCGAAGGTCCAGGTCGGCGTCCTGTTCGCGGCCGCGGGTCTCTCATTCCTGCTCGCCGCGATACCGATCGGTATCGTCGCCGACCGACTCGGCGCGCGGTCGGTCACGATCGCGAGTGCGGGCGTGGTGGTCGTGGCGGCGCTGGGTCAAGCAGCCGCGGTCGACTACTCGACCCTGGTTGCGGCTCGGGTCGTTTTCGCGGTCGGGTCGGCTGGCGTTCTGACGGCCGGGATCTCATGGCTCGCAGACTCATCGCCCGAGGCCAGGCGCCCCAGGCTGATCGGCGGCATCATGCCCGTGGCCGGTGCGGGCGGACTGGCCGGGCCCGCGCTAGCGGGGCGCCTCGAAGATCTCTACGGCACGGCCGTGCCATTCCTCGCCTGGATGGGTGTTGCGATCGTCGTGCTGGGCGTGCTCCTGCTTAGCGAACCAGGCGGTCGCGCCAGGCACGGCCACCTGCCGATTCCGGCGATGCTGGGTGCAGCGCGCGCCGTTCCCGTCGTCCTCGCGGCGAGCCTTCTCTTCCTGGTCGGTGGGCTCGCCGAGATCGTGGTGTCGACGTTGACACCGTTGCAACTCGACGACAACGGCCTCTCGAGTGGCGAGATCGGCCTGGTCTTCGCGGCGGCCGCCGCCGCTTTCGTGGTGGTGAGCGCGGCGGTAGCGCGGCGGGCCTCCCGCTTGACCACGCTGCCCGCCGCGGGCTTCGCTTTGGTGCTTGTTGCGGCATCGCTTATCCCGCTCGTGATCAGCACGTCGACCACTGCCCTGATCGTGGGGATCGTCGCCCGTATGGGTGCCATCGGCATCGTCTACACGATCGCATTCCCCCTGGGTGCTTCCGGCGCGACGACAGCCGCTGTCGGGGTCGGCGTCGTGATCGGGCTACTGATGCTCTCATCCGGCCTGTCGAACGTCGTCGGCCCCCTTGGCGGCGCGGCGATCGCGAGCGAAATCGGAGATCGCTGGGTCTACGGGATCATCCTTGGCCTGTGCCTCTTGACGGCCGTCTGGTTGACGGTGCTCACACGTCGGCCCAAACCATTCACCGCGGGATCGGGTCGCTAGGTTGGCGGCGTGGCTACGGTTATCTTCGCCTGCCTCGCCGGGCTTGCGTTCGGCGCGGTGAACGTCGCGGTCCTTCGCGGGCTCCGGGCCGGCGGCGACATCGACGCCGGCATGTTCCTGGTCATGGTTGCCGGACTTCCGCTGGTGGGAGCTGCGGCCGCCATCGGCGGACGCGGCGGTGAGATCGTTATCTCCGAGCTCTGGCCCTTTCTTCTGATCGGCGCAGTCGTTCCCGGCGCCGCGCAGATACTCGCTGCGCGAGCCGTCCTGGCGGTGGGCGCCTCCCGGACGGGCGTGCTACTCGGGACGACGCCGCTCGCATCGGCGCTGATCGCGATCGTCGTGTTCGACGAGCCCATTCTCGCCGGCCTGATCGCCGGCACGGTCCTGATCGTCGCCGGTGGAGTCGCGCTCAGCTGGGAACGTGAGCGCCCGGCGTACTTCCAACGGATTGGCGTCGTCATCGCCCTTTGCGTGGCCCTCCTGTTCGGGATCCGTGACAACGTGGTGAGGTCGCTCGGAGGCGACACCGCCGCCGAGCCGCTCGTCCAGACGTTCGTCCTCTTCATCGGAGCGACGATGGCGCTCGGCCTCTACCTGCTCGCGCGCCGCCGAGCCGAGCCACGGGTCGAGCGCCTCAAACGCTCCGCGCTGCCCTTCGTACCGGTCGCGATCCTCCACGCCCTGGGCAACGTCTTCCTCCTCGAGGCCGTCAACAGCGGCCGAGTCACCGTCGCGGCACCGCTCGTCGCGACGGCGGCTCTGTGGAGCGTCATCCTCGCCGCGCTCCTCTTCCGCACGAGCGAGGCCATCGGCGTGCGGGTGGTCGTAGTCGCCGTCGCGATCGTCGGCGGCGGAGTGCTGATCGGCGTGACCCGATGAGGCGGCTCGGCGTTGACGTCGGGGGCACGTTCACCGACCTGATCCTCGTCGACGAGGACGCTGGCGTCGTCACGGTTGACAAGGTTCCCTCGACGCCAGACGATCCGGCGCGAGGCGTGGTTGCGGGTGTCGATGCGCTCTGCGCCAAGGCTGGCGTCGGCCTGAGCGAGGTCGAGAACGTACTGCACTCGACGACCGTGGCCACGAACCTCGTTTTGACACATAGCGGCGCCGATGTGGGGATGATCACGACAGAGGGGTTCCGCGACGTCGTCCATATCGCGCGCGCCAAGAAGCCGCACAACTTCTCGCTGCAGCAGGAGTTGCCGTGGCAGTCGCGACCGCTCGTGCCGCGACGCCAGCGCCTCACCGTCAGCGAGCGCGTGACCGTGCCCGACGGCGACGTGCTCGTCCCGCTCGACGACGCCGAGGTGCGAGCGCGCGTTCGCACGCTCGCTGAGGCCGGCGTCGAAGCGGTCGCCGTGTGCCTTCTCCACTCGTATCTGAACCC
This sequence comes from Gaiellaceae bacterium, assembly GCA_965223695.1. Taxonomy (GTDB): domain Bacteria; phylum Actinomycetota; class Thermoleophilia; order Gaiellales; family Gaiellaceae; genus JAUVPB01. Next base: position 45,095 of record CBDCXJ010000026.1, on the reverse strand, counting down.
GACGCACGAGCAGCAGATCAAGGAGATCGTGCTCGACGAGTTTCCCGAGGCCTACGTCTCGGTCTCGCACGAGGTGCTGCCGCTCTACCGCGAGTTCGAACGCTTCTCGACGGTCTGCCTGAACGCCTACATCGGCCCGACCGTCGCACGCTACGTCGAGCGCTTCGACAAAGCGTTGCGCGAGCGCGGCTTCGACGCCGAGCTGCAGCTGATCCAGTCCTCGGGTGGCATGGCGACCGTCGAGGGCGTGACCCGGCGGCCTGTGAACACGCTCATGTCAGGGCCGGTCGCAGGCCTTCTCGGCGGCATCTGGGCCGGACGGATGGCCGCGCGCGAGAGCGTGATCACGCTCGACATGGGCGGCACCTCGGCCGACATCGGTGTGGCCGCCGGCGGCCAGCTCAGGATGCGCCACCTGCTCGATACCAAGGTCGGCGACTACAACTGCATGGTCCCCATGGTCGACATTGACGCGATCGGCGCCGGCGGAGGCTCGATCGCCTACGTCGACGACGGCGGTGTCTTCCGCGTCGGGCCGCGCTCGGCCGGTGCTGACCCGGGCCCCGCCTGCTACGGACGCGCGGGGACGGACGCGACGTCGACCGACGCGCAGGTCGTCCTCGGTCGGCTGCGCCCCGAGCGAGGCCTTCTCGGCGGAGAGATGCGCCTCGATGAGGCCCTGGCGGCGCACGCGATCAACACCGTCGCCGATCGCCTCGAGATGACCGTCGAGGAGGCGGCGCTCGGCGCGCTGCAGATCCAGAAGTTCGGCATGACGCAGGCGATCGAGCTCAACTCGGTTCGCCGCGGCTACGACCCGCGTGAGTTCGCGCTCGTCGCCGGCGGTGGCGCCGGGCCGCTGTTCGCGTGCGAGATCGCGCGCGAGCTCGAGATACCGACCGTTGTGGTGCCGCCGCATCCCGGAATCACGTCCGCAACGGGTCTGCTTGCGACCGATCTTCAGCATGAGTTCGTCGCGACCGAGCGCCAGCCGATCAAGGGCCTCGACCTCGGGCGGCTGAGCGCGCGATTCGACGAACTCGTCGCGCAGGCACTGCGTCAGCTCGACGCGGACGGCGTGGCCGATGAGCGCCGTGCGGTCCTCCGCCAGGCCGATTGCCGCTACTCGGGCCAGGGCTACGAAGTGCGCTTCGACGTGCCGGGCGGAGCGGTCGACGAAGCCTGGGTCGCTCGACTCGAGGAGGCTTTCCACGCCGCACACGAGCGCGAGTACGGGCATCGCTTCGACACCGAGATCGAGATCATCAACGTTCGCGTGGTCGCGGTCGGCAAGGTCGACGAGCTGCGCTGGGCCGAGATCGAGTCGGGTGGCTCGGACCCCTCGGCGGCAAGGCGCCTCGAGAGCGGGGTCGTCTTCGACATCGATGGCCGTCCCGAGCGCCTCACCACCCCGTTCTACGAGCGGGGGCTCCTCGCGGCCGGCAACCGCATCGACGGTCCGGCCGTGATCGAGCAATACGACGCAACCACTGTCGTGCCACCCGGCTTCTCGGTCGAGGTCGACCGCTTCGGCAACCTCGTGATCGACTGCCGGCGCGCCGGCGCCGGGGCGAAGCCGGCCGCCGCCTTCGCCACGCCGATCCTCATGCGCGTGATCGGTGGCGCATTCCAGGCGATCGCCAAGGAGATGGCTGGGGTGCTCTACCGCATGTCCTACTCCTCGATCATCCGCGAGGCCGAGGACCTCGGCGCCGGGATCTTCGATGCGGCGGGCAACGAGCTGGCCGAGTCGGACTCGACGCCCATGTTCATGGCGGCGATGCCGAAGATCGTCAAGGGCGTCCTCGAGCTGCTCGGCGACGACATCAACGAGGGCGACATCATCCTGCACAACGACCCGTACCTCGGCGCGACGCACTCTCCCGACGTCGGCATCGTCATGCCAGTCATCTTCGAGGGCGAGCTCGTCGGCTTCACGGGCGCCTCCGCACATCTGATCGATATCGGCGGCGCCTATCCCGGAGTCGCCGTCGACCTCGTCGACCTGTGGGCCGAGGGCAATATCTACCGGGCGGTCAAGCTCTCGGACCGCGGCGTGCGCCAGGAGAAGCTCTGGAAGCACATCCTCGAGAACACGCGTACGCCGACGCACAACCGCGGCGATATCGAGGCGATGATCGCCGCCTGCGAGCTCGGCAGGCGCCGCTACCTGGCTCTGCTCGAGACCTACGGCAGAGACGCCGTGCTCGGCGTTGCCGACGACTGGCTCGCCTACTCCGAGCGCATGCTCCGCCGCGAGATCGCGAAGGCGCCCGACGGCGTCTACGAAGCGCCGATCGGCTGGCTCGACGACGACGGGCGCAACCGGGGCGTGAAGCTGCCGATCAAGGTCACGGTCACCATCTCGGGCGACGAGATCACCTTCGACCTCACCGGCTCGAGCGACGAGGTCGAAACGGGCTACAACTGCGCGTTCGAGGGAAGCACGATGTCGTTCATGACGTTCATCACGCGCACGATCTTCCTCGACGAGGCGGTCTCGTCGGTCTTCGTGCCCCAGAACGAGGGAATGCTGACGCCGGTCAATGTGATCGCGCCCAAGGGCAGCATCTTCAACCCGAACTTCCCGCGGTCGTGCTTTGCGCGAGGCTGCCAGCTGCAGCGCGTAGTCGACCTGGCGCTAAAAGCGCTCGCGCCGATCCTGCCCGATCAGGTGACGGCCGGCAACTCGGCCCACTACCACTTCTTCTCGTACTCGGGCTTCAAGGAAGGCGCGCAGGAGTACTGGGTTCACCTCGAGGGAAACGAGGGTTCTTATGGCGGGCGGCAGGGTCGCGACGGGCTCGACTCGGTCACCTGCCTGATCGTCAACCTGCGCAACAATCCCGTCGAGGAGCTCGAATGGAGCTACCCGATTCGCACCGAGCGCTACGAGCTGCGCGACGATCCCTGCGCCGCGGGCAGATGGCGCGGCGGCATCGGGCCGGTGCGCGTGCACCGCTTCCTCGTCGACACGATGGTCTCGTGCGAGGCCGAGCGGCACGAGTCAGACCCGCCGTGGGGGATCTTCGGCGGCGCCGATGGGCTGAACGCATCGGTCGTCAAGAACCGCGGCCGGGACGGCCAGGAAAGCTGGCCCTCGAAGGTGACCGGCCTCCGGCTCGAGCCCGGCGATGCGCTCGAGATCACGGGCCCGAGCTCGGGCGGCTACGGCGACCCACTCGAGCGCGAACCTGAGCTGGTTCTTTCGGATGTTCTCGACGGGTTCACAAGCCTTGAGCTCGCCGAGCGTGACTACGGAGTCGTGATCGATGCCGAGACAATGGCGCTTGACCCCGATCGAACGGGCCGCGTTCGCGAGGGCCGACGGAAAGCCTCCCACAGCCAGCAGCTGAAGGAAGGACCGATCAGTGACTGACGACCTCAAAGCCGCCCTGGAGCGCGTCTTCGCGGCGGACTCCGAGATCTACCGTGGCCGCGGCTTCCTCGAGCGAATCGGCTACGGGGAGCGTCCCGGGCTCGTCAACATCGACCTGGCCAACGCCTGGACGCGGCCCGGCAACCCGTTCACCTGCGACGACATGGACGTGATCATCCCCGGTGTTCAGCAGCTGCTCGCCGTCGCGCGCAGCAAGGGAATCCCGATCGTCTACACGACCACCGCCTACGCGGCTCCTGAGGGCCCGAACTCCGACATCGGGGCGTGGAGGCTCAAGGTGCCCTCGCTCGCCGTGCTCGAGCGGGGAACCGAGGCCGTCGAGATCGACGAGCGGATCGCGCCCGAGCCAGGCGAGCAGGTGATCGTCAAGAAGCACGCGAGCGCCTTCCACGGGACGTCCCTCTCGAGCTTCCTCACCGCCCACGCCGTCGACACGGTGATCTTCACGGGCGTCACCGTGGCCGGTTGCGTCCGCCACACGGTCGGCGACGCAAACGCCGAGGGCTTCCGGCCGATCATCGTGCGGGAGTGCGTCGGCGACCGCGTCCCGGGCGTCGTCGAGTGGAACCTGTTCGACATGGACGTCCGCTTCGGCGATGTCGAGCCGCTGGAATCCGTGCTGGCCTACCTCGGCCAGCTCCCCCTACCGCGCGACCGGGCGACTGAGTAGCCAGGGCCTGAGCGCAGAGCTCGAACGGCACCGGCTCTGCTACCTGACGACGAAGGGGCGCGTCACCGGGAGGCCGCACCGAGTCGAGATCTGGTTCGCCATCATCGACGGCGTCCTGTTCGTCATGTCCGGCGGCGGGAAGCGCTCCGACTGGGTCAAGAACCTGATCGCGAACTCCGCAGTCGCGGTCGAGGTCGGCGACACAGCCTGGGAAGGCCGCGCGCGGATACTCGATGACGCCGTCGAGCACCCCGCACGCGAGGCGCTGGCAGCTCGTTACCAGAGCTGGACGTCTGGCCATCCACTGTCTTCTTGGGCAACGCAGAGCCTCGTCGTAGAAATATCGGTCGACGACGGTGCCTGATGTGCTCTTCGACGTCGAGCGCCTGCGGCAGGCGTATAGCCCGCGAAAATGGTGACGGTCCAGTCAGAATGACGGTGAGTGCCACCGACGGTGGGGCGCACGAGAGGAGATCCGATGACCAGCACTGATGCAACAAGCGGCGATCGTCGTGGACTGACGTCGTGGCAATACATCTGCGAGATCCCCGAGTTCGAGATGGACTGGTCGACCACCGCCCTGATCGTGATCGACCTGCAGCATCAACAGGCTTCGCGCAACGGTAAGTTCTTCAGCCGTCTCGCCGAGGCCGGCATGAGCGACGATGCCGATTGGGCGATCAATCGCCTCGAGACGCTCGTCGTTCCGACCGCACAGAAGCTGGTCGAGGCGTTCCGCGAGAACGGCGCCCCTGTCTTCCTCACGCGCTGCGTGTCTGTCCGCGGCGACGGCTCCGACCAGACGCGCCGGCACCTCGCCTTCGGCGTCTTCTGCACGCTCGACTCCGAGGACGCCCAGTTCATGCCAGAAGTTGCGCCGCAGGAGGGCGACATCATCCTCAACAAGAGCGGCTCAAGCGTCTTCAACTCGACCAACATCGAGCACCTGCTCCACAACATGGGAATCACGACGCTCGTGATGTCGGGTATCTGGACGAACAGCTGCGTCGAGGGCGCGACGCGCGACGCGGGCGATCTCGACTTTGACATCGCGCTTGCCGAGGACGCGTGCACGGCGATGAGCCCGCACGGTCACGCGACTGCGCTCGAGTACCTCGACAAGAACTTCTGCTTCGTCTGGTCGGCCGACGAGATCGTCGAGCGCCTTCACCGCGGGAGCGGCACCAGGGCCGAGGCCGAGGCGGTCGGTACGTCCGCATAGGCGCGAAGCCCGGTTACTGAGGCCGGCGCCATGAGCTCGGGCGTGCGCGTCGATCTCCACCTCACCGGCGACCAGATCAGCCTCGAGGAGATGGTGCGATTCTCCTTGCTCGCCGAGCTCTCAGGCGGTCGCTTCAGGCTCGGGATCGGCGCGGCGCCGCGCGCATGGAACGAGAGCTGGCACGGCGTCGCCTTCGACAGGCCCGTGCGCGGATCCGAAGCCTCGACGAGATCGAGCGCGGCCTCGTCGTGTCGGCTGCGGTCTCGTGCGATAAGGGGCAAGCCACACGCTGGGGCAAGCACCAGCTTGCGTTCAACGTCGGTGCGGCCGGCTACTTCGAGCCGGTGATGCGCCGGCACGGGTTCGGTGAGGAGTACACGCGCGTGCGCGATGCGTTCGAGGCGGGCGACACGGCTGCCGCGATCGAGGCCGTCACGGATGCGATGGTCGACGAGTTCGTCCTTGCGGGAACGCCCGAGGAGGTTCGCGCGAAGCTCGAGCGGTTCGCCGGCGTCGTCGACTTCGTGACCCTTTACGCGCCCACCTTTCTGCTCGAGCCGGACGAGGTACGGGCTGGCCACGAGGCGATGATCGCCGCGTTCGCGCACAGCTGAGACCGACGCTGCGCGCGGTAACCGGCCTCGAATGGGGTTGGCCTAGGTGCGCGCCCACTACCCCGAGGAACGCGCGTTCAGAGCGTCGCTCTCAACGGTTGGCGTTCACTTCGACGCGATCCTCGAGCCGACGGCCGCGCTCGCAGGCGAGCTCTGGCAGGCGAATCGCGGAGCAGCTACGCGTACGCGTGCCGTGGCCGACTTCCTCATCGGCGCCCACGCGATGCTGCAGGCCGACGCGCTGCTCTCACGCGACCGCGGCTTCTATCGCGGCCTTTTCGACGGACGGAACATCACCGATCCTTCCGAGGCTTAGGCCCGTACGGGCCCTGCGCCGGCGGCGGCGATGGCGAGAGGGACGAGCACGTCGCTCAAGATCCCCTACTTCCGCCGGTACAGGTACGTGGTCAGCGGCGCAAATACGGCGGTCAGCAGTGCAGCCGTGCCCAGGGCGACCGCGAGCGAGACGCCATCGACTGTTCCGTCCATGAACGCACGGGTCGCCGTGGCGAGGTGGGCGATTGGGCTGACGTCGACGAATGCCTCGAGCCAGCCGGGCATCGTCTCTGGCCGCACGAAGACGTTGCTGAGGAAGATGAGCGGGAAGAAGACCATCGTGCCCGCATTGCTCACCGCGTTCGGTGCGCGCAGGAGCAGCCCGACCGTCGAGAACACCCAGGAGAGTCCCGAGGCGAAAACCACGACGAGCGCACCTGCAGCCAGCACGCCGACGAACCCGCCCTCGGGCCTGAAGCCGAGCGCCAGCCCGATGCCAACCAGAAACATGACGCCGACCGAGTAGCGCACCACGTCGCCAAGCACTGCGCCGATGAGCGGTGAGGGACGCGGTATCGGCAGTGAGCGGAAGCGATCGATGACGCCCTTCGTGACGTCGACGTTGAGTGCAACGCCCGAGTAGATGCTGCTGAACAAGACGAACACCATCAAGCCGGGAAGCAGGTACTGCAGGTAGTCCGCTGTCGAGCCCTCGATAGCTCCACCGAACAGGTACGTGAAGAGGAAAACCATGAGCACCGGCATCAGGGTCACGTCCATCAGCTGCTCGGGCACGTGCTTGATCTTCAGCATCCCTCGCCAGCCGAACGCGAGCACGGCCGAGAGCGCGCTTGCGCGAGCCGGTCGGGCGCCGGTCGTGAGCACCTTGAGGACGGCGCTGTCCAGCGTCGGCTGGATCGGTATCTGTGGCGTTGCTGCGCTCATGCTGCGCTCCTTTCGAGCTCTGCGGGCTCGTCGTCGCCGGGCTCTTCTCGTTCGGCGGGATGACCGGTGAGTGCGAGGAAGACCTCGTCCAGGGTTGGCTGCGCGAGCGAGAAGCTCGCCACGCCGATGCTCGCGCGCGATAGCTCGGCGACGGCCTCTGCGGCCTGCTGAGAGTCGGCACTCGGGGCAGACAGCGCCGCCGCTTCGGGCTCGAGACGTACGTCGGCCTCGAGCACCCGAGCAAGGATGCTGGCCGCCTCGGAACGCTGGCCGGCGTCGAGCAGACGCACGTGCAGCGCGCCAGAGCCGACAGAGGCCTTGAGCTGCCCTGGGGTTCCCTCGGCGATCACGCGACCGTGGTCGATGACGGCGATCCCGTCCGCGAGCTGATCGGCCTCGTCGAGGTACTGAGTACAGAGCAGGATCGTCGTCCCGCCGGCGGCGAGAGCACGGACGATGTCCCATACCTGGTTGCGAGAGCGCGGATCGAGCCCCGTCGTCGGCTCATCGAGGAAGAGCAGCTCCGGCGTCACGATGACGCTCGCCGCGATGTCGAGCCTCCGGCGCATCCCGCCGGAGTAGTCCTTCGTGAGACGACCGGCGGCCTCGACGAGCCCGAACGCCTCGAGCAGATCGGCCGCCCGCACCTTCGCCTGCCTGTGCCTGAAGCCCAGCAACCGACCGAGCAGGATCAGATTCTCCTCGCCGGTCAGGTCTTCGTCGACCGAGGCAAGCTGGCCGGTCAGACTGATGGCGCCACGGACGGCGCTCGCTTCGCGCACGATGTCGTGGCCGAGGACACGCGCGTGGCCGGCATCGGGTGCCACGAGCGTCGCCAGAATCCTGATGGTGGTGGACTTCCCCGCGCCATTCGGTCCCAGAATCCCGTAGACCGAGCCCCGCGGAACAGCGAGGTCGACACCACAGACGGCGTGGGTGTCTCCGAACGACTTCTTGAGCCCCGAGGCCTCGATCGCGAGGGTCGGATATGTGCTCATGTGGTCCTCCTCAGTTGCATTGCACAGAGGATCCATCGCCGGAAGCTCCGGGGCTTCGCTGGTTCAGGCCATCTTCACCGCGTGCCCAAAGATGGCCGGAATCGGCCATGCCACGCGAACACGGGTTCAGATCAGGTCGAGCTTGGCCGCCTGTGCGGCTGCGGCGGCGCGCGAAGGTACGCGCAGCTTCGTGCGGATGTTCGAGACGTGACGATGCACGGTGTGCTCGCTGATGACGAGCTTCGCAGCGATCGCCTTGTCACTGAGGCCGTCGGCGACGAGGCGCAGCACTTCTGATTCACGCGGCGTCAGCGGGGTTTCTACCGCGCCGTGGCCGCCGTCGGTGGCCTCGAGCCCGGCGAGCAGAACCTCAGCGCGTTCGGCCTGCGTCACGGCGCCCATCGTCTTGAACGTCTCGCGCGCGGCTTCGAGCTCATCGGCCGCGCCCTCCCCACGCCCCTGCGCGGCGAGGGCGGCCGCGAGCGCAACGCGAGCGCGACCGGCCTCGAACGGCGCGCGGCTTCGTTCGAAAAGGTCGATTGCGTCCTCGAGCGCTAGACGTGCGCTCTCGTGCTCGGCGCGAGCGGTCGCGATCAGGCCCTCTGCCAGACTGGCCGCCGCCCGTAGCGGCTCGGTACCGACCGTCTCGGCGACAGCCGCGAGCTCGCTGGCCATCGCGGCCGCACCATCCACGTCACCGACGGCAAGCTTCGCCGCGAGCAAGGTCTCGAACCCCGCGACGCGCTCCACCGAGCTCTCGCCCGGGACCGAGCGGAGAAAGCGCTCGGCAAGCTCCACCGCCCCCTGTGCATCGCCTTGCTCGAGCGCGAGCATTGCGCGGCCGAGCGCGCCTGTCGGCAGGCCCTCGATCTGGGCGAACAGCTCGCTCGCCTCCTCGTAGCGCCCCTGCCGCACGCGAAGCTCGGCCAGGCGACGAATCGGCTCGCCGACCATCGGCGGACGCGTCGCTGCCGTGAGCTCGATCGCGGCGGTGAGCTCGGCCTCTGCTTCCTCCCACGCTCCCCACCAGACCAGTGCCCCCGCGTAGCTCGTGCGACACCAGGCGAACAGCGACTCCGAGAGGTAGTCGCGGCAGAACTCCTGCACGACATCGCACCACTCCGCTGCTCGATCGAAGTCGCGGATGCGCTCGCAAGCCGTGATCATGAAGCAGCAGACGCCCGGGATCACCTCGAGGTCGCTGACCTCGCCCGAGGTTGCCGTGGCCGTAGCTTCGTCGAGCAACGCCATTCCTCCGGGCACGTCACCCTCGGCGACGCGGGCGCGACCCTCGATGGCCATCGCCAGCACCTCGACGTCGACCGCCCCCAGCGAGCGGGCGATCGTCGCGGCCTCGTGCGAGAGCGTCATCGCCGTCTCGCGATCGCCGAAGTACCCGGCCAGCGCAGCCTTTAGCCCGGCCAGCCGTGCATGCTCCGCACTGAGCGGCAACGGCTCCAGGAGACGCTCTCCGCGCTGCAGCCAGCCGCGAGCCACGGCGACGTCTCCCCTGAGCTCGCCGTAGCTCACCGCGAGGCGCATCGCGAGCCGCGCGGAGCCCACCTCGTCTCCCCGCTCCTGGTAGAGGCGGTAGGCGTCGTGCCGGCCTTCGAGCACGGCTTCTGCGTCCTCGAGCCACCAGGCAGCGAGGGCGCGGCCTTCGTGAGCCTCGGCGGACTCGCCGGCCGCGAGTACGGCATCGAAGTGCTCGGTCGCCTCTTGCCACGCACCGCGCGCCAGGGCAGCCTGACCGGCCTCGACAAGATCGGCTTGCTCGCTCTTGGCCTCGGCCAATGTCTGCTCCGGTCAGCGCAGGCGCAACTCAGGCGCCCGGGTAGCCCGTCGGCGCTGGGCCGTCGTCTGTCTCGCTACCAGGATTCGAGTAGTAGATGAGCATCTCCGAGACCCGCCGGTCTTCGAGGTCGAAGAAGTTGCAATTCTTCAGCTCCTGGTCGCCAGCGGCCGCGTTGGCCGAGTCTGTGCGCGCCGTCAGCCGGGCGGTGAAGCGAGACGCGCAGCGCCCGTCCTCGGTGTCCACGTAGTGGACGAAGTCCGTGAAGCTGGGCTCGTAGTTGGCGAGCAGGTGCTCGAGGAACCCCCGCAGCGCGTCGGAGCCCTCGCCGTCGGCCGTGAACGTCCGCGGCGCCGCGTCTCCGTGCCGGATCGTGACCAGCGCATCGGGCGTGAAACATGCGAGCGCAGCATCTACGTCGCCACGGCTCACGCTACCGAAGTAGCGCTCCTCGATGAGCTCGATGCACTCGTCGCGGCTGAGTGGCATGGCGACCATTATCGTCGCAGCTGGGTACATTCTCGAACAAGCGAGAGGAGCATTGATTTGCCGCGCATCGACTTCGTCATGCCAGACGATGCATCAGCCGAGACCAAAGAGGTCTACGAGCAGATCGAGCGCGAATGGGGAAGTCTGCTGACCGACTTCCTCCTGTTGGGCAACAGCCCACGCATCCTGCGCTCAGTCCACGAGCTCTTCAACAACCTTCAGGGCGAGAAGGGCGGAGGCGTGGCGCAGCTCATGGACAAGGAGCTCGTGGCAATCATGACCTCGTACATGAACGGCTGCGATTACTGCCTCGGGCACAACGTCGATTTCGGTCAGCAGGTTGGGCTCTCGCTGGAACAGGTGGAAGCGGCCATGGCTTCGGACTTCGCTTCGAGCGGGGTGCTCTCTGAAAAGCAAAAGGCCCTCCTTCGCTGGACAGAGGCCGTGACGCTCAATACGGCCGGCGACGATGACGGGGCATTGGCCGAGCTCAAGCAGCACTTCTCCCAGGCGGAGATCGCCGAGCTGACGCTCATGTGCGGTCTGTTCAACATGTGGAACCGGTTCACCGACACGTTCAAGGTCGAGCTCGAGGCTCCCGACGATCGCGTCATGACGGCATGCCTGGCGGCCACAACGCCCGTGCGGCCCGTAGTTCGAGACTAGGCCTGCCGGCGCCGCGTCACACGCGGCTGCGTGGGAGTCAGCCTGCGTTGGCCAGCTGGAGCTGTCTCTCACCGCCGGCCCGCCGGATCACCGATAGGCGATGGTCACCTTGGCGGCCTGTGTCCGGATCGATCCCGAAGTCGCCGTAGACGGTCCGCGACCGGAGCTCGAGCGCGGCCGCGCCGGGGTCCGATGGTCGCTCGCTGACACACGCACCTGAGATGAGCGCGGCGGCATAGGCCTGCACCGCGACGTAGTCGAGCTCGCCGACGCCGGCTGATTCCGCGTCGGCCATGAGTTCGGGAACCGTGGGCCCGAGCAATACGTCGCCTACCGCGTCCGGATGCCACTGGACCGGGGCGAACGCGCCGTCGAGTTGCGTCCCCGCAACGTTGGCGAACTCGGCCACGCCAGGCGAGACGCCAGCGAGGATGGCATCGCGCACGACGCGCTCGAGCCTCGCGAGTACGGCCGCCTCCTCTGGGAGCGGCCCACAAAGCACGACGGCATCTGGCTTCGCGCGCGCGACGAGGGCCTCGACCTCGTCGAGCCCGACGCTCGCCGCCACGTCGAGACCGAGTCCGGGCGCGTCCCGTACGAGCGCCTCGGCTGCCAGCGCGCAGAAGCGCCCCCGTCCGCGGCCGATGACCACGCTCGCGCCGGCCCGAGTCTGCGCCACGGCGCGACCAAGGGCGACGAGGTACGAGGATGCCGGCGTCGGCAGGCTCACGACGCCGGCCAGAACCTGGACATCGTCGGCTGCCGCGCCGTGGTTCCAGACGACGTCGCCAGCGGCCGAGCGGGCAACCGCGCGGGTCGAATCGCTTCCGTACGGACCGATCACGATGTCGCTGCGCTGCCGGAGCTCCTCGTGAACACGGGCCGCATGAGCGGGCTCGCTTGTGTCGTCGACGAGCTCGAGCGACGCGGACTCTCGCGCCGCCCAGAGCTCGAGCCCGACCCGCATCTGCCGTCCCTGTACGGCGTACCTGCCGGTGAGCGGAACCGGAGCGCCCAGCCGCATCAAGACGGGGTTGGGGCGTCGTACCCCAAGACGTCGAGATCAGCTGCCGAGGAGCCTGGCGTCATACGGGCTGCGCGTGAGGACGTCAGCGCCGTCAGCGGTCACCACGACGACCTCTTCGTTCCGCATAGGGCCGACACCCGGCTTGAAGATCCCAGGCTCGAAGGCGATCACCATTCCCGGCTCGAGGATCTCGACCATGCCCGGGCCGGCGCCCACGATCGGCTGCTCGAGCGGGCCGACGCCGGTGCCGATCCCGTGCCCGGTGATGTAGTCGGCCCAGTACTCGGTGAGGCCGGCCTGCTGCACAACGTTCGCCACGGCGGCCTGGACGTCGTCGACGTGAACGCCCGGCGCCACCGCGCCGACCGCCGCCTCGACACACCCTCGCTGCGCCGTGAACACGTCCCGTTGCTCCTGTGTCGGCTCCGAGACGGTGAACGTGCGCGCGAAGTCACCGACGTAGCCGTTGAAGCCGATGTTGATGTCGAGCAGAACGAGGTCGCCGTGGCGAACCCGGGTGTCGGTTCCCATACGCCGCCGAGGATCGGTCGATACCTGCGGGTAGGCGATCAGGGTGTCGGCGCCGGCCGCGAACATGGCGTGCGTCATCACACCGGCGAGCTCGCACTCGCGGATGCCTTCGCGCAGCGCTTCGCGGGCGGCCGCCATCCCGACCTCGGCGATGATCGTGGCGGCGCGGATGACCTCGAGCTCGTCGGCGCTCTTGACCATCTTCGCCTCGGCGATCGCCCGGGTTGCGTCGACGAGCTCGGCCCCGGGGAACCTCTCGGCCAGCGCGAGCACGACCGTGGGCGAGACGATGTCGTCATAGCCGATGCGCGCTTCGGCTAGCCCGTTGTCGTTGATGACCCGGGCACTGACCTCGACCGACTCGGCAACGTCGTAGGGCCAGACGCGCAGGTCGGTGATCCACGGCATGCCGTCACGGTTGAGGTCGACGTCGCCGGCCTCGCTCAGCAGGCAGACCTCGCCTTCGACGGGAACGAAGCTCGCGTAGCGGGGGAAGTAGCTGATGCTCGTGAACGGGCGACACGAGGTCGTGTAGCGGAGGTTTTCGAAGCGCTGTGTGAGAACGCCCGCTATGTCAGCCGCGGCGAGCCGCTCGCGCAGACGCGACACGCGGTAGGCGCGCAGCGCGGCCCAGTCAATCCTCTGTTCCCAGTCGACCCCGATCTCGCCTGGCATGCGGCCTCCTCGCTATCGCCGGCTCGGTGCTCGGGCAGCCTAGATGGGCATCGGATCACGACGGAGCCCGACGGCCGAGGACTTTGACATTCGCCGGTCTGCTGACATACAGCTTGGTCAGGCTGCACTGCTCAGCAGCCGCTCGGCAAAGGCCGGATACGTCTCGGCGACGGCCTGGCCGATCTCGTTGCGGATCAGTCCGAGCTCGCCGCCGTCGGGGATCGACGTCGTCGGTGCGTCTTGCGAATAATCGAAGTCGAAGCCCGTGTTCTCGATAACGTCGGCGACCGTCTGGCCGGGATGCACCGAGGCCAGTCGAAAGCGCGCTGACCCGCGATCGAACTCGAACAGGCACCGCTCGGTCAACAGCGCGACGGGACCACCCGGGCGGAAGACGCCCTGCGGGCTCGTTCCGGGCGCGCTGATGAAGTCGACGCGCTCGACGAGCGTTCTGGGCGTGTGCTCGAGCGCAAACAGCATCACCCGGGGAACGAGGAAGTACAAATAGGCTGACCCGAACGAGCCGGCCAGGCGCACGTCGCTCTGCGGATACGGCCCGAGCCCGACCAGGTTGATATTCGCGCCGCCATCGATCTGAGCGCCGCCGAGGAAGAACGCGTCGATCCGTCCCTGCGCGGCGCAATCGAAGAGCTCGCGACCGCCCTCGGTGAAGGAGCTGTAGCGCTCGCTTCCGAGCAGCGAGACTCGCATCTGGTCGTCTGAGCGCGCGCGGGCGAGCAGCGCACCGGCGGCCGGGATCGGCGAGATCGCTCCGACCGCGACGTGGCCTGTACCCGCGAGCCAGCGAGCGATGACGGCGATCAGGAGCTCGTCTGGCCGGTACTTCACGATGCGCCCGTGGCGCCGACCCGGGTGTCGTTCACGATGCGGCCGCGGGCCGTCTGGCCCAGACGTAATCGTCGAGGTACTGCGCAAACCCCTCGGCTGTGCGCGCGGCTCGCGCGTACGTCTGCAGATGCTCGAGGTCTGGCGGGTAACGACCGGCAAGGCCGAGCGGCCACGCACCCTTCGGCGCCTCGGCGATGGCGGTGACGTAGAGGCCCGAGAGCGCTCCGGCCGCGGTTGCCTGATCAGCGAGCAGGTTGTCGTCCGTGATCTCCTCGACGGTCACGAGCGTCTTCCCGGCCGCGCGCGCCATCGTCATCAGCTCGCGTGACGTTCCCACCCAGACGTTGCCATCGCGGTCCGCGCGGGTGGCGTGGAAGAGGGCGACGTCTGGCGTAATCGCCGGAAGGACGAGGATCGGGTCATTGTCCTCGCCGAACGGGTTGTCGATGATCGTCCAGTCAGGACGATGCTCGACGATGTCCGAGCCGATGATGCCTCGCAGCGGCATGAAGGGGATCCCCTTCTCAGCAGCCTGGAAGCCGGCGTGGATCGCCGGACACGTCGAGTCGCGCATCGCTATCGAGCCGTCGCTGACCGCTGCACGAAACCGTGGCGCCTGGCCCTGCTCCCCAAGTGAGACGGCTGCAGCCTCGACGCTCTGCACGCAGCCTGCGCCGATCAGGAGGTCGGCCTGCATCCCGACCTGGGGGACGGCGATCAGCCGCAGATCGCGAGCACCCCGGCGCACGAGGGCACGCACCGCCTCGAGCGCGCACCCGGAGGAGTCACGTGGCAGCGCGACACTCGCGCCGTCTTGTATCGACGTCGCCACCTCTTCGACCGAGATCAGGCGCGCATCCATCGTCGTGCCTCAGGGTAGACACTTCGTGCGCTAGGGTCGACACCCCGCTTGTCGAGGAGTGGCCTATGAGGTTCGGCGTTTTCTACCTGGGCTCGAGCCCGCGCAAGGACTACCGGCGCACCTACGACGAGATACTCGAGCAGGTCGAGGTGGCCGAAGAGCTCGGCTTCGACTCGGTCTGGCTCGCCGAGCACCATCGCTCGGAGTACGGGACGATGCCGCGCCCCGCGATCATGGCGGCAGCCATCGCCGAGCGAACGACGCGGATGCGCATCGGCGTGGGCGTGACAATCCTTCCCTTCGACAACCCGGTACGAGTCGCCGAGGACTGGGCGATGGTCGACGTGCTCAGCGAGGGTCGCCTGAACTTCGGCGCCGGTCGCGGCTACCAGCCGCGCGAGTTCGAGGCCATGCGGGCCGATGCCAACCTCAGCCGCGACGTCTTCGCCGAGGCGCTCGACGTCGTGCTGGGCCTGTGGAACAGCGACGGGCTGTTCAGCTACCAGGGTCACCATTTCGAGTTCTCGGACATCGAGATCTACCCGAAGCCGATCCAGCAGCCTGTCCCGGTCTGGGTCGCGGCGGTGAGCCCTTCCACGTTCCAGCTCGTCGCCGATCGCGGGCTCCAGGTGATCACGGGCCCCGGTCTGCAGGCACTCGACCAGCTCAAGGAAGGGAACATCGAGGCCGCGCGCATCCTGATCGATGGCGGCCGCGACCCCGCGAGCATCGACTTCCCGATGCACGTCGTCGTTCATCTGCACGAGACCGAGGAGGCGGCACGTCGCAGCTTCGAGGGTCCGATGGAGTGGTACTTCGACCAGCTCAACCGGCACGGGATCCACCCGGCTCACGCCGGGACGCCTCCCAAGGGCTACGAGACCTACATCGAGTCGGCCAAGCGAATGCAAGGAGCGCCGACCCTCGATGGCGCGATCCAGGCGGGCATCGCGCTCGTCGGTGACCCCGAGCAGGCACGCGCACGGGTGCAGGAGCTCCGCGACGAGATCGGTCTCAAGCAGTTCCTTTGTGTGTTCAACATCGGCGACATCGAGCACGCCGAAGTTCTACGGACGATGCGCCTGTGGGCCGAGGAAGTCATGCCCCATTTCGCCGAGCCGACTCCGGTTCCAACGGCCTTCCTGGACGTGCCCACGCCGGCCGCGACCTAGCGGGTGAGGGAGCCGTGAATCCCGACTCAGAGTCGAGACTCGCGCAACTCGAGGCCAAGGACGCAATCCGCGAGCTCAAGGCGCGCTACGCGCGGGCCTGCGACGCCGGCTTCGACCTCGACGAGCTGGCCGAGGTGTTCAGTGAGAACGCCGTCTTCGACGCCGGGGCGTTCGGCCGACATGATGGCCGCCGAGCGATCCTCGACTACTACGCCGCCGTCCCGGACTCGATCAGCTGGGGCATGCACTTCGTCGCCAACCCGACGATCGCGGTCGCCGACGACGGGCAAACGGCGGAGGCGTCCTGGTACTTCCTCCAGCCCGCCACGCTGAGCGAGCGGGCGGTGTGGGTCATGGGCAGCTACCGCGACGAGTACGTGCGCGAGTCCGACGGATGGCGCTTCTCGCTCGTCGAGCTGCACGTCGAGGCGGTGACGCCGTTCGATGTCGGCTGGGTAGGCGAGCGGTTTCTCGAGCTCTAGCCCGCGGCTTGCTCTGCTCGATCAGGTCGGTAGTGGGTCGTCCTCGAGGAACCGGGCGAGGACGTTGCTTGTGATTCGCGCGACGTCGTTCTCGTAGTCGTTCCAGGAGAGGCTCGAGCACCAGGCGATCGAGCCCGTCGAGAAGACGCCTCCGCCCGAGGCGTGAGCGAACAGGGTCATGTCGGCGCGGACATCAGGATCCTGCGTGCCGCCGAGTCCGGGCCTCGTGACCTGAACCTCTTCGATGACGCGGAGCATGGCGTCGGTGTGCCCTTCCGAGGCACCGAGCAGCAGCGTCTGTGGCGGCGTGCCGAGATCGAGCTCGTAGCGATCGAGCTCGTGCCCCGCCGCTCCGCCCGCGGCGAGCCCGTAGTCGCCGATCACGTCACCCTCGACGCCCTCGAACACGAAGGCCGCGCGCGGGTCAGTCGCGTCGGGCAGCAGTCGAAAGTAGGACGAGCGATCGAAGCCCTCGGCGGCGAACCCGACACCGGCGAGCTTCTGCGGCGGGCGGCCGCGATTTCGCCATAGACCGCCCGGCTGGCCCGTCGACGCATGCCAGCCCTCGCCCGGTTTGCCCTCCCAGGCCCGGATGCCCGACTGGCCCCGGCGCACCTCGACCACGTGCGGCTTGTCCGGGTGGAAGGTCGTCACCCAGTAGAAGCCGTCGCCGCCGAGATACATCAGGCGGCCGCCGCTGGCGACGAACTCCTCGAGCGCGTCGAGCATCGCCGGCGACGTGTACTCGGGGTGCGTTCCGGTCATGACGACGTTGTACGGGCGGAGGAGCTCTACGCCCTCGCGATCGAGGTCCTCATCGGTAACGACGTCGTAGGACTGCTCGGTCTCATCGAGCCAGTCGAACAGGTTGAGATCGGCGTTGAAGCCCCAGAGTCCGTTGGCGACCGGCGAGAGGTACTTCGGACGCATCGTCAGAATCGGCCGAAGCCGCGTCGAGTAGCAGACGCCGCTCCCGTCGAGGTGCGAGTCGTACATCGAGAGGCCGAGCTCGCGCCGCTCGGCGAGGACGAGGTCGTGCTCGCCGAGCATGACCGCGTGACCGATGATGGACTGGGCCGCTGCCCCGTCGGTTCCCTGGTGGTCGTTGGCATAGGCGAGGTAGCTCGCGGTCGGAAGAAGCACCACCGCCTTTGCGGTGGAGTCCGGGCGGGCGCGAACGACGAAGGGCACGTGCTCCTCGGCCGGCTCGTCTTCGGCGGCGTCTTCGGCCGAAACGTCGGCGCCGTCAGCTGGCCGCGCTCGGAGCCGCACGGCGTAGAGGCCGCTCTGCAATCCCTCGGGAACGGCGAGCTCCACGTCAGGTTCCCAGCCGGCGTCCTCGAGATCGTCCTCGTGGAAGTGAATCGCCCCGTATTCCTCCGGGGCGTGGACGAACGAGTCGGTCCAGCCTGACCAGTTCGAGCCGGTCATGCCGCGTGCGGGCAGGTTGGCGCAGGTTCCGTGGCAGTCGTTTCCGGACACGTCGGCGACGTGATCGCCCGCGATGCCGTCGGGGCCGATGCCCACGCTGAAGTTCCAACTCGCCAGCTCCTGCTCGCCCGAGAGCACGGCGGGCCCTTCGAGCTTGCCGTTGAAGTGCAGGGCGGAATGCGCGCGGCCGCCGGCATGAGTCTCGGCTGCCCCGAGCAGGAACGCGCTGCCATCTGCCACGCGCAGCGCCGCGTCAATGGCGCCCTCGGCTCGCTGACCTTCGGGCGCACCGAGCGGTCCGACGCGCGAGTTGAACGCCGTCACGAGCGGCTCGCACGTGAGGGTGGCGTGTCCACTCTGCGCGTCGAAGCTGGCCTCGATCCGGTACCAGACCCGCTGCTCGAGTGGGCGGTGCGTCGTCAGCTCGGCGACCGCGCCTGTCCCATCCCCGACGCGGAACGCTGCCCTCCCCTTCTCGTCGAGCATGAGCGCGTAGCCCGCGGCCTCGTCAGCTCGCCAGCACCCCATCAGCACCTGCTCGCCGCGGCCGGAGAGCGTGGGCCACGCTGTCACTCGCAGGGTGAGCGGATCTGGTGGCGCCGAGAGCGCGCGGTCGACGTCCACCACGCGTACGTGCGAGCCCGGGTGGATGGGCTGGAAGCGACCCGCGTAGGGGCCGCTCAGCCCCGACTCGACCTCGACTTCGCTGAATCCCGGCCCCGCGGGGTCGGCATAGCCACACCGAAGCCGGACCAGATCAGCGTCGAACGCAGCCACTCCCTCGCAGCTCGCGTGCACGCTGAGCGTCTCACCCGGGAACGCGCTGAACCGATCCGGATAGGCGAGGATGAGCGCGCGGCTCACGATGCAGCGCTCCTCAACGCCTCGACGCGAAGCAGGAATATCGCGTGCTCGGCCTCTTCGAGCGTCCGATAGACCTCATCCGAAAGCGGCGCTGGAAGATCGCCCTTTGCTTCCCCGAGCCGCGCGAGCCGGTAACGCGCAAACGGCTGCTCACAGACGACCACTTCCTTCCCGGCCAGAGGGCCCGTGCGCAGATAGACGAGCACGCGTTCGAGGCCGTCTGAGTGAGGCCCGAGTGGATCAGCCGCGTGCTCGGCGATCAGCTCGTCGTCGACGAGTGAAAGGACGCGCTCGCGGCTTCGCTCGCGAAAGCGCTGGTGAACGATCCGAGCTCGGTCCTGGCCGTCTCTGGACACAGCGCCAACCTACCCGGTCAGCGCGCCCGACTCGCCTTCTGGTTCGCGACCTGCGGTTGCCCCAGGGTCACGAGCGGCTACGTGCCCAGTCGATGGTCTTGTCGACCAGCCGATCGAGCGCGCGCACAGAAAGCTCGATGTGCGCCTCGAGCGTGTCCTCTATCCTTCGCGTGCGAGAGGCCACGAAGGCTCTGGACGAACATCATGACCGTGGGAATGCCAGCGCGAGCCGTCTCGATCGCGTCGTGCCCGGGCCCGCTCGGCATGCGATGCGATGCACCGGCAGTCTCTGTGATCGCGGCATCGCACAGCTCGATGAGCTCCTCGTCGAAGTGGGTCGGTGCGAGTCGCAGGATCTCTTCCCATTCGAGCTCGACGTTCTCGTCGTCGGCAATGCGCGCGCTCGCGCGACGTGCATCGTCGTGCATCGACGCGAGGACGACTGCGTCGACGTGGCGCTGATCGACCTCGACCGTGCACGCACCGGCGACAGCAGTCACGATCCCGGGCTCGGTAATGACGCTTCCCACGGTGCCAACGCCCTCGCGCTGCCGTGCGATCTCACGGATCTCGAGCAGGAAGCGTGCGGCTGTCGCCGTCGGATCGCGCCGGTCGTCCATCGGGGTCGAGCCGGCATGCGCCGACTGGCCCGTGAAGCGGACGCGGTGCCGCTCGATGCCGGTCGTGCCCACAACGGCCGCCAGGGGAAGGCCGAGGCGCTCGAGAACGGGGCCCTGCTCGATGTGCAGCTCCAGCGAGGCCACCGCCGATTCGAGCTGGCGCGCTGCGTCGGGCGCTCGGTCGATCTCAACCTCGTGAGCGGCCAGGGCATCCTCGAGACGGACGCCGTCCCGGTCGCGGATGTCCCGGAGTTGATCGGGGTCGAAGTTCCCCGAGCAGGCGCTCGAGCCGAGCAAGCTGCGGCCGAAGCGTGCGCCTTCCTCGTCGGCCCAGTCGACCAACCGCACGGTCAGCGGCGGCGGCCCACTCGCAGCCAACCTTCGCAGCGACTCGAGCCCGGCGAGGAGATTCAAGCTGCCGTCGAGCCAGCCGCCGTTGGGTACCGAGTCGAGGTGCCCACCGATGATCACGGCGTCCGGCTCGCGCCCCGCCAGCGTCGTCCACACGTTCCCGGCCTCGTCGCGCTCTACCACGACGGGCAGGCCATCGCACAGGCGTGCGAACCACTGTCTCGCCTCGGCCCAGGTTTCGGTCCAGGCGACCCGCTTGGCGCCGGCGTCCGTCGCGGTGAGCTCGCGCAGCTCCTTGAGCTCGCGAACGGTTCTGGCGGGGTCAAGCTCGGCCATACGGGCGCGGCCGACGCGAGGTCGAGCGCGCGAGAACGATACGGAACGATGGCCTGAGCCGGCCGACAGCCAACTACCCTTTCGTTCGTGGGTGTGTCCGCGCACAGGATGCGGACGCCACGGGAAAGGGCTGACCGGTGCGCAACATCGGCTGCGCTGTCAGGTCTTCTTGCCGCCGCCTGCATCTGTGGCGCCCTGATGTGGTGGACGGTCGGGCACGGCGAGAACAGGCCGGTGCCGATCGTGTCGCTCATCGTTATCGGTATCGTCGCCGCCGTTGCGGCGGTCGCTCTGGCATCCGTGGCACTGACCTACGTCAGTGCCCGCCCCCGCAAGGCTCTGGCAGTTGTGGGGATCGTGCTCGCAGCCGTCTCGGTTGCACCCGTTGCGCTGGCTCTTGTCGCCTTGGCGGTCGGCGTGGGTGGCAACTGAGCTGCCCTAAGTGCGAGAGTCGAGCGCCGGCTGGACGGTCACGTGGGAGGCCGCGAAGCTAGAGCGACTTGACCCACACGACGAGCATCGCGATGCCGGTCGAGAGGAGCGAGACGAGCACGAGGCCGGCGATCAGCAAAGCAATGAGCTCGACACCGTCGAAGACACGATCGCGAATTCGGCGCATCACGCCATTCTCGCCGACCGAGTCGTGTGTGCCCGCAACGTGAATCGAATGGTTCCCGTCAACCAGCTCGGCGACGCTGAACCCCGGGGCAGCTCGTGCGCCGTCGTTGATGCCGATAGCTACTGGATGCGGGTGCGAGTCGCGTGGACAGCGGCTGCCTGCCGCGCACAGGCCAAGGCTCTCGCCATCCGAACGATCGACCACCAGCAGGTGCGCGGTTGCGATCCATGAGCGGCCGCCCGAAATGCCGGGAACGACCGCGGGTTCCTGGCAGTCTCAGTGCCATGAGCCGGCGACGTAGCGCGTTGCTCCTCGGAGCGTTGCTCGTCGTCCTGGCGCTGGCGACGGGATGCGGTGGAACGGGGAAGTCGGCCGATCCGGAACGGGTAGGCGAAGCGGGCAGCGCATGGCAGGAGGTCGCGCCAGGCCCACTGAGCCCCCGCTTCAGCGCGGTTGGCGTCTGGACGGGACGCGAGGTCTTGATCATTGGCGGAGATAAGGGCCAGCCGTGCCCGCCGCCGGCTAGTTGCTCGATTCCGGATACGGAAGCGCTGAGGGATGGCGCCGCGTACGAGCCGGCGAGCGGCACCTGGCGCGAAATCGCTCAGGCGCCGGTTCCGATCGAGCACGCTCAGACCGTCGTCGTCGACGACGTGGTCTACATGTGGAGCCCCGATCTGTGGAGCCCGCATCCGACGGGCCGTCCAGGGAGCGAGCCCGCGTTTCTTACCTACGACGTTGGCTCGGATCGGTGGCAGCGCCTCATGCTTCCAGCCGACGCGATCTGGTACTCGCTAGCCGAGGCCGACACTCGCATCGTCGCCTACTCGACCAGCGACGAGGAAGGCGCAAGGACCGACCTCATCTACGACCCGGCGACCGACGCCTGGGACGAGTTGCCGGATGACCCGCTGCCGCGATCGTTCAGTCGCAGGATGGTCTGGGACGGCGCGAGACTGGTGCTCTTCGCCCACGAGCTCGTGCCCAACCCCGGCAGCGAGCAGCCGAGCATCACCATTGCCGCAGCGCTTGACGTCGGCTCCGGCACCTGGGAGCGGCTGCCCGCCTCAGACATCCTCTACAACCCGAGCGTCCGAGATGGCACGCAGCTGATCGCAGGAACCTCGGGCTCGGCCGACGGTGGCCAGGTCAACAACTGGGGACGCCGCGTCCCCTTCGGCGGGATTCTGGACACCACGACCGACACCTGGTTGCCACTATCCGAGCACCCGGCAGGCGACAGCGACGAGCCTGGTTCCGCCGGCGTGCTCACCGCCGAGGGCGCCACGTACTGGGCCGTCAAAGGCTGGGCGCTCGACGCCCGCACCGATGCCTGGATCGAACTTCCCAGTCGCGCCGGCAGCAACCGGCGGACCGGCGAAACGATCGTCGCTGCTGGCCACGATCTGTTTGTTTTTGGAGGAGCCCAATGGCCCGAGCGCGACTACAGCAAAGCAACACTTTTCGATGGAGCGTTCATCTGGCACGCGCCGGGAACGGAATCCGAGCCGCCGGACGTGGAAACGCCCAGCCCGGCTGCGCTGGACACGGCCGGGACGGCGCCAGACGCCGACGGCGTGCGTCCGCGCCCGCAGCGGCCCCGTCCTGCAGCTGAAGCAACGAAGGAGATCGCGCTTCCACCCGGGCCGCCCAGCGCGCCTCGGTGCGCGACGACACTCGAGTCAGTTTCGCTCGAGCGCCTGTTGGTTGAGGCGCCGCTTGTGTTCCAGGGACTCGTCGTCGAGGTTGGTGGGTCGGAGGACACAAACGGTGTCGCTTACTTCCGGACGGCCTTCGAGATCGAGGACCTCTACCGCGGCGAGCCGGTCGAGCCCGTCCTGATCGCCCTGCTCAACTGCGTCGGCACTACCTACCCGCTCGAGGAGGGCGAGAGCTACCTGGTGTTCGCGGAACCACGCACATTTGGCCGCAGGGTGGACGTCACCGCCGCCATGGGCTACGGCCAGGGCATCTTCCGCGTTGACGGCGGCACCGCACACAACGAGACAACCGACGCGACTATCGACCTGATGCAGCTCCCCGAGTCGCTCGGAGCCAGCGCGGATTAGTCCTCGGTCTCGGCCGCGTGCTTGTCACTCCAGGCCTGGACCGCATCGGCTTGCTCGACAAAGAGCTTCGCCCGCACGGCCTTTGCGCGCACAGCGGCGTCCTGGAGCCGAGCGTAGGAGTTGCCCTGGAAATGTGGCATAACGCGCTGGGCTAGCAGCTCGTAGCTGCGAGCTTTCGCGACGGGGTTGGCGAAGTCGTGGTCCATGCATAGGTAGCCGCCGAAGCCACCCGACTGGCTCCATAACGACTCGATCTGCTTGATGCAGTCCTCGGCGGTGCCGATGGCCCCGATCCCGCTCTCGTTGACCCAGGCGATCCGTGCCTGCAGCGTGTCGCCTTCCGGCGCGAACTGGGGGGCGGCCGCGGTGTGCTGCATGTAGTCGAACCACTCCTCGATGCCGTGCTCCACGTCGCGCAGGGCTTGCTCTCTCGTCTCGGCCAGGTGCATGGCGCCGACCAGCCGCCACGTGTCCCGATCGGCGCTGTGCCCGTGCTCTGCAGCCACGTCACGCCATACGTCGTAGTGCTTGGCGAGCACGTCCTCACCGGTCTGCATGGTGGCGCCGACCGAGAGCAGGCCGATGCCATAGCGACCAGCGAGGCGGGGCCCCGACGGTGAGACGACGGCAGCAACCGCAATGTCGATGTCCGAGTAGAGGGGAAGCTGGCATTTGGCGTCGACGAGCTCGAACCAGTCGGTCGTCATGGTGAGCGGGTCGTCCGAGCGTAGGAGGTGCATGATCGCCTCCATGCCCTCCTCCAGCATCCGCCGCAGCTCAGACGGAGGGATCCCGATCATGTGGGCATCGGTCGGCAGGGCTCCCGGTCCGGCGCCGAACATGAATCGGCCCCGGCTGAGGTGGTCGAGCATGATGATGCGGTCGGCCGTCCACAACGGGTTGTGGTAGGGAACCGAGAGGACGCCGGTGCCGAGCTTGATCGAGCGCGTGTGCTGCAGCGCCGCCGTGGCGAAGATCATCGGATCGGCGATGATCTCCATGCCGCAGGAGTGGTGCTCGCCGATCCAGGCCTCGTCGAATCCGAGGTAGTCGAGCTGGCGGATCAGCTCGAGATCGCGATGGAGGTTGGCGTTCGGGTTCGTGGCATGGTCATGGAACGGAGCGAGGAAGATGCCGAACTTCATGCGCTGCACTGGTCCCCTTCCTAGAAGTACAAATTCGCCGGCAACTCTGTCCCGTTGACCAGATAATCGCCGATCGCGCGTGCCTTGAACGCCGCAGGATTATGCGCTGACAGGGTCACGATATTGCGCCAGTGTTCGTCGAGTCCGGTTGTGCGCAAAGTCGAGGACGCGCCACCGAGTTCGTACATCAGGCTTGCCGCGCGCGGCGCGATCTCGTCGACGAATACTTTGGCTTGCGCCGAGAGTAGGGAGGCGCGATGAACGAGTTCGAAATCGATCTGGCCCGCGTCGGCGGAATCGAGCGCCAGGCCTTGCGCCTCCGCCGCTGCGAGGACACTCGCCTCAGCCGCGAGCGTCGAACTCGACAAGCGCCCGATCATTTCCTGGAATTGCGGGTCTGCGGCGGCAGTATCGGCACTCGCGTGGGTAAACGTCCGCTTCCGTGTACGCACCAGGCGAATCGCGTCGGCGACGACGTTACGCATGTTGCCAACTACGATCGCGGTCAAGATAAGTTGCAAGAACTGACCGGCTAAGTAGGTGTCTACCGGCACGGGCGTTTCGTCCGCGGTGTTCGATGACATCGAATGTCGCAATACCTCTTCTTCCGCGACGTCGACGTTTTCAAATCGGCCAGTCCCGCTGCCCGTAAAGCGTTGTCCGACACCGTCCCAATCGTCTTCGAGCGTCACACCTTCGCGATCGCACGGCACGACGACACTCGTGAGCTCGCCTTCAGGTGTTGATGCCAACACCAGGACCCAATCCGAAAACAGGCTGCCGGTACAAAAGTATTTGGTGCCGTTCAGTACGTAGCCATCGTCCGCCGGATCAAGACGAGTCTGCAGCAGATACGTGCCGACCTGGTCTGTGCTACCGATCTCGGTGACCGCATTGCCGAATATCTCGCCGGCTACGACGCGCGACAACCAACGTTGCCGCACGGTTTCGTCTGGTGCGCGCAGGCGCTCTTCGGTAAACCAGAAATGGGCGCGCAAGATCTGCGCGACATCAGAATCCGCGGCCGCGACATCCATTAGCACGGCAAAACAGTCTCGTACCGTAGCGCCCCCGCCGCCTTCGTCGACGGGGACTCGTAGTGCGCCAAGACGAGAATCACGCACGAGATCGATCGCAGGAAATGGGTTAGTTCCGGCCGCTTTACTCGCTGCCGCACTCTCCCCGATTGCGGCTAGCAGGGCCTCGAGTGCCGGCGTGCCGTAGCGCACCGGCGCGATGGCGGCCGCGTCGAACTCGAAATTCATATCGTTGACCAATGTGCCTCTCGGGGGCGGAGGCCGGTCGGACGCCCGTCGAGCCATGCGCGCGCCGGCCTCGGCTCCGGTTCGGCACTATTATTGCCAGCCCGCACAGCTACGAGGGAGGTGCGGCGCATGGAAGCACAAACCGTTTCTGACCCGCCGCGCTGGGCCAGCGAGAACCCCGAGCTCGGGTTCGAGGCCCTGCCGATCGAGCCGTACCTCTCGGAGAAGTACTTCGAAGAGGAGCGCGAGAAGATCTTCCGCAAGGTCTGGCTCAACGTCGGCCGCATGGACGACTGCCCCGACCCGGGCTGCTACTTCATGCGCGAGATCGAGGTCTGCGGCGCCTCCGTGCTCATCGCCCACGGCCCCGATGGCGTCGTCCGCGCCTTCTACAACGTCTGCTCACACCGCGCCAACAAGCTCGTCTGGACCGACCGCGGCAAGGCCAAATACCTGACCTGCTGCTTCCACGGCTGGAGCTACGACCTCGAGGGCAACCTCCGCGGCGTCCTCGACGAAGGCGAGTTCCGCAACCTCGAGAAAGGCAAGCTCGGCCTGACCCCGATCGCCTGCGAGGTCTGGAAGGGCTTCATCTACATCAACTTCGATCCCGAGCCCGAAGAGACGCTCCTCGAATACCTCGACGGCGTTCCCGACGCGCTACACGACTACCCGTTCGACGATCTGAAGCTCACGTTCCGCTACGACGTCGAGGAGAACTCGAACTGGAAGGTCATCGCCGACTCACAGAACGAGATGCACCACGCGCCCGTCCTCGGCCCGGTGCACGGCTCGTTTGCCGACACATACGCCGTGACCGAGGAGGGCTACACCCGCCTGGCCGTGTTCGAGAGGTTCGGGCGCCATTCCATCTGGGGCGGCGACATTCGCGAGAACTACGAGCCCTGGGGTCTCGAGAAGCGCCTCGGCGAGCTGACGCGGGCACGCGACTACAGCTTCCCGACGAAGGCCGGGGTCTTCGACTATTACCACATCTTCCCCAACCAGGTAATCGGGGTTCTGGGCAACTCCATGTTCAGCTACAGCTTCTGGCCGCTCGCGGTCGACAGGTCGCGCTGGGAGACCCGCTTGTACTTCCCGCCGGCGCAGACTGCCGCAGACCTCTTCTCCCAGCACTACTGGAAGGCCAAGCTGCGCGACACCCTCTCGGAGGACGTTGCCGGCCACGAGCAGACGTACCGGGGGCTCGCGTCGCGTGCGAAGAGCCACTTCCTGCTCTGCGACCAGGAGATCCCGATCCGCGCGTTTCACAAGACGCTGCACTCCTACGTGCCTGCGGAGCTGGCGTGATGGACGAGCCAGTCGCGCCAGAGCCCGTGGGCATCGCGTGTTGCTTGTAGCCGGGACGGCGAGATCTGAACTCGCGATTGGAGGGTTCCATGAAACACATTTTCCTACTCGCGATCGCGATCATCGCGCTAGCAACCGGCGTGGCCGCTTGCGGCGGCGATGACGACGGCTCTGTTGAGCCGGCGGCTCCATCAGAACCGGCAGCGCCAGCAGAGGAGCCAGCCAACGCGGGCAGCGGCAGCAATGTCGTTGCACTCATCGCTCTCGAAGACGGATCGCTCGCCTATGACACGACGGAGCTAGAGGTGCAGTGCGGCGGAGGCACGGATAACTTCGGCGATGTCGGCTGCAGCAACCCAGAAGAAGAGGGCGGTGAGGTTACGATCGCGTTTACCAACCCCTCGGCTACACCGCACAACGTCGCCGTTGAGGGTGTGGGCGTCAATGCGTCACCCCTCTTCGAAAAGGTGGAAGGTGAGGTCGTGACCATGGCCGACGCGCCGATCACGTTCAAGCCTCGGGCCGGTACCTATACGTTCTTCTGTTCGGTGCCGGGCCATCGAGAGGCGGGCATGGAAGGGACGCTAACCGTCTCTTAGCCCGTACCTACAGTCCGCTCGCTGTACCCCCTTTCGGGCGCGCCACAACAGATTTGATCGGGTCGGTGAGAAGTCTGCACCGGCCGCCGGTGCGTGGCGGCTGCGCGACATCGTGTTGAGCCGCTTCAATACGTCGCTGTGTTTCGCGACCGCACTACGCGATGTCGACCAGATCGCTTTCTCTATGAGTGGCAACTCGATGCGCTGACCGCGTGGTTGCGATGCGGGCGCCGCGGCATCGTCGAAGCGGTCACGGGATCGGGGAAGACCGACATGGCGATGGCGGCCATCGCCGATGCCCATCGCTGCGGCGTCTTCGTGCTGGTCGTTGTACCGACCCGTGTCCTGATCGCGCAGTGGTACGAGCAGCTCACTACGGCGTTCCCCGACCTCGACGTTGGCCGTTTGGGCGACAGCAAGCGCGACCGGCCAGATGGCCGCGACGTGCTCGTCGCCACCCGCCACTCCGCGGCAAGTCTGCGGCCGGTGCCGGGCGAGGCCCGGGATGGCCTTCTGATCGCCGACGAGTGCCACGGATTCGGCGGCGGCATCCTCCGCAAGTCGCTCATAGGCGCCTACAACGAGCGCATGGGACTGACCGCCACGCTCGAGCGAAGCGACGACGCGATCGACCGAGTGATCCTGCCGTACTTCGGTGGTGTGTGCTTCCGATACGACTTCGCGGCTGCCATCGCGGACGGCGTTTGCGCGCAGCCTCGGGTCGCCTTTGTCTCGGTGCCTCTCGAGAGCAAGGAACGCTCGGACTACGCCCCGACCGAACGGCAACTGGTCGAGTCTCGACGAGTACTGCGAGCGATCCCGCAGATGCCCGGGAACTTCTCCGACTTCCTTGCAGCAGTCGCGCACCTGGCCGACCAGGACGCCAGCGAAAATGGTCGCGCAGCGCGCGAGTACCTCGATGCGCTGGGCAAACGTCGCGAGATCGTCGCGAACAGCGCTGCCAAATACAAGGCGCTGACCGCGCTGGCTGCGACCCTCCGCCGCGCCCAGGGTGCACTCGTATTCACCGAGACCGTGCGGGCGGCGAACCATGCGATCAACCGCCTCGAAAGCGAGTTGAGTATCGAGGTCATCACGGGCGATACGCCACGCAACGCTCGCGAACACATCCTGGCTGCCTTGCGCACGGGCGAGCTTGACGCGGTCGCCGCTCCACGAGTCCTCGACGAGGGAGTTGAGGTGCCGAACGCGAACCTCGGCGTCGTCGTGAGCGCGAGTCGTACGCGCCGTCAGATGATTCAACGCATGGGACGAGTTCTACGACGCAAGCCGCTTGGCATTGGCGCGAGGTTCGTCATCTTGTTCGCGGCAGACACGCTCGAGGATCCCACAACCACCGAAGACCGAGATGGCTTTCTCGACGAGATCGAGGCGAGCTCCGACCAGACTCGCGTGTTTGGGTTCACCGATATCGACCGTGTCGAGGCGTTCCTCGACTGGAACGGGCCCGACGAGGTGCGTGAGCCGATCCGCATCGACGCGGCGCACATCATGGCGACCGAGCCCGATCGATGGCAGGTCAACGACAGCGGCGACGGTGACACTTCAATGGCCGAAGACCTCGAACGTGAACTTGGAACCGAAGCGATGTACGCCAGGCTCAACTATCTCGGGTGGCCGGAAGCGAGCTGGCTGCATCAGTGGATCTCGTTACGGGTGCCCGACGCGTCGCGTGTCAAACCGGCCGAAGAGGTTCGCTATCTCGAGCTCGAGCGGCTTTCAATGCCCGAGCTGGTCAAACCAAAGCGACGGAAGAAACTGCGACCGGCGACTTGATCTCCGAGGTGGAAGACGGCTTTGCCTTGAGCTGTACGGGCTGCGGGGTGCTGTCCGAGTCGGTGAAGTTCAGGTGGCAAGTCTTGGATCAGACCGTCGAGTGTCAATGCGGCGTGTGGTGAGACAGACTTCTGAGCGTCCAACCGGGCCCTTGCGCCCGAGTCTGATCTGAGCAGGTCAGCCGAGCGCGGCCGGGTCGATCTCGCGTCCAGTGATGAAGTTGTACGAGTCGACGATCAGCTGCAGGGTCACCTCCGCCTCCTCGTTCGACTGAGGCGTGAACAACATCACCAGCCCGTCCGGAACCTCTTCGCGATCGACCCAGGGATGGAAGACAGCCCAGCCGGCCTCGACAGCCTCACACGCTCGACCGACCGGCAACGGAACGTGGAGGCTCCCGTCCGTGTGGAAGTGACTGAACTCCCGCCCGCGGAGGATCAGCTCCGGCTGAGCAAGCGTCACCTCCTCGACGAGCCAGAGGCCACGACCGCCGGGCAACGAGACAACGGTCGGTCGGTTCTCGACACCCGGGAGCGCGAACGCGCGAGCACGCAACGTCTCATCGACCTCCGGGACCGGATCGACGTCGACCTGAATGTGCGGCACGCCCGCGGTCGTGAACGGACGTGGCCCATCACGGACTGGCAGCATTGCCCCTTGGCTGGACAACTCGCCCGGCTCGGCGGTGCCACAAGCGCCGGTTAGTAGCGCGAGGGCCGCTAGGCCAGCGAGACAAGCCATGCGCGCTCGGCGTCCCATCCCGGCAACGCTAGTCGCACCACACGCCATGCCCCGCTCGTGCTGAGCTGCGCGGGCCCCGCGCTCCCGTCAATTAGCCTGCCGCCGTGCGATACGGCCTCTTCGTCCTGCCTCAGTTCGCACCCGACGGTGACATCGTGGCGGCCGTCGACGCCCAGCTCGAGCAGGTCCATGTGGCCCGCGATGCGGGCTGGCACAGCGTCATGGTGCCCCAGCACTTCCTGTCGACGCCGTACCGGCAACTCCAGCCGATGCCGCTGCTCGGCCGACTCGTCCCAGAGACCGGCGAGATGCGGCTCGTGGCCGGCATCGCACTGGCCACGTTGCTCAACCCGGTCGAGCTCGCCGAGAACGCGGCGACGCTGGACATCCTCTCGAACGGGCGGTTTGTCCTCGGGGTGGGCCTGGGCTATCGCGAGGAGGAGAACCAGGCGTTCGGCGTCTTCGATCGGCGCATCCCGACCATGCTCGGGAAGATCGAGGTGGTGAGAAGGCTCCTCGAGGGCGAGGTCGTCACCGCCGAGGGCCCCGGGTATCTGCTCGATCGACAGCGCCTGGAGCTACGGCCCGTCCAGGAGCCCCGCCCGCCGATCTGGCTCGCCGCGAACAACGACGCCGCCGTGAGCGAGCGGCCCGCCATTCAGATACCTGGCTCGTGAATCCGCACGCGAAGCTCGATGAGCTCGAGCGGCAGATGGAGATCTTCCATCGCGAACGTGGCGGAGCTCCTGCCGAGCTGCCTGTGATCCGGGAAGTCTGCGTTCGCGCCACCGACGGCGAGGCCGAAGAGGTCGCCCGGCCCTTCCTCGATACCAAGTACAAGGCGTACGTCGACTGGGGCCAGAGCGACGTGATGCCCCCGACCGACACCCTGCGCAAGGAGTGGGACGAGCTCCGCCGCGGCCGCTTCATCCTGGGCGCGCCGACCACGGTTGCCGACGAGCTGCGCGAGGCGGCCGCCCGGCTGGGCGCGACCGAGCTCGCGTTCCGCGTGCAGTGGCCCGGGATGCCGAACGAGGCTGCTCTGCAGACGTTGCGGCTGCTGATCGACGAGGTCGTACCCCGGCTCGAAGCGTCCTAGCCGGCTCGCCGGCGACGGCCTCCGAGCGGCGCGAGACGACCCGTGCACATCACACAGCAGATCGGACACCAAGTTGCATGAACGCGACGGGGCGCAGCTCGGCTGCGCCCCGTCTTTGCGTCACGGTGGAGTGCGCTCCACCGGTCGAGAGTTGTTGCTACTTCACCTTCTCTTTCGCGGGAGGCGCCTTGGCCGGAGCGTCCATCTTCCCACCGCCGAGCATGAGGCCGTTGCGTTCCGTTCCCATTTCCGCGAAGCCTTGAGGATTGGTCTTTGCGTGGCCCTTGAAGTCGTAGCCCATTCCCCAGCCAGCGAACCAGCCGTCGGCGTCGGCTACAGCAAGGTCGCCCTCGAAGGCCTGCGAGAGGTCGTCCCTCGCCTTCAGACCCAGGCCCTGCTTCTCTGACTTGCCTGTGGCACACCACTTGACGTCGCAGCTGACCAGAGCCGGCGAGTCGTAGACCGCAGCGAACTGGAATGTGTCGATCAGGCACACGTCACGAAGGCGAAGGCGAGCTTTACGGCGATCCCCGCTGATCCAGAAAGAATGGTCGGGGATCTGGACCGTCCAAAACAGACCAGACGGTCGGATCCCACCGTTCATGTCATGGAGTTGTGACCCCGCACCGGGGTCAAACGTGTCTACTCAGAACAGGGCGAAAGTGCCGTACTGCTGCTTTCCGTCCTCTCCGATGTAATCGCCCTGCATGACCCGAAGGTCGACTTCCAGATTCTGGGGGCCATCGCTCGAGTCGACCTCGCCGATGAGGAAGCCCATCGCGATGCTCCCGTGGAAGTCACCCACCACGCTTGGCTCGACGTTGCCCTCGAGCGGCACCTGAGTGTGAGGAAGCACCTGACCCACGGGTCCGGCCCCGAAAATGTGACCCGTGAACTCCTCAACGCCGCGGTAGGGGAATACAAAGCCGCCGGCGATCGGATTCGGCGCCGAGATCTTGCGCATCTTCCCGTGTCGGTGATGGCCGTGGTGGGCGACTTACCGCTAGCGAATGCACCGTCCGCACCGATCAGCGCGGCCGCAACACCGCCACCGGCGACCGCCCCGGCAGCCCCAAGAAGAACCTTCCGCCGGTCATAACGGTCGACCGAGTACTCGTCCCGCATAAGCAACCTCCCTCGTCGCGGCACGGCCCGATGGTGACGCAGGGTCTTCGCCCAATCCTTCAGTGCCCGCAACCGCTTCCTTTTTGCCTTGAGGTTCTTGCCGCGCAGTGCGTGCCTGATGTTCATCGAGCGCGGCTTGAGCTTCGAGAAGTACTTCTTGGCGAACCGAAGCGAGCGTTCGACCTCCGGCGTGGTCGGAACACCGTTCATCACGTTCACGTTCGCCAGGATGTACGCACGGGCGAACACGAAGTAGCCGTTGCCGGTGCCCTTGCTGCGGTAGACCTTGCCGTATTTGCGACCGCTCTTGAAGAAGCGCGTCTTCGCGCCCTTCTTGCCAAAGAGCGTCCACAGCTTGTTCTTACCGCCGATCTGCTCGTGCTTGATCGTTGCCTTGCCAGGCACGCAAATCGGGTCGGTGTTGAAGTCGATCACGATGAAGCCCTTGCCCCCACTCGAAGATCCGCCGCCCTTGGGTGGATCCACCTTTGGTGGATCGGCCTTCGGCGGGTCAGTCTTCTTCGGCGGGTCGGTCTTCTTGGGCGGAGCGCAGACCGGTGGCTTGCCCTTCTTCAGCGGAACGCACTTCGCCGGGTCGAGGATGACCTCGGAGGGGTCCTCGTCGGTGACGGGGTCGCCGGTTGGCGGGTCGGCCGTGACGGTGGCGACGTTTGTGAACGACGTCGTAGCGCCGCCCGGGATCGCGCACGTGTAGCTCACGGTCTCGCCGACGAGCAGCGTCCCGAGACTCGCGTCACAGCCAGGCACGAGCGCATCCGTCACGCTTACGTTCGTCAGCGTCACGTTGCCGGTGTTCGTGACCTCGATCTCGAACTCGGCCGGCTCACCAATGCCGAACGTGCGTGTGTCGGTGCCTTCGGTCTCTTTGCGGATGTCGATCGCAGGTGCGCGAACGTCGCTGACGGTGATCTCGCTTGGGTCGTCGTCGGTGACGGGGTCGCCGGTGGGTGGGTCGCCGGTCACGGTCGCGATGTTGGTCAGCGAGCTGGTGGCGCCGCCGGTGATCATGCAGGTGTAGCTCGTTGACTGGCCGGGCGTCAGGGTGCCCAGGCTCATCGCGCACTCGGGCACGAGCGGGTCGGTCACCTCGACGTTGGTGAGGGTGACGTTGCCGGTGTTGGTGACCACGATCTCGAACTCGACCGGCTCACCGACCAGGAAAGCGCGCGTGTCAAAGCCCTCCGCCTGCTTACGAATATCGATCTGCGGATCGGGCACGTCACTGACGGTGATGCTGCTGGGGTCGTCGTCGGTGACGGGGTCGCCGGTGGGTGGGTTGCCGGTGACGGTGGCGAGGTTGGTGAAGCTGCTGGTGGCGCCGCCTGGGATCGCGCAGGTGTAGCTGACCGTTTCGCCGGGCAGGAGGGTGCCGAGCATGGCCGCGCAGGCGGGCTCGAGCGGGTCGGTCACGGTGACGTCGGTGAGGGTGACGTTGCCGGTGTTGGTGACCACGATCAAGAAGGTGACAGGGTCGCCGACCAGGAACGCGCGGGTGTCGGCGCCTTCGGCCTGCTTGCGGATGTCGATCTTCGGATCGGGCTCGACGCTCACCGTGATCGCCGAGGGGTCGTTGTCGCCGACCGTCGTCCCGCCGGGCGCGGTGCCGGCGACGGTCGCGACGTTCGTCAACGAGGTCGTGGCGCCGCCTGCGAGCTCGCAGGTGTAGCTGGTGCTCTCACCGGGATCGAGGTCCGGGAGCGTTCCGCTCTCGCGCGCACAGTCGGCCGCGAGCGGGTCGGTAACAGTCACGTTCGTGAGGGTCACGTTGCCCGTGTTCGTAACCTCGATCTCGAACACGACGGGCTCACCCACCAAGAACGCGCGCGTCTCGAACCCCTCTGCCTGCTTGCGGATGTCAATGGCCGGGTCTGCCGGATCGACGATGACCTCTGATGGGTCGCTGTCAGTGACGGGGTCGCCGCCTGAGGCAGGGTCGCCGGTGACGTTTGCGACGTTGTCGAACGTCTCGTCGACCCCGGTCGAGGTGCAGGTGTAGGTGTCCATCTCGTTCGGGTTGAGCGTTCCGATGAACTTGTTGCAGTCCGCCTCGAGCGCGTCGGTCACGGTGACGTTGTTGAGTGTTTCGTTGCCGATGTTCTTGACCACGATGAGGAAGTCGACGTCGGCGCCCGCGACGACCTGGCGGCTGTCGGGCCCGTCTTCTTGCTTGGTGATCATGATCCGCGGGTTGGGTTCGGGTGCGACCGTGACGGTCGACTCGTCCTCGTCGGTGACGTCGTCGCCGGTCGGGGGGGTGCCCGTGGCGACCGCGATGTTGACGAGGTCGGCGGGCCCTGTGATGCCAAACGCTGTGCAGGTGTAGGTGGTGCTGGCGCCCGGGTCGAGGTCGGGGAGCTGCCCGATGGGGCGTTGGCAGTCGGCCACGGCGATGTCGTCGACCTTGACGTCGGTGAGTGGCACGTTGCCGGTGTTTTTGACCTCGATCTCGAAGATGACGTTGGAGCCGCTGGCGACCTCACGGCTGTCGGGCCCCTTCGCTTGCTTGCGGATCCAGATCTCCGGGCTGGCGGGGGTGACGGTGACCTCGGAGGGGTCGTCGTCCTTCACGATCGGCAGACCGGCAGGAGGCGTCCCTTCAACGAAGGCCTCGTTGTTGAAGCCCGCCAGGACGTTCGTGGTGGTGCAGGTGTAGGTCTCGACGGCGCCGGGATTCATCGTCCCGATCACGCGGTCGCAGTCGGACTCGAGCGGGTCGTCGACGGTCACGTTGGTGAGCGTCACGTCGCCGGTGTTCTCGACGCGGACGTTGAAGACGACGTCGGAGCCACTGATCGCATCGCGGATGTCATCGCCCTCTTCCTGCTTGCGGATATCGATCGCCGGGTTGGGCGGGATGATCGTCACGGTCGAGGGATCGTTGTCGGTCACGTTCGGGCCCGACGGAGGCGTGCCCTCGACGAACGCGGTGTTGAGGAAGCTGGTCACGACGCTCGTGCGCGTGCACGTATACGTCTCCACGTCGCCGGGGTTCAGCGTCCCGATAAGGCGGGCGCAGTCTCCCGCGTTCGAATCGGTCACCGTGACGTCGATGAGCGTGACATCGCCGGTGTTCTCGACGCGGATCTCGAAATCGACGTTGGAGCCGCTACCGAACTGGCGGCTGTCGGGCCCTTCCTCTTGTTTGCGGATATCGATCGCCGGGTCCGGTGGCGTGATCGTCACCGTCGAGGGGTCCTCGTCGGTGACCTGGTTGCCACCCGAGGCCGGGTCGCCCGTCACCGCAGCGATGTTCTCGAAGCCCGCGAGCACGTTCAGCGCGGTGCACATGTAGCTGAACGTCTGAGCGGGCGCCAACGTGCCAATGTTGTTGTCACACGCCCCCACCTCGGCGTCGGTCACGGTCACGTTGTTCAGCGTGTCGTTGCCGTTGTTCGTGACGACGATCTCGAACGTGACGTTCGAGCCGCTGCCGAACTCGTGACTGTCGGGGCCCTCGATCTGCTTGCGAATGTCGATATCGGGCGTCAGCGCGGGCGGCGCCGGCGGCGCACAGCGCTTCCAACGCACGTCATTGAAAACAACAGCCTGGCTAATGAACTGCGCGCAGCCCTGACCGTTATCGCCGTTGATCTCGGTCGTGTTGCTGCCGTTGTTCTCGCCGATGTCGACGAAGTCCCAGAACGCCACGCCGTTGAGGATGAAGTTGCTCGGATTGAAGACCTGGTCGGAGCTGTCACCGTCGTCCTCGAGCTTCACGATGATCACGCCCAGACTCGAGACCGGCTGGCTAACGCCGCCGCCGCCGATCCCGCCGTTGCCGAGCAGGATGCTCGAGTTGCTCATCAAGAAGTTCGTGCCATCAAGCACACGGACGATCGCGATCACGTTCGCGTCGCCTTGCAGGATCCAATCAGCATTGTTCAGCTTGAAGTCACTGCCGCCCCGGTCGATGTCGATCAACGCGATCCCGTCACCGTTCGAGTCGATCGTGTTCAGGTTGTCGACACGCGGCGAGGAGCCCGTGTTCTCGATGTCACTGGTGATCGTCAACTCGGCCGCACCAAGACCGCTGATGAACGTCTTCCACGCCGACAGCTCAGCCAGCAGATCCGTCGCACTAAACGCCGAAATCCCGCCGCCCGGCATCGACTGCGGATCCGGCGCGTTGCCATCAAACCAGTCGGTGTTCGAGACGCTGTTATCGCACGGCGTCGTCTCGCAATGCACACCAATCGTCGCGTACACATCGATTTTCGAGAGCGTGAAATCACCACTACTCCCCGTCACCGCAAGATTGCCGCTGTAATCAATCCCGGTCACGTCGGTAGAAGTGGTGTAACGGGTTCGCGGTGAGCGGGGGTAGTCCGGCCAGCGTGGGCTCCAGACTCGTCGGTTGACGACTAGGTCGACTGACGAGGGGAAACACCACGATGGCCGAGACACAGAGCATGAGGAGTGGCGAGGTCGTTGCCAAGACGTTGATGTCCGAGCATGCCGACTTCCTCCGTGAGGCGGTGGCGGTGGTGGCTGGGGAGTTGATGGAGGCGGAGATCAGCACGGAGATCGGTGCTGCGCGTGGCGAGGTGAGCGCGGAGAGGGTGACGCACCGGAACGGGTATCGCCCGAGGTTGTGGGAGACGCGCGTTGGCGAGCTCGAGCTGGCTGTTCCGCGCAAGCGTGATGGGTCGTCGTATTTTCCGTCGTTTCTGGAGCCGCGTCGGCCGTGTGAGCAGGCGATCGTTGCGTGTGTGATGGAGGCCTACGTCAACGGTGTCTCAACGCGCAAGGTCGACCGGCTTGTCGAGCAGCTCGGGATCCACGGCATGAGCAAAGACAGGGTCTCGAGCATCTGCCTAGAGCTTGATGAGCGCGTCGATGCGTTCCGTAACCGGCCATTGGAAGGCGAGTTCCCTTATCTGTGGCTCGACGCCAAGCACCTGAAGGTCAGGGATCGAGGGCATGTCCGCAGCAAGGCTCTGGTTGTCGCCTACGCCGTCCACGAGTCACCTCAGCGGGAGGTGATCGGCATCGATATCGGCGAGACAGAGACCGAGGCGTTCTGGCTCGATTTCTTGCGTGGGCTTCGCTCCCGTGGCCTCCAGGGCATCCGCCTCGCGGTGTCCGACCAGCACGAGGGCCTCAAGACGGCGATCGAGCGGATCCTGGCCTGCCCGTGGCAGCGTTGCACGGTCCATTTCGTCCGCAACATGCAAGGCCACTGCCGCCGCACGGAGCGCGGTCTCGTCGCAGCCGCCCTCAGAGAAATCTTCGACGCCCCGAACCTCGAGGCCGCGAAAGCCAGGCTCGGTGAAGTGCTCGAGCGCTTCCAAGATCCACTACCCAAGATCGCCGAGCTGCTCGAGCGCGCCGAAGAAGACCTCCTCGCCTTCTACCACTTCCCGGCCGCGCATTGGCCCAAACTCAGAAGCACCAACCCCCTCGAGCGTGTCAACCGCGAGATCGGCCGGCGCACCGACATCGTCGGCATCTTCCCCAACGACGCCTCAGCGATCCGTCTCGCCGGCGCCTTGCTAATCGAACAGAACGACGAGTGGCTCGTCAACCGACGCTACCTCTCAGCCGAATCCATCAACCAGATCCTCGACAACCACACCAACGAAGAACGAGAGGAACTCGTCGAACTCAAACCCGGATAACAAAACCGACGAGCAATTACACCACCACAGGCGACTTGACTTCAATCCCCGTCATCACAGGCGCCGCAGGAGGCGGCGGCGTCGTATTCCCATTCGGGCTACCCGCACTCGCCCAACGACTCGCAAACACACTCCGCGTATTCGGATCCGACGTCGACAAAAACGACTGATTCGCACCAAGCTCCTTCGAACTATTCACATCGATCGAGTCGCCGTCGCCGGCGTTCTGCATGCCGACGATCAGGTACTTGTTCAACTCAACCGAACCCGGCAGCGCGCCGCTCGCTGGGGCCGCGCCGCTGATCGCGAGGGCCGCTACGAGGCCAAGGAGCACCAGCGTAAGCCGTCGCAAAGGGCGAAGGTGTCGTCGCACGATCTCTCCTGTTCTGTTGCCGCAATTTCCGCGCCGGCGATCTGCCACAGTCCGGCGCCGATCGGAGTATGTGCCATCCCACAAACGGGTGGGCCGAATCTCACTCGATCGGGTGAGACAGAGCGACGCTCCTTCCCGTCGGTGCTGTGGCGGCGCCACGCTTGCCTGCCGCCATAGCGTGATCGCGAGCTGCACCGCCGTGAGCGCGATGGACGCCGACTCGATGAACCTTTCTACACCAGGCGCGCCAACGCAGATGAGTGACCAAAACGCGGCGGTCGACCACGGCGCCCATTCCCATAGCGCACGGCCTGATCCGGCTGTGATGACCCCCTGCTGGGCTCGCAGGAAGCCGACCGAGCCACGGAAGCGATATGGGGGCTCCACTCGAGCCTCAGGTGGTCGCCCACGTCCTCGCATCCGAAGGGATGCGAGATCACGGGTTCGCCGCCCAGCCTCGATGACCTCGACGTGTCATGATCGTGCCCAGACCCCGGGCCCGATGGGAGAGGAGTGTGGCGAGAGCATGCGCGTGCCGCTGACGTTGATCGATTTCCTGGAGCGTGGAGCTCTGCACGGCGACCGTGTGGCCGTGGTCGACGAGCCTCGGGGGCCAGCGCCGCTGGGCGAGATCTCGCATGCGGAGCTCGGGCGTCGGAGTCGTGGGATGGCATGCGCGCTCGACCGGCTTGGCGTGGCGCACGGCGCGCGCGTGGCGATCGTGAGCCCGAACTCGGCGCGCTTCGTGATCTCGCTGTTTGGGGTGAGCGCGTTCGGGCGAGTGCTGGTGCCGATCAATTTCCGTCTCACCGCGTCGGAGGTCGAGCACATCGTCCGTCACTCGGGCGCCGAGGTGTTGTTGATCGACCCGGAGCTGGCCGAGGATCTTCGATCTGTCGACGTGAAGCATCTTGTGATGCTCGACGGCGTCCAGGACACGGAGTTGTTCACGGCCACCGACCAGGAGCCGACCCCCATGGGAACCCGACGAGGACGCAACTGCCTCGATCAACTACACCTCCGGTACCACCGCGCGTCCGAAGGGGGTGCAGCTGACCCACCGCACGCTGTGGCTACACGCGACCAGCCTCTGCTGGCACCTCCGCGTCTGGCCGCGCGACGTCTACCTCCAGGGCCAGCCGCTGTTCCACTGCAACGGCTGGGGACTGCCGTACGGGCTGACCGCGATGGGCGCCAAGCAGGTGATGCTGCGCAAGGTGGACGGCGCAGAGATCCTGCGGCGCGTGAACCAGCACGGAGTGACGTTGACCTCTGGCGTGCCTGCCGTCCTGGAAGCGGCCCTGGCCGCGAACGCCGCTCACAAAGACGAGCCCGCCCCCGGCCGGGGAACGATGCGGATGTTCCTCGGCGGAGCACCGCCACGAACGACCACCCTCGAGCGTGGCGAGTCCGAGCTCGGCTGGGAGCTGATCCACGGCTACGGGCTCACCGAGAGTGAGGGTGTTGATCGTGAGTAGGGGCGAACAACGCCGAGGACGACGCGCTGCCCGCGCTACTGGGACGACCCTCAAGCCACCGACCCTGGCACTCGAGAACGGCTGGCTGCACACCGGCGACGGCGGAGTCCTCGACGACGAGAACCAGCTCACGATCACGGATCGCAAGAAGGACGTGATCATCACAGGCGGCGAGAACGTCTCCTCAATCGAGGTCGAGGACTGCCTCGCCTCCCATCCCGCGGTAGAGGACGTGGCCGTGATCGGCGTCCCGTCGGAGCGCTGGGGCGAGACAGTGAAGGCGCTCGTCGTCGCCGACGACGAAGCGGAGGCCGACGAGGCCGAGCTGATCGCGTTCTGCCGCGAGCGGCTCGCCCACTTCAAGTGCCCGACCTCAGTCGAGCTACGCGACTCGCTGCCGCGCACGGCGACCGGAAAGCTCCAGAAGTTCCGGCTGCGCGCCCCGTACTGGGAAGAAGCGACGAAGACGTTCTGAAAGCCGCCTCGCGGCGTCTGCGAACCGCTGACACACGCGGCTTCGGCCCAGCATGGGTGGATGTCGGTTAGCGTGATGCAGACGCCGAGCTGGCGAGGACATTGAACCGATGGCTGCTACTGGTCGCTTCGACGACAAGCACGTTCTGATCACGGCGGCGGGCTCGGGCATCGGTCGTGCAACCGCAAAGGGCTTCGCGGCCGAGGGTGCGGCAACAGTTGGTCTCGTCGAGAAGCTCGCCGACCGACTCGATGCCGTTACGGCAGATGTCGAATCGCTCGGGGCGCGAGCCGTTCCCATTCACGCCGACCTGAAGGACGTCGCGTCGACAGAGCATGCGCTGGCCGCGGCGCTCGAGCCGGTCGAGCGGCTCGATGTGCTCGTCTCGAACCACGTGACCTCGTCATGGGTCGCGCCATATCTCGAGGTGACGCACGAGGAATGGGAAACCGAGCTCGCGGTCAACCTCACCAGCCATCACCTGCTCGCGCAGAGCGTGGCGCGACACATGCTCGAAGCGGGAGGAGGCGTGATCCTCTTCACCGCATCGGTTGCCGCGCTCGGGGCCGGCCGAGGCTTCGCGGCGTACTGCGTCACGAAGGCCGGTCTTGTCGCGCTCTCCCAGGTGATGGCCGTGGAGCTCGCGAAGCATGAGATCCGGGTCAACTGCGTCAGCCCGGGCCCGGTAGACACGCAACGCGTTGTCGACCTGGTCGGCGAGGAGACGATGAGCCGTTTCCGCCAGAGCTTTCCTGGAGTGCCTCAGAACCGTCTGGCCTCGGCCGAGGACGTTGCCGGCGCGTTCCTCTACCTCGCGTCTGATGCCGCCGGCCATGTGACCGGACAGAACCTGATCGTGGACGGCGGTCTGACAGCGCAGGCCTTCGACGTGCCGGACTAGCGAGCGGTGACGA
This sequence comes from Gaiellaceae bacterium, assembly GCA_965223695.1. Taxonomy (GTDB): domain Bacteria; phylum Actinomycetota; class Thermoleophilia; order Gaiellales; family Gaiellaceae; genus JAUVPB01. Next base: position 3,818 of record CBDCXJ010000026.1, on the reverse strand, counting down.
GCACGAGCGTACGCGGCAGGCACAGACCGTCAGTGGTTAGCAGGCGGACTCGAACCAGACCGAGATCAGGAGCTGGCCGGGTCCCAGGCCCCCACCGGCTGCCGATTGCTTGATCTCCACCACCTTGACGGCAGGATTGTCGGCGAGCCATCGGTTCATCTCATCTTCGAGCTGATCGAGACTTTTTCGCCTCAGGAGATAGTTGCTAAAAACCTTGACCTTCATGCTCTTCCTCCGATTCGTAGTGTCCTGTCCCCTCGTCGCTTGTTCGCGGCGAGAGGGTCGCCCACCGGTTGGTCCGCCGACCGGGACAGTCTTTCCCTTGTCTGTCAACGGTAAGCCCGCCGACTAGCGCCGTCGTCGATGATTCCCCTGAACTGACACGACGCTCAGGGATCCCCTGAGCGTCGGTCAACGCCGGACGGCTAGGACGCTCGGCCGGCCACGCCAGCGAAAGCCACCGCCCCGTGTCGAGTCGCGCGACGCGTCAGGGTCTACGCCGTCCGCCTCCTCTGATCGAGGCGCCGCGCCACGCGGTTGAACCGGCGCTTCCGGGCGTTTCCGAGCTGTCGGTGAGCCGAGTTGGTGCGCCTAGGTGCGACTTCGTGGTCGCAAGAATGGTCGCAGGTTTGGGCCGCCAGGAGCCCGACTACTCGACCGGCAACCGCACTTACAACACGACAACGACGGCCGGTGGCTGGGCTAGCTTAGTCCCCGCACTCCGTCGTGCGTGTACGCCGATGCGCACGGTACGTGACGGCATGCGGTGGAGCGCACGGCGGTATCGGCAACTTCGAGGGAGGGAGTTTGTGTATGCGAAAAACACTGTGGCTAGCTGTGGTACTTGCCGCCGCGCTGATTTCGCTGGGGGTCGTCACCGCGGCCTCTGGCAACAGCGACAAGGCTGGCGGTGACTCGGGCAAGACCGAGGAAGCCGACAAGAAGGGCCATGAGGGGAACGACGACGGCGACGGTAAGGGCGAAGGCGGCAACGACAAGGTGCAGGTTGCCGAGGGGGCCAATGGGTTTACCCTCAACTTCACTTGCAATGCCGGTCAGCCCGGCGGTGAGGAGCTGCCTCCCTGTGCTTTCGACGAGGCGACCAACATACTGACGATCAAATTCGTGAACTCAAATACGTATACCGGCACGTTCGACGGCGACGGGATCTTCATCGCCGACTTCTTTTTGAACGTCGTTGACAATACATTCACGCAAGCCGGGCACGCTGTCTTCAGCGGCAAGGTGAAGGGCTGCGGTCGTGGGATGGTCATCTTCGACAACGTTGGTTCAGGCCAGCTTGGCGAGGACGGCACGGCCGACTTCGAAACCAACGACTTCACCATCATCAATCCCCCCGGGCCCGGCGGAACGACGCTGGACATAGAGGGGTTCTTCACGTCCAGGGGCCCTCTACCCACGGACGAAAACGCGATGGGTTCCGGGCGTTATGAAGGCGAGATCACCTGCGAGCGCCAGAAGAGCCATCACGGTCATCGCGGCGGCAAGCACCACGTCTGGGTCCACGGCCACCACGGCCACCGCCACGGCCACCACGGCTGGTAGTGCGACAAGCACCACACCTGAAGCACTAGGACGATGAAACACTGATCGACGGCCGCTGCGAGGGCCCCACGCTTTGTCACGGTGGGGCCTTCCGCTGCAGCCGGGCGGCCGCCGTCACCCGTGGCACGGGCGTTACGTGCGGCGACAAGCCGGCGATGAAGATCAGGAGTCGGGACGGCGAGATTTGAACTCGCGATCCCCTGCTCCCAAAGCGAGTTAGCACTGATCCGCAGAAGGGCCGGAAACCTCAATAGCGGTAGAGGTTTTCGGCCCTTTGCGCATCTGTGCTCTGGCAGTCAGATACCTGTGGATTGGGCACGATTCCTGCGGGTTTAGGCACCAGAACGCGATCTGTGCCCAAACGATTTCTGCCGCGACCCGCTACGAGGGCGACGCGGTAACCGGCTCCGCTGGCGTCAGGTCGGCGACCTGCGGCATGACCTCCTCCGCCAGTAGCCGCATCGACCGTTCCCACTTGTCGCGCGGCTGCCACTCGTGCGCCATCGCCAGGAGCACGCCGAACCCGCCGACCTCCTCGTAGAGCTGCCGGAGTTGCGCCGCCACGTCGTCGGGAGTGCCGACGAGGTAGCGATTGTCCACCATGTACTCCATCGTGATCGCCTCGTCCGCCATCGACGGGTCGTGCTTCACGATCTCCAAGAAACCGTAGGTGTCGAGGATCGGCCGGAAGTAGCCCATGAAGTCGCGTGCCATGGTGCCGTTGAGCGCCTCCTCCCGGGCCTCCTCCGTGGTCTCGGCCACGAAGATCTCCCGCGCGATCCGCCACGATGCTCGACTCGGCGTCCGTTCGCCCCGCTGCGCCCCCTCGGACACGGCGTCCCAGTGCGTCTTCAGCACCCACGTCGGCACGTAGTTGATGCTCATCGGGATCCAGCCGCGCTCCCCCGCCAGCGTGAGCGTTGCGGAGCCCGTCGTGAGACCGGCCACGGCGATCGGCGGGTGCGGCTGCTGATACGGCTTCAGATGCACCCAGAACCCCAGCTCCTCGTTGGGCGGCGGCATCGTGAAGCTCCAGAACTCGTTGGCATACGTCCCCGGCGGCAGCCCTTCCCAGATCTTCAGCACCATGTCCAGCGTCTCGATGGTGAGCGGGCGATGCTCGCCGGCCTCGGCGTCGACGCCGAAAACGTCGAAGTCGAGCGGTGTCGCGCCGGAGCCGATCCCCCAGAGGAACCGCCCGCGCGCCTGCTGATCGAGCTGGGCGATGCGGTGCGCAATATGAAACGGGTTGTGGTTGGGCAAACAGGTGACCCCTGTGCCCAGCTGGATCTGCTCCGTGCGCCCCAGCGCCTCCGCGATGAACAGCTCCGGCGCCGGTATGTTCTCCCAAGCGCTGGTGAAGTGCTCGCCGATCCACGCCTCCCGATACCCGAGCTGGTCCAGCAGGACGACCTGCTCCATGTCGTGACGAATGGTCTCGCTGAAGTCCGACTCCGGCGGATGCAGCGGCATCGCGAAGTAGCCCAATTCCATCGCGTCCTCCTCGGCCTAGGCGCAGGCGCCCCGCGCCGCGACAGCATGCCAGAGACGCGACGCTGCCGCCGTCCCGACGACGGCACGCGGCCCGCACCGACAGCCGCCGTTGTGCGAGACGCTTCCCGCTCACTAGCCTGCCTCACGCGACACCAAACGCTGAGGAGGTCCGAACGATGCCGACACTCGAAGAACGGATGCAACAGCTCGAGGAGAGGATGCAACGGGTCGAGGAGATCGAGGCCATCCGGCGGCTCAAGATCGTCTACGCGCCAGCACTGCGACAACAACTACGCCCCGGAGGCGCCCGCCCCCCTCTTCACCGAGGACGCCGTCTGGGAGATGGGCCCGCTCGGCCGCTTCGAGGGGCGCCAGGCGATCTACGACTTCTTCGCCGAGATCTCCGAGCGCTTTACCTTCGCACTTCACTACATGTGCGGCTCCGTAATCGACATCGAGCCATCGGGCACGGACGCCAGCGGCTCCTGGTACATCTGGGAGACTGCCACCATCGACGGCGAGGCGATGCTCGTCGCCGCCACCTACCGAGGACCGCTACCGCAAGGAGAACGGCGACTGGAAATTCTCCTACGTCAAGGTGAATCCCGCGTTCATGACCCCCTACGAGGACGGCTGGGTCAAGACGCCATTCCCCCCGGAGTCCTGACTACCGCCGCTGAGGCGTCGCCGGACGAGGGGCGCCTCCGCCGTCCCGGCGAGGCTCCCCCGCTATCGGCCGGGCGTCCCGGCCACCGCCT
>CBDCXJ010000025.1:0-213322 GCA_965223695.1 Gaiellaceae bacterium | reverse complement strand
GAGAGGCGCGGGCGGTTCAGGACGCGGCTCGGAGCGACGTCGCGTCCGCGCTGGACGCCGGCGCCGTAATTGTGACCCCTGCCGTTCCGAGGGTCGCGCCTCGGCTCGACGAGACCGCGGACGAGCTCGAGCGCTACCGCACCCGCGCGATGATGCTCACCTGCAGCGCCGGATTGGCGGAGTGTCCGCAGATCACGATTCCGGCCGGCGAGATCGACGGCTGCCCCGTCGGCCTCGGCGTGATCGGTCCGAAGGGCTCCGACCTGTGGCTGCTCGAGCTGGCGCAGCGCCACGCGGCGCTCGCCGGCGACAACTAGATCTAGCCGGCCGGGGTTGGAGTCGTGAGCTCCAGGACGTAGCGCTCGGCGTAGGCGACGTCGCCGATCGCCGTGCCCGTGGCGCTTTCGTTGACTACGCGCTCGCGGATCACGAGGAAGTCGCTTTCGCGCAGCCAGAGCTCCTTGACGCTGGTCCCGCTCGTGCAGCCGCTCAGGACCGTCTCGAAGCGCAGGTAGAGCACGCGCGCAGGAGCCGCAATCGGATCGTCTTCGAGCGCGACGACTCCGCCCGTCCAGGTCTCGGCCGTGTGGCCGGCGTCGCACGTAAAGGTCCTGGTCTCGCCATCGCGCGCGGCGGGCGACAGCAGCACGGCCGACGTGTCACAGACGTAGTCGCGGGCGTCGGTGTTCGCGAGGAAGGTATGGATCTCCCGGTAGCCGGCAAGCCGCAGCCCCTCGTCCGAAGCGCACAGCTCACGCTCGGTGCTTCGACCCTCGAGCGGCTCCCATCGCTCGGTCCACCCGCACAAGCTGCCAGCGACGGTGAGAACCGTGTCGCCCGGATAGGTGTGGCTGGGCGAGAGGAGCGCGTCGATCTCCTCGGAGCCCTCGGTGCGATAGACGTAGACGCCCCGTGCCGGCCCCGCGGTCGATACGTCGGCGCCGGGCGGTGCGTTCGCGAGCACAGCCTGAGCCTCTTCGACCGTCACGCGACCATCTTCGCCACCGAGATAAGTGCCGCCCCAGCGACGATCAGGAGCGAGGCGGCCATCAGCCTGCGGCCAATCGCCTCCGTATGGCCGAGCACGGCGTTGGCAACCACGACCGACCAGAGCGCGTGCGTGCCGATCAGCGGCGCGATCAGCGTGACGGTCCCACGCTCGAACGCACCAAAAGTGGCTATGTAGCCGAAACCGATAAGCACGGCGACGAGGCCGAAGGGAACCATGGCCGAGCGGAGCGCCTGCCAGTCGGGCCGGCTCCGAACCAGGATCGCCGGCCACACGATCGCCATGACGGCCGCGGCCAACAGGACGGCCGCAGTCTCGACGAACACGCTTGCGTCGGTCTCGCTGAGTGCCCAACGAGTTGCGGTGTCACGTGAGGCCATCGCGATCGCGAGCGCGATCGCGATCACTATGCCGGCTGCTCGGAAGCCAACCGGGCGGCTGCGATCCCAGGCGAGTGCCATCCCGCCGACGACGACCAGGAGCGTTCCCACGATCAGCAGCGGTCCCCACTCCTCGTCGAGGAGTCCGACCGCAAGCAGTGCGGCGAAGAGCGGTGCTATCGCCATGACGACCTGCGTTCGGGCGGCACCGGCGTCGCGGACGGCCCGCACGTAGAGCATCTGGGTCGTTCCGGGAATGACGGCGCCAATTACGAGGAACGGGCAGAGCGTGTCGACTTCGAAGTCCGAGCGGCTGACGCCCGAGATCAGAGCGACGATCGCAACGAGAGCGAATGCCCCGAGGTTCGCCACGAACGCGCCGGCCAGGAGCGACGGTGCGCGCCGGAGCGCCAACCGGGTGCCGACGCTGGTGACGCCGAGAAAAAAGCCCGCCAGACAGGCCAGGAGGATCGCGGTCATCCAGTGAGTTTCGCCGGTCCTTAATAATCCCGTCGCCGTGAGCCAGGCCAAAGAAGCCCCTGTCGACGTCCTCGTCGTCGGAGCCGGTGCCTCGGGCGCCGCCGCCGCGTGGCGTCTGAGCGAGGCGGGTCTCGACGTCCTCTGCCTCGAGCAGGGTGGATGGATCGACCACGATCGCGCGGCCTCGACCGAGGTCGATTGGGAGCTTCGGCGCGACCGCGAGTGGAACCCCTACCCGAACCACCGCCGGCTCCTCGCGGACTACCCAATCAACGACTCCGAGACGCCGATCATGCCGCTGATGTACAACGCGGTGGGGGGTTCGACGCTGCACTGGGCCTGCGGGTTCCCGCGCTTCCACCCATCGGATTTCAGGGTCAGGACGCTCGACGGCGTCGCTGAGGACTGGCCGATCGATTACTTCGAGCTCGAGCCCTTTTACGACCTGAACGACCGCATGATGGGTGTGGCCGGGATCGTCGGCGATCCCGCGAACCCGCCGCGGCCGCCGCGGCCGCTTCCACCGATCGCGCTCGGCCGCGGTGCCGTGCGGCTGGCCTCGGCGTTCGATCGACTCGGGTGGCACTGGTGGCCGGTCGAGGCTGCTATCAACTCGCGCCCCTACGGCGAGGGCCGTGGCGCATGCAACAACTGCGGGCCCTGTGACCTCGGGTGTCCCCAGCGGGCGCGGGCGAGCACGGACACGACCTACTGGCCGCTAGCGCTGGCCAACGGAGCGCGGCTTCAGATCGGCGCCCGGGTTGCCGAGGTCACAGTTGACGCGCGCGGGCGCGCGAGCGGGGCGACATGGATCGACACCGAGGGTGTGACGAGACATCAGCCCGCGCGCGCTGTCGTGATGGCGGCAAACGGCGTCGGCACCGCGCGCCTCCTGCTGCTGTCCCACTCAACGCAGTTTCCGGATGGGCTCGCGAACGCGTCGGGCCTTGTCGGCAAAAACCTCATGCACCACGTGACCGGGATGGTCACGGGCGTGTTCGGCGAGGATCTCGAGGCCTACAAGGGGCCGTTCGCCGCCTCGATCGTCTGTCAGGAGTTCTACGAGACCGATCCCGAGCGCGACGCCGTCCGAGGTTTCCAGATGCAGCTGATCCGGGGCGACGGCCCACTGGGCACGGCGATCGGCCGCTACCTGCCGCAGCTCCCATGGGGTGCGGGTCATCACGACAAGATGCTGAGGCAGCTGGGTCGGAGCGCGACGCTCACCGTGACCGCCGAGGATCTGCCACGCGAAACGAACTACGTGGCGCTCGACCCCGAGCTCGTCGACTCGAGCGGGATCCAGTGCCCAGCTTTGCACTACGAGATCGACGAGAACACCTGGACGCTGCTCGACTACGGCTCCGCGCGGGCCTCAGAGGCGTTCGCCGAAGCTGGTGCCGCCGAGATCGTGCCGCAACGCTTGGTCCCTGGAACTGGCTTCCACCTGATGGGCACGGCACGGATGGGGAGCGACCCGGCCCGATCCGTCGTCGATCGCTTCGGTCGCGCGCACGATGTGCCCAACCTCTTCATCGTCGACGGCAGTGTGTTCGTCACCTGCGGAGGGCTGAACCCGACCTCGACGATTCAGGCGCTTGCGCTGCGAACAGCCGACCATGTCGTCGCCACGCGACGCGATCTCGAGGCGGCCGCATGATCGATCACGAGCTGCTCGGCGCGGTCCTCGATCGCCTACTTCCCGCCGTCGACGAGCTTGGCGGGGCAGGCGAGCTCGGGCTGGCAGAGATCGTCCTCGACGACCCGCTGCTCGGTGCGGCGCCGGATGCGATCGAGAACGTGCTAGCCGACTTGCCGGAGGCCTTCGTAGCGCTCGACGCCGACGCCAGGAGCGAAGCCCTTCGCGGGGTCGAGGTGAGCCAGCCCGACGCGTTCGCGATCCTGATCAGTGTTGCCTACAACGCGTACTACGTCGACCCACGCGTGCTCGCGCGGATCGAGCGATTGACCGAGTACAAGGCCGGGCCTCCACAGCCCCGCGGCTACGAGACAGAGCCATTCGACGAAACCCTGCTCGCGCAGACGAGAGTGCGTGAGCCCTTCTGGAGAGAGGTGGAATCGTGATGCACGAGAACAAGGTGGCTATCGTGACGGGCGCCGCGAGCGGCATCGGGCGTGGTATCGCCGAGCGGCTGGCCGCTGATGGCGCGCGGGTCGTGCTGGCCGATATCGACGAGGCGGGCGCGCAGGCGGTGGCGAGCGCGATCGGCGACCGAGCAGTCGCGGCAGGTTGCGATGTCACCGACGAGGCGAGCGTCGAGGCGACGGTTGCGCGCGCAGTGGAAGCGTTCGGACGGCTCGACATCGTCGTCAACAACGCCGGAATTCTGCAGGTCTCCTCGGTGGTCGAAACCGACGTGGCCGACTGGGACAGGATGTTCGCCGTCAACGTTCGCGGGATGTTCCTCGGCGCCAAGGTGGCGGCCAGGCACCTGATCGAGCAGGACGATGGGGGCGTCATCATCAACGCGGCCTCCGGTGCTGGACGACACGGCGTCGGGCTGCTCTCCCACTATTGCGCGACGAAGGCTTGCGCGATCTCGATCACGCAGTCGCTTGCGCTCGAGCTCGCGCCGCACGACATCCGCGTCAACGCCTACGCGCCCGGGCACATCATGACCCCGATGTGGGATGACATCTGGGAGCCCTACGCGACGCGCGTCGACAAGTCGGTCGACGAGATCCGCGAGCTCTTCCTCGGGACGATCCCGCTCGGTCGCTACGGCTCACCCGAGGACGTCGCGCCCTACGTCTCGTGGCTATGCAGCGACGATGCGGCCTACGTGACCGGCCAGACCGTCGGCGTCAACGGCGGCGAGTGGCTGCACTAGGCCGGGAAGGCGCCGAAGTAGGTGAAGTCGTCGATCTCGAGCTTCTGGCCGCCGCCGGGCGGGAGCGGCTTGGCGTGCCCGACCTGAAGGATGAAGTCGGGCGTGAGGTGCTCGGGCATGTTGAGCGCGCCGCGAATGCCTTCTGCGCTAAAGGACGTTGTCGGGCACGAGCCGAGACCGAGCTCATGCGTCGCCAGCATCATGCACATCGCTGTGGTGCCGACATCGACCATCGTCGAGGTGTCGTACTCCTTGACGCCTTCCTTCTCGAGCTGCGTCGCGTCGGTGCAGAGGACCAGGAGCAGCGGAGGCGCACCGAACAGCCCGGGCGAGAGCGCGCGCACACGGGCGATCTCGCGCGCGTCATCGATGACCATGACCTTGTGCAGGCGTCGGTTGCCGGCGCTGGGCGCCCAGCGGATGGCGCGCAGGATGCGCTCGACGGCCGCGCGCGCGACGGGCTCGTCGGTGAACTCGCGCACCGCCCGGCGACTGCGGATCGCGTCGTAGACGGGCTTGTCGCTGCTCATGTCGCGCCCTTCTCGCCGTCGCGTCGGGTGAGCTCCTCGGCGATCGCCCGCGGCGTCTCGCGGACGAACTCGCGAAAGCTCGGCTTGTCCCAGATCACGCGGAACTTGTTCGCCTCGAGATGCGCTTGCATCTGCTCCCAGAAGGCACGGTTCTCGCCCGGATCACCCTCGAGCACGGCCGCCGTCAGCTGGCTGGCGGCCTCGACCATGCGGAACGGTCCGTAGATGTCTGGCTCGAAGAGCTGCGTGTCGGCGCTCGCTGCGAGGTACGCGAGAATCCGCAGCGCATCCGATTCGCTGAAGGCGACCGTCTCGCTCATGGAGTTGGATCCTGACGCGGATCGTGCACTGTTGTCAAGATGTAGCCATGCCTGACGCTCTCGCCGGGATGCGCGTGCTCGATTTCACGCAGGCCTGGGCGGGGCCAACCGGGACGCGGCTGCTCGGAGACTTCGGCGCCGACGTCATCAAGGTCGAGTCGGAGACCCGGCCCGATCTCGGTCGCCTTGTCGGTCCCTACCCGGGTGGCGAGCTCGACATCGATGCCTCTGGCTACTTCGTCGAGTGGTGTCGTAACAAGCGCTCTATCCGGCTCAACCTGCGTGAGGACGACGATGTCGCGATGGCGCGCCGGATCGCGGCGACCTGCGACGCCGTGATCGAGAACTTCGCGCCGGGGGTGATGGAGCGCCTCGGGCTCGACTACGAGACGCTGCGCGCTGACAACCCGGGCCTCGTGATGCTCTCGCTGTCGGGGTTCGGTGCGAGCGGCCCACTCCGCCGTGCCCCCGCTTTTGGTCAGCAGATCGAGGCACTTTCGGGCCTCATGTCGGTCACCGGCTACGTCGATGGTGCACCGCTCAAGCCGGGCGTCTCCTACCCCGACCCACTCTCGGGCATCATGGGCGCCGCCGCCGTCCTAGCTGCGCTGCGGGAACAACGGCGGACCGGTCGCGGGCGCTGGCTCGACCTCGCGATGCTCGAGACCACCGCCGCGCAGCTCTCCGAGCCGCTCGTAAGCGCTCAGGTCTCGGGAGACATGCCAGACGCGCGTGGCAACTGGAGCCCTCTCTACGCGCCGCACGGCGTCTATCGATGCCAGGGCGAGGATCGCTGGATCGCGATCGAGTGTCGCGACCAGGAGGAGTGGGGCGGTCTTCTCGCGGTGCTGGGTAGGCCTTCGACGCTCGCCACGGCAGAGTTCGACACGCTCGCCGGCAGGATCGAGCGCAGCGAACAGCTCGACGCGGCGCTGGGTCAGCTCGTCGCCGAGCGCGAGGCCGAGTCGCTCGCCGCCGAGTTGCAGCAGCACGGCGTACCTGCAGCCCGAGTCGCGACCGTTGCGGACACCTTCCACGACGAGCACCTCCGCGCACGTGCTTTCTGGATGCCGGTCACCCACGCGAAGCTCGGTGCGATGGACACCGCCGGGCCGATGGCGGTGCTCTCGAAGACCCCAGCCCGCATCCGCGTTCAGCCGCCGCTCCTCGGCGCGCACTCCGACGAGATCGTGTCGGAGCTCGACGCGATCGAGGCGGCATCCGCTGGGCCGGTGTCTGCGAGCGAGGCCGGTGGACCGTATCGCCCGCTCGAAGGCATCCGCGTTGTCGAGCTTGCCTCGAACGTCGCCGGCCCCTACGCAGGGAAGCTTCTGGCCGAGCTCGGGGCCGATGTCGTCAAGGTCGAGCGCGGTGAGGGCGACCCGCTCCGGACCGGCGCAGGGGGCAATGCGTTCCTGAGCTTGAACGTTGGCAAGCGCGGCGCTCGGCTCGAACTGGACGACGATGCTGGTCGTGGCCGCCTCGCTTCCCTTGTCGAGCGCGCGGACGTCGTCATCGAAGATCTTCCGCCCGGTCAGCTGGTCGAGTTGCTCGGTGATCTCGAGGCTGAGCATCCGGCGCTGATCCTCGTCTCGATTTCGCCGTTCGGCCAGACCGGCCCGCGCGCCAACTGGCGCGGAGGCGACCTCGTGTGCTGGGCCTCCGGTGGCATGGCACATGTAACGGGCGAGCCCGACCGCGAGCCGCTCCGGGCTGGCTCCGACCAGTGCGCACACCTCGCCGGCCTGCAGGCTGTCGCCGGAGCGCTGATCGCGCTCCACCATCGCGACGCGACCGGCGACGGGCAGCAGGTCGACATATCGCTCGAGGAAGCTGCCGCCTCGATCGTCGAGTCGGCGGTGGCTGACTACCAGCTCGACGACCACGTCCGCGGGCGGATGGGAACGCGACACCCGGCCGCGCACGGCGTCGGCATGCAGCTCCTCGCCGACGGCAGGTGGCTGTTCGTCGGCACCTGTCCGCAGCTGAGGATGTGGGAGGCTGTCCGCGAGATCATGGGCGACGCCGAGTGGGCCCGGGATCCGCGCTGGGAGAGCTATGTCGAGAGGCGAACCCACGCCGACGAGGTCGACGCGCGGGCCGCGGAGTCATTCTCGACGATGACCGTCGAGGAGACGCTCCAGCCGCTGCTCGACGCGGGCGTCCCTGTCGGTCTTGTCTACGACGCGCTCGAGGTGCTCGATCTTCCCCAGCTCGACGAGCGGCAGTTCTTCGCGGAGATCGACGATCCGCGGGTCGGCGCGGTTCGCGTGCCCCGCACGCCATTCCACGCCTTCGTCGACAAGAGGCCGCTCCAACCAGCGCCCGCGCTGGGCGAGCACGACGCCGAGCTCGACACGGAACTCGCACAGGCCGCCAGCTGACGCCAAGCGGCTCGCCACCGGCGAATCGCGCGCCGGGTAGGGCCGCTCCGCCTGCTTCAGGCCGCGCTACTTGGGTCTCGGAAGATCGTCGGGTGCATGCCCCTCGAGCGCGATCAGCCAGGCTCTGAGGGCATCTGCAATAACGGCCTGGCTCTCGTCGCTGAGGGGCTCGAGGATGCGCTCGAGGTTTGCGAGGTGCGGCTGCATCGCATCGTCGATGGCCGAGCGGCCTGCGTCCGTGAGCGAGACCACGACGCCGCGGCGATCGTGCGCGGCTTGCTCGCGGGCGACGAAGCCACGATCTTCGAGCCGGTCGACGCGTGTCGTCATGGTGCCGCTTGTGACCATCAACCGCTCGCTCAGCTCACCCGGCGAGAGCCTGAACGGCGGCCCGGCGCGCCTGAGCGCGCCGAGAACGTCGACCTCCCACCACTTGAGGTCGAGGGTCGAGAGCATTGCTTCGACGGCGCGGTCGAGGTGAGCGGAAACCCTGGCGATCCGGGCCACGACCTGAAGCGGCGCCACATCGAGCTCGGGGCGCTGCTCTCCCCACTGCGCGAGTAGCCCGTCGACCCGGTCATACGACCTCGACACGGGCGCGAGTATAGGCCCGTAGCAGGGGAAAATCGGGCTTGAAGTCATCTTGAAATCAAGATAAACTGCCTGCGGGGCAGTCGAGGAAGGAGCGCAACGTGAGAGACCGAGCGATCGACCTGCGGATCACTGTGAGGGTGTCGATCTACGCCAGAATTCTGTTTCAGACGCTGAAGCAGCACCTCGACGGCGAGGGTGATGTCGATGGCGAGCCTGACTACGAGTTCTGGGTACGTCGCTCCATCGAAGAGGCCTTCGAGCGCCTCGTCGTCGATCGCAATGTTCAGGGCCCCGAGCGGCTGCTGCTGCGTCAGATACGGCATTGCTTTCCGATGGCCTCGCTGCCGGCCGTCGTCGTCGCTGTGAACGAGACGATCGGTGCGGCTGTCGAGTTTCTCGAGTCGCCCCAGTGCCAGGAACTACTCAACGGCCGCTGCCTCGCGTCGACGCGCGACAACGAGCCGTGTCGGCGGCCTCCGGTCACGGGTGAGGACTACTGCCCGTCTCACCGCCATCTACAGCGCGCAAAGGAGCGCCTCAACGGAGACGGGCAAGCGAGCCCGGAACGGGTGCGCGTCACGGTCGGCGGCGGCGACGCCATCAGTGTCGGCAGAGCCGATGCACTGGCCGTCGCGCTGCGCTGAGAGCTGGTCGAGGGCCGGCCGCGGCCGCCCGGTGCGCGCTTGACACGGCCATCGATGCGAGGCGTCGTGGCGCAGTACTAGCGTCTGCTCCATGGGCGCCGCAGGGCAGAAGTAGTGGGGTTCGCCGCATTTCGCACCCGGATGGAGCAGGCCGAGCTGCCCGCGCTTGCGATCGAGGTGTTCGCGCGCCAGTACGCGCTCCTCGCAGCTGGAGAGCGCGGCCTGATTCACGAGGAAGCCCTCCACCCGGTCGGCGAGCTTCCCGATCTCGAGCTATTGCCGGCCGAGCTCACGCAGCTCGGGCTCGCCGCGCTCGAGCGCTGCGTGATGATCAAACTCAACGGAGGCCTCGGAACGAGCATGGGCCTCGAGCGGGCGAAGTCTCTTCTCGAGGTGAAGGACGGGCTGACCTTCCTCGATGTGATCGTCCGCCATGCGGCCACGTCGGGCGTGCTGCTCGTTCTCATGAACAGCTTCAGCACGCAAGCCGACTCAAGCGCCGCGCTCGCTGCGCTCGCCAACGTCGATCAGGAGACAAACGGGCCCCTCGACTTCCTCCAGCACCGCGTTCCCAAGGTGAGCATCAGCGACCTGGAGCCAGCCGAGTGGCCGGTGAACTCGTCGCTCGAGTGGAACCCGCCTGGTCACGGTGACCTCTACGTCGCGCTCCAGACCAGCGGCATGCTCGACGCGCTGCTCGAGCAGGGTCGCGATCTCGCCTTCGTGTCGAACGCCGACAATCTCGGCGCGGCGATCGACCCTCGACTCGTCGGGTACCTCGCGACCGAAGGCATGCCGTTTCTGATGGAGGTCGCCGACCGGACCGAGGCCGACCGAAAGGGAGGCCATCTCGCACGCTCGGCCGGCGGGAGCTTTCTGCTCCGCGAGGCGGCGCAATGTCCGGCCGAGGACAACGCCACGTTTCAGGACATCGAGCGACACCCCTACTTCAACACGAACAACGTTTGGCTTGACCTGCGCGCGCTTCGCGAGGCGCTCGTCGAGCGTGCCGGCGTGCTCGAGCTGCCGCTGATTCGCAACGAGAAGCCGATCGACCCGCGTCAGCCAGACTCGCCTCGCGTGTATCAGCTCGAAACCGCGATGGGCTCGGCGGTCGGACTGCTCGAGGGGGCGGCCGCTCTTCGGGTGCCGCGTAGCCGCTTCGCGCCGGTGAAGACCACCGACGACCTGCTGGCGGTGCGCTCCGACGCCAACGTGCTCACACAGGACTTCAGGATCACGCCCGCGCCGTCCCGCGCCGGCCGCCCCGTCGTCGTCGAGCTCGACCGGCGCTATTTCGCCCGCGCTGATCAGCTCGACGAGCGGTTCGCGGCGGGGCCACCGTCACTGATCGAGTGCGAGCGCCTGGTCGTCGAGGGCGACGTCAGCTTTGGTGCCGGGATTCGCGTCGTCGGCGACGTCGCGCTTCGCCACGAGGGAGAAGCGCCGCTGACCGTCGCCGACGGCACGCTCCTGAGCGGATAGCCGCTCGCCCGCGCGCACGCAGGCGGCCCGCCGCGAGCTAGCCCGCGGACAAGGGTGGCGCGCGCTCGCCCGCGCGCACGCAGGCGGCCCGCACGGCGCCGCCCGAGCGACCTACCATTTCGGCATCCCGGGCGCGCGCAGCGATACCAGCTTTCTGTCGCGGATCATCTCGACGGTCGCATCGACGCTCGACCTCGACGAGGTGCTGAACGCGGTCGTCGAGCTCCTCTCGGAGGCCAGCGCGGTTCACGCCTGCTTCGTCTACCTGCTCGAGCCCGGTGCGGAGCGCCTGGTGCTGCGGGCCGCATCGAAGCCATACGCCCACCTGATCGGCACGATCGCGCTCGAGCACGGCGAGGGTCTTGCCTGGTGGTCGGTCGAGCGAAAGGAGCCTGCGTTCATCAAGGACGAGGCGTTGTCCGACCCACGCTTCAAGTACGTGCCAGAGCTCGCCGAGGAGCGCTTCCAGTCGCTCGTATCGGTACCAATCCTGGGACGTGGCGAGTCGGTCATCGGTGTGATCTCGCTGCACACCGAAGCTCCCCGGGAATTCACCGAGGACGAGGTCGAGTTCCTCGTCTCGAGCTCCTCGCTCGTCGCGTCGGCCATCGAGAACGCGCGTATGCACGCAGAGACCAGGCACCGCGTACGCCAGCTCGAGCTCCTGAACAGGCTCGGCGAGCGTGCGGCGGCAGCCGAGACCCGCGAGGCGCTCTACGAGGTCATCGTTGCCGGAGTGAGCGAGCTCGTGAGACCGGGCGCGTGCGAGCTCTACGTGCTCGATTCGGCGGCGGGCGTCGACCAGCTGACGCGCGTCGCCTCGCAACCGGCTGGCCTGGAAGCCGAGGACGCGGGGCCCGAGCGGATCGGCCTCGCCGAGCTCGGGCCCGAGCTCGGGCGGCCGAGGGCCGAGCGAGAGGGCACTGTTCACGTGCCCCTGCGAGCCGGCGGCGAGCTGCGTGGCTTGCTCGTGCTGCGGGCTCCGCGCGACGGGCGCCTCGTGACGGGGGACGCCGACATCGTCGAGACCGCGGCGAGTCAGGGCGCGCTTGCGCTCGTCAAGCTCGAGCTGATCGAGCGCCTGCGCGAAGAGAACGCCATCGGCGAGCTCTTCGAAGCGCTCGAGGAGGGCGCTGACGAGGGCGCGGTCCAGGCCAGAGCTCGGGCGATCGGGCTCGACCTGGGCTCGCCGCATGTGGTTCTCGCTGCCTCGGCGGGCGACGCCCCGGCAACCTGGACGGGGCAGCTCGAGAGCGCCCTTGTGCGCCATTTCCCGGGCGCTGTGGTCGATGTACGCGACGATGAGCTGCGCGCGCTAGTGCCCGCTCGGGGTCGCGACGCCGTCGAGCCCGATGACGGCGTCAACGCAACGCTCGACGAGCTGCTCGACGGTCTGCCCGCATCGATCCGCATTGGTGTCTCCTCCCCGTGCCTCGGCCAGAGCGAGCTACGCGCGGGGCTCGACGAGGCGGCGCTTGCGTTGAAGGGCGCCCGGGTGCTCGAAGGCGGAAACCGCGTCCTTGGGCACGACGAGCTCGGGCCATACAAGTACCTGCTCAGGCTCTCGTCAGAGGGGCCCGAACGCGACGCGCACCGTGTCGCGCTTGCCACGCTCGCGGCATACGATCAGCGTCGCTCGACGTCCCTCGTGCAGACGCTCGAGGAGTACCTTCGCCAGCGCGGCAGCATCAGCGCCACGGCTGAGGCCCTGTTCGTCCACCAGAACACGCTCCGCCAGCGGCTCGAGCGAATCGAGGAGTTGAC
Source organism: Gaiellaceae bacterium (assembly GCA_965223695.1). Taxonomy (GTDB): domain Bacteria; phylum Actinomycetota; class Thermoleophilia; order Gaiellales; family Gaiellaceae; genus JAUVPB01. Next base: position 200,880 of record CBDCXJ010000025.1, on the reverse strand, counting down.
CGGTATGGACGTCCGCGCGGGAGACTGGCTCGCGCTCGACATCGCGATCCGGCTCGCGGCCCTCGAGCAGGATGCCGAGCGAGTCCACGATGTCGGGCGAGTCGGGCGACGCGAGGCGGGGTAGGGCTAGACGGGCCGGCCCGAGTCGAGGCCGATCACGCGGCCCACCTGCGGCGGTCGCTCGAGCTCATCGTGTACGGCGGCTACCGCCGCGAGGCGCTCGCGCAGCGCAGGTGCCATCGGGCAGCCTCGCCGCGTCTCATAGCTGACGTGCAGGTTGATGAACTCGCTCGTTGCGGCGAGCCCGCCCGTCTCGCCGTGGTACATCATCTGGATTCCGTGGATTCGCTTTGAATCGTGGTCGAGCAGCTGCCCGGTCACGCGAAATGGGTCGTCGACCTTGAGCTCGTGCTGGTACGTGATGTGGGCCTCGAGCCCAAACGTCGTGACGTCATGGCGTTTCCGATGCTCGCGCGTCATCCCGAGAAAGGAGAGAAACGACGTGATTGCCTCGTCGAAGGCGACGACGTAGAAGCCGGCGTTGAAATGGCCGTTGAAGTCGATCCATTCCGGCAAGACACGCGCTCGGAACTCGTCAAAGGGAGCCGGTATCTGCACGGGCTTTACCGTACCGCCCGTGCGTCTATGGAAGAATCTCCATAAAGAGGGCGTTAGGTCCGGTGATAGCGGACTCGGCAGATTCCCTGCTGGGGCGTAGAATTTTGAGCAGAAACCGACACAAGCTGCCCGACCGGCCGATGTTTCATTCCTCCATATCACGAAGGGACCCGACCATATGTGCGGAATAGCAGGGATTCTCTACAAGGACGGGGCCCCGCAGGGCGCGCTTGGCTCGGATCTCATCACCATGCTCGACGGCTGCCAGCACCGCGGCCCTGACTCGACCGGCTTCGCGCTCTACCACGAGGCGACCGAGAACGACCGCCTGCGCCTTCGCTTCTTCGTCGGTGAGGGCGAGGAGGGCGCCGAGACGCTCGCGCGGATCAAGGCCAAGATGGCCGAGTTTGGCGCGGACGTCGTCGAGGAGGAGCTGATCGGCTCGACGGCTCGCGTGACCGTGCGCTTCGACGGCGACCTGCAGAGCTTCGCCTACGCGATGGAGCACGTGGCCAAGGTCGTCTCGATCGGCGAAAGCCTCGACATCGTCAAGGACATAGGCGGTGCGCACGACGTCGACGACGCATACGAGATCGCGGGGTTCAAGGGAACCCACGGCATCGGTCACGTGCGTCTGGCGACCGAGTCGGACGTGACTCCGGATGCATCCCACCCGTTCTGGGCGACCGGTTTCGCCGACATCGCGATCGTGCACAACGGGCAGATCACCAACTACTGGAAGATGCGCCGCCGGCTCGAGAAGCGCGGCTTCGAGTTCAACACCGACAACGACTCCGAGCTGATCGCCGTCTACCTGGCCGACAAGCTCGCGCAGGGCCACACCCTGAGCGACGCGCTCGAGACCTCGATCGACGACCTCGACGGCACGTTCTCGTTTCTCGTCTCAACGAAGGACGAGATCGGCTACGCGAAGGACCAGCTGGCCGCCAAGCCGATGGTCATGTACGAGGACGGCGATCTCGTCGCGATTGCCTCCGAGGAGGTCTCGCTGAACAGGCTGTTCCCGGGCGAGTCGCTCGCAACGTCCGAGCCGCCGCCGGGCACGTACCGCACCTGGAAGCGCTTGGCGGCCTAGCGTGGCCGCTGCGACGGTCGACCTCGCCGAGCTCAGCGTTCGCGACGCCAACGAGCGGATTCGCCAGCTCGGCGCCGACGGCGAAGACATCGAGGTCGTCAACCCCGACGCGCGCCATCACATCGGCGTTGGGCTCGTACACCCCGTCACGCTGCGCATTCGCGGTTCGGCTGGCTACTTCTGCGGCGGCCTGACCGACGGCCCCGACATCGAGGTCGATGCCAACGTTGGCTGGGGCCTCGCCGACAACATGACGTCTGGATCCATGGTCGTGCACGGAAACGCGAGCGCGATCGCGGCCGTTGCTATCCGCGGTGCCGATGTCGTCGTCCACGGCAACATCGGCTCGCGCGCCGGGCAGGTGATGAAGGAAGGCACGCTCTGCGCGGGCGGCAACGCCAACTTCATGGCCGGCTACATGCTCTACGGCGGCCGGCTGATCATCTGCGGGGACTCGGGCGCCCAGGTCGGCCAGGACATGACCGGCGGCACGATCTACGTCGGCGGCAAGATCGACTCGCTCGGCACCGACGCCATGCTGACCGACCTCGACGAGGGAGAGGCCGACGATCTGGCCGAGTTCCTCGAGCGCTACGAGGTCGCCTTCGCGGGTAGCTTCCAGAAGATCGTCAACGCCGGCAAGGGGCTGCGCTATGCGCGCGCCGAGCCTCGCGTGCGAGTGATCCCGTTCTTCGAGGCGACCAACGAGACGGGCTACTGGAACGAGAAGGTCCAGGAGGACATCTCGGTCAAGGCGCAGCTCGGCCGCTACCGGATCCGGGGCTACGGCGCGGGACGGCCGCTGCCGCATCTCTCGGATCTCGCGTTCAAGCGCGACCTGTCGATGATTCCTCCCGACCCAGACGTCGTCTCGCGCGTCGAGCTGGCGACGTCGCTCGGCGGGCGCGCAGGGGCGACACCGATCGAGCTCTCGATGCCGATGATGATCGCGCCGATGAGCTACGGCGCGCTCTCGAAGTCGACGAAGATCGCCCTGGCGAAGGCCTCTGCCCTCTCTGACATCTGCGACAACACGGGAGAAGGCGGCCTCTCTGACGAGGTGCGAGGTGCCGCCAGGCGGATCGTCTTCCAGATGCTCGGCGGTCGGCTCGGCTGGAACATCCACGACATGCGCCGTGCCGACGGGATCGAGATCTACATCTCCCAGGGCGCCAAGCCCGGTCTCGGCGGCCAGCTGATGGCCAAGAAGGTCACACCCGAGATCGCCAGGATCAGGGGAATTCCGGCGAACATCGACCTGCGCAGCCCGTCGCGCCACCCGGACGTGCTCGGCGCCGACGATCTCGTGATCAAGGTCGAAGAGCTACGCGAGGCGACCAACTACGAGAAGCCGGTCTCGGTCAAGCTCGGTGCTGGCCGCGTCCCGGACGACATCAAGATCGCCTACAAGGATGGCTTCGACTATGTCTGTCTCGACGGCTTGCAGGGCTCGACCGGCGCCGCGAGTGCCGAGGTGCTCGAATACGTCGGCATCCCGACGCTCTCGGCGATCATCGAGGCTCTCGACGCGCTCGAGCAGATCGAGGCCAGCGGCATGCCGGTCGTCCTCATGGGTGGCATCAAGGACGGGCTCGACACCGCGAAGGCGCTCGCACTGGGTGCCCACTCCGTTGCGATGGGAACGAGCGCGATCATCGCCGGCGGCTGCATCGCCTGCCTGCAGTGCCACGTCGGCCAGTGCGTCGTCGGGATCGCGACCCAGGACCCCGAGCACGAGAAGCGCTACAACATCGACCCCGAGGCGCTGAATATCCACCGCTTCCTCGAGTCGGTGCGCTGGCAGCTCGCCTCGATCGTGCACGCGCACGGCTACGCAAGTCACGAGCAGCTCTCACGCGACGACCTCGTCGCGCTCACACCCGAGGCTGCCGAGATCACGCGGCTTCCCTACGCGCCCGAATACCGGGAGCAGCCCGAGGTCCTTCAGGTGGCCGCCGGATGAGCGAGCCCGCTGAGCACGCGAACGCGTTCAGCGAGCCGCCGGAGCCCGACGTCTATGGGTCAGACCGGGTCGAGCCCCGGCCAGTCCCGGACGAGTTCGCGGCCGCCGACGACGTTCCGGACGTCAACTTCGTGCCGGCGCCGTGCCAGGTTGCCTGCCCGATCGGCACCGATGCGCCCTCCTATCTCGCCTACATCTGGGAGGGGAAGATGGAGGAGGCGTTCGAGGCGATTACCGCGACCAACCCGTTCAGCTCGGTCTGCGGTCGCGTCTGCGACGCGCCTTGCGAGCCAGCCTGTCGGCGCGCGGATTCCGATGGCCCGATCGCGATCCGAAACCTCAAGCGCTTCGTCATGGACGAGCTCGGGGCGACGTATCGGCCGCCGGCCGTGCCCGTCACCAGGGACAAGACCGTCGGCATCGTCGGCGGCGGGCCTGCGGGCCTGACGGCCGCCCAGGATCTCGCCGAGGCTGGTTACGCGGTCGACGTCTACGAGATGACGACGATGCTCGGCGGCTACATGACGTGGGGCATCCCGCAGTTTCGTTGCCCGCGCGAGATCTTCGAGGAGGACATCGACCGGATGCTCGCGCGCTGCCCGGGCATCACCGTCCACCTCGAGACGACGCTCGGCGATGACATCACGCTCGAGGAGCTGAAGGAGCGACACGCTGCCGTGCTGCTGGCGATCGGCGCCTGGTGGGGGAAGGGCGTCGGGCTCGAGCAGCCGACCAGCGACGAGCGGGTGATCGACGGCGTCACCTTCTTGCGCCGGGTCAACGACGGCGCGCGGCCGACGATGCCCAAGCGGGTCGTGGTCGTCGGCGCCGGCGACGTCGCGATGGACGCCTGCCGCGTCGCCAAGCGGCTACCGGGTTGCGAGCACGTGCAGGTGCTGTATCGCCGTGGCGAGGACGAGATCCCGGCCCGGCTCGACGAGCTCGAGGGCGCGCTCAAGGAAGACGTCGAGCTGATCTACAACGTGCAGCCGACCGAGGTCGTGGGCGAGAACGGCGACTTCTCGCTTCGCGCCGTGCGCACCGCGCTCGGCGAGCCCGGCGCTGACGGCCGGCGCTGGCCCGAGAACGTGGCCGGCTCCGAGCACGACTATCCCTGTGGGCTCGTCATTCTCGCGACCGGCCAGCGCACCGAGTCAGAGCACCTCGACAAGCTCGGGATGCTCGCAGACGACAAGGTTCCCACCGACTGGGACTCGATGCGCACTTCCGACCCACAGGTGTTCGGGGCCGGCGACGGCGCGTTCGGGCCCTCGACGATCGTGATGGCGATGCAGCACGGCCACCGCGCCGCCTACTACCTGAAGTCGTTCCTGGAAGGGGTCGAGGATCCGCTTCCCTACCGCGTCCCCTTCAAGACGCGTCGAGTGCCGATAGCGCAGGACGCCGAGTGGGAGGTCTTTCACCGCGAGGAGCAAGCCTTCCACGGGGTCGGCGACAACCCGGTCGCCTTCCCAGAGATCGAGTCGGTCTACGACGCAGAAGCCGCCCGCCGCGAGGCGGCCCGCTGCTACCGCTGCGACGCCGAGACTGGGTCCGCCGACTACAACGTGCACGCGCGCGAGGACATCTTCGTGATGGCTCGTACCCAGCCGAACGACGGCTTCAAGCAGCGCGCGACCTTCACCAAGCGCCTGCGGAGCCCGATGGACCTACAGCCGATCGAGCAGATCCCGAGCTTCGACGACCTTGTCTTCCTTCCGGCGAATCTCTCGCGGCTCGTCATCGACCCGTACCGCGACGCCTGTCGTGTGAGCGTCGCGCTCGGCGAGCGCATCGAGCTCGCCGCGCCCTTCATCGCGACCGGGTTCGACGATGCGCCCGAAGAGGTTCGGCTCGCACTCGGGCGCGGCCTCGCCACCGTTGGGCTCGGGTACCTGGGACGGCGCCAGGTCGAGGGCGTGCCATGGCTCCAGGTCGTCGCCGAGGGCGACGACGTCAGCCCGGAAGCCGCGGCCGTCATTGCCGTCGCTCGGGCCGGAGCGCCTTCGCCACCGACGCCAGTCGCCGAGGGCCAGCTCGTCGGCGTCGCGGCCGCTGCGGCGCAGCTGCGCGAGACCATTCCCCGGGCGCTCGAGGCGGAGCTCGACCTGCTTGTGCTCGACGCATGTCCGCCGCTCACCGACGTCGGTGCAGAGCTGTCGACGCATCCCGACCTGACCGTGACCCGTGACACGATCGCGATCATGCGCGAGCTCAACCGCGAGGAGGAGCTCCAGATCATCTATCGCGGCGGTGTCCGCTCGGGCACAGATGGGGCGAAGCTGATCGGGCTCGGCGCCAACGTCGCCGCCATCGGCGTAGCGCTTGCGCTCGCGATGGGCGCCACGATCGAGCAGGGAGCATTGACCTTTCACGGCAACGTCGATATCGATGAGCGCGCCGAGACCGTCGAGCTCTTCTGTCGCGCTCTCGCCTCGGAGGCGGCGATCATGCCCCGGTGTACGGGCAAGACCGATCTGCGCAACATCGAGCCCGAGGATCTGCGCGCGATCACGATCGCAACCGCGCAGGCAACGGGGATGCCGCTCGCTGGCGTCCGCGAGCGGGCGCGCCTGCGCGAAGGCGCAGGGCTCGAGCCGGCCTGAGCGTCAGGCCGCGACCCTTCGGCCGCCCCGCGTGAGGTCCCGGGTGGCTGGTGGCCGGCCGCGGGTCTCGGTCGTCATGCCGGCTCGCGACGCGGCGCCCCACGTGCGGGAGGCGCTCGTCTCGATCCTCGAGCAGACCGTGTCAGAGCTCGAGGTCATCGTCGTCGATGACGGATCAGCGGATGCCACTGCCGAGATCGTCGCCGGGTGCGGGCGCGCCGACACGCGGGTGCGCCTCGTCATGCAGGAGCGCGCCGGGGTCGTGTTCGCCTCCGAGCGGGCGCGGCAGCTCGCACGTGCGCCGGTGATCGCACGCATGGACGCCGACGACATCGCGCATCCCGAGCGGCTCGAGCTTCAGCTCGAGCGGCTCGAGCGCGGAGACGTGGGAGCCTGCGGCGGCCAGGTCGAGCTCTTCCCATCGGCCGAGGTCACAGACGGCATGCGCCGCTACGAGTCCTGGCTCAACTCTCTGACCTCGCCCGAGCTCGCTGCTCGCGACGTGTTCGTCGAATGTCCGATCGCCCACCCGACCCTCGCCCTGCGCCTCACACGCACCGACCAGCGCTACAGCAACGCCTCGTTCGTGCGCTGCCGCGTGCACCATCTGCGCAGGCTGCTCGGGCGACGGTCGGACGCCGTCGTGGTCTTCGGCTGTGGCCCGGTTGGGAAAGCGTTCGCACGCGAGCTCCAGCGCCAGGGCTCGGGTGTCGCGGCGTTCCTCGAGGTCGATCCGCGCAAGATCGGGAAGATCGTGCACGGCGCGCCAGTGCACGGCATGGAAGACGTCGGTCAGCTCGTTGGCATGCCGGCAGTCGGTGCCGTCGCCGGGCCCGAAGGGCGCGCGCAGGTCCGAGAGGCGGCTCGCGAGGCCGGGTGGACCGAGGGTGGCGACTTTTTCGCGGTGGCCTGAGCTCTGCGGCTACGCGGCCGCGCGCCCGGCCGTCGACACGAACGAGATCTCCAGCCCGAGCACCTCGTCGAGCAGACCCTTTCGCTGTTCGGCCGTGTAGAGTTCGAGCGAGGCGTCTGCATCGCGACGTACCGCGACTTCCATCTGCAGGTTGGCGCCCGCGCGCCGCACCAGCACGCCCGTCACCGCGCCGGAGGCGGTGCGATCGAGCGCGATCGCAATACGCAGGATCCCGGCGAGAGCGCGCACGGTGCGCTGGTCATCGCCCGCCAGGCTGGCGAACTCGTCGTGCTTCGCTTTGGGCGCGCTCTTTCGGTGATAGCGGGCGACCAGGGCGATCAGCTCGATCTCGCGATCGGTAAAGCCGGTGAGGTGCTCGCAGTTGCGGATGAGGTAGTACGAGTGGCGGTGGTGCGCGGCGTGCGAGACGAAAAGTCCGACGTTGTGCATCAACGCCGCCGCCTCGAGCAGCTCGAGCGTTGGCGGCGCCAGCTCGTGCAGTGCAGCCGTCTGCTCCCAGATGCTCGACGCAAGCTCGGCCGTTCGCGTCGCGTGGTCGAGATCGTCGACGAACATGCGCGCCACGTGCAGCACGCTCTCGCGGCGGAGCTCGCCAAGGTGGCGGAGGCCCTCGTGCGGCTCACGCATACGGTCGAGCAGCACGCCCTCGCGAAGCGCGTAGTCGGAGTACGTCAGCTCGGCGATGTCGAGTTCGTTGACCAGCTGGTCGAGCAGGACCGCGCCGCCGATGATGATGTCGGCGCGCTTCGGCTCGAGGCCGGCAATTGCTTCTCGTTCAGCGGCCGTTCTCGCATCGGTGACGCGGGCAACCACTCCGCTGATCTCTTCGCGCGTCACCGTTATGGCGTTCAGCGACCGCGGCTGCTCGCCGCGCGCGGCCAGCGCCATCGCGACGACAGTGCTGATTGTCCCCGAGCTTCCCGCGACCACCGAGAACCCGGCACGTGTGATCTCACGGACGACCGGGTGGAGGAAGGCTCGCACGTAGTTACGACACTCCTCGAGCTGCGCGGATGTGATGGGCTCCGTCGCGAAGAAGCGGTTCGTGAGTCGGATAGCGCCCAGCTTGAGGCTGCGTGCCGCGCGCATACGACCGCCGTCGCCGACGATCAGCTCGGTGCTGCCGCCGCCGATGTCGATCACGAGCAGCTGGCGGTCGTAGACGGGCACCGCCTGCAGGACGCCGAGATGGATTTGCCGCGCCTCTTCCATGCCCGAGATGACGGCGATCTCGACGCCGGCCTCATCGCGCGCCCGGTCGAGGAACTCCTGCCGGTTGAGCGCTTCGCGCGTCGCGCTGGTCGCGACGGCGGCGATCTCGGCGTCGAACGTGTCAGACAGCTGGCGGAATCGCTGCAGCGTCTCGACGGCCCGATCGATCGCGCCGGCCCTGAGGTGCTTCATGTCGCCCGAGCCGCTTCCAAGCCGGACGACCTCCTTCTCGCGCGCCAGCACATCGAAGCGGCGGTTGGCGGTCGGGCGCGCGACGACGAGGTGGATCGAGTTCGTGCCGATATCGATCGCGGCGATGTTCGGCGCGCCGCCTGCCTCGCCACTCGCGCTCATTCGGTGCCCAGTTCGCGCTTGAGCTCGGCGAGGTCGCGCTCGAGCGCTTCGATGCGGGCGGTGATCTTCTCGAGCGTTTGGTCGCGCGCTGTCGCCTCGTCGGCGAGCCGCTCGTCGAGGGGGCGCGACATGGGCGCCGGCGCCGCGATGGGCAGCTCGGGCGGCCGCCGAGCGGGCTGCTCCGTGTCTGCCAGGTTGGCCTCCCACTCATGCGTCTGGTCGTGGCCGGCAGACTGGTCAGTGTCGAAGTGTCGCGACGGGCTTTCGCCCGGCGCGGCCAGCGGGTCCGCCTCGGCGTCCATCAGGTGACGCCAGCGGGATTCCTTCTGACCGGGACCGCGCTCGAGCTGCTCGACCAGCGGTTCGCGCAAGGTGCTCAGCTGACTCAAGACGCTGTCGATCTCGTCGAGCGAGTCGAAGCCGTGTTGGCGCTCGGTTCGCCCCTTCAGCTCGCCGACCGTTTGCGGCCCACGCAGCATCAACACCGACAGAACGGCAATAGAGCCGTTCTCTAGCTCGAGCCGGTCGAGCGCGTGTGCGTGCTTGAACGTTCGGCTGCCCGCCCCGCGCACGGTCTTGGCGAGCTCACGCTCGCGTAGCGCCAGCATCGCCGCCTTGACCGTTTCGTCGTCGAGCTCGACGACAGGGTCGCGGCTCGAGCGCTGGTTGCACGCAGTTCGTAGAGCGTTTGACGTGAGTGGATAGTTCTCGGGTGTCGTGGCCGCTTTCTCGGCCAGCGCGCCGAGAACGCGAATCTGCTCGGGAGAGAGTCCGAACGGGCGCACCGCCATGCAACAACCAGCTTAGATGCGTTGTCGGAGAGGACTGAGCGCTGCTGGCGGGGTGGTTCGCAACACTCGCGCTCGACCGGGCGCGCCATTTCGTGAGACTGTGAGACGTGCGCTCAGGCCTGCGAGACACGCGCCCTGCCTCAGCTCGTGGGCTGCCGCCAACGCCCATCGTGCTTCTTGGCGTGTTCGCGTCGGGCGTCGACAACTTCGTGGCCGCGCCCATGCTGCTCGCGATCGGAGCACACTTCGGGCACGGCCTCGGCACCGCCGCCGCCGTTGTCGCCGCATACACGCTCGCCTATGGCGTCATGCAGCTCGCTTGGGTGTACGCGAGCGACCGCTTCGGCCGACTGGCGGCCCTTCAGAGCGGGCTCGTGCTGGGAGCGCTCCTCACCGTCGCCTCCGCGCTCGCGCCGAACCTCATCACGCTCATCGCTCTGCGGGGGCTCGCCGGCGCGGCGTTCGCTGCGATCGCGCCGGCGACGATCACGTTCATCGGCGACCAGGTTCCCGCCCAGCGACGCCCCGGAGCGCTCGCCGACCTCGTGGCTGCGTATGCATTCGGCTCGGCTGCGGGAATCGTCTGCGGAGGCCTTGCGGCCGACATTTCCTCGTGGCGCGTCGGCTTCGCCGCCTCCGCCGGCGTGTCCGTGCTCACGCTTGCGGCTCAACTTCGCTACAGACGCGATCCGCCTCTCAGGGCCCGAACGCTTGCGATCTTCGTCGCGAGCGTGCGCACGACCGTGCGGTCGCGGTGGCCGCGCAACGTTGCGCTGATCGCACTGCTCTGGGGAGCGGTCTTGATCGGGTTCCTCGTCTTCTTCCCCGCCGCGCTCGAGGAGGGAGGCACGAGCCCACGTACGGCGGGCCTTGTCGTCGCGCTCTACGGCGTTGCCATTGTGGTCGCGAGCAGGCCCGCCCGCTGGGTCGCGGCCCGCCTGCCGCGCGCCGTCAGCATGGCGCTTGGCGTCATGATCGCGAGTGCCGGGCTCGCCGTAGCGGCCGCCTCCGCGGCAGTTGCCTCGATCGCGGTCGCGACCGTTCTCGTCTCGGTCGGCTTCGTGCTCGCCCACCCGCTGATGCAGCAGTGGGCGACGATCGTCATCCCCTCCGAGCGAGCTACGGCAGTAGGGCTCTTCGCGACGGCCCTGTTCGTCGGCACCGCGCTGATCACCCAGGCCGTTGCCCCGCTGGCCGACGAGATCGGCTTTACGTGGGTGTTTGGCGCCGGCGCGGTGCTCGGCGTCGTGCTCGCGATCGTCGCGGCCGCCGCCTGGACGCGCTTCGAGCGGCTGACCGGCGAGACGCCGTAGCCGCGCGAACGACTATCCCGTCGGCCGGATGTTTGGGTTCGATCGAAACATATTGGTCGGGTCGTAGCCGTTCTTTACCTGAACGAGCCGGCCGTAGTTCTCGCCGTACGACGCTCGGATCAGCTCGTCACTCTCTCCACAGAGATTGTTCAGGTAGAGGCCCGTGCTCATGAAGGGCTCCATGGCCTGACCGATCCCGTGGGCCCACTCGATCTGGCGCTCCGAATCGTCCGCGGCATCCCAGGCCGAGACCATGATGCAGTCGTGCAGCGCCTCACGGGGATAGAACGCTGTCGCGGCTGGGGCGATGCGGCTCACTGCGCCGCCAAAGAGCTGGAAGAGGACGGCAGAACGCGGTGACGGCACCTCCGCGAAATGAGAGACCACGAGGTCGATCGCGTCGGCACTGATCTCGGTCATGAACTGCGACGCGTAGTAGTAGTGGAGTCCTTTGGGGAACACGTCGGCCCCACTGGCTTGAAGGTCCGCATACGGGATAGGCTCAACGTCATCGAGCAAGGGCGCGCCAAGTTCTCGGAGCGGTTTCAGCGCACGTTCTCCGTCGTCGGTGGGGCCCACGTAACAGAGGGAAAGCCCAGCCACTTGCTCGCCGCTCGGCAGTGTCGCGAGGAGTAGGTCGGCTGACACCTCATCGGGCGCTGCACGCGTGTAGTCGTCATAGAACGAGAGGACCTCGCGTGCCTGAGAGAACGGATACAGGACGTTTCCACCCAGGACAGTGGGGCCAACCGCATGGAGCCGGTATTCGAACGACGTCGCGACACCGAAGTTGCCTCCACCGCCGCGGATCGCCCAGAAGAGATCGGGGTGTTGTGTTGCGTCGGCCGTGAGCAGCGTGCCGTCGGCAGTGACGATGTCGACCGACAGCAGGTTGTCGACAGTGAGCCCGTACTTTCGACTGAGCCGGCCGACCCCGCCACCAAGCGTGAGCCCGGCCAACCCGACGGTCGACGTAATGCCCGCTGGAGTTGCAAGGCCGAAAGCCTGAGTCTCGCGGTCGAGCTCGCCGAGCAGGACACCCGGCTCTGCACGCGCGGTCTTCCGCTCTGGGTCGACCCGAATGCCCTTCATCGGCGAGAGGTCGATCAGCAGTCCGCCTTCGCAGTCGGCGTGTCTGAAGACGCTGTGGCCACCGGCGTTCAGGCCGACGAGCAGCCCGTGCTCACGCGCAAAGTTCACGGCGCGCACGACGTCGGCGGCGCTGACACATCTTGCAATCACGGCCGGGCGCCTGTCGACGAGCGCACTCCAGAGCGGGCGCGCCTCGTCATAGCCATCGTCGTGAGGTTCGAGCACGGGCCCGCGAAGCTGCGCCCGAAGGGCCTGGACTGCGCTCGTATCGACTGCTGGACTCATGCTGCGACTCGCGGCTTGTCGGACTCCCGCGAATTCGGGGGTTCAGACCATAGCTCGGGGCGCCAGCGACTCGTCTGCCGCCGGCCTGCAAGGATGCCGCAAACCGTCAAGGGGGGCGCGAACACATGGAGCTTCGCGACTACGCCGCACAGGATGCAGTAGGAATCGCCCAGCTCGTCCGCACGGGCGAGGTCTCGGCCGACGAGGTCGACGAGGCCGCACGCCGAGCGATCGAGGCAGTCGAGCCGCAGCTTCAAGCGACCGTCGGCGACCTGATGGACCCTGCGCTCGAAGCGGCGGACGGTGGGCCGCTTGCCGGTGTGCCGTTCGCGATGAAAGAGGTCGCGCCACATCTGAAGGGTCAGCGGACGCAACTTGGCAGCCGCATTGCCGGCGACGGTGTGGTCGCTGGTGGCGACACCCACTTCGGCCAACGCATTCGTGGCGCCGGCCTGCGCGCCATCGCACGCACGCGCTCGCCCGAGTTCGCGTTCAACGTCACCACCGAGCCGATCGTGCATGGGCCGACTCACAGTCCCTGGGACATCGAGCGCAGCGTCGGTGGCTCGAGCGGTGGCGCAGCAGCGCTTGTCGCCGCTCGAGCACTCGCGATCGCCCATGCCACGGACGGTGGAGGCTCGATCCGCATTCCCGCCTCGCTCTGCGGGCTTGTCGGCCTCAAACCGACGCGGTCGCGTACCCAGGTCGGCCCCGGCCAGTGGGAGAACCTGCACGGCATGGGTCACGACTTCGTCCTCTGTCGAACGCTGCGCGACTGCGCGGCGGCACTCGATGCGCTGAGCGGACCGGGCGCGGGCGACAAGTATCTGATCCCGCCCCCGGCGCGCCCTTACGCCGAAGAGCTGACCGCCGACGCCGGTACCGTGCGGATCGTATCGACGACGGACACGTGGTCCGGTAAGCAGGCCGATCCCGAGTGCGTCGCCGCTGTGGAGGCGGCCGCGGCCGCCCTCGCAGATCTCGGCCACGACGTCAGCGCAGGGTCACCCGAGCTTGACAACGACACGCTGATCGACGGGTTGACGTCGACCTGGGCGGTCGGCATCGCACAGCGGCTCAGCCTTGCCGAGAAGGCGCTCGGGGTCGAAGGCGGCCCCGACACGATGGAGGCGTGCTCGCTGGCGATGTTCGAATACGGCAAGAGCCTCTCGGGCATCGACCTGCTCAACGGCTACGCGCAGTGCAACACGATCGGGCGCGCGATCGGGGAGTTCTTCGAGACCGCCGAGGTGCTGCTTCTTCCCGCGACGGGCAGGGTGCCATGGAAGCTGGGCGAACTCGACCAGAACGAGGCCGCGCTCGACCACATCGCGTGGGTACGCAAGCTCTTCGACGTCTACGCGCCGTTCACGGCGATGTTCAACATCACCGGCCAGCCGGGCATCAGCCTGCCGCTCGCGTGGACCGACAGCGGGCTCCCGATCGGCGTTCAGCTCGTGGGCCGCTACGGGGACGAGGCGACGCTGCTTCGGCTCGCCGCTCAGCTCGAGCGGGTGTTCCCGTGGGTCGATCGGGTGCCGTCGGTTGCGGTCGGGTGACTCACGTAGAGCTCGCGGGGCCACGGTCGCGACTGAAGCGGCGCCGCGCTGGGTTCCCTGTAAGAGCTAGTCGGCGAGCAGCACGAGCTTGCCCACGTGCTCGTTGCGCGCCAGAGCGTCTTGAGCCTCCGAGGCCTGCTCTAGCGGGAAGGTGCTCTCGACCGTCGGCCGGAGGCGGCCGGCAGCGAGAGCATCGCCGAGGTCGGCGAGGCAGGCGCGTGCGACCTCGGCTCGCTCGTCCGGTGAGCGCGTTCGGAATGTGACGCCGACAAGACTGAGGCGTTTGCGGGCCAGTTCTTCGAGCTCGAGCTCGGCGCTGGCACCACCGAGGCGCCCGATCTGGACTATGCGCCCGCGGATGGCGGCGGCCGCCACGTTCTGCGCGAGCACGCTGGCGCCTACGTTGTCGACGATCACGTCGATGCCCCGGCCGCCGGTTTGTTTCTCGACGACCTGGAGCACGTCGGCGGCGCCGACGTCGATACCGACCAGCGCTCCGTCGAGCAGCGCGAGCTTCTCGGGCGAGCGGGACGTGCCAAGGATGGTTCCGGCGCCGAGCACGCGCGCGATCTCGAGCGCCATCGTTCCGACACCACTCGTCACAGCCTGGATCAGGACGCTGTTCCCGGGAGCCAGCTCACCGTTCGTGACCAGCGCGTCGTGCGCGGTCAGGAGCGTGACCGGGGTGGCGCCGGCCTCGCCCCAGCTGAACGACTCGGGCGCGGGAAGCAGGAGGCGCTGATCGACGCAGGCGAGCTCGGCGTAGCCGCGACCCTGGGCCATGACACGTGCCCCGACCTCGACTCCATCGACTCCCTCCCCGAGTGCAGCCACCTCGCCGGCGAGCTCGAGCCCGGCAACGATGGGCTCGGCGGCACCGGTCGGATATGAGCCGGCGCGGGCCAGCAGGTCGGCGCGGTTCAGACCTGCCGCGTGAACGCGGACGAGTACCTCGCCGGCCGCTGGCTCCGGGTCGGGCAGCTCCGTGAGCTCGAGCGCACCCTGCGCCGGGTCGAGAACGATTGCCCGCACGGCGGCTCTAGTGGCAGCTGTGCCCGTGCTTCGGGTCCGGCGGCGGCACGTCGAGCGCCGGGTTGCGATCGAAGAACCCGACGGGCTTCAGCCGGAAGCCGGCACTCGCCACCGGCATGACCGGCCAGTCCTCGGGGCGCGGGACATGGTGGTGGCCGAACGTGTACCAGAGCACCGTGTCGGTGTTCTCGATCGGGCGGTCGGCCTCCGTCCAGGCGGGCAGGTTCGCGTCGCCGGCGTCCTGGTATGGGTACTCACCGGTCGCGTAGCGCTCCGTGGCCTCGTACGGCGTCACGTGCAGCTGGTGGCGCGCGAAGCCCGCTCTCTTCCCGTAGGGAGAGTCGGGCGCGGCGAGTAGCTCCAGCGGGTGGTCGGGTACCAGGCGGTAGCGGACAGGGTCGCCGAGTGCGTTGGTGACGTTTGGGTTCGTGACCTCCCACGCGAGCGAGCGCAGCGGATTGGCGTTCCGGCGTGCACGGGTCTCGCTCGTCAACACCTGACGCAGCGAGGCGAATGCAGTGCCGCGCGGGTTCTCCTCACCGAGCGGAAGGGGCTCGGCCCAGACCTCTTCAACCGTGTTCTCGCGACCGTCGAGGTCGAAATCGAGGCGGGTGTTGAAGAGGTGCTGGTGGTTCATCCCGCTGACCTGGGGAGCAACGAGCGCGCCGCTCTTCGGGCGCTCGCCCGGCTCGAGCGCAGCCGTCTGGAGGATGCCGG
Organism: Gaiellaceae bacterium; assembly: GCA_965223695.1. Classification (GTDB taxonomy): domain Bacteria; phylum Actinomycetota; class Thermoleophilia; order Gaiellales; family Gaiellaceae; genus JAUVPB01. The sequence continues at coordinate 185,308 of CBDCXJ010000025.1, read as the reverse complement.
TCAGCTTGACCTCGGTCTCGATCGAGCCGTCCTGGTAGAGGTACCAGTAGAAGCCGTACTCGTAGTTGCCGAACGTCCCGATCCACGAGATCACGAGGCGCCGCGAGCGGCGTACCTCGGCGCGCTGCTCGCCGAGGTCGGCGTGCTTCCAGAGCGTGCCGAAATCCTCTTCGTGCAGGCAGATCGCGTTCGGGATCGTGTACGGCTCGCCGGCCGAGTTCGAGAGTGTCACGTCGAAGTAGTGGATCGTGCCCAGGCAGTCGCAGCCGAGCTGCAGCGGGTTCGCCAACGCGCCAGGCTCGAGCTCACCGAAGTCGAAGAACGACATGAACCAGTGCGCGGGCGAGTGGTCTGAGTAGGTGACCGCGATCTCGGTGTAGGACGCCCGGTAGAGGATGGGGCGGAAGCGACCGTCGTCTTCGTAGCCGATCCGGTGGATCACGAGCCCTTCACGCGCGTTGAAGCCGACGCGGAAGCGCCACTTCTGCCAGGAGACCTCCCAGCCGTCGACGTCGAAGCTCGGCCCATCGGGCTGGATGATCTCGAGCGGCTTGAGGTCGTCCCGAAGCGGGCCGAGGTGGGCCGGCTCGTACTCGCCAGGGTCCGGCGCGATCGTGGTCACGCCGACGTCGTCTACTGCGAGCACCTCGAGCTGGCTGAGGTCGACGGTGCAGACGAGACCCTCGACGTGGCGGGCGTGGCGGTTACCGCCGGGCGTCCGCTCACGCAGGAACGACGTGGCGCGGCAGAGGCGGCGCCCGTTCATGTTCTCGTCCCAGTTCCCGTAGGGAATCGGGTCGATGCTGATGAGGTCGAGATCGGTGATGCCGCGCTTCGCGAGTGCGTCGATGTAGCGCGAGTCGGCCTTTATCGCTGCGACGAAAGGCTCCCATTCGTCGATGAGGAAGGGCGCCTGAACGCCTTCGACCTGCTGCTCCTCGACGACACGCGCCTCGGTCAGTGACACCGTGACCTCGGTGACGCTGTTGTCCGCCCGGTCGTGCAGGACGACCGCGGCGCGCCGATCGCGGACGCTGACTGCGTCGGCCCCCGTCTCGGCGGTTCCCCAGGCACCGTCGTCGCTTCGCTTGTCGGGCTCTTGGAGCGTGATCGTGACGAACTGCACGCTGTCGGGCAGCGAAAGCGCGTCACGCACGATCGTCGCTACCTCACGGATCTCGTCTTCGCTCAGCGGGTCGAGCGGATGCACCTGTGTGATTACTGAAGTCGCCATGAGAGCATTATGCCCGCGCGAATCCGGCGCTCGCTGGGCGACGAACTGTCGATCCCACTGGCCGCCGTCCGACGTAGGTACGCACAGCGACCTTTCGGAGACTCTCTCATCAGTAGTCTTTTGCCACCTATGTCCGAGAAACCAGCAAACGACGAGAGCGACTTCTTCTGGGACCTTGCCGATGAGGTGCTCGGGCGCGATGACGTCGACGAGGGAACGCTGATGGGGTTTCCGTGCCTGCGGGTCAAGGGCGACTTCTTCGCCACCTGCGAGCACAGACGCGGCGATCTGATCGTGAAGCTCCCGCGCGAGCGTGTGACGTCACTGATCGAGGAGGGCGTTGGCGAGCCGTTCGCGCCTGCTGGCCGCGTGTTCAAAGAGTGGGCGCTCGTCCGGGAGCGCGACCGTACGAGGTGGCTGGCGTTGCTCGATGAGGCCTACGCATTCGTCAAAGGAGACTGAACATGGCAGACGAGTTCACCGGCTTCTCCAATGAGGCGTTCGACTTCCTCGACGAGCTGCCCTCGCACGACAAGGAGTGGCTTGCTGCTAACCGCAGGACATATGAGACGTATGTGATGGAGCCGGCGAAAGCGTTCGCCGCAGCACTCGGCGAGCGGCTTCAGGAGGAGATCTCGCCGGCGATCGTCGTACAGCCGAAGTTCAACGGCTCGATCTCGCCGATCAACCGCGCTGTTCGCTTCTCGGCCGACAAGACTCCGTACAAGGACCACCTGATGTGGCGCTTCTGGGAGGGCGAGAACAAGAAGCTCGCTCCGGCACTGATGGTGCGCATGAGCTCGAAGAGTGCGGGCTTCGCGTCGGGTGCCGTGCTCGACTCCGTCGACCGCTGGCGCGATCTGATCGACGATGACAAGACCGGCGCGCTGCTGGCCAAAGCCATCGCGAAGCTCGCGAAGGGGCGCGACCTCGACGTCGCTGGTCAAGAGTTGAAGCGCGTGCCGAAGCCCTACGACGAGGACCACCCGCGCGCCGACCTTCTTCGGCACAAGGGATTCTGGGTACGCTGGCCCGAGCCGCTCCCCAAGTCGGCACAGTCACCAGATTTCGTCGAGTGGTGCGTCGATCGCTTCAGCGCAACGGTCGACGTGCACCGCTGGCTCGTCGACAACCTCTAGGGAAGCACGGGGGAAAAGCTCGCGCTTCCCCCTCGTGTGCTCAGTCGGTGTCGCCGTCTTCCTGGAGGCGCAATTCCATCATCTGCGCGTGCTGGTTGTGAGCGCAGCTCTCCGCCAGGCGGCGCACGACGAAGTCGTCGGTGACGGCGATGTTGGCGCCCCCGGCCGCGACGAGTAGATCGCCCATGTCCACGTTGTGCTTGGTGGTCTCGCCGTGGAGTGGCGGTGCCGTCTGACCGATCGTCGCGGCACCTCGTAGCACCGCCCAGACCTCGTTCTCGGTGAGCATCTTCCGGTAACCCGCGGGGAAGTGTCGCCGCCCGTGCAGTACTGGATCTCGGTGTGGCAGAAGCTCCAGTCGATCTTCACCGGGAAGAGCTTGATGCCCGCCTCGATGCCCCGCTCACAAAGCGCCCCGCAGGCGTAGACATGGAAGTCGACGAGGTCGAGCCGCTGATACTGATCCTGCCGCGGCCGTGCGTGGGTGGCGTAGGGGTAGCGGGCCATCGGCTGCTCGAGCTCGCGGAGCGCCGCGAGGCTTGCTTCGTCGATGCCGAGCCCGTCGAGCAACGTCCGGATCTCGCTGCGCCGCTCGTCCGTCAGCTCGGGCTCGCGTGCGTGTCTGAGCGCCCAGAGGTAGGTCTGCCCTTGGGCGAGGAGTGCGGCAAGGTCAGCTCCTGTCGCTGGCGGCACGGACGGGAGCCTATTCGGAGTGTGCGCGCCGGAGCACGAGGTCGTTCGCGACCGAGTGCCACGCGCCCTCGACGCCAGCGGGCTTTTCGGGGTCGTCTGCGCGACGCGCGACGAACGTGCGCAGCAATGAGGGTTTGACGCAGAAGACAGGGTCGGCGTCGAAGATGTGCGTGACAAGGCGCTCGAAACCCTCGCACGTGACGATTATGTGGATGTGACCGGGCCGCCAGGCTGCTCGGTCGTTCGCGTGGAGCATGCGGCCGACGGGGCCATCGGTGGGGACTTCATAGGGCGCTGGGCGGACGGTGACGAACCCGTAGCTTCCGTCCGCGCGTGTCCTGAAGCGCCCGCGCAGGTGATGCTCGGGCGCGTCGGGATCTTGCATCGCGTACAGGCCGTTCTCGGCGTTCTGCCACACGTCGAGCTCGACACCCGAGATCGGCTGGCCGTCGACGTCGCGCACGTGCCCGTGGACCCATGCGGGCTCTCCGGCGGGATGCTCGGCCATGTTCTCGCCGTACTCTCTCGACGGGGCGCCGTCGGCCCAGAACGGTCCGAGCACGGTCGACTCGGTCGTAGTGCCAAGCTCCACATCCTCGAGGGCATCGACGACCATCGAGAGGCCGAGGGTGTCCGAGAGGAGGATGAACTCCTGTCGCCGCTCGTCGGTGATCTCGCCCGCCTCCGTCAGGAAGCGGATGCCGGCTTCCCATTCGGCCTGCGTGAGCTCGACCGCCTGGGCGAAGCCGTGCAGGTGCGATACGAGAGCGCGCATGAGCTCGCGCACCCGAGCATCAGGCGAGCCATCGAACCGATCGAGCACCTCCGCCGTGATATCCGACGCCGACATAGCGTCGCCGCTCATGACGGTGAGTATCGCTGAGGTGTGTCGCTAGCGGTGGACGATGACGGTCTCGCCGACCGGGGAACGATCGTAGAGCCAGTCTGCCGCCCAGATCGGAATGCGCACGCAGCCGGCACTTGCCGGGTAGGCGGGCACCGACTTCCAGCCGTGAATGGCGAACGACTTTTCCCAGAACGTCAGCGTGCGGTAGAGGATGCCCGGGCCGAGCCAGGTCGTTGTAGAAGGGGCCTTCCAGCGGATGTTGTGTACGCCCACCGGCGTGTTTCCCCTCGAGCCGGTGGACACGGGCAGCACGCCAATGACCTTCCCGCCGCGCACCTTGATCAGGATCTGGCGTGTTATGTCGACCTCGATGCGGTTCGGCGGGCCCTTACGCGTGGCCCGAACTGGGTTGGCCTTCGCGAGCGCTAGCCAGTCGCTTTGACCCATGACGCCCGTCCGTGAGAGTCCGGCGACCTTCTGGAATGCGATCACCGAATCCGTTAGTGAGGCGTCGAAGCGCTCGGACACCGGCGGCGTGTGGAAGTTGAGTGCGCGGAGCCTGCGAATCAGACCGGCGACGTCCGGGCCGCGCGAGCCGACCTTGATCACCCGCGTCGTGCCCTTGCCCGTCGCTCTGCCGGTGGCTGCGGCGTAGCCGTTGGGCGCGTCGAAGTCGGCGACGACGACGTACGAGCCGGGGCCGGGCGCGACGATCGTCTTAGTCGCCTTCTCGTTCTTCACCTTGGTGCGAACGTGTTTGACCGTCTTGCCGTTTCGTTTGATCGTCAGCCTCGCCGTCCCCTTCGCCGCGTGGGGGTCGACGGTGATCTTCACCGTCGTGGTGGCGAACGCGGCCGCCTTGCCCACCTTGACCTGCAGTCTGGGACGGAGCCGAACGTCGATCGGCGCACTCAGCACGCCGGTGTCCGTCGCACGTGCGACCAGCGACTCGGACTCCTTCAGGGTCACCTCGATACGAAATGTTCCATCGTCGGCCGTTGTGCCCGTCGCCAGCGCGTTGCCCGCGCCCTCGGCGCGCTGGAGAGCAACCTCGACTCCTCCCGCAGCTGGCGTGATCGAGCCCTCGACTACGATCGGCTCGTTGTATTCCGCCGGGTTTGCAGGCGTCTGGAGCGCGATCGACGTTGGCCCGGATCCGACCGCGGCTCCGGCGAGCGCAGCCGGGGCGGCGGACGAGAGTGCGGCGGCGATCGCGAACGCCGCCACCAGGGCATTCGCACGTCGTCGTCGGCTAAGGGGGCGAGCGTCGTAAGCCGGTCGTACCACCCGGGAGCGCGGTGACCACGAGCGTCGAGAGGAGAGCCGAGATGGTGACCATGATCGCAACATGTTGGAATCCATCGACAGCGTCGGTGCCGACCATTAGCAATCCAGCGAGTGCCGCGGAGCCGGCAACGCTGCCCAGATATCGGCTCGTCGAGTAGATGCCCGACGCAACGCCCGCTTCGTCGACGCTCACCGCGTCGACGGCCGCCGTTTGCAAGCTGGCGAACGCGAGACCGAAGCCGACGCCCGCGACGGCCATGCAGCCCAGCAGAAGTGCGGAGCCCGGCCGGCTGCTGAAGGCGAGCGGAACCAGGCCGGCAGTCCCGAGCGCGTGACCGAGCACGGTCGGCACGCGCCGACCGGCCCGATCGGCGAGACGGCCGCCGAGTGGCGCGAAAACGATCAGCGGCCCGGTCAGCAGCATCAGCGCGAAGCCGGTACTCGCGCTGTTCCAGCCGAGCTCGGTGATCAGCATGATCGGGGTGGCGATGATCATCGTGTAGAAGGCGAGGTTGCTGAGCGCGACGCCGAGCAAGGCCGCGCTGAAGGCACGGACGCGAAAGAGCTGTGGGCGGATCACGGGATCGCTCTGTCTGCGCTCATAGGTGATGAACGCCACCACGAGCGCGATGAAACCAGCGGCAGCCAGGACGAGCCAACCGACTCCCAGGTTGGCCGAGCCTTCGGTGATCAGCAGCGCCAGGACGCCGGTCCCGGCCGCCAGCATGACGGCGCCACCGAGGTCGAACGGCGTGGTCGGTCGCTCGCCCGACGTCGTGGGCACGAAGCGCCAGACCATGTAGATCGCGGCCGCGACGAGGGGAACGTTTGCGTAGAAGACCGAGGGCCAGCTTCCGGCCGCGACGACGAGTCCGCCGAACGCCGGACCGGCCGCGGCAGCGACACCGAGAGCAGCAGCGACGAGGCCGAACGCCGACGCACGCCGGTCCTCGCGGATCACCTCGCGGACGACAGCGATGCCGTTGGGAAGAGTGATCCCCGCACCGATTGCCTGCAACACGCGGAACGCGATCAGCGCACCGAGCGAGGGGGCGAGCGCGGCGCCCAGCGACGCGATGCCGAAGAGCGAGAGGCCGACGAGCATCAGCCCGCGGCGGCCGAGCCTGTCGCCGACCTTGCCGAGTGCAGGCTGCATCGCCGCGAGCACGATCAGATAGCTCGTAACGAGCCAGCCCGCCGTGGCGAGGCTGCTTTCAAAGTCCTCGACGATGGCCGGCAGCGCGACGGCGATCATCGTCGAGTTCAGCGGCGCCAGGATCGCGCCGAGCGAGACCGCGACCAGGACGCCGCGGCTCGCGCCTGCTGCCGGGTCAGCCTGCACGGGGCGACTGTATTGTCCCGGTCTGGTGCACGCCCCATGAGCGCAACGAAGCTCAGCCCGCCGGGCCCAGGCTCCTGGCATCTCGACACGAGTCACTTGACGACGTCGTGCAGTCGCTACCAGCAACCGCTATGGGTTGAGGGCTTTCTGCCTGGCTTCGCGGGGGGGTTGCGCCGCTACGGCTCTCTCGTCGCCTCGCTCGACTGGGCCTGGATCGAAGGCTTCCCCTACTACCGCGTGTCACCGGTTGCAGCGCCCGAGGGGGCAACCGAGCATCCGCCACGCGAGGTCTGGGACGAGTTGATGGCAACGCATCCCGACGTGCAGGAGCGACTCGCAACCGCCGAGCGAGCGTTCGCAGAGCGAATCTGGCGCGAAGACCTCCAGCGCTGGGACGAGGTCGACAAGCCCGCATCGATCGAGCGCAACCAACGGCTGCTAGCCGTCGACCCAGCGGCACTCGACACCGCTGGGTTCCTGAGCTACCTCGAGGAGTGCAACGCGAACGTGGTCGAGTGCCTCTATGCCCACCACATCTACAACATGACCTTCTACGTCCCGGTGGGCGACTTGATGGTCCAGGGCACGGCCTTGACCGGGCGCTCGGAGAGCGAGGTGCTCGGCCTGCTCAAGGGTTCGACTCCCGATGCGCTTGGTACCGGCCACCTCGAGGAGGCCCTCACGCGAGTCGCGAAGCAGCCCGACGTGAAGGCCATCCTTGCCGACGACGACGCGGCCGCCCTCGCTCGGATTGCAAAACTCGACGGCGAGGCCGGCGACGTGCTGCGAGAAGCCGTGTCGTTGATCGCGTACCGCCCTGTAAACGGCGAGGACGTGGGTGACACCTGCGCCTTCGAGCTGCCGACCCTCGTTCTCGCCGGCATCTCCTCGAGGATCCACCGGCCCGCGTCGGATGCCGACGAGGCGGCCGCCCTCGCAGAGCTCGAGTCCTCGATGCGCGCCGATGCCGAGCCCTCGTCGCGTGCGCAGTTCGACGCCGTGCTCGAGGAGGCGCGGCTCACGTATCGGCTTCGTGAAGAGAAAGCGATGTATGCCGACCTGTGGTCGTACGGCGTTGCTCGCAGGGCGCTGCTCGCCGGCGGCGAGCGTCTCGTCGCCGCCGGTCGGATCGAGAAGGCCAGCCACCTGGTCGAGGCCGAGCTCGCGGAAATCTCGGCCATCTTCGACAAGAGCGGAGGCCCCGACCCGGCCGAGCTCGCCGAGCGCGCCCGCTACCGCGCCGCGGTCGGCTTCGACGCGATGCCTCTTCACCTTGGTGATGAGCCAGGCGAGCCGCTTCCTCTCGAATGGCTTCCCCCGGCGAGCGCGCGAGTGGACGCGGCGATCGGTGCCGCCCTCAGGGGATTGTTTGGTCCGCCCGGCGGCGAGAGCAACGCCGCGATCGAAGGGCTCGGAGTCAGTGGCGGCATCGTCGAGGGCCCGGCGCGCATCATCGACGCCAGCTCCGACTTCGATCGCATCCGCGGCGGCGACATCCTCGTCACGCGGGCGACGACGGCGGCTCTCAACGTCGTGATACCCCTCGTGAAGGGGATCGTTACGGATCGTGGCGGTCTTCTGTGCCACGCCGCCGTCGTATCGCGCGAGTACTCGATCCCGGCTGTTGTCGGCACCGGTGATGCCACCGCACGAATTGTCGATGGCGCCAGGGTCCGCGTGGACGGAGCGGCAGGCACCGTCAGCGTCCTCGATGGCTGACCACCGCGGGTGAGCGACGGCGTCGTCGAGCTCGCGAGCGCGGAAGACGCGGGTCTGTTCGGCGGCAAGGCGGCCAATCTCGCGCGAGCGGCACAGGGGGGGCTGCCGGTTCCCGAGGGAATCGCGATGTCGACGAAGGCACTTGCGTCGTTCGTCGCGGGCGAGTCACAGCTACCAGCGGCGGCACTCGCCCTGTTGCCCGGCCGTCTCGCCGTGCGCTCCTCGGCCATCGGCGAAGACTCCACGAAGGCGAGCTTCGCCGGCATGCTCCTCACGCGGCTGAACGTGACCACGGCCGACGAGTTGGCGATGGCGCTTCGCGAGGTCGCAGCCTCGGCGAATTCCGAGGCTGTCCGCACGTATCGAGCCGGGCTGGGGTTGCCCGAGGAGGCGGCGGCGGGCGCGGTCGTCCAGCGCCTCATCGACGCCGACGTAGCGGGCGTGCTCTTCACACGCGATCCGCTCGGCGGGGACGGCATGGTCATCGAAGCGAGCTGGGGCCTGGGCGAGGCCGTTGTCGCCGGTCTCATAGTCCCCGATCGCGTGGTTCTTCGCGCGGACGGCTCCGTGGAGAAGCACATCGTTGGAACCAAGAATCTTCGGCTCGATCCGTCCGAGGCCGGAGGGGTGGTCGAGTCCGAGCTAGCCGCGGCCGAGATTGAGCGACCCTGCCTGAGCGACGATGACATCGCCAGGCTCGCCGCCCACGGGCGCCGCTGCGAGCAGCTCTACGGCGCGCCTCAGGATCTGGAGTGGGCCTTCAGCGACGGCATGCTGTTCCACCTGCAGGCGCGCCGGATCACGGCTTAGCGCTGCTTCAGCGATCAGGGTCGACGACGATGATGTGGCTCGCCGTCGAGATCGCGAATCCGACCTCGTCGACGCCCGCCAGCGGTGTTATCGAGATCGCGTCGAGGAGCTCGGGCCCAAGCCCTGCCGTCTGACTGTCGGTGGCGAGCTCGGGGTCGCCGGCGAAGTAGATATGCGTCGTGAGGAGCTCGGCGCCGTCGAGCTTGACCTTGACGTGCAGGTGGCGGGGACGATCTTCGTAGAGGCCCGGGAAGATCGTGCGGAAGCTGAACGCGCCGGCATCGTCCGTGAGTGCCTCGCCGTATGACTGGAAATAGGCGTCGCGCTCGTCGACGCGCGGATCGTTTGGATGCAGGTAGATCCCCTGTACATCGGTCTGCCAGAGCTCGATGGTGGCGCCGGCGACGGGGTCGCCGGCCGTATCGCGCAGCTGGCCGTCGAGCTGGAGCGGCTGGCCGCTGGCGATCGCGGGGGAGCCGGTGAGCAAGAGGAGGTCGCTGTCGCTGTCGCTCGGACGCGTCTCGACGTTGGGGTAGTACGGCCCTTCGGCCAGGAGCGGCGTTGCCGTCAACTCACCGGGATCTGACGCGGCCGCAGGAGGCGGCGGCTCGGCTTCGGCGGCTGGCTCGTCGATCCCGGCGGGTCGTCGGCCGCCGACGGTCCGGCCGCCGGCGAGGGCTCGTCTTCCGGCTCGTCTGCGGACGTCTGCGGCGGGGCAGGCTCGTCATCGGCGGGTTGCTTCTGGGCGCCTCGGGGCTCGGAAGGCGCGGAGGGCTGATCAGTGCCGCCCGCCCGTTCTGATGGGTCCTCGCCGGCGTCGGTGCCGCAGGCGACGAGAAGGAGCATGAGCGCAGCGGCTGCGAGAACGACACGCATGTGCTGTCTACGTCGGATCGTGCGGCCCCGAGCTGAAATCGGGCCGCTCGAAGCGGGCCAGATCATGCGGATATGGTGCCTGGGCCGTATGCGCATCGATGCCATCGAGATCAGGCATGTCGCCATGCCGCTGCTGCACCCGTGGAAGACGGCTTCACACGAGGCGACGGCGATCCACGCGGTCTTCGCGCGGCTCGAGAGCGATGGCGTCTCGGCCTGGGGCGAGGCCGCGCCGCTCTCGGACCCGACCTACAGCCCTGAATGGGCCTCGACGGCCTTCGTCACACTCGAGCACTGGCTCGCGCCGACGCTGCTGGGAGAGGACGTCACGAGCGGTGAGGATCTGCAGAAGCGACTCGAGATCTTCAAGGGCAACTACTTCGCCAAGGGCGTGCTCGACTGCGCCTGGTGGGTCCTCGACGCGACGCTCGCCGGCGTTCCGCTGCACCGTCACGTCGGCGGCGTGCACGATCAGATCGAGATCGGTGCCGACTTCGGCGTGGCCGACTCCCACGACACGCTCGTTTCGCAGATCGGCGAGGCGCTCGACGAGGGCTTCCGCCGTGTCAAGCTGAAGTTCAGGCCGGGCTGGGACGTCGAGATGGTCGCTGCCGTCCGCTCGGCTTTCCCCGACCTCGTCTGCCACGTCGACTGCAACTCGGGCTACACGCTCGACGACCTCGAGCTGTTCAGGAAGCTCGATCGCTACGAGCTGGCGATGATCGAGCAGCCGCTCGCTTTCGACGATTTGCTCGACCATGCGAAGCTCGCCAAGGCGATCGAAACGCCGATCTGCCTCGACGAGACGATCGTCTCGACCGACCGCGCCCGGCACGCGATCGAGCTCGGCGCCTGCTCGTGGATCAACCTGAAGCACGGACGCGTCGGCGGGATCACCAACCTGATCGCGATCAACGAGCTCTGCCGTGAGGCAGGGATCAAGTGCTGGGTGGGATCGATGCTCGAGAGCGCCGTCGGATCAGCGCTCAGCGTCGCCGTCGCCTCACGCGAGCACGTTCACTACCCCGCTGACGTCTTTACGACCTGGCGCCACTACGCCGATGACCTGTCCGACCCCGAGGTCGAGTTCGAGCGTGGCGAGGATGGCGGGTTCTTCGCGCTCGCCCCGGACACGCCCGGGATCGTCCCGGCCCCGCACCCCGAGCGGCTCGAGGCGGCGACGATCTCAAAGACGATCCTTACGGCTGAATGACCCGCGCCGTCGTTGCGCCGCGAGCACGAGTTTGACGCACGTCAAACTCGCAACGCGCTGACGAAGTCAGCGCGCATCCACCATCAATTCGACCAGGTAGTCGAACCAGCCGGCCGCAGTCTCGGCCGCTGTGCGGTGCAGGGCCGCGGCGTCGCGACCGAGCTGGGCGATGTCTGCGTAGCCAAGTCGGTCGGCCGCGCGGGAGAGGATCGCGAACGTCGCGAGCTCGGAGTGCTCTGTCACATACCAGTCCTTCAGGTTCTGCGGCGACGCGCTGTCGCGCAGGGAGCCGGTGAATCCCTTGAGCGTCGCCGAGAAAATCGCCTGGCGCTCCTTGCGCACCGATGTCCGATGCCCGAGCGCGACGAGCGCTGCCTCTAGCCGACCTCGCACGTCTGCCGTTTCGTCACGGTGGGCCTCGAGGGCCGCCCGCAGTTCTCCCTTGGGCGCGCTCTCGGCCAGCGCCGTCAGCGTCTCGATCGCCTGCGTCTCGAGCGCGTGCGCGTCTTCGAGCGCCCGGACGAGGCGCTTTGTTCCAGCCGGAGTCGCCACAGCGCTCATGTTGGGATGGTAGACGGCGCGAGTTTGCTGGTCGAGCGCTTCAGATGGGTCTAGCTCGCGACCGCGGCAATCGGCTAGTCCCCGATTGCGGCAATGGCCTAGTCCCCGATTGCTCTCCGATAGCTCCTCACCGAAAGCCCACCGAACACGCCGATGATTCCGACGATCCAGACAAGCGACAGCCAGACGTTGTTCCCGGCCGGGAGGCCGAGGAAGAGCGCTCGGGCCGCGTCGACGAAGACCGTGATTGGATTGACCTCGGCGAACGCCTCCAGCCAGCCCGGCATCGACTCGACTGGCACGAACGCCGAAGAGGCGAACGTCAGCGGAAGGATGATGATGAAGCCATAGGCGTTCGACGCCTCGGGTGAGGACGCGGTCAGGCCGAGCAGCGCGAAGACCCAGGAGAACGCGTAGCCAATCAGCAGAAGCAGCCCGATGCCCGCGAGGATGCTGGGCATGCTCGCGGTGAAGGTGAAGCCGACCGCAAGGCCGACACCGATCATGATCCCGAGCTGAACGACGTTCGTTGCCAGGTCGGCGAGCGTTCGGCCGGTCAGCACCGCGGCGCGTGACATCGGCAGCGAGCGGAAGCGAGCGATCAGCCCGCGCTTGAGGTCTTCGGCCAACCCGAGTGCCGTGACGAAGCCACCGAACGCCATGCTCTGGACGATGATCCCGGGCATCAGGAAGTCGACGTAGGCGAGCCCCGGCGTCCGGATTGCGCCGCCGAACACGTAGACAAACAGCAGGACGAACATGACCGGCTGCACCGTGAACCCGAGCAATAGATCGGGCTGGCGTGGAATGCGCAGGAGGCTTCGCTTGGCGAGCACGACCGTGTCGGCGACCAGGTAGCCGAGGGCCGTCATGCCGGTGGCTCCCCGCGTTCGTCGAGCGCGTCGTCGGCCTCCGCGGCGTGTCCTGTAAGCGTGAGGAAAACGTCGTCGAGCGTAGGTCGGCGCATCGCGATGTCGTCGATGCCGATCCCGAGGCGGTCGAGTTTGCGCACGGCCTGGGCGATCGATCCCCGTCGTTCTTTCACCGGCAGGCTGACGAGGCCGGCCTCGGCGCGAGGTGGCTCACTCGCCAGCGCGGCGAGCTCATCGATGGCGGCCGCGGTGTCGGCTTCGTCCTCGAGGCGCAGCTCGAGCCGCTCGCCACCGACCCGGGCCTTGAGCTCGTCGGGAGTTCCCTCCGCGATCACGCTGCCCTGATCCATGACCGCGATGCGATGCGCGAGGTGATCGGCCTCGTCGAGGTACTGCGTCGTCAAGAGCACGGTCGTGCCCTCGCTGACGAGCGATTCGATGGCTGACCAGAGCTCGAGGCGGCTGCGGATGTCGAGACCTGTAGTCGGCTCGTCGAGGAAGAGCACGCGCGGGCGGGCGACGAGCGCCGCCGCGAGGTCGAGCCGGCGGCGCATGCCGCCCGAGTAGGTGCGAACGAGTCGACCTCCGGCATCGGTGAGAGCGAACGAGTCGAGCAGCTCGCTCGCGCGTCCGCGCGCCGTGCGACGGCCGAGGTGATAGAGGCGTCCGACCATCTCGAGGTTCTCGTGTCCGGTCAGGTTCTCGTCGACCGCGGCGTTCTGGCCAGCCAGACCGATCTGCTCGCGCAGCTTGTCGGCATCGCGGCTGACGTCGAAGCCGGCCACTTTGGCCGAGCCGCGATCGGGTCGCAGCAGCGTCGTGAGGATGCGTACTGCCGTCGTCTTGCCGGCGCCGTTCGGGCCAAGGAGGCCGAAGATGCTGGCCGCGGCGACATCGAGCTCGACGCTGCGCAGCGCATGAACGTCGCCGAAGCTCTTGCTGAGCTCCCGCGTCTGGATCGCGATGTCGGTCACGGTCCGAGTGCCTTACGTGCCGGGAGTCTCGTCCTGACCGCTTGGCTGGTGCACGAGCACCCGGTGCGGGAACGGAATCTCGACACCCTCGGCGTCGAAGCACTTCTTGAGTCGGCGACGCAGCTCACCCGCGACCGCCCACTGGCGGTGCGGCGCGGTGCGCCCGACGATGCGCAGATCGACGCTCGACTCGCCGAACTCGTTGACGCGCACGACGATCGGCGCCTCGACGATGTCCTCGCGCCAGTCGGGATCGTGCGCGAGCTCGTTGCCTACCGCATCGACCAGCTCTTTGATGCGGTCGAAGTCCTCGCCGTAGCCAACGCCGACGATCATGTTGATACCCGACCATCCTCGCGTGAGGTTGGAGGAAACGATGATCTCGCCGTTCGGCACGCTGTGGACGATGCCGTCGAGGTCACGCAGGACAGTTCGTTTCAGCGTGATGTTCTCGACGGTGCCCTGGACGCCTGCGATCGCCACGACGTCACCTGTCCGGTACTGGTCTTCGAGCACGATGAAGGCCCCGGCGAGGGTGTCCTTGATCAGCGACTGCGCACTAAAGCCGATCGCGAGACCGACGACGCCTGCTCCGGCGATCAGCGGGGCGAGCGAGACGCCGATCTCGGCGAGGATCAGGAATGCGGCGACGACGATGATCAAGACGTCAACGGTTCGCACGAACACGGTGCTGATCGTGTCGACACGCTGCTTGTGGGCGGCCTCGGCGGTTGCGCGCCCCGCTTCCCAGAGCTGCGGCTGCATCACGAGCGCGACGCCCCGCGGAATCACACGCTTGGCAATCACGTGCAGCAGGATCGCGAGCCCGAGGATGATCCCGATCCGAACGCCGTTCTCGAGTGCCCAATCACCGGGGTTCTCGAACATGCGCCTGACGATGCCAGAGCGCTCAGACGACCCGACCGGCGGCTCAGCCGCCAGCGGCCCGCCGAGCCCTAAACTGCTCGGCCCAGACGCAAATTGCAAGGAGACCAGATGTTCTCGTTCGGACTGATGAATGACATCACGCCACGCCTCGGCGAGCACGCCCGCTTTGCCGAGGAGAAGGGCTTCGACCGCTTCTGGGTTATCGACTCGCCGATCAACTGGCGCGAGATGGCGCCCTACCTGACCCTGGCTGTGATGAACACCAAGAACACGATCATCGGCGCCTGCTGCACCAACCCCGTGACGCGCAACATCACCGTGACGGCGAGCTTGCACGCGACCCTGCAGGAACTCAGCGGTGGTCGCATGGTGCTGGGGATCGGCAAGGGCGACAGCGCTGTACGGCGCGTCGGGGAGCGCCCGGCCAAGCTCAAGGAGCTGAAGAAGAGCGCCCCGCTGATGCAGAAGCTCGCGAGCGGCGAAGAGGTCGACTACGTCCCGGAGAACCCGAGCGACGAGACGTGGTATCAGCAGGGCACCGACGACGACGTCACGCTCAAGCTCGACTGGGCTCCACAACAGAAGATGCCCCTGTACATCGCCGGCTACGGGCCCAAGGTGCTCGAGTGGTCAGGCGAGAACGCCGACGGCATCTTCATGCAGATCGCCGAGCCGACGACCGTTGCCTGGGCGATCGAGAATCTGAAGAAGGGCGCAGACAAGGCTGACCGCGACGTGCGCGAGATCGAGATCGTCCTCTGCGTGCCGTCGATCATCACCGACGATCACGCCGCGGCGTGCGAAGCCGTTCGTGGATTCCCGGCTTTTGTCTCGAACCACGTCACCGACATGCTCCGTTACTACGACGCCGCCGATCTCCCCGAGCGGCTCGTCGCATCGGTCGAGGGCAAGGGCACCTACGACTACAGCCACCACACCGAGTCGAGCGCCGAGCACGCGGCGGTCATCTCCGACGAGCTGACCGACGCCTACACGGTGATCGGCACGGCCGAGCGCTGCGCCGAGAAGCTGAACGAGCTGAAGGAGATCGGCGCGACGCAGCTGTGTATCTACTTCTTCGGTATCGACGAAGCGCCCATGTACGAGACGATCGAGACCTACGCGCGCGAGATCATCCCGGTCGTAAACGCCGCGTAGGCGCCGCTCCGACGCGGCGCACACGCCCTTCAAGAGGGTTCGGCATCAGACTGCAGAGCGATGCCGAGCCTGAGCCGCGTACGTTCCGCCGCCGTCTACGCGGTGCCGGCCGCTGTTGCGCTCACCTGGCTCGTCACAGTCCTCGTCGCCGATGAGCTCGGGCGCGTCGCCGACCACTGGGAGTCGACGGTCACGATGATCTCGGGCGGCTTCCTGGGCGGATCGTCCCCTGTCGGCGGCGGCGCCGTTGCATTCCCGATCTTCACGAAGGTGCTCGAGACGCCGGCAGCGGTGGCCCGCAGCTTCTCGCTGTCGATCCAGGCGGTGGGACTGACGGTCGCGTCGGTCGTGATTCTCCTGGCCGGGCATCGGATCGAGTGGCGCGCCCTTGGCATCGCCCTCCCGTCCGGCGTCGCGGGCTTCTTCATCGGCCTCTTCGCGCTGGGCGATCCGGATCAGCTGTTCTGGGGCTTCCGCATCTCGCCTACGCGAAGGTCACGTTCACAATCACGCTGGCGGCGATGGCCTACCTCATGTTCGTCGTGCTGTGCTCAACGGACAAGGGGGCCGATCGGTGCCCCGTCTGGAACACGCGGGTCACCGTCGGGCTAGCTGGCGCAACGTTCGTCGGCGGTCTCATCACGTCGCTGACGGGAACCGGCGTCAACGCAATGCTCTTCCTGTTCATCGTCCTGATGGCGGGGCTGCATCCACGCGTCGGGGTGCCAACGAGCATCGTGGCCATGGCAGCGCTCTCCATAGCCGGACTCATCGTGCTTTCGTTGATCCATGGGCAGTTCGAGCTCGGATTCGGCCCGGGCGGAGAGATCGTCTCGGTCGGCGATCGCGTTGCCGAGACGCCACTCGATCCGAGCCGGGCCGACCTGCTCGGCTTCTGGCTGGCCGCGGTACCGGTCGTGGTCTTGGCCGCGCCGCTGGGGACCTGGCTGGTGCACGTCATGAGAGAGCGGCGGCTCATCGTGTTCGTTGGTGTGCTTGCGTTCGCCGAGGTGCTGACCACCGTGATCTTCCTCGACGATCTGCGCTCGAACGCGGCGCTGCTCGCCTACTTCGTGACGGGGCTTGTCGCCGGCCCGTTGGGCGTACACGTGATGCGCCGGTACCGACGCGTGATCCTCGGTCTGGACGGTGCAGGTGCGCCCGCGTCGCGAGTCTCGTAGAGTCTCCCGTCCGGGCGCGATTGGCCGCGTCCAGCCGCGAGGAGGAGCGATGAGACGCATCGGGCTGACAGTCAACGGCTCATCCCATGAGCTCGAGGTCGAGCCGCGCGAGCTGCTGGCGTACGCGTTGCGTGAGCGCCTCGGCTTGACGGGAACGAACGTCGGCTGCGACACATCCTCTTGCGGGGCGTGCACCGTGCTACTGGGCGGCGAGTCGGTCAAGTCGTGCACGGTGCTCGCGGTCCAGGCTGACGGCGCCGAGCTCACGACGATCGAGGGGCTCGCTACGAACGGTGAGCTCCACGCGGTCCAGCAGGCCTTCCACGAACAGCACGGCCTTCAGTGCGGTTTCTGCACGCCGGGGTTCGTCATGGCGACGGTGAGTCTGCTCGAAGAGAACGCGAGCCCCAGCGAGGCCGAGATCCGCGAGGGACTCGAGGGGAACCTCTGTCGCTGTACCGGCTACCACAACATCGTCCGCGCCGTCCAGGTCGCATCGGGACAGGAGGTGTCGGCATGAGCGCCGTCGAGGAGCGCACGTACGTCGGCGCAGCCATTCCCCGGAAGGAGGACGCGAAGTTCCTCACCGGGCAGGGGCGCTACACGGAGAACCTGACGGCTGCCGGCATGGTGCATCTCGCGCTCGTGCGCAGTCCCTTTGCCCACGCCGAGATCAAGGGCGTCGACCTCTCGGCCGCACTCGCCGCCGACGGCGTCGTCGCCGCATTCTCGGCCGCTGACCTCGCCGAAGAGTGGGGTGGTCCGCTGCCCTGCGCCTGGCCGGTGACCGAGGACATCAAGATCCCCGAGCATTTCCCGCTCGCTGCCGATCGCGCGCGCTACGTCGGTGACGCGGTCGCGGTGGTGCTCGCCGACAGCCGAGCCGCGGCGAAGGACGCTGCGCTGCTCGTCGACGTGCAGTACGAGCCGCTCCCCGCCGTCGTCGACGTGGCCGACGCGGCTGCTGACGGCGCGCCCCTCGTACACGAGAGCTTCGGGACCAACAAGTCCTATACCTGGCCTTTGAAAGAAGGCGACGTCGACGAGGTCTTCTCATCGGCCGACGTCGTCGTCAAGCGGACCTTTCGTCAGCAGCGCCTCGTGCCGAACGCGATGGAGCCGCGCGCCGTCCTCGCCGAGGCGATTGGCTCGACCGGCGAGCTCACGCTGACGAGCGCGACACAGATACCGCACATCCTGCGCACCACGCTTTCTGGCGTCCTCGGCATGCCCGAGGCGAAGCTTCGCATCGTCGCGCCAGACGTCGGCGGTGGCTTCGGCTCGAAGCTCGAGGTGTACGCCGAGGAAGCGCTGTGCCTGGCCCTCGCGCGCCGCCTCGGGCGGCCCGTCAAGTGGGTCGAGGAGCGCTCAGAGGGCTTCCTCGCAACGATCCATGGCCGTGACATGCTCCAGGAGATGGAGCTGGCGGCGACCTCCGAGGGCAAGATCACCGGCGTCCGCGCGCGCCTCACGGCCTCGATGGGCGCCTACCTGCAGCTCGTGACGCCCGGCGTTCCGCTGCTCGGCGCTTGGCTCTATTGCGGCTGCTACGACATGCAGGCCTACGACTTCAGCTGCACCGGTGTCTTCACGCATACGACACCCACCGATGCATACCGCGGCGCCGGGCGCCCGGAGGCGACATATGCGATCGAGCGCATGGTCGACGCGCTGGCGCGCGAGCTCGGTCAGGACGTTGCCGACATCCGCCGCCTCAACATGATCAAGAGCTTCCCCGCGACGATCGTTTCGGGGCTCGAGATCGACTCGGGCGACTTCGAGGGTGCGCTCGATCGTGGGCTCGAGATGCTCGACTACGAGGGGCTGCGGCGCGAACAGGCGGCCCGACGCGAGTCCGGCGACGTGAAGCAACTCGGCGTCGGCTTCTCGACTTACGTCGAGATGTGCGGGCTCGCGCCGTCACGGATTCTCGGCGCCATCTCGTACGGCGCAGGTGGCTGGGAGTCAGCGACGATCCGCTTCCTGCCCACGGGCACCGTTCAGATCATGTCCGGCGCCACCGCGACCGGGCAGGGGCACGCAACGACCTTCTCGCAGATCGTGGCCGACGAGCTCGGCATCGGCGTCGACGACATCGAGTTCCTCGCCGGCGATACGGCTGTTGTTCCACTTGGAATGGACACGTACGGGAGCCGAAGCCTCGCCGTCGGCGGCATCGCGCTCCATCAGGCGGCCGGGAAGGTCGTCGACAAGGCTCGCCTGATCGCGGCCCACCAGCTCGAGGTCTCGACCGACGATCTCGAGTATGCGTCCGGTCGCTTCTCGGTCGCGGGCACGGACCGTGGCATGACGGTGGGCGAGGCGGCGCTCGCCGCCTGGACGGCGCACAACCTGCCCGAGGGGATGGAGCCCGGCCTCGAGGCGACCAGCGTCTACGACCCGCCGAACTTCAGCTGGCCCGGAGGCTGCCACATCGCGGTCGTCGAGGTCGACACCGAGACGGGCGATGCGCGGCTCGACCGCTACATCGCCGTCGATGACGTGGGGAATGTCGTCAACCCGCTCGTCGTCGCCGGTCAGGTGCACGGCGGGGTCACGCAGGGCGTCGCACAGGCGCTCTTCGAGGAAGCCGTGTACGACGACGACGGCAACCTGGTCAACGGCTCTTTGACGAGCTACCTGGTCCCAAGTGCCGCCGAGGTCCCCTCCTACGAGGTCGACCACGTGGTCGCGGCCAGCCCGACCAACCCGCTCGGAGTCAAGGGCGTCGGCGAGACCGGGGCGATCGCCTCGACGCCGGCGGTCGTCAGCGCCGTCGTCGACGCGCTCTCGCACCTTGGCGTCACCGATATCGACATGCCGACCACGCCCGAGAGAGTCTGGCGCGCGATCGAGGAGGCGAGCCAATGATTCCTGCAGCGTTCGACTACGAGGTCGCAGGCAGTGTCGATGAGGCCTCGACGATGCTCGGCCAGGCGGACGACGCAAAGCTGATCGCCGGCGGCCACTCGTTGCTGCCGCTGATGAAGTTGCGCTTTGCGCAGCCCAGCCTGCTCGTCGATATCGGCCGGCTAGACGAGCTCGCCTACGTGCGAGAGGACGGTGATGCGATCGCGATCGGCGCGCTGACGCGCCACGCGGATCTCGCGTCTGACTCGGTGCTGGTGGCCGGCTGTGCCGTCGTGGCTGAGACTGCGGCACAGGTTGGTGATCCTCAGGTGCGGCACCGCGGCACGATCGGCGGGTCGGTTGCGCACGCGGATCCGGCCTCGGATCTGCCGACCGTACTGCTCGCGCTCGACGCCTCGCTCGTCGCCCGTGGCTCAGGTGGCGAGCGCACGATCGCCGCTGCCGAGTTCTTCACCGGCTTCCTGGAATCGGCGCTCGCGCCGACCGAGATCCTCACCGAGATCCGCGTTCCCAAGCTCGACGGGCCTGCCGCGTACCTCAAGTTCAACCGGCGCGCCCAGGACTGGGCGACGGTCGGCGTGGCTGCCGCAAAGACCAACGGCGCAACGAGCGTGGCGCTGACGAACATGGCGGCAACGCCCGTGCGCGCGGCCGGCGTTGAGGAGGCGCTCGTGGGTGGAGCGAGCGCGGCCGACGCCGCCGCCCGGGCGGCCGAGGGAACCGCGCCGCCGAGCGACACGAACGGCAGCGCCGAGTACCGCGCGCACCTGGCCACCGTGCTCACGCGACGAGTTCTGGAGGCGCTCTAGGGCTGGCCAGCTTCCGCCCGTTATCCTGCCTTATGGCGGCAATGCAGTTCGAGTACGCGGTCTCCGTCGAACGAGACGGGAGGGCTGTCGCCGAGGATGGCGCGCCGGCTCCGCGTGACCTCACCTGGACGCCCGAGCATCTCCTGCTCGAGTCGCTCGTTCGCTGCTCGATTCAGAGCCTCAGCTTCCACGCCGATCGTGCCGGTGTGACGGTCGACGCCAGTGGCGCCGCGCAGGGAGTTGTCGAGCGCCCGAAGGGAGAACAGCGCATGCGCGTCGCAGAGGCCTCGTGCGACATCGACGTCAGCCTCGATCCGGTGCCGGACGCGTCGACGGTCGAGCAGCTACTCGCCGACGCGGAGCACGACTGCTTCGTGGGCGCGACGCTCAAGCCTTCGATCACCTACCGATGGACGGTCAACGGCGAGGCGCGCGA
Organism: Gaiellaceae bacterium; assembly: GCA_965223695.1. GTDB lineage: Bacteria > Actinomycetota > Thermoleophilia > Gaiellales > Gaiellaceae > JAUVPB01. Next base: position 164,398 of record CBDCXJ010000025.1, on the reverse strand, counting down.
GCCGGCGGGCCTGCCGTCGGGGCTGCGACAGCCCGAGCCACCGGCCGAGTCGGTGGGAACCGCGGTGCCGGCGCCGAGTTCCGCTGGGCTTGCCTGCGCCCGCTGCGGTACGGCCGCCCCAGTGGGCGACCTTTCGCAGTGGCACGCCTGGAACCCGACCGGGCTGAGCGCAGAGCTTCTCACCGACGAGGTCGGTGCCCACGCTCTCATCTGCCCTGATTGTCGAGCCGAGGACCAGAGCCCAGAGGAGTTGCGCGGCGGCGGGTAAGCCGCGCGCGCGCGTACGCGCGAAGGCGGTTAGGTTACGCGCGATGGCAGCTGCGAACAGCACACCTGAGGCACGACTCGAGGCGCTCGGCGTCGAGCTTCCACCCACGCCTGACGCAGTCGCGAAGTACGCCGGCCTCGTAGCGGTCGAGAACCTGGCCTTCGTCTCTGGGCATGGCCCCGTCGAGGACGGCGAGCTCGTCTACATCGGGCGGCTCGGAGAGACTATGAGCGTCGAGGAGGGAGCGCGCGCGGCCCGCTGCGTCGCGCTCAACATGCTCTCGACCCTCAAGGCCGAGCTCGGAGAGCTGAGCCGCGTCGAGCGCGTCGTAAAGCTCCTCGTGATGGTGAACTCGGCACCGGATTTTCACGAGCAGCCCGCGGTGGCCAACGGCGCGACCGACGTCTTCGCCGAGGCTTTCGGCGAGGAGCGAGGCATCTCGGCGCGCTCAGCCGTCGGCATGGCCGTGCTGCCCTTCGGGATCTCGGTCGAGATCGAGGGCATCTTCGAAATCAGCTCATAGCGGCGCGCGCGACCGCGCAGCCTGCGTGCGCCCGTCGCCGCGGGCAGGCCGACCTCTGGACTGAAGCCGCTAGGCCCCGACGAGCGACGGCGGCGCGAAGTTCGTCCGCTCTGCCTTGAGATCGTCGATCACGAACTCGCCGTCGATGAGGACGGGCTCGTCGTCGAGGTAGAAGCTGCAGTTGCGCATCGGGATATCGATGTGGCAGGACGTGTCGTTCGAGCCGCCGAGCTCGGAGTTCGGCCCGGTCGAGAAGAGGACGTTCCCGTAGAACGCGCGACTCTCCATGCCGATCGAGCGGCCGTCGTTCTGCAGGCCTGACCAGCGTGCCTTCTCGTTGCAGCCCCAGCCGATGTGCGAGATCCCGTAGGCCTTCTCGTCGTCGAACCCGGCAATGTAGTCGCGCATCAGCTCGGCGTCGAAGCCGCCGCGGACGTCGGCGATGCGACCCTGCTCGATCGTGAACTCGATCGGGTCCTGTACATACTTCTTGAAGGGCGTGATCGAGATGTCGCCACGGTCGACGACGACCTTCCCATCGACGCCGTCGTCGTTGCCGCTCGTGAAAAGGAACGCCGAGGGCCAGTGGTCCCAGCGGCCCGGCATATCGGTGTAGCCGTACTCGGTCATCAGGCCGTAGTCGCCGCGTTGATAGGTGACGTCGGTGCCGGCCTTGTTCGTGAACCGAAGGGCGCTGGCGTTCGAGATCAGCTCTTCGCTGGTCTCGACGCGGCGGCGCTGGTCCTTGGTCGGGAAGAGGCGCGCGAGGTTGTCGACGGGCTCCATGCAGAGCAGCATGCGCACGCCCGCTTCCTGGATCTCGAACTGCTCCTTCGAGAAGAGCAGGAACATCAGGTCGATGACGATGTCAGCCTGCTTGAGGGCCTCGATCGCGGGGCGATTGCTGCCGAGCGGCGTCGCGCCAACTTCCCAGGCGCCGGCGTCGCCCGAAAGCCCGGACGAGGCCTCGGGCAGCCGCACGTGCAGCGGCGTTGCTCCCAGTCTGCGCGCAGCCGCCATGAAGGCGTCGGCGTAGTCCATGCGCTCGTCCATCTGGGAGAGGACGGCGACGGTCTCACCCTCGTGCACGCCGCAGAGCTCGAGCTCTTGCGTGCACATGTCGGTAAACGAAATCGGGTCGTACATCACCGCTCCTCTCGTGGCCGTACCGCCGAGCTGCGTCCAGACGACCACCATACCCAGTTCTGGGCTCCGCTTTTTGTCGAGGCGATCACTACGCGGCGGCGCCCACAGGCCCGGCGAGAAGGGCGCCGGCGTCTGGGACGACTGGGTCACAGCCGAGCCGGTCCAGAATCTCGTAGACGGTCGCCACAGACGCGGACAGAACCGGCAATCCGAGCCGCTCCTCGGCGATCTGAATCGCCGGCAGCGAGGGACACTGCACGCAGGCCGACAGGACGACGGCCTCAGCCTCCCTCAGATCCAGGCCCTCCGCGATCTCGGGCAGCCGCATCGGGTCGTGGCGGCCGACGTCGAGGTTGTTGGGAATCTCGAGGCTGATCGAGTCGACGACCTCGATGCCTGCATCGGCCAAGTACTCGATGACGAGGGCGGTGAGGGGTTTCATGTACGGCGCCACCAGTGCCACTCGCGTCACGCCAAGCGCCTTGATTCCGCGCACGAGCGCTCCGGCGCTGCTGACCACGAGCCGCGTGCCCTCGTGCTCGGAGGCGACCTGTGACAGACGACTCTCGGACGTCTCGTGGCACCCGACGCCCTGGGCCATGATCGCGATCAAGCAGGCGTAGGCAGTGACGTCGACGCGAGCGTCGGCGAGCTCGATCGCCGCGCGATCCGAGGCCGCGACCATCTTCGCGAGCTCTTCCTCGGTCACGTTCTGCATCCGCACCCGGCTCGAGTGGAAGGTGAAGCGCTCGTCCGAGACGGCCTCGCGCCGCTGGAGCATCGCGGGAACCTCTATCTCCATCGTCGTGTTCGAGCTCGGCACGATCAGCCCGACCCGGTGCGCGTGCGCCATCTCAGCCTCCCTGGGAAGTCATCGCTCGCGCTAGAGGCTAGGTCAATCGGCCGGCCAGACGCGGGTCTGGGCGAGCTCCGGCCAGCCGATCGGCGCGCTGCATGCGAGCGCGGCGGCGTCGGGCTCGAGGTCGGCGTCCCAGTTCGCCGCGATGTAGCGGTTGCCCGTCACGCTGTCGGCGGCCCTCGAGCAGAGCCAGAGCACCGGCGGCGTCATCGCCTCGGGTCGGATCAGCGTGGCGCGGTCGAAGCCGGACTCGGGCGGAACCATCGGCGTGTCGGTCGGGCCGCCCGGCACGACGACATTCACCGTCACCCCGCTCTCACGGAGCTCCGCGGCAAGGGCGGCCGAGAAGGCTTCGAGGCCCGCTTTCGTCGTCCCGTACGGGTAGAAGCCGGGACGGAGCATGGTGTAGAAGCTCGTCGTGTTGTTGATCACGCGCCCCCAGCCCTGCTCGGACAAGTGGGGCACCGCGGCGCGGGTCATGTAGAAGGCGCCGGAGAGGTTCACCTCGATCAGGCGGCGCCAGGTGTCTGGCGTCACCTCCGAGATCCGCACCGGCTTGGGCATGTGGTCGGCGCGAACGGCGCCCATCCCCACGGCGGCGTTGTTGACGAGCACATGGACGCCGCCGAGCTGCGTCACGGTGTCCTCGACGAGCTTCTCGCACGCGCGCGCATCGGAGACGTCGACCTCGGCGAGTTGCAGCCGCGCGTCGCCCGAGAATCCAGTCAGCTCGGAGGCAAGGCGATCGAGAGACTCGCCGCTCACGTCGGCGGCCACGACCTGGGCGCCGGCCCCGAGCAGCCCGGTGACGAGCGCCGTGCCGATGCCGCCGGCGCCTCCCGTCACGATTGCGACCCTGTCCTCGAGCATCAGCGTTCCTGCTTCGCGTCTCGCATCTTCGATCGGAGCTCGGCCGTCGCCGAGGCGTCGACCGTCCGCCCGCCGACGATCACCACACCGAAGTCGCTCGCCGCCGACTCAACGCTCAGATAGCCGTCGCGCAGGTCCGCGAGCACGCGCTCGGGCTCCCGCTCGAGCGGATCGCCGTACCCGCCCCCGCAGGCTCCGATCACGATCGTCCGTACGTGCGGGCGTGTAGGCCACCTTTGAGGGCAAGGGCACACGCTCGCCGCTTGCGCGCTCGAGGATGATCTCGTTCGTCCGCCCGTCTGATCCGCCGTCGAAGCCCCAGGGCGGGAACCGCTGTCCCTCGCCCTCGATCGAGAAGCCGCCGTCCTCGAGCCACTCGGTCTCGCGGATGGCGCCTATGCCGCCGCGCGTGCGGCCCGCGACACAGGAGTCGTCTCGCAGCTCGTAGCGGTGCACGCGCAAGGGCAGATGCGACTCGAGGTCCTCGATCGGATTGTTGCGCGTGTTGGTGAACAGGATGTCGATCGCGTCCATGCCGTCGCGCTGGGGCCGGCCGCCGTAGGCGCCCTCGTAGATCTCCATGTGCACCCAGTGGTCCTCGCCGCGAAGCCCACTCGAGGCGATGACGTTGAGGTTGCCAACGCCGGCGCAGACCTGGCCGGGGATCGCATTGGCCAGCGCCTTCATGATCGTGTTGCAACACTCGATCCCGGGACATGCGCGGCTGATCGTCGGGGCCGGGTAGATCGGGTTCACGAGCGTGCCCTCGGGGGCTACGATTTCGATGGGGCGGATGAGCCCGCTGTTCTGCGGGATCCGGCCATGAACGGCGGAGTCGAGCAGGATCGAGCGCAGCGTCATCATCACCGCGCAGTCGACCGTTCCGTGCAGCGGCATGTTGATCGGTCGATCATCGACCTGAGGCGCCGTACCGGTGAAGTCGACTGTCAGGTCGCTGCCTTCGACCGTGAGGGTCACCGCGATCGGAAGCTCCCGGTAGGCGGGGTCGTCCAGATCGAGGAACCCGTCGATGGCGCTGGGGGCGGCGTACTTCCCATCCGGGAGCTTCTCGATCGCGGCGCGCATCATCCGCTCCGAGTAGTCCATCAACTCCTCGGACGCCGCCCGGACCAGCTCGAGCCCGTACTCGTCGATCAGGCCGAGGAAAGCGTCGGCGCCGATGTGACACGCCGCGATCTGGGCCTCCATGTCACCCACGACCAGCTCGGACGCGCGGATGTTGTCGCGCACCATGGCCCAGACCGCGGCGTTTCTCGTGCCACGCTCGACGACCTTGATCGCTCTGAACTGCAGCCCCTCGGCGTAGGCGTCGACCGCGTCGACGATCCCGGCGCTGCCCGGCGTGTGGGAGCCGATGTCGAGGTGATGGGCGGCGCTCATGCTGAAGCCGACGTGCTCCTCGCCGCGAAAGACGGGAACGCAGAAGCCGACGTCCGGGCCATGCGACGCGCCGCCATAGGGGTCGTTGTGCATGTAGACGTCGCCGGGGTACATGTCCTCGCCGCGCTCGGCAAGCGAGCGCCGGATGCCCCGGATGTAGCCGGGAGCGGGCCCGGACTGCAGCGGCGTGACCTGCGGGGTCTCGGCCAGCTGTCGGCCGTCGGCGTCGAGGATGACGCAGCCGAAGTCCTCCGACTCGCGGATGAGGCTGGAATGGCTCATGCGCATGAGCTTGAAGCCCATCTCGACGGCGATGTTCTCGAGGGCGCCCCAGATCACCTTCGCGGTCACAGGGTCGATGTGGCCCGGCGTCGCGGGATCGTGGGCCACGCTCATGCTTCCCGCGTTAGCACGATGTTGCCGGTCGGCTCTCGTGTCGCGATCCAACCCGGCGGCACGACCGTCGTCGTGTCGCGCTGCAGGATGATCGCCGGGCCCTCGACGGTCGTGTCGAGCGGAAGCTCGTCGCGCTCGAAGTAGGGAACCTCGAAGGGGCGGAGCTCACCGTCGACGCGGAAGAGGCAGGAGCCCTTGCGGGTGCGTGCCGCCTCGAGCGAGTCACCGCCCTCGACCGTGGGAGCACCGATCTTCGGCATGGCCGCGATCCCGACGAGACGGATGTTGACGATCTCGATCGGGCTATCGGGGAACGAATGGCCGTACTCGAGCTGGTGCGCGGCATGGAAGTCGGCGAAAAACCGCTCGAGCGCAGCGTCGTCGAGGTGTCCGGCCGGCACCGGCGCTCGCAGTTCGTACCCCTGCCCCAGGTAGCGGACGTCGGCCGAGCGCGAGAGCGTCACGGTGCCCGCTGCGAACTCGTCGGCCTCGTGGCGCTGGAGCAGGGTGTGCTCGAGGGCGTCGAAGTCGGCGTTGAGCCGGTCGAGATCGACCGAGCCCTGAAGCTGGAACTCGGTCTGCAGCTCTTCGTAGCGCAGGTCGGTCGTCAGCAGGCCGCTCGCCGAGGTGATGCCCGGGTGCGGCGGGACGATCACCTCCGGGATCTCGAGCATCGCGGCGACCTCGGCACCGTGGAGGGGGCCGGCCCCGCCGAAGGCCACCAGCGCGAAGTCGCGCGGGTCTAGGCCCTTTTGCACGGTTCGCGCTCTGATCTCGTTGGCCATGTTCGCGTTGAGAATGGTGAGCACGCCCTCCGCGGCCTCGGTTGGCGCGAGCTCGAGGTCTCCGGCGAGGTCGCCGATGGCGCGCTGGGCGGCGTCCCGATCGAGCGCCATCTCGCCCCCGAGGAAGTTCTCGGGATCGAGTCGTCCGAGCACGAGATTCGCGTCGGTCACCGTGGGCTCGGTCCCGCCCTTCGCGTACGCGGCCGGCCCGGGTATCGAGCCGGCGGATCGAGGCCCCACGTTGAACGACCCGCCCTCGTCGACCGAGGCGATCGACCCGCCGCCGGCGCCGATCGTCGCGATTTCGAGCATCGGCACGAGCACGGGGTAGCCGGCGATCCAGGTGTCGCGCGAGAGCGCTGTTCGCTGCTCGCCGTCGATGACGATGCCGATGTCCGCGCTCGTGCCGCCGACGTCGAATGTGATCAGCCTGTCGTGACCCGAGAGCGCGCCCGCCCAGGCGCCGCCCAGAACGCCCGCCGCCGGCCCTGACATGAGCGTCATGATCGGCCGCTCGGCCGCCGCCGACGCGGTGGCGACGCCGCCATGCGAGCCCATGATGTGCAGCTCGCCGGCGATCCCCGACTGCTCCAGGCCCGCCGCGAGGTTCTCGACGTAGCCGCGGACGCGCGGCCCGACGAACGCCGTCATCGCGGCCGTCGTGAACCGCTCGAACTCGCGGAACTGCGGGGCAATCGCGGCCGAGCTCACGACGAAGGCGCCTGGCAGCTCCTCGAGCACGATCTCGCATGCGCGCTCCTCGTGGCTGGGGTTGAGGTACGAGAAGAGAAAGCAGACCGCCACCGACTCGACGCCCTCCTCGCGCAGCGATGCCGCGGCCATGCGCACCGCGTCCTCGTCGAGGGGAACAAGGGTCTCGCCGGAAGGCGGGACGATGCGCTCGGGCACGGTGAAGCGGTGGCGCCGAAGCGCGAACGGGCGCTCCTGCCAGGGGATCTCGAGCTGGATCGAGTAGTTCTCGGGCCGCCAGTGGCGGCCGATATGGAGGACGTCTCGGAAGCCCGCCGTCGTCAGGACACCGGTGAGCGCCCCCTCGTGCTCGAGCACAGCGTTCGTGGCGACCGTCGTTCCATGAAGCACGTGGCTGATGCCCGAGCCGTCCACACCGAATCGCTCGCCAAGCTGGCGAAGCCCTTCGATGACGCCGGGAGCCGGATCGGGCGCCGTCGTCGGCACCTTGTGGACGATGGTCACCCCGACCTCGGTATCCGTGTACACGAGATCGGTGAACGTCCCGCCGACGTCGATGCCGATCAGCTGCAAGGCGGGCTCCGGCGCAAAGCGTAGAGTACCGTACCCGTCAGCCGTGGGAGACGCGACCGCCTACGAGTTCAACGCGCGAGCGGACCGAGGCCGGCGATGAGCGCCACTGTTCTGAGCGAGCTCGACGGTGGTGTGCGCACGATCACCCTGAACCGCCCGGAGCGGCTGAACGCGCTCACTCTCGAGCTCGGGAGCGCACTCGCCGACCGGATGGCGGAGGCCAATTCCGACCCCGAGACGCGCGCCGTCATCCTGACCGGCGCCGGCCGCGCGTTCTGCGCCGGCGATGACCTCAAGGTCAAGCACGATGGCGACGAAGCCTCGACGCAGCAGTTCATCGACGAGATCCAGCGAGCGACGCGCGAGATCGTGCTCGGCGACACCTTCGTCGTGGGTGCGATCAACGGCTGGGCCGTCGGCGGGGGCTTCGAGTGGGCGATCTGCTGCGACCTTCCGATCTGGGCCGAGTCGGCCAAGGGCTTCTTCCCCGAGATGCGCCTCGGAGCGTTCGTCACAGGGGCCGTGACCGCGATCCTTCCGAACCTCGTGGGGCTGGCGCGCGCGAAGGAGATGATCCTGTTCGACGACCACTACACGGCGGGGCAACTCGAGGAGCTCGGGGTCGCCCTGAGGGTCGTGGCCGACGAGGAGCTGATGAGCGAGGCGCGCGCGGTGGCCACTCGCATCGCCGAGCTGCCCGAGCGGTCGGTGACAGATCTCAAGCGCGTGTTCGGGAAGGCGGCCTTCGGGGGAATCGAGCGCGCACTCGAGGAGGAGACGGAGGCAGCGGTTCGGTCGTTCCTCGATCCGGAGACGATCGCGCGGATGGCAGGCTTCGGAGATGCTCCTCGACAGACACCCGCTCCGTGACCCCACGGGCGACTACTAGTAGCGAACGAGCGCACGACAGAGGAAGAACCCATGCCCAGAGACAGCTTCACCGATCGTCTCGCCGAGCCCTTCTAGGCGCGACGCTTCTGCTGAGACACGCTTTGGGCGTGCGGGGAACGTGTGGGGAACGAACTCAACACTTTCGTCGGGTACGCGCGGGATCGCACGAGCCGCTCGAAGATGCTGATATGCAGGGGAGCCGTGCCCTCCGATGCCCGCGAGTGCCCTCGTGACCTGGACCCGGTTTGTGTTGTCGGTTTAGGTTGCTCGGGTGTGTAGGGGTTCTCGCTTCCAGGTGGTGGCGAGTTCGGTGGGTGTTTGGTAGCCGATCCCGGAGTGGGGTCGGTGCTGGTAGCTGTTGAGGTAGCTGGTGATGTCCTGTCTGGCGTGGTCGAGGGTTTCCCATTCGGCGCGCCAGGCGAGCCGTTTCTTGAACTGGCCAAACCAGGACTCGATGAAGGCCTGGGACTCGGGGTCGCGGTAGCCGCCGCGTCGGTGCGCGATCCCACGGTCGGTGAGATGGCGGCGGAAGCCTCTGCTGGTGAATTGCGGGCCGTTGTCGGTGCCGAGCGTGAGCTGGCCGGGCTCGATATGGCGCACGGCGAGCGCGTGCTCGAGACAGTCGATCGCCTCCTTGGTTCGAGCTCTGAGGTCGAGTGTCCAGGCGGTGATCTCGCGCGTTAGGCAGTCGATGATTGCGTGCATGTACGCCCAGCCGTGCTGGGCGACCCAGAGCTTCGTCATGTCCATGTGCCAGAGCTCGTCAGGCCGGGTGACCTGGAAGAAACCAGGACGCGCTCGCCTACCCGTGTGGCGGGTCGGCTGCAACAGCTTGTGCTCGCGCATGATCCGCTGCACCCGCTTGCGATTCACCGGCTCACCCAGCTCCCGCGTCGCGAGCGCTGCCACCATCCGCGTCCCGTCGGTCGGGTTGGCCTTGGCGACCTCGACGATTGCCGCATCCGTGTTTGAGACCCTGCCCGGGCCTGCTTGGCGTGGTCGGCGCCGGGGAACGCGGTAGATCGCCTGGCGTGAGATGCCTGCCACTCGCGCGACCACCGAAGGCCGGCGTCCCTGAGCGAGCTCGGCACGGGCTCTGGACACGCGGACGCTCACGTCCAGTCCCGCAACAGTTCCCCCGCTACCTCAAGCCCCTACGTCTTCTTCCCCAACGCACGCTCGAGCCGCGCCATCCGCTTCCTGGCGTCCTTCAGCTCCTGCTCACGCGGATCCCTGGCGCGCTCCCTCGCGGAGCGCAACGCCTCGGTGCCGCCCTCCAACAGACGGTCACGCCACCCCTAGTACAGCGTCTCGGCGATCTCGTGCTCGCGACAGACGTCGCGCACGCTCCGGTCGCCGCGCAGACCGGCGAGCACGATCTCCGCCTTCCGCTCAGGCGACCACTTCCGACGATCCCGTTTCTCGCTCACAAGACCAACCCCCAAGTCTCATGAACAACCATCCCCCAAGCCCACCAGCTCAGGCAACCGTCAACGCACCACCAGGGTCCAGGTCAAACGCCTCCAAAAGGCCGCGAGAAAGGCTCACAAGCGCCTCCGACTGGGAACAGTGGAGTTGACCCGGTCTGGTTGACATCGTGATGCTTTCGGGCCTTGTGGGTTCGGGAGAGGAGCGTTGTTATGCCGAAGACGAGACCGCCGTATCCGCCGGAGTTCCGTGTTGAGGCGGTGCGGCTACTAGGGAGCGGGGAGCGCTGACCGAAGCAGCTCGCTCTGGAGCTTGGCTGTTCGGAGCAGTCGTTGCGTAACTGGTTGCGCCAGGATCAGGCTGATCGGGGAGAGCGCGAGGACATGCTCAGCTCGCAGGAGCGCGCGAAGTTGCGTGAGCTCGAGCGGGAAAACAAGGTGCTGCGCCAGGAGCGCGAGATCTTGAAGCGCGCCGCGGCTTTCTTCGCCAGGGAGACCGACAAGCCGTGACGTGTTTTGGGTTTGTCGAGGCGGAGCGAGCACAGTTTCCTGTCTCCCTGCTGTGCCGCGTCGTGGGTGTGACTCGTCAGGGCTACTACGCGTGGAAGCGGCGAGGGCCGAGCGATCGCGAGCTCGCCGACATCGACCTCGCGGTTCGGATCCGGCGTGTGCATGAGCAGACGGAAGGCATCTACGGGGCCCCGAGAATCCAGGCCGAGCTCAGACTCGCTCACGGCGTCCGTGTCGGCAAGAAGCGTGTCGCCAGGTTGATGCGCCAGCTCGGCCTCAAAGGCGCAGACGGACGAGGCGGCGGGCCACGCACCACGATCCGCGAGGCCGGGCGCTCTTCGGCACCAGACCTCGTCGACAGAGACTTCACGCGCGCAGAGCCCAACCGGCTCTGGGTCTGCGACATCAAGTACGTCCAGACCGGGCAAGGCTTCCTCTTCCTCGCCTGCGTCCAAGACGTCTACAGCCGAAGAATCATCGGCTGGTCAATGCGCGGCGACCTCAAAACAGAGCTCGTCCTCGACGCGCTCGGCATGGCAGCCCACACGCGCGAGACGGCCGGCGTCATCGCGCACTCCGATCACGGCTCCCAATATACGAGCCTGGCCTACGGCAGCCATGCCAAGGAGTCGGGAATCGATCTCTCCATGGGCAGCGTCGGCGACCCCTGGGACAACGCGCTCGCCGAGACATTCTTCGCCAGCCTCGAGAAAGAACTCCTCAAACGCGAACGCTTCACCACACGCGAGCACGCACGCATGCGCATCTTCTGGTACATCGAATGCATCTACAACCCCCGCCGACGCCACTCCAGCCTCGACATGCTCAGCCCCATCAACTACGAACAACAACACCAAACAAAGGCCATCGCGGCCTAGACCCCAGATGTCAACCAAAACGGGTCAACTCCACCCGGGCGTGCGAGAGGCGAGGGAGGGTGCGGTTTTCAGACACCCCTCCGAGCACCCGGTTTTTAATGCGCCGGGTTCGGCTCAGCTCTTGCGCGTGTAGGAGAAGAGGGTGGGTGCGCTTTGAGAGTCGCCTGGCGGCGTCGATCGATCATCCCAACGTGATCCCGATCTACGAGGCCGGGCAGGCGCCGACAGCAGCAACGAGCGGATTCGCAGAATGACCTTCAACCCGGCGCGTATGGAGAGTTGGCCCGATGGCGTGACGCCGCGCGACTGGCTCGGGGCCGCGCGAGCTCGCGCGGCCCATGAACGCCCAAAATTCCGGCACCAGCGATGACCTGGACGTCGGAATGACCTAGACTGCTGATGCGGGAGGGAGTGTGCTCAAGCGGCGAGCCCAGAGGTCGTGTGCGCCGACTCGGTCGCACGGGTGGAGGCAAAATGCGGATTTCGCAACGCGCGCTGGCTCGCCAGAGTGACGTCTCGAGACTGACGTAGGAGGCGGGTTACAGTTGCCGGCAACCAACGTTCAGCCGACGCCAGCGTTGAACGACTCTCCGGCCTTCTTTGTCGTCGGCTGCCCGCGGTCCGGGACGACGCTGTTGCAGAGGATGCTCGACAACCATCCACAGGTTGCCGTCGCGTACGACTCGCTGTTCATCACCAAGGCCGTCGAGATTCGCAGCCCGTGGAAAGATCCGCCGTTGACGGCGGAAATCGTCGAGAGTGTTCGCTCGTTTCCTCGCTTCGCGCGAATCGGCATCTCTGATGCTGCAGTCGACCGCGCAGCACAGAGCTCCGCATCGTACTCAGCGTTCGTGAGCCGCGTGTATCAGGAGATGGCGCGGGCCCGCGGGAAGCAGATCGCCGGCGAGAAGTCGCCGGGGTATGTAAAGCGTCTACCACTACTCGGCGCGCTGTTTCCGAGTGCGAAGTTCGTGCACGTCATCCGCGACGGGCGGGAGGTAGCGCTCTCCCTGCTCGACTGGGGAGAGAAAGGGCCGGCACGAATCTACGATCTGTGGCAGGACGAGCCGGTAGCCGTGTCGGCGCTCTGGTGGGCCTCGTACGTTCGCACGGGGCAATACGACGCAAACGCGCTGGGGCCGACCCGCTACCACGAGGTCCGCTACGAGGATCTGGTCGCCCAGCCTGAGCTCACGCTGCGCAAACTGGGGCGCTTCCTCGAGCTGCCCTATGCGCCCGAGATGGCGAGATACCACGAAGGCAGGAGGCGCGGGAAGCCCGGCCGATCGGCCAAGAAGAGATGGCTACCGCCAACGCCGGGGCTCAGAGACTGGCGTACCGAGATGCACGACCGAGACATTGCCCTGTTCGAAGCACTCTCGGGAGATCTGCTCTCCGAGCTGGGCTACGAATGTCCCACGAGGCCGGCCGATGCGGAAGTCCGCGCGGTCGCCGAGCACTGCAGATCATGGTGGCAGACGAGCAGCACAGACAAGAGGCGTCGCAGGAGCAGAGCCGGTCAGTTGACACGCGCCGGCGCGTGCTCACCCCCCGAACCGAGTCGCAGCATTGCGTCTGCGTCGGCGGGAATAGCCGAGGGTCTCGGGCCGAATCCATTCGTCTTCGTTGTCGGCTGCCCACGATCGGGGACGACCCTGCTTCAGCGCATGCTCGATCACCATCCAGAGCTAGCTGTGATCAACGAGCTCCATTTCGTTCCGAAGATCGCTCGCGGCACAAGAATGTTGAGGCTGGAGGGAAGACAGGCTCGAGCGGCGAGCCTAGCGAGGCGGTGTGAGCCGGTATTGGCTGCACGTGTGTGGGAGGCAAAATGCGGATTTCGCAACGCGAGGGCTTGCTAAGGCCTATTGCTACGCCGGGACCGCTCCGCGTGCACGTGACGGGCGACGGGCGGCCACGATGAGGCACATGCCTTCTCCGGTCGGGGCCGGTCGCAGCCACGATCGCCTGTTGCGCGCCGCCCCGTCGAGCGACGCGCGGGCGCAGAGACCGCAGCGGGTTCTGATCTACTCCCATGACACATACGGCCTCGGGCATCTGCGGCGGTCCGTTCGAATCGCGCAGGAGCTTGCCCGCGTCCAACCCACCCCGGCCGTACTCATCGTCACCGGGTCGCCACGAGCGCACGCATTCCGTCTGCCCCGAGGCTGCGATCTGGTGAAGCTACCAGCGGTTACGAAGCAGCCAGACGGGACATATCGCGCTCGTTCCCTGGACTTGAGTCAAGTCGCGTGTGGTGGTGTAATTCCTCGTCGGGGTGTCATCCGGCTTTGAGTTCGGCTACCTCTTCTCGTTCGTTGTTGTGTTCGTTCTCGAGGATCTGGGCGATCGATTCGGCTGAGAGGTAGCGGCGGTTGACGAGCCACTCATCGTTTTGTTCGATCAGGAGGGCGCCGGCGAGTCGGATGGCAGAGGCGTTGTTTGGGAAGATGCCGACGACGTCGGTTCTGCGTCCGATCTCGCGGTTGACTCGCTCGAGCGGGTTGGTCGAGCGGAGTTTGGGCCAGTGCGCCGCTGGGAACTGGTAGAAGGCGAGCAGGTCTTCCTCAGCGCTCTCAAGGAGCTCGGCGATCTTTGGCAGCGGGTCGCGGAAGCGTTCGAGTACCTCGCCGAACCTGGCTTTCGCTGCTTGTAGGTCTGTAGCGTCGAACAGCTCGCGCAGAGCTGCCGAGACGAGGCCGCGCTCTGATCGTCGGCAATGGCCTTGCATGGTGCGGACGAAGTGGACGGTGCAGCGCTGCCATGGGCAGCCGAGGGTCCGCTCGACCGCGGTCTTCAGGCCCCCGTGGTGGTCTGAGACCGCTAGGCGGATGCCTTGCAGGCCTCGTGAGCGAAGCCCGCGCAGGAACTCGAGCCAGAACGCCTCGGTCTCGGTCTCGCCGATGTCGATCCCGATCACCTCGCGGTGGCCGCTCTCGTGGACGGCGTAGGCCACGACCAACGCCTTGCTCCTGACGTGGCCGGCTGAGCGCACCTTGAGATGCTTGGCGTCGAGCCAGAGATAGGGAAACTCGCCCTCTAGAGGGCGGTTACGGAAAGCGTCGACACGCTCATCGAGCTCCAGGCAGATGGTCGAGACCCGGTCCTTGCTCATCCCGTGGATCCCGAGCTGCTCCACCAACCGGTCGACCTTGCGCGTCGAGACCCCGTTGACGTAGGCCTCCATCACACACGCCACGATCGCCTGCTCACACGGCCGTCTGGGCTCCAAGAACGAGGGAAAGTAGGACGAGCCATCCCGCTTGCGCGGAATCGCCAGCTCCAACTCGCCAACCCGGGTCTCCCACAGCCTCGGCCGATACCCGTTCCGGTGCGTGACCCTCTCCGCGCTCACCTCGCCCCGCCCAGCACCGATCTCCGCACTGATCTCCGCCTCCATCAGCTCAGCAGCCACCACCGCCACCGCCTCACGCACGAAATCGGCGTGCTCGGACATCAAAATCTTGGCAACGACCTCGCCGGTCGTCATGCTCCGTTTCTCGGCCATCGTGGTGCTTCCCTTCGTCAGTCGACTTGGCGTCAACCGACGAGTCTCGAGTCCACGGTGGCCGGACTAGCTCCCGCCCACCACGAACCCGTTACACCACTTCTACCGACATGACCTGGACTTGACCCTCAAGGAAGTGGTCTGTATCAGGTCGAGGCTGATCTGCGCCGCCGCTTGCGGCTTCAGTCCGGACGTAGTCCTGGTTGACCAGGCGCCCCTGGGGTTGGGTGGTGAGCTCGTCGCCGCCTTCGAGGAGCTGCAACGCGGCGCTCGATCGCGCTTCATCCTCGGGCTCCGCGATGTCATCGATCGGGCCGCGACGGTCGAAGGCGAGTGGGACAGCTCGGGAGCCTGGCGCTACCTCGATCGTCTCTACGACAGGATCCTCGTGTACGGGGACCGACGCGTTCTGTCCACCGCCGACGAGCTTGGCCTCGCAGAGAGTGCCCTGCGGCAACCTGTGCGCCAGCCGACCGACGTTCGCCTTGACGGCCTGGATGTTGTCCCAGGCTTGCTCAGCGAAACGCTGTCACGGCATGCAGACACGGGCCCCGCGACGGTGCGAGCCTTGACTGGGAGCTAGCGGTTTGGCCGATCGCGTCGGATACGTTCTCAAGAAGTTTCCGCGCCTGGCGGAGACCTTCATCTTGAGTGAACTTCTCGGCCTCGAGGAGGCCGGTCGCGAGCTGACAATCTTTTCGCTCCGCCCTCCCGACGCCGAGCCCACCCAGCCCGAGCTCGGTGCATTGAGGGCAAACGTTCAATACCTGACCTGGCCGGCGCGGTGCTCGACGTTAGAGAGCCTGCGGCTGCTTGCCGAGCTCGATCCGGGCAGGACGGCGCCGGCATTGCCGACGATCTGCAGCTTCCTGGACAGGATCCCATCGCGCCGGCGCGCGGCGACTCTGATCCAGGCGCTCGAGCTGGCGCGCTGCGTCGAACGCCAACGCATCTCGCATCTTCATGCCCATTTCATGACTGTGGCCGCACACACGGCGTACCTCGTGCATCTGCTGATCGGTGTGCCTTTCAGCGTCACAGCGCACGCGAAGGACATCTATCGCAGCACCGTCGACAGAGACGTGTTCCGGGAGATCGCGACCGCTGCGAGCACCGTGGTGACGGTTTGCGACGCGAATCGTCGCTTTATCAAGGACCGGCTCCTCGCCGACGGGCCCGGAACGGTTGTCCGCATCTACAACGGCGTTCGAGCTTCGACCGACCGCGCGCAGCAAACGGCTCGCGAGCCGAATCTGCTTCTCGCCGTCGGTCGCCTGGTAGAGAAGAAGGGCTTCGACGTTCTGATCGCTGCCTGCGAGCTCCTGCGCGAGCAGGGCGCTGATTTCCGATGCGTCGTTCTGGGAGACGGAGATCAGCGCGAGCAGCTCGTGCGATCGGCTGAGGCTCTGAACCTCGAGGACAGGGTGGAGTTTCCGGGCATGGTGTCGAGCGACGCGATCCGTGATTGGATGGCCCGCGCCCGCGTCTTGGCGGCACCCTGCGTAGTAGGAGCGGACGGAAACCAGGACGCGCTACCGACCGTTCTGGTGGAGGCGCTCAACGCCGGCCTTCCAGTAGTCACCACTTCCGTCGGCGGCATACCTGAGATCATCGACCACGACGTCCACGGGCTAGTGGTCGCCGCCGGGGACGCGCACGAGCTTGCCGAGGGGCTCCACCGTCTCATCACGGATGACCCGCTGTGGTTCAGACTCTCCGCGGCCGGCCCCGACAAGGTGCGGCAGCGCTTTGATCGCGGCAGAACACTGTTCGAGCTCGCTGACATCTTTGCGTCGAGCACAGCTCCGCGGGCGGCCATGGAGCCAGTGGCACCGTGAGGATTCTCCACCTTTGTGCCGATCGCGGCGTCGCTCCGGACGGAACAAAGGGCGCCTCCGTGCACCTGCGATCCATCGGGGCAGCGCTTGCGGCGAACGGCCACAGCGTCCAAACCTTTACCGCGCGACGACCGTTAGACGCGAACATGCCGGTGCGCGGCTGGCGGAAGCTCGAGGGGCTCGAGACGGTGCTCCTTGCCGCCGACTCCACACCCGACATGATCTACGAGCGATACGCACTCGGGCACCGGGATGGACTTCGAGCGGCGCGCGTGCTTGGCTGTCCGTTCGTCCTCGAGGTCAACACACCTCTCGTGGACGAAACTCGGCGGTATCGCCCTGATCGCGAGGTCGCCCACGCGGCCGAGATCGAGCTAGAGCTCTGGTGAGACGCAGACCTGATTGCAGCCGTGTCCGAGCCGCTTCGCAGACACGTTGCCCGAGTGCGCGGCAGCGACAAGGGCACCGTCGTCATTCCAAACGGCGTCGAGCCCCGCCCACACCTCGATTTACCACGCCAGCGCGGAGGTGACGCCGAGACGCTCGTCTTCCTCGGACATCCAAAGCCCTGGCATGGCGCAGAGCGGTTGGTGCCGCTTCTGTCGGAGCTTCGTCTGGCCGGTCGCGATACGAGGTTGCTCGTCATCGGTGGGGGCCAAGGCGCCGAGGACATCGCGCAGGCGGTCTCCCGGTTCGGCGTCGCCGAGTCCGTCGAGATCACGGGCCCGCTGTCACATGCGCGGGCCACGCGCGAGCTGCTCCGAGGTACGGTGCTCGTGGCTCCGTATCCACGCCATGAGCCCTTCTACTTCTGCCCTCTCAAGGTGCTCGAAGGCATGGCTGCCGGACTCCCGGTGGTTGTGTCGGACCAAGGGGATATCGCTGCACTCGTCGGGGACGCGGGAGTGCTCGTGGACCCCGACGACGACGACGCACTAAGGGGCGAGGTCCTCGCGCTGCTCGAGGCGCCCGACCGACGACACGAGCTAGGAAGGCTGGGTCGAGAACGCGCGTTAGCGCACTTCACCTGGCGGGCGGCGGCAGCGCGGCTAACGGAAGCGGTGGCGCTTGAGCCTAAACGATGGCGCTCGGAGCCGATACGAGGCGGCGCAGCTGTAGTGAGTAACCTAACTTCGCAGCTGCCCGCGTCGCTAGACGTGGGAGACCTCTCCTCGCTGCTGGACGAGGACCTGCTGCTCGAGCTCCTGAGCGACTCGGGCATCTCTGCTCACTGCGTCTCTCCCCGATATATCAGGCTGAAGCCCAACGTCGGCGCGCTGGTCGCGATCGAGCTCGAGGCCGATTCGCGCGAAGGCGAGCGCGTCACACACCAGGGATACGTTCGAACGCATCCGGGGTCGCGTGCAGCTGCGCTCGCCCAAAAATGGGCAGCGAAGCGCGCTGCGCCATCGCCACTCGGCGACGGAGTACGCCTACTGGCGACCAAGCAGAGCGTCCTGTTCCTGTTCCCCAACGACGCGAACCTGCGGGACCTGGGTCAGATCACCGATTTCTCCAGGTTGAAGCGGGCCCTTCGCGCGTTACCCGAGCTGCGCCTCGATGGCTACCGAGTCCGCGAGCGGCGCAGCCGACTCGAGGTCGTGCGCTACAAGCCCGAGCGCCGGCTGGTGATGCGGGCCATGCTGAGCCTGAAGAACGAGCTCGACGGCCGCCGCGACGAGCGCAGCGCGTTCTTGTGTTTCTTTCCCGACGCTACAGGCCAGCGCATCGACCGCCGTTTGAAGTGGCTCGATCAGCAGCCCGTTGGGCTACACGTGCCAGATTCCCTCGGCGCGCTCGCTGGCGGGCAAATCGCTGTGGAACGGGCCGTCGGCGGCTCCCCGGCGCTTTCCGAGTTGCTCTACGGCCAGCTCGAGCCCGAAGCGGTGGCCGAGCTATTGCTGCTGCTCCATGCTTCGAGCGACCCCAGGCGCTCGACCTGCCGGAGGCGCAACCGCTCGAGACGGCGCTGGAAGCCACACAGGTACTGGCAACACTCGGGGTCGATGCCGTAGCGCTCGCGTCGCGCTTGGAAACGCTGGCGCCGTCACGGCCAGTCGAGAAGCTGGTGCACGGCGACTGCCACCTGGACCAGCTCCTCGTCGCGCCCGACGGTCGGGCAGTCGTGGTTGACTTCGAGCGTTTGGCGATCGGGAACCCCCTCGCCGACCTCGGCCGACTCGTCGCTGACCTCGAGATCGTCGCAGCTCGTACACCGGCAGCGGCCCAGCACATCGCGGTGTTCACAGACGAGCTGGTGTCGCACTACGTGCAGCTAGGGCAGCCGATCGATCTCGGCGACCTATCGTTCTACGTCGGCTGCGCCCATCTCGACCGCGCTCTACTGCCGTTTCGGATGCTCGAGCCCGGCTGGGCGGAGTCGTGTCGAGACATCGTGAAGCTCGGGCTCGCTGCGCTCGACGAGCCTCGCGCCCTGAGCGGTCGCCAGAGGCGGAGCTTCCTCGCGACGGACGCCGCCCCCTCGACCGAAGGGCTGTGCTGGGAGACCTGCTATCCGCGAGCCCACGATCTGTGGCCGAGCGTTGCCCGCGATGGCAATCAGATGCTCACGTTCGGTGTCTACGAGCGATCGACCGATCGGTTCCGAGCGGTTGAACCAGCTCAGGACAGCGATCTGCCGGCACTCGCCGGTTGGGACACGCGAGGTGAGCTGATCGCGTATCGGCCGACACGCCGAGCCACCGTGCGCATCGATGCACCCGACGGAAATCGTTACGTCAAGATCGTTCGACGCAATCGCATCGAGCAGCGGCTTCGCGTCTCGAGAGCGCTTGCTACCGCGGCGCAGGATTCGGCCGCGGCGTTTCCCGCGCTGCCGACTGTGCTTGAAGCAGACGAGACGAGCTGGACGATCGTCTTCGACGAGGTTGCCGGCCGCTCACTTCGGTCGATCCTTGAGACGGGCGCGCCCAAAGACACGGAGCGTGCCCTGAGCGACGTCGCCGCAAGCCTTGCGTGCTTCCACCAGGCGCCTGCCGAAGCGCTAGACCTGCCACTTGCAGAGCCGCCCGACCTCGGGCGATGGGTGGGCTACGTCAGCGAGCATGACTCGACCCTCGCGCGGCGCTGCCGACGGACGCTTGACACCGTGAGTGCCGGACCTTCGAGCGAGTTGGCCGCCCTCGTTCACGGAGATCTGCACGATGGAAACGTTCTCCTGGACCGTGGCCGGGTCGGCCTCATCGATCTTGATACGGCGGCGCGAGGCGACCCCATGAACGACATCGGCAACCTCGGCGCTCAACTACTGCTGCGTGCCTTCCAGGCCGGGCGCGGAGTAGAAGTGGCGCGGGCGCACGCCCACGGCTTCGCCCAAGCGTATGCAGCCGCTCGTGGGCGGGCCGTTAGCGGCGCGTTCTCGCACGCGGTGGCTCAGACGCTGTTCCGGTTGGCGTGCGTCTACCGATTTCGGCGCCGCTGGCTACATCTCCCGCTCGCGCTGCTCGATGAGGCCGACCACTGGGCAGCCGACCCAGGTGCCGCTGGCGTCCAGCCCCCGATGGCTCGTGCGCCGCGACCGAAGCACGCTGTCTCTCTCCCGCGCGACGGTTCCCGCAGCCCGTGCGTGTTCGTCGTAGGCTGCCCGCGCTCGGGCACGACTCTGCTGCAACGTATGCTCGATCGTCATCCCGAGCTGGCCGTCGCATGCGACACGCACTTCATTCCGCGCGTGCTCGAGCTGGTCGCCCCAGAGCAGCTCGAGGCCGGCGCACGAGGCGAGGACGTTCCACTAACGGACAAGCTCGTATTTGGCGCTCTCGGCTACCACCGGTTTGCGCGCCTCGGTCTCGAGACGTCGGACGTGCTAGCCGCGGCCGAGTCGTCCTCGACGTACGCGCAGTTCGTGTCCGAGCTCTATGTCAGCCTTGGCCGTCTTCACGACAAACCATTGGCCGGCGAAAAGACACCGAACTACGTGCGGTGGCTCCCGCTGCTCTCCGGCATGTTCCCGCACGCGCGCTTCGTACACCTCATTCGGGATGGACGCGACGTTGGGCTCTCCTCGCTCGAATGGGCCACCGCGACGAAAGGCCCTGGCAAGCTCGATCTCTGGCAACGCGAGCCGGTGGCCGTGTGCGCGCTCTGGTGGCGCTGGCTGGTCGGAGAGGGGCGTGCCGCCGGGCGATTGCTCGGCGAGTCGCGATACGCCGAGGTCTCATACGAGAGCCTGGTGCAGAACCCAGATCGGGAGCTTCGAACGATCTGTGCGTTCCTCGAGCTTCGATACGCGCCCGAGATGCTGGCGTGTCGCCGCGACGGCGGCCGGCCGAAGCAGAGGCTCTCGGCCAGGCGTGCCGACCTGTCGCCGACGCCCGGTCTTCGTAACTGGCGCCTGGACATGGGCGGTCGGGACGTAGCGTTGTTTGAATATCTCGCCGGCGACCTGCTCGCTGAGCTGGCCTACGACCTCTCCGATATGTCCGGCGGCGCCAATGTTGCGGAGATCGGTCGGGAGGCCCGCGCCTGGTGGAATCGACATCAGGCGCGGGCCCGCCGCGTAGGGTCGCCCGAGAGCCCAAGCCCAACCGACGGCGACTAGCGCTGCAACAAGGCCCGGGTTGGGGCCGCTAGTTGCGATGTGGGAGGCGGCGTTCCCTCAGGCAGAGGTGATCCGCTTGAAGAACGCGAGCCACTACCTCCAGGAGGACGCACCCGACGAGATCATCGCCATCGCGAATGCGTATGGGCCGGAAAGCGACTGACTGCGCGCTACGACGCGCGACGTGTTGGAACTGCGTCAGGAGGCCTCATGTTGGCAATGGAAATCATCATCGCGATCCTCTGTGTGCCGCTCTTCGCCCTGGGTATCAGATCCATGTTCATGCCCGCGAACATGGGCGAGGCCGTTCACCTGTCTCCGTCGGGGACGGCTGGGCTCAACGAGATTCGTGGCGTACTCGGGGGGTTCTTCTTCGCCTGCGTCGCGATGCTCGCGACAGGGCTTGCTTCCGGCGAGACGGTCTGGCTTCTCGCCGTCGCGATTCTGATGGGCGCCGCGGCAGTCGGTCGAATTGTCGGAATCATGGCTGATGGCCGCGACAAGGCTGTCGTTCCGCCACTGGTGATCGAGCTTGTGATTGGCGGCGTGCTCGTGGCAGGGCACTTCGTGCTGAACTAGAACCGACGCCCGAGCCGCCGCTGGCGGTCGGCGCTGCGATCGAGCTCGCGGAGTCTTTCGATGTACTCGTCTGTTGCGTTCTCGAGTCCGCTGTCGATCGCGAGCCCGGCCCAGTTGTTAATGAGCTCGTCGCAAGAAGGCAGGTCCATTGCGTGTTGCCGGAGCTCGCGGGCCGCATCGAGTGCCTGAGATGGTGTGGCGTCGATACCGACTTCCCGGAGCCGGTCGCGCGCGGCGATGGTGTGGTCGCCTAGCTGCTCGATATTCTCGGGGCAGCTGGCCGCAAGGTTCTCGAGGTCGTTGAGTATCCGCTGGTGCAGCTCTTCGGGAGGCATGTCGGTTTCGGCCTCGGCGAGCCTGGCGGCTGTGTCGGCCGGCGTCTCTGCCGCGACGGTCTCGCCGCCCGACGGCGCTTGCGCCGCGTCGCCGGAACCGCCGCAGGAGGCGAGGACCGTGAGCAACACGAGCGCAGCTCCAAGAAGAGCGAGTCGCCTCAACCTTTCCGAACCGTAGCGCGTGCCCAGACGCTCGTTGCTCTTCCGCGGCCGCAGTCGGCGTATATTCGCGCCGTGGCTTCACGACTCGACGATCTCTGGATCGCGGACGTTGACGTCCACCTGAACGAGGACGCGCGGTCGAGAATCTCCCGCCCGGCAGGCGATAGTGGTGCGTCTCGAGGGCCGCGAGATCGCCGTGCTCAACGTCGATGGCAACTTCGTTGCCGTGCGCAATCGTTGTGCGCACCAGGGCGGCCCCGTCGGTGACGGGCCGCTCGCCCGCACCGTGGTTGCAACGGACGCAACGGGCTGGGAGCCCGTCGTTCGCGGTGGCGCCGTGACCCGCTGTCCATGGCACGCGCTCGAGTACGACCTCGACACGGGCGAGGTGCCGTGTGACGGCCGCTGGCGCGTCAAGGTCTATGAGACGTCAGTACGGGATGGGTACGTCGAGGTAGTCGTGTGATGCAGACGCCCCTTGTCTGGAACGGGAAGACGTCACTGCGCGCCGACGTTTTCGACGGCGTCGAGCCATCGCTTCGTTACGGTTCGGGGTCGTCCATCCTTCGTCGTACGTCGCGTGACGACTACGCCGATCGCCTCGCCAGCCGCGGATTGCTCGAGCGGCCCGACGAGCTGGCGGGCCGGCCCGCGCTCGTCGCCGAGGTGCAGGCGCACTGGCACTCACGCGGGTCGAGCGCGTGCCTGTTCGATGCGTACATCAGCGCAAACCGGGAACGGCTCGGGTGGGTGACGATCGTCCCGGCTGAGCCGGCCGCGGCCGACGCGCTCGCCGAGCTTGTTGCAACACGGGTCGCCAAAACCGCGGCGCAAGACGGTGTCGAGATCGTCAGCGTCGTCTTGCCATCAATAGGCTCGACAAGCGAGCTCGTCGAGTTCATGGTCGCGCTCGCCGGGCAGAAGGGTTGGTACGTCGTAGTCGCTGGTGAGGACATCGACGCTCGAGACGGCTCGTCTCTTTCGCTGCTTGGGGTGCGTGCCCGGGTTGTCGGCCAGACGACTCGCGCCATCGGCTTCACCCCGCTCCCGCCCTCGAGCCCCACCCGGCGCGCGCCGTTTGTCGAGCTCGTCCTTCGCGCCAAGGCCGGCTCCCGCGAGCGCGCATCGAGGCGCGCGCTGCTCAGCGATATCGACCTCGGCGAGCTTCCTGGCGCTCTCAGAGAGGGGTGGGTCGAGCGCTCGCGCGAGCTTCGCGACGCTCTTCTCACCGACCACGAGCGCCGGCTCGCGAGCCCACGGGTCACGTTCGCCGTGCCGGCCGCGGCATGGCCGGGCAAGCAGGCCGAGGGCGGCTAGGCGTCCGTCGTGTGCGAAGTGATCGTGGCTCCGCCCGGCTCCGGCGCGAAGACCGACTCACTTCCGTCGTCCCAGCGCACGCGGTAGCGCGGCGGATCGTCGGCCAGGACCTCTTCGATGACGCCAGAGCGAGCACCCCGGCGCACGCGACTTGAGCGCGCCCTGCGCGTGTTGCGAAGGATCCGGTCTCCCTTTTTTGCCTTCATCTCGACTGCTTCCGCGGGCGACACGACGGCTCGCGTGCCCGCGAACTGTAGACGAGCACGGGCGAGCCGATGAACGACCTCGGAGTCCTACACGGGCTGGCGCAGACAGACGCCGCCCTACGTCGCGAGTCGCAGAGCCTCGCCGAGCTCATGAAGATCCGCTTCTACCCATTCGTGCTCGAACGGGGAGAGGGGTGCTACGTCACCGACGTCGACGGCAACCGCTATCTCGACCTCTGCGCCGGCGCGGGTGTGATGAATACGGGCTACCAGAATGCCCGCGTCCGGTCGGCGATCGAGAGCGAGGGCGCCGGAGCATGGTCGACGACGTCAGCGATCTTTGCGCACCCGCGCCAGACGGAGCTGGCGGAACGGCTGAGCGGCCTCGTACCAGGCAACGGCAAGGTGTGGTTCGGCAACTCGGGTAGCGAGGCGATGGACATGCTCAGCCGCTACACGCGGCTCGCATCCGGGCGCGAGCGGCTCGTGTCGTTCAGCGGTTCCGACCACGGACAGACGGCGGCGTCTGCGGCTATCTCGGGCCTGGGTTTTCATGCGGATGCCGCCGCCGAGCACGTGACGAAGGTGCCCTATCCCAACCCATATCGCTGTCCTCACGGACCGTGCTCGCTCGACGGTTGCTCGCTCGCCTGTCTCGGCTCCCTCGAAGAAGAGCTGCGCGCCACCGGCAAGGCAACGGCCGCGATCTTCGTCGAGCCCGTCCTCGCAAACGGCGGTGACATCGTCCCGCCGCGCAATTTCCTGCCGCGTCTGCGCGAGCTCAGCGACGCTTACGGATGCTGGCTCGTGATCGACGAGATCAAGACCGGGCTGGGCCGGACCGGGTCGCTGTTCGCCTTCGAGCACGCGGGCGTCGTTCCCGACGCGGTCGCTCTCGGCAAGGCGCTCGCCAGCGGTCTGCCGCTCTCGGCGGTCGTCGGGCGCAGCGAGATTCTCGACTCGGCGCTCGGCGCCTGCGCGCTGACGCTTGGTGGCGCACCGATGCCCTGCGCGGCGGCGCTCGCGACGCTCGACGAGCTCGAGGCGCAACAGCTCGCTGCGAACGCCGCCTCGATCGGCGCTCAGCTGCTCGAGGGCCTCCGTACGGTGACCGAGGGGATTCCGATCGTTGGCGACGTCCGCGGGCAGGGCCTCGTTCTCGGCATAGAGCTCGTCGAGGATCGCGACAGCAAGGCTCCAAGCCCACGACATGCCGCCCGGGCCGCCTACCGCTGCTTCGAGCTCGGCGCCGTAGTCATCTACACGGGCACCGACGGCAACGTGCTCGAGCTGACGCCGCCGCTCACATTGACGAGCGAGCAGGCGGAGGTTGGCGTCGCGATCATCGAGCGCGCCCTCGATGATGTCGCCGGCGGGCGCTTCGACGACGCGAAGCTCGGCGCCTACGCCGGCTGGTGAGCACCCGGTTGCGCCGGGCGAGCGCAGCCCCTAGATTCGGCCTCATGCGGATCGCCGCACTCGTGGTGATCGTGGCGCTCGCACTCGCGGCGTGCACCGGCTCGGATTCACAGGACGGATCGGCCGGTCAGGCAACGAGCGAAACGTCACCGGCGTCGGCGCCCGACGATGCCCGGGCCGGGCGCGGGCCGACTGCCGCGTCCCCGCCGCCCTTCGCGGGCCTGACCCGCGAGCTACGGGTCGGTCTTGTCACCGATGCCCGCGGTCTCAACGATCACGGGTTCAACGCCGAAGCTCAGCGAGGACTTCGCCAGGCGATCCTCGACTTCGAGGTCGAGGCCGAGGTGCTCGAGTCGGCGAGCGTCGAGGACTACCTTCCCAACCTGATGGCGCTGGCCGATGCGGGGAACGATCTCGTGATCGGGGTGGGACCGGGGATGGCGTCGGACCTTCGCGAGGTGGCCGCCGCGCATCCCGAGACGCAGTTCGCGATCCTCGACTTCGACTACCCACTCGACGAGCGGTTGCCCAACGTCCAGGGCGTCGTCTTCAACGAGTCAGAGGTCGGCTTCGTTGCCGGCTACCTGGCCGCCCTGGTGTCCGAGACGGAGACGGTTGCCGTCCTGGGCCCGGTCGCTGCCGCGTCGGCGGGCGGCTACCGATCGGGATTCGAGCGCGGCGTGGCCGACGCAAACGCGGGAGTCACGGTCCTCGCGCTCGACGGCACGGGAGCGGACGCATGCGCTCGCCTCGCAGGAACCGCGATCGCTGAGGGCGCGGACGTCCTCTTCCCGTTGACGCTCGACTGCTCCGACGGTGCGCTCGAGGGCGCCAAAGAGCACGGCGTCTGGGGTATCGGCGTCGACGTCGACCAGTCGTTCCGCGGCAGCCACGTATTGACGAGCGCGGTCAAGCGCATCGACATCGCGGTCTGGGACACGATACAGGCCGTCCTTAACGGCGTCGTTGAGGACGCGGTCGGCACGATGTCGCCCTACCGGCTCAGGGGCGGCGACGTCGTCGTCTACGGGATGAGTTACCAGGGCGTCGGCATCGGGCCGGTCAGCCGCGCGGTCGAGCCGACGGTGCTCGGGCAGGTCGACCAGGTCGCCGAGGAGATCGAAGAGGGTTTTCGAGAGATCCCCCGCGGCAAGTGAACGGGTCCATAATGCCGCGCATGTCGCGCGTGGCTGTGATCACCGGAGCGGCCAGTGGTATTGGCGAAGCCTGCGCGCAGGCGCTCAACAACGATGGATGGAGCGTCGTCGGCTGGGACATCGCTCCCGGTGACGCCGCCGACGTCCACTGGGCCGAGGTCGACGTCGGCGACTTCGACAGCGTCAGCGCCGCAGCGGCCGAGGTTGCCGAGGCGTCGCTCCTCGTCAACGCCGCCGGCATCTCGGATCGCGCCCCCGCAGCGGAGATGGCTCCCGAGCAATGGGACAGCGTCCTCCGGGTCGATCTCACTGGCACGTTCTATGCCAGCCGCGCGCTCTTCGAAGCCCTGCGGAAAGGAAAGGGCACCGTCGTCAACGTCGCCTCGATCGCCGGCCACCGCTCCTTCGCCGGCCGCGCGAACTACTGCGCTGCCAAGGCCGGCGTCATTGCGCTCACCGAGGTGCTCGGCCTCGAGTGGGCGAAGGAAGGCGTTCGCGTTGTCGCGATCAGCCCGGCCTTCGTGGCGACGCCGATGATGGTCGAGGGAATCCGCGACGGACACATCGAAGAGAGCGCCGTTCTCAACCGCACGCCGATGGACCGTCTCGCCGCGCCTTCCGAGATCGCTGCGTCGATCCTCGCGCTTGCCAGCGACAGCTTCAGCTACATGACGGGCACGACCGTCCTCGTCGACGGTGGCTGGTGCGCGAGAGGCGACTTCTAGCCGTGACAGAGATGAGAGACCCGTGGCCGACGGCGCACCCTGCCTGGCACGACCCGCCGTGGCTGCTGGGCGGTCGCGTCGTGACCGCCTGGTTCCTGGCTCCGTGGGAGGTCGTCGAGCGCTCGCTGAGCCCAGATCTCCTACCCGAGTGCGCGAGCGAGATCAGGACGCGACTGCGCTTCTATGAGCTCGACTTTAAGGCGGTCGGTCGGCACCCGGGCCAGCCACTTGCCCCGACGGAGGGGCGTTTCAAAGAAGCCGTCGTCGGCTTCCCTGCGCGCTCGGGCGAGCTCGAGGGCGAGGCGTCGATGTTCATGTGGAGCGACTCGCATACCTACGTCATGTGGGCCCGCGAAGCGTTCGGCTACCCGGTTGTGCTGGCCGACGTCACGCTCGAGGGCCCGGTCTGGACGACCGACGAGATTCTCGGCTCGGGTGGCGGCGCGCGGGTCGAGGCGGCGCACGGAACGGCCACGCTCCTCGACGCGACAGTGAGTGAGCCGAGCTCGGTACCGCTGACAGCTCCGTGCTGGCTGACGCCGCGCAGAATGCTGAGCGGCCCGCCCGGGGTCGTCGACGAGCAGCGCGACCTTCTCGCAGTCTGGCCGACAGTCCGCGAGCAGGGCAAGCGCTTCTCGGGCTCTGGCCGCGTCGCGTTCGACTTCGCCGATGAGCACCCACTCGGCTTGCTCGGCGAGCACGACGCCGAGCTCGACATCCTCGACGGCTTCGAGCTCCTCGTCGCCGAGCGCATAGAAATCCTCTGATCTGATCGCCCGTTGTTGCTGAAAGACGGCGTCGCGATCGTCACCGGTGCCAGCCGCGGCATCGGACGCGCGGTGGCCGTGGATCTCGCCGCGAACGGAGCCTTCGTGGCCGCCGCGAGCCGAGACGAGGAGCTGACGCAGGAGACCGTCGATGCGATCACCGAAGCGGGTGGTGAGGCGCTCTCGGTCCCCACCGACCTCCAGAGCGAGGGTGAGATCAAACGACTCGTACGAACGGTCGTCGACCTGCGGGGCGGCATCGACATCGTCGTCAACAACGCCGGGATCGGCAGGCTTGAGGGCGTCGAGAGCGAGACGCTCGAAGGATTCAACGACGTGCTTGCGACCAACCTGGCGGCTCCGTTCGCGTTGATCAAGCACGCCGCGGATGCGCTCAAGGCCTCGGGCGCGGCGTCGGTCATCAACATCGGCTCGGTGCTCGGGATCGTCGGGATGCGCGACCACACCGCCTATTGCGCAGCGAAGGGTGGTCTGCATCACATGACCCGACAGATCGCGCTCGAGCTGGCGCCCTCGAACGTTCGCGTGAACTGTGTCGCTCCAGGCTTCATCAGAACCGGGATGTACCACGAGCACCCCGCAGAGCTGAAGCAAGAGATCGAGCGGCTGCACGCGCTCGGACGCGCCGGCGAGGTGGAAGAGGTCGCTGACGCCGTCACGTTCCTCGCCTCCGACAAGGCGTCGTTCATCACGGGTACCTGTCTCAGCGTCGACGGCGGGCTCACGTCGCAGTTCGGAATGTGAGAGCCGCTGTGATCCCCGTCGACGACATCCGAGACTACGACGCAGTCCTCAAAAAGCGGATCGCATCCTTCCAGACCAAGCTTGACGACTGGCTCGCTCCACACCGGCTCACCCTTGCTGAGGCGCGCGTCCACAAGGTGCTGATCCCGATGGTCGGCGTGTACACACCTGGATGGCGAGCGCTTCCCGCCTGCTCGTGGGGACTCGTCGAGCTCGTCACCAACGAGGGCCCGGTCGGAACGGGCGAGTGGTCGGTCTCGCTCCCCGAGGAAACCCAGGCCTGCATCGACAATCTGCGTTCCGATCCGAGCCGGAACCTGCTCGACCGGGAGCTCGAGGAGCCGCTCTACATGGCCTGGTGGGACCTCGTAGGGCAGGTCCTCGAGAAGCCGCTTCATCTGCTCTGGGCAGAGCTGTTCGAGCGTGGCTTCGAGCCACCCGATCGCGTGCCGTTTGCCTCCTATACCTGGCAGCGCTTCCCCGATCGGAGCGGCAACGGTGAGGTCACCATCGAGAGCTGGCCTGACCACGCCAAGATGCGGGTCGACCAGGGCTTCCCGGTGATCAAGATGAGCTGTACGGCGTATCAGCCGGAGGAGCATGTCGAGCTGATCCACCGCGTGCGAGACGCGATCGGGCCAGACGTCGGGCTGCGCTTCGACGCTCACGGCACCTGGAACTTTCAGGAGGGTCGACGTGTTCTTCACGCCGTCCAGGACTGCGGCATCGAGTTCGTCGAGCAGCCGCTGAACGCCCTGCTGCCGCAGCGCTTCTACAAGGCCGGCGAGAGCCTGCCCGAGCGGGATCCGCTCGAGCCGACCTACCAGCAGGACTTCTACTTCCGTTGCATGACCGAGCTGCGCAAGGAGCAGCCGATTCCGCTCTCGTGTCACTGGTGGACACCGCCGATCGTGCATCCGCCCGGCGCCTCGGTCGCCGCGAACCTCTGGGAGCCGAACTGGAACCTGATCGAGCGCTTCGACGCCGCCGACATCTCCTCGCCCGACATCGGGCTGGGCGCGTGGGGGCTCTACCGCATCTACGAGATCGCCCGCTTCATGGGCATGCACGTCACGCTGCACAGCAACTTCGAGCTCTGCGTGCAGCTTGCGTTTCGCAGCGCCATGGCAGCAGCGCTGATGGTCGACACCGAGTCCGCAGGTCTGTACATGGGAACGACGCCGCGCCTCTGCCACCCGATCGATAATGAGACGCTGCAGGTCGCCGATGACGTGATCGAGGGAGGCCAGTTCGACTGGGCCGGCGGGCACCTACAGCTCTCGCCCGAGCCGGGTCATGGCCTGCGCCTCGACCCGGAGCGGCTGGCCAGGTACGAGTACACCGAGGCTGCGGTTGCCCCGCACCGCGAGTATGCGCGCAAGCTCTACGCCGACTACCGACTCGACACGCCGAGGCGAACGACCCAGGCAGGGTGGCCCAAGCCTCCCGGCCCGGAGACCTTCCACCGCCACGCCTACCCGTACTCGCTCACCGAGATCCTCGGCGCCGAAGAGGCCCAGGACATCGACATCGAGCTCAACCGCTGAGCTAAATCGTGATGCGCGAGCCGTCGAAGCTCGTGAACGAGAGCTGGTCGCGGCGCTCGTTCAGCACTGCTAGCTCGTCCTCGAGGTAGCGGACGGCAACCTCTTCACCGAGCTTGACGGCCTCCGTGAAGTCGGTTCGCCAGTGGATGCCGGCGAAGTTTCGACCCATGGCGATGTTGAACGCGAGCCTGTTCAGCTCGCCGCCCACCGTGAGATCCGGCCCTTCGTAACGGCGCAGGCCCGTGCCGGTCGAGATCGCCTCGACCGGGTCGGTGATGATGAACGACTCGTCAAAGAGCGCCTTGAGCACCGTTACGGCTGCGCCGGCAACCGTTGCGTGGCCCGCACCGTAGGCAGGGTGCACCGGCGACCCCTCCGGGAAGGCCTGCGGCAGCAGGTAGGTGCCGTGACGCTGAAGGACGCGCTCGAGCGCGTCGGAGGCGAGCGCGTCGGCGTGGATCGGATACTCGGCCTGGCCGGTCAGGTGGTTGTGGAGGCGACCAGCGAAGGTCTCGGGCCTCAGGCGGCGATGCACGAACCACTTCTGGAACCAGACGGCCGAGAGCGCCGGCCGCGTGACGCCCGCCACCAGCGCACCGATGTGCGCCTCACCGAGCGTGGCGAAGCCCGACTGGTTGCGGTAGTAGCGGCCGACGACCTCGCCGTCATGCACCGCGGTGTCGGTGTAGGGGTTGCCGGCATCGTGTGGGGCTCCGAGGTCGAGGAGCGTGAACAGTGCGCCGAGGTAGGCCTGAACGGGCAAGTCGTTGTGGACCCACTCACCGAGGTCGCGACCGTTCCGCACGTAGCGTCGCGTGTCGTCGACCCGCCCCGGGCCGACGTCGGTCCCGGTCTGCACGGCCAGCCACTCGCCGTACGAGGTGACGTAGTCGACTTCCGGCACGGCCGTCTCGATCCGGCGGTCGATGCGCTCGGCTCCGGTCGGCGTGTCGAGCCAGAGAAACTGCGACATGAACGGGCCGTGCTCGGTGCCGGGTAAATCACTTCGAAACAGCGTCTCTGGCGTCACGGCTCCCTCGAGGCGCCGTCCCTTGAAGCCCCGAAGTGCCGAGAGCTCAGCGGCCGCGGCTGCGGCGATCGGGCTCTCCGGGTACTCCAGGAACGGCAGGTCTCTTGCGAGCGCCATCCAGTAAAGCTCGACGATCTCGGCAGCGGTCTCTGCGCTCGCGAATTCGGGCGCGGGCCGAAGGGTGACCTGCTCGGGATCGGGCCCCGACAGCGTCGACGCGAGGCCGGCTTGCGGGTTCGCGAGCGGTCGGGTACCGCCCATCACGATGCGCTCGAAATCGCCGGGCAGCCCGGACTCGAGCGCATTCAGCACCGAATTGTAGGCCGCCGCGTCGACTTCGCCGAGCTCGTCCTGGGGAAGGCCCTTCGTGAAGCTGGCGATACGGTTCGGGTAGCGGTCCTCGTCGCCGTTTGCGCGTTGCACGGCTCTTGGCGCGGACAGATCGCCTCGCCGCCCGCCCACCGCAGAAGACGCGGCGGCGAGCGCGGCCGCGCCGGTCGCAACGGTCGCGACCTTGCCGAGGAAGCCGCGGCGAGTCTCGGTCACGCCGTCAACCGTACTCCCTCACCGGCCACAAAAAAAGCGCCAACTTTTCGACCCGCCGCTCGTCGAAGACTCTGCAAAACGCAACTTGACGGGTGCTCGTCGAGCGATCTACACTTGCCAACCGTCACCCGTCACCCGTCATATGGTCATATGAAGTGTCGCTCCACCGAGGGGCTAACTGGAAGGAGCTCGGATGTCAGATTCGGAGACCAGAGACCTCACCCATGAAGAGGAACCCGACGGCTCCGGGTCGGAACCGGAGTCAAGCGGAAGCTCTCGTCGCGACTTCCTGAAACGCACGACGCTGCTCGGCATCGCGGCCGCGGCAGCGCCGGCGATTCTCGCGGCATGTGGCGGTGACGACTCGGCTGACCCGGCTCCGCCGGCGGCCGACCCCGATCCGGCTCCCGCCGACCCGGATCCGGCACCCGCAGAGCCCGGTGGTTCGCCGTCGGCGTTCTCGGGAAGGCTCACGGTGACGACCATGCCCGGCCCACGCTGGGAGGGCGCGCTCACGGCGTCGGCAGCCGCCTATATGGAGAACAACCCCGACGTCGAGGTGCAGATCCTCGAGTCGCCGTTCACAGAGCACTATCAGCGAATCGGCACGTCACTCGCCTCGGACTCGAACGAGTTTGACATGCACGTGTTCGACGCGGCGCTCCTGGGACAGTCGTTCGAGAAGCTCGCACCGCTGCAGGATCTGTTCGACGAGGATCCCGACTGGAGCGCCGAGTACCTCGGCGGCGTGCCGCCGCAGTACCGCGGCAGCTGGGACTGGGACGGCGCTCCTTACTCCGTTGTCCACGACGCCAACGCGATGATGGCCTGGTGGCGAACCGACACCTTCGATGACCTTGGGCTTCCAGAGCCGACGACGTTCGAGATCATGCTCGAGAACGCACAGGCGCTCGACGAGTTCCAGGGCAAGAGCGGTTTCATGACGACGGCCGCAGCCGACGCTCATCTTGCGGTGCTGGTCACCGGAATGATGCACGCCTACGGCGGCAAGTGGTGGGATAACGACACACCGGATCGGTTTGGCCGTGTAGATGCGGACAACCCGCCCGGCGAGATCCTGCTCGACTCCCAAGAGATGGTCGACGCCATGACGATGCTCAAGGCGCTGATCGACGTCGGCCAGGAGGCCTCTCTCAACGGCCGCGAGTTCGAGAACAACGAGGCGTTCATCAACAGCGTCACCTTCCAGCAGCTGATGTGGTCGGGGCTGATGGTGCTCGAGAACTGTGAGCTCAACCCGGATCACTGCTCGACGATGGTCTCGCGCGACTTCCCGCTCGGCGGGAGCAACACCGACACATCGTCGACGGGCATCAAGGGCGGCTTCGGGCTTGCGATTCCGGCGGCCTCAGAGGTCATCCCTCTCTCGTTCGACTTCGCCAAGTGGGTCGTTAGCGCAGAGAACGCAGAGAACTTCATCATGGGTGGCGGCCAGCCTACGAACGCGGACCTGCTCAACGAGTGGTCGTCGGTCGAGGGCTTCGGCGTCTTCGGCACGATCGCCGAGGGCATCATCAGCGGCCACCATCAGGCGCAGTTCCCCGAAGGTGGCGACTTCTACACGGTGCTGTTCACCAACGGCGGCAATATCCTCACCGGCGACGCGTCCGTCGAGGACGGGCTTGCCCAGATGAAGAGCGAGACCGAAGACCTCATGCAGCGGGCCGGATACATCTAAGCCAGCACCACTGGCTTCGGTAGCTTCGATGCAAGATCAGCTTCAGCCTCCCGCCAGCGCGCGGGAGGCTGAAGCTAGCTCAGCTCACGGGTCGACTCACGGCTGACCCATGGCGATCGGTGTGCCAGGCGTGAAGCGGCAGCGGACCAGGCCGTTCCGCAGGGAGCGGAACCAGCACCTGCTTATGCTCTCGCCGGCGCTGATCGTCCTGATCCTGCTCGTCATCGTCCCGGTCATCTACCTCTTCTACTTCGGCTTTCATCGCCAGAACACGTTCAGGCACGAACCGGCCGAATGGGTTGGCGGCGGCAACTTCACCTACCTGTTCGGGCAGCCGAACTTCGTCGACGCGATCCTACGAACGTTCAGGCTCGCGGGCGTCGCGCTGGCGCTCGAGATGTTCCTGGGCTTCCTCCTGGCGGCGGTCGTCTTCCGGCTCAGCGCCCTGCGCGGCATAGGCCTCATCCGCACGCTGTTCACGACGCCGATTCTTCTTGCCCCGATCGTGGCCGCGCTCATGTGGCGCTACATGTATCAGGCGAACTTCGGCGTCATCAACTTCGTGTTCGGCAAGATCGGGCTCCCGCAGGAAGCTTGGCTCGCGAATCCCGATCTCGCGCTCTGGTCGGTCGCGGTGATCGACGTCTGGCAATGGACGCCGTTCGTGTTCCTCGTTGTCTTAGCCGGCATGTACGGGCTGCCCAAGACCGTCTACGAGGCGGCCGAGCTCGACGGGACGAACACGATCAGGCAGATCATGTTCATCACGATTCCGCTGCTCTGGCGGTTGCTCCTGATCGTCCTGCTGCTGCGCCTCATCGACCTGATCCGCTTCTTCGACGTCATCATCGGAACCACGCAGGGCGGGCCCGGCACGCGGACGCAGACGCTGCCCGTGTTCATCTGGGTCAGCGCGTTTCAGGGGTTCTCGGCGGGCGACTCGGCGGCTGCATCGATCGTCTTGCTCGGGATGGCGGCGGTAATCATCATGCTCCTGATCCGGCTCATGGCCCGTCGCGGCCTTGTGGGAGCATCACGCCGCTGATATGAGACGCACTCGTCGCATCTGGCTGCTCCCGCTCGTGCTCGTGATGATGGCGTGGATCTTCCCGATCCTCTGGACGGCGGTGACGTCGTTCAAGAACCTCGAGAAGCCCGGCACGCTGCGCCCGGACACCTATACGCCGACGTTCGACAATTACGTCCAGGTCTTCGCGGAGCGAAACTTCGGCAACCTGCTGAAGAACAGCATCCTCGTGGCCGGCGGCGCAACCATCGCCACGATCGTCCTCGCCTGCATGGCCTCCTACGCGCTGTCGCGGCGACGATTCCGCGGCGGGGAGACCATCAACAACTGGGTCCTGTCGCTCAGGATGATCCCGCCGATCGTCGTGGTCGTGCCGTTCTTCCTCATGCTCGACACGGTCAATTTCCTCGACACCTACCACGGGCTCTTTCTCGTCTACCTGTCGTTCTCGCTTCCGTTTGCGATTTTCATGCTGACCGGCTTCTTCTCGGAGATTCCGTTATCGCTCGACGAGGCCGCATCAGCCGATGGCGCCGGGCCGATAAAGACGCTGTTCCGCGTCATCGTCCCCTCGGCCCGTGGCGGCATCGCGGTCACGACGATCTTCACGTTCATCTTCGCCTGGAACGAGTTCCTGTTCGCCTTTCTGCTCACCCGCGAGAAGTGGATTACGGCACCCGTTTTGCTCGGCGCGACCGCGACGCCCTTCCAGACCGACTGGGGGCGGCTGACCGCGGGCGGGATCATGCTGTTCCTGCCACTTCTGATTATTGTCTTCGTGTTGCAGCGAGAGATTGCTCGTGGGATGACGTTCGGCGCGGTGAAGGGATGAGCACCGCCGCTCCCGTACGCCTCGAGGGTGTCAGCAAGACCTACCCCGGTCAGAAGGTCGAGGCGGTCGCCGACGTCTCGCTCGAGGTCGAGCCTGCCAGCTTCTTCTCGATCCTTGGCCCCTCGGGCTGCGGCAAGACAACGCTGCTTCGCATCATCGCCGGCTTCGAGTACCCGGATGCCGGGCGCGTCTTCATCGGCGAGGACGACGTGACCGAGCTCTCCCCGCGCGATCGCGACATCGCGATGGTCTTCCAGGATTACGCGCTCTACCCACACATGACCGTCGCCCAGAACATCGGCTTCAACCTCTCGAACGCACGCGTGGGTAAGCGGGAGATCCGCGCTCGAGTTGAGGAGACGGCCGAGACGCTTCACATCAACGACCTGCTCGACAAGAAACCCGGACATCTCTCGGGTGGCGAGCAGCAGCGGGTCGCGCTCGGCCGTGCGCTCATCCGCCAGCCGAAGGTCTTTCTGCTCGACGAGCCGCTCTCGAACCTCGACCTGAAGCTGCGCGAGGCGATGCGCATCGAGCTCGCCAGCCTGCATCGCGAGCTCGGCATCACGACGGTCTACGTCACACACGACCAGGCCGAGGCGATGACGCTGTCGACGCGTCTTGCGGTGATGAGCACCGGCCGGCTCCAGCAGACGGGCGAGCCAGACGCCGTCTACGCCAGGCCGAACAACACCTTCGTTGCGCGCTTCATCGGTTCGCCGTCGATGAGTCTTTTTCGCGTACAGCGCGACGGCGACTGCCTGCGCGGCGTCGACCATCCGGATGCGTCGCTGCCGCTCCCGACTGTGGACGAGCTCGCCGACGGCGACACGGTGCTCGCCGGCGTGCGGCCGCACGATCTCAAGCTGAGCGAGAGCTCGATCTCGCCGGGCATCCCCGTCGAGGTGTCGCTGACCGAGCACCTCGGGCGCAACAACTACGTCGTCTGCAGGCCGCGCGGGTCGAGCGGGTTCCTCTACGACGAGGAGGAGGCCATCCAGGTCGAGACGCCGCCGGGGGTCTTCTACGACGCTGGTACCGAGCTCACCCTGACTGCGGAGCCGAGCGGGATCAGGATCTTCAGCGACGACGGAGCAACGATCGAGAATGGCCATGCCGCGGGCGGCAGCGCCGCTGATCAGTCCGCCTCACAGGCCGCTTCGGACGCGCCGCCGGCAGAGTGATAAGGTCACCATATGAGTAGTCCCAGCCTCTGTGAGCGGGAGGCGCGGCGATGAGCTGGAAGGGCATCGTGCCCAGCATCCCGACGGCATTCGACGCCGAGGGTGCCGTCGACCTCGACGCGCAGCGCTCGATCGTCAGGTTCGCCATCGACGCCGGCGCCCATGCGCTCATGTGTTTCGGCCTCGCCGGCGAGGTCCTGCGCCTCACGCCCGACGAGCGCAAGCGCCTCACCGAGGTGATCGTCGACGAGACCGCGGGCGCTGTCCCGGTGCTCGTTGGTGCCGGTGCAGAGAGTGTGCACACTGCGCAGGACCTGGCGCGCTTTTCGGAGTCGGCGGGCGTCGATGGAGTAGTCGTCCCGCCGCCGACGAGCGCCTCACTCACGCCTGCGCTCCTGCGCGACTACTTCGTTCGCGTGTCGAGCGTGGTCGAGATCCCCGTGATGATCCAGGACGCGCCCGAGTACCTGAACGTCGCCGTCGGGCCCGTACTCGTCACGGAGCTGGCGCAGGAGATTCCCCAGATCAAGTACGTGAAGCTCGAGGTCGGTGCTGACGGCGTCGCAGAGTGGGTGCGCATGCTCGACGGTGCGGCAGCTGTCTTCGGGGGAAACGCTGGCGTCTACCTGCTCGACGCGCTCAGGGCCGGGGCCCAGGGCATTGCGCCCGGGGTCGAGGTGACCGACGTGCTGGTTGCCATCTACGAGCGCGAGGTCGCTGGCGATCAGGCTGGCGCCGATGCGCTCTTTGCGCAGATCCTGCCGATGCTCGTCTTCGAGATGCGCGACATCGACCACTTCAACCTCTGCGCCAAGCATGTGCTCGAAAAGCGCGGAGTCCAGCTACACACCGGGCTGCGAGCCCCGGCCGAGAGCCTCTCACCGCACGCCGTCTCGCTGCTCGACTCCTACCTCGAGGGCGCTCCGCTTGCCGCCGGCGCGGCGACCCGGAACTACTAGTTAGCCGGGGAAGGGCACCCCGTACTCCTCGCCGAGCGACGTGAGCAGGTCGACAACCGAGGGGCTGAAGGGAATGCCGCCGGCGCGCTCGGCGCGCGTGGCCGACTCGCGCTCTCCGGGGATCATGAACGTGTCGGCCCAGTCCGCCCGCGGCGCCCGGTGAACCGCCCCTGCGAGCCTCGATAGCCGCTCCTCGTACCCGGAGCGCTCGCCGAGCGCGTCGACGTTGATCGCAACGAAGCAGTGGCCGGTCTGCTGGGGCTCGTCGATGTCGGTTCCCTCCTCGATCTCTGGACTGATGCGCGCACGCGGCAGACAGCCAGCGAGGAGATCGACCATGAACGCGAGCGCGAACCCCTTGTAGCCGGCCATGGGCAGCATCGCGTTGGCCAGCGCCTCATCAGGGTCGGTGGTCGGGGAGCCGTCGGGACCGATCGCCCATCCCTCGGGAATCGGCTCGCCGGCGCGCGAGGCCATGATCACCTTGCTCATCGCGACCACGCTCGTCGCCACGTCGAGTGACGGGAGCGGGACACCCGGTGCCGCAGGGCCCGCGAGCGCGACCGGGTTCGTGCCCAGAATCGGCGCGAGCGCTCCGAGCGGCGACGTGCCCGGGTCGCTGTTGGTGAAGAGCATGCCGATGCATCCCCGCCGGGCAGCGAGCTCCGTATAGCTCGACGCCGCCGCGAAGTGACCCGAGTTCCGGACGGCCACGGCGGCGGCGCCGGCCTCGAGGGCCTTGTCGCAGCAGAGATCCATCGCGAAGGTGGCGATGTACGCACCTAGCCCCGCATGGCCGTCGACCAGCGCGAGCGCCGGCAGGTCGATCACGATCTCGGGCTCGACGTCGCCGTGCGTCGTGTCCGAGAGCAGACGCGGGAGGTAGAAGTGCAGGAAAACGATGCCGTGGGAGTCGACGCCACGCTCGTTGGCGTCGACGAGAGCCCTCGCCGTGGCGGCCGCGGCCTTCGGCGAAGCTCCCGCAGCCTCGAGCATCGCGACGCCCCATTTCTCGAGTTCTGCCGGCGCGAGGCGACGCTCGTCAACGGCCATCGATTTCCCTCCTTCTCGGGGCGCGGAGACACGTGCGGAGCCAGCGCCTGTGCGGGCGACTAACCATCTCATCATCTGATACGACTACCGGGCTCACGGACGCGAGTCTAGAAGCATCCAGCAGCCGATCGGCGCCATCTTGGCAGCACACATCTAGATAGCTCATGGCGTTTCACGTGACCGTTGACATCGGCGGGACCTTCACCGATCTCGTGGCGCTCGACGACGCATCGGGCGAGGTCTACGTCGAGAAGTCCTCCAGCATGGCCGACGATCCTATCTCCGCCGTTCTGCGGGTCATCGAGAAGGCGGGTATGCCCCCAGAAGACGTCGAGTTGTTCGTACACGGCACGACGGTCTCGACCAATGCGCTGATCGAGCGGCGGGGCACGCGCGTCGCCTACGTCACCAACCGCGGCTTCCGCGATGCCATCTTCATCCAGAATGCCAACCGCCGCGACCTCTACAGCCTTGACTGGAAGAAGCCGCGGCCGCTGGCGGCTCGTTACGACTGCATCGAGGTCGACTGCCGCTTCGACAGCGAGGGCCGCGAGCTACGGGGGCTCGACCCCGATGACGTCGAGACGTTGATCGAGCACATCCGGCGCGAAGCGATCAGCGCGGTCGCCGTCTCGTTCCTCTTCTCCTACACGAACCCGAGCCACGAGCTCGAGCTTGCGGAACGGCTGCGCGGGGAGTTCCCGGACATCTCGATCTCGCTCTCGCACGAGGTCTACCCGCGCTGGCGCGAGAACGACCGCGGACACACGACGATCGCTGACGCATACCTGAAGCCACGCTTCTCACGCTACATCGACAATCTTCAGGGCGGCCTCGAGGACGCGGGCTCACCGGCGAACCTGCTCGTCATGAAGTCGAACGGTGGCGTGGTCGAGGCGCAGTCAGCGGCCGATCAGCCGGCCAATTACCTCGTCTCCGGACCCGTCGGCGGCGTGCTCGGCGGCACGCATTTCGCCACGCTTGCCGGACTCGATCACATCATGACGATCGACATCGGCGGCACGTCGTGTGACGTCAGCCTCGTCGACCGCGGCGAGATGCGCCGTTCGGGCGACTTCGAGATCGCCTTCGGCATGCCGGTTCGTGCGCCGATGCTCGACATCCGCACGATCGGGGCGGGCGGCGGCTCGATCGCATGGATCGACGCCGGTGGCCTCCTGCGGGTCGGTCCCCAAAGCGCCGGT
Source organism: Gaiellaceae bacterium (assembly GCA_965223695.1). Classification (GTDB taxonomy): domain Bacteria; phylum Actinomycetota; class Thermoleophilia; order Gaiellales; family Gaiellaceae; genus JAUVPB01. The sequence continues at coordinate 124,739 of CBDCXJ010000025.1, read as the reverse complement.
TCGAACCCGGGCCCGGCCTGTTACGGCCAGGGCGGAGAGAACGCGACACTGACCGACGCGAACCTCGTGCTCAACCGGCTGAACCCCCACAATTTCTGCGGCGGCGACATCCCGCTCGAGGTCGAGCGGGCGCGGGCGACGGTCGGCGATCTCGCCGAGCGACTCGGCCGTTCGCTCGAGGAGACGGCCCGATCGATCATCGATCTCGCCGACCACAACATGGTCGACGCGCTCAGCGTGATCTCGGTCGAGCGAGGCGTCGACCCGCGCGGCTTCGCGCTCGTCGCCTTCGGCGGCGCCGGCGCGCTGCATGCGGCCGACATCGCCTCGATCCTCAACATCGGAACCGTGCTCGTTCCGCCCTACCCGGGCAACACCTCGGCGTACGGGTTGCTCACGGCGGGGCTCAGGACGGATCGCTCGACAACGCTGCTGTTGCGATCCGATGACGAGGGCTGGGTCGAGAAGCTGAACGAGGCGCTCCTGCCGCTGCGCGAGCGCACGCTGGCGACACTCGAGCGGGAGGGTTTCAAGGGCGAGCCCGAGGTCGAGCAGCGACTCGAGATGCGCTACTTCGGGCAGAACTACCACCGCGAGATCGTGTTTGCCTCACACGCACCCATCGATGCCGACGACCTGACGGCGGCGCTCGAGGCCTTCCACGCCGACTACAAGGAGTTCTACGGCTACGACCAGCGGTGGGAGGCCGTCGAGATCGTCGGCCTTATCGTGACAGCGATCGGCAGCCGCAAGGGGCCCGAGGCGCGCTTCTCGAGCAACGGCGCCGCGCCCGCGGCCGAGCTCTCGCGAGACGTCTACTTCGCCGACGGCGGCTTTCGCCCGACCGCGGTGGTACAGCGCGAGTCGCTCGGCATCGGCGAGACACGGCCCGGGCCAGTGATCGTCGAGGAGGCGCTCTCGACGACACTCGTGCCACCGGGCGCGACGTTGCGCGTGCACGAGAGCGGCAGTCTTCTGATCACCCTCGACGAGAGCGCGTGAGGTACGCATGAGCGCGAGCCAGGGCCAGACGATCACGACAGGCACCGTTGACCCGGTCACGATGACCGTGACGGCCAACTATCTGATCACGGTCTCGCGTGAGATGGGCCAGGCGATGCAGACGACGGCCTACTCGCCGATCTTCAACGAGGCGCTCGACTTCTCGTGCGCGGTCTTCGACGACATCGGCGAGATGATCGGGCAGGGCGAGTTCTGCCCGGCGCAACTCGGCGCCACGACGATGGCTCTGCAGTGGATCATCGACGAGTTCGGGCTCGACGCGCTCGGGCCTGGCGACGTCTTCCTCCACAACGACCCGTACTCGGGCATGAACCACCTGCCCGAGCACATGGTCGTCAAGGCCGTCTTCTACAAGGGCGAGCGCGTCGGGATTGTCGCCTGCATCGGGCACATGGCCGAGGTCGGCGGTCTCGCGCCCGGCGGCTTCCCTGGCGACGCGCAAGAGGTGTTCCACGAGGGCCTTCGCATCCCGCCCGTCAAGATCGTCGAGGCCGGCGTCGAGGACGACGACCTCTGGCGCCTGATCCTCGCGAACGGGCGAACACCGCGCGTCACGGCGGGCGACCTGAGGGCGATGATCGGCTCTCTCAACGTCGGTGAGCGGCGCATGCTCGAGGTCGTCGAGCGCCACGGCGTCGAGGAGTTCCGCAAGATCAAGGACGAGATCAAGGCGTACTCCGAGCGGCGCATGCGCGCGGCGATCAAGGAGATCCCCAACGGCACCTACGTCGCCGACGAGTACATCATCGACAACGACGGCTGGCTCGACGAGCCGGGTCGGATCAAGGTCGCGATGACCGTCGAGGACGACCACATCATCGCCGACTTCACGGGTAGTGAGCCACAGCGGCGTGGCTCCTGCAACCTCACGCTCGTCGCGACGGTGTCGGCCGTCTTCAACGCAGTCATGCACATGACAGACCCGGACATCCCCGCCAACGCCGGGCGCTACCGACCGATCGAGGTGATCGCACCCGAGAGCACACTCGTCAACGCCACGTTCCCCGTTGCCACCGTCGGCGGCAACTCCGAGGTACATCCCCATCTCGTCACCCTGATCTTCAAGGCGATGGCCGACGCCGTGCCCGACAAGGTCGCGGCCGCCGGCTCCGAGACCGCGATGCTCGTCACCTACGGGGGCGCTGACCCGACGTCGGGCGAGCTCTACAGCAACCTGATCCTCGAGGGGCAGGGCTACGGCGGCAAGCTCGTCGGCGACGGCTGGGACGTCGTGACCGTGCCCAACTCGAACTGCGTCGTCACACCGGTCGAGGTCTACGAGACGCGCTACCCGCTTCTGCACCACGAGTTCTCGTTCAACGAGGCCTCCGGGGGGGCCGGTCGCTCGCGCGGCGGCCTCGGTAGCGTCAGGCGGCTCGAGCTGCGCGCGCCGATGACGTTCTCGTGTTACCACTCGAGCGAGCGCCTCTACCCGTGGGGGCTCTTCGGCGGTGGCGAGGGAACGCTCTCGTGGTTCAAGGTGAAGACGCCCGAGGACGAGGGCTACGCCAACTTCAAGGAGCGATTCGGGGTTCGCTGCGCCGGCAAGTTCACCAACGTCCATCTTCCCGAGGGCTCGCTGCTCGAGCTCTCGGTCGGCGGCGGTGGCGGCTACGGCCCAGCCGAGGAGCGCGACCCGCGACAGATCGCTGAGGATCTGCTCGAGGGCCTCTACGACGAGCAAACGGTTCGCGAGCAGTATCCGGCGCAGGCCGACGAGGCGCTGCGCGTTCGCGACGAGCTACTGGAAGAGCTACGACAGCGGAGGTGACAACCGTGGACGGTCCGTTGCTGGCCCCGGTAAAGAACGTCTCGAAAGGCAAGGCCGGGCTCGAGCTCAGCGCTGCCTCGTACACGGCGAGCCTCGACGAGGGAGGGCTGAGGCTCGGTCGCGCGACGATCGAGCCCCGCGCCGTCGTGGTTCAAGGCGGGAAAGAGACCTCGATCGCGGCGGAGGCGACCGAGATCGTGATCGAGGACGACGCACTCGTTCGCGTGATCGCCACGGGCTCCTCACCCGAGGGTCACGCGCTTCGCCTTACCTACGACTTCCACCAGACCGAGCACATCCACCTCTACGTGAGGCTCGAGCTGGCCGAGGGTGCCGCGATCGACGCGGTCGAGCTGCCCCGTCTTGCCCTCGACGGGTTGCGTCAGATCGAGACACGCGACGGAACCGTCGCGCTCGACTCCGACGGTGAGCTCCCACTCGCGGAACCCTGGCTGCAGCTACGCGGCCAGGAGGTTGTCGGTGTCGGTGTGACCAAGCTTCCGTGGTACACGCGCTGGAACGACATCGGCGCGACCGGCTACTTCTCGCTCGGCAACACGCGCCTTCGCATCGCCGATGGTGCGGTGTCGCTGCACGGCGACGGACCGCTCGACGCGGTGCCTGGAAGCACCGTCGAGGCCTCGATCTTCTTCCGCCCGATCGACGAGTCCGTTGCGGACCTCCGCTACCAGGCGACGCACGATGACCCGCAAGAGAACCTCTACATCCCGCAAGCCGAGTGGGAGCAGTTCCTCTCGCGCCAGAGCGAAGACCTCTGGCTCGGTCCGCCGATCTTCGGCGGCTGCATCAACCGCCCGGCCGACCAGCTGATCCCGCGCTCGCTCGGCATGGACATCCTCCACCGGCGCCGCTTCTCGTGGAACAACGAGGACCTCTCGCTCTGGCGGATGACGAAGAAGTCGCTCTATCGCGACGTGGCCGTCAAGAAGGCCTACGCGCTGCTCTCGAACCAGAACGAGTACGGAGGCTGGTACGAAGGGGTCGAGTTCTACAACCTCGAGCCGCTCCACCACCAGCACTACCACTCCTACACGGCGCACACGTTCCTGATCGATTGCTACGACGTCACCGGCAACAAGCCGTTCCTCGACGCGGCGCTGCGCAGCAAGGACTTCTGGCTGCTGGGCGAGCCACCGGCGAACACCCACACCAAGGATGCCGAGGACGCCTTCTGGTACCGCTGGGGCGGCTATATCAACGACCTCGGCTACACGGACGAGCGCCACGCGCTCAACACCCACTCGAGCGTCTGCCTGATCTTCAGCCTGCTTTGGACGCGCCTCCAGGACGAGGAGGCGAAGATGGGCCTCGACTACGGCGTGAACGCGTTCAAGCTCGGGCTCGACAAGGGCCTGCAGCGCGCGAACGGCCAGTACCTCTACATGCTCTCGCAGCTCGACCCGCGCATGGAGCTTCCCGGCGATCCGCCCTACTTCTCCTCTGAGCTGATCCCGCAGATTGAGGACGTCTACAACGTCCTCTCGGCCTTCCGGATGATGATCGCGAACCGGGTCTCGAAGGATCCGGTCGTTGCAGAGTCGTGCGCGCGGGCGCTCAGCTACCACTGGAACGCGCACCGCGAAGGCAAGGCGTACACCTACCGCTCCTACACCGTCAAGACGTTCGGAATCGGCGCGGGCGAGCTCGATCTGCGCTTCGCGTTCTCGCTGCCCGAGTTCCTCAAGAACCCCGACGAGTGGACGGCGATCTACAAGGGCTTCTCGGCCTGGGTCGCACCGCTCGGACAGAAGGGGCTGCTTGTCGAGGCACTGGGCACGCCGGCCGGCCTCGAGTCGGTCTACCTCTCGCGCGACGACGACGCCTTCACGTTCGCCGTGGCCAACGTCGGCGCACCGCGCTCGCGGATACCGCTCTCGGTCGAGCTCGACGAGCGTGCCGCCGGCAGCGACGTCGAGCTGATCGAGCCGGCCGATGGACGCCGGCTTGCCGTACTGCCGAGCACCGAGAAGGACGGGCGACTCGAATTCGAGCTGCCGTCGCTCAAGGAGGAGACGGTCGCCGTCGTCCGGCTTGCCGAGAAGAAGAGCTCGTGAGCGGACGGCTCGACGGGCAGGTCGCGATCGTCACCGGTGCCGGGCGCGGCATCGGCGAGGGCATCGCGAAGCGCTTCGCCCGCGAAGGCGCGGCCGTCGTCGCCGCCCAGCGCACCCCTGAGGAGGGCGATCGGGTAGTCGCGGAGATCGTCGCTGACGGAGGACGTGCGATCAGCGTGCGCACGGACGTTGGTGATCCGGACAGCGTCGAGGCTCTCGTCAAGGAGACGCTCGAGACCTACGGCGCGCTCGACGCGATCGTCAATAACGCCGGCGTCGGCCTGATCAGGAGCGTCGTCGAAACGTCGATGGACGAGTACGACACGCTGATGGATATCAACCTGCGCGGCGTCTTCCTCTGCATGAAGTACGCGATCCCACCGATGCTCGAGAAGGGCAAGGGCTCGGTGATCAACATCGCGTCCGTCGCCTCGTTCGTTGCTTTCCCGGACGATGCCGCCTACTGCGCTTCCAAGGGCGCCGTCAACATGTTGACGAAACAAGCAGCGCTCGACTACGGAAAGCAGGGCGTACGGGTCAACGCAATCTGCCCCGGCTTCATCGAGACGCCGATGCTGCTCGAGTACTGCGAAGGTCAGGGCGACCCCGAGGCAACCATGGCCGAGGTGGTGGCGATGCACCCGATCGGGCGGCTTGGACAGGTCGACGATGTGGCGAGCGCGGCCGTCTACTTCGCCTCTGACGACTCGACCTGGGTCACCGGAACGTCGCTTCCGGTCGACGGAGGCATGCTCGTCAGGCCATGAGCCCGCTTCGCGCCGAGAGACTGCATCAACAGCTTGCGGGTGAGCTCGCCAGCCAGATCGTCTCGAAGCGCCTGTCGGCAGGCGAGCCCATTCCCTCCGAGCCCGAGCTCGTCGAGGCCTACGGCGTGAGCAAGACGGTCGCGCGTGAGACCGTACAGGCGCTCGCGACGGCTGGTCTCGTCCGAGTCCAGCACGGGAAACGCACAGTCGTTCTCGATGAGGGTGACTGGGACATCCTGAGCCCCGTCCTACAGGCGGCGTTTCGAGCAGAGGGTCTCGCCGGTGATCTGGTCGAGGAGCTGTACGAGGTTCGCCTGCTGCTCGAGCCGCAGGCTGCCCGCCTGACCGCCGAGCGATCCAGTCGCGTACAGGTCGAGGAGCTCGAGTCGATTCTCGAGCGGATGACGGACTCGGCTGCAGCCGGCGCTCTCGAGCGCTTTCTCGACCACGACAGCGAGTTCCATTTCACGATCGGGACAGCTGCGTCGAATCGTGTGCTTCGCGCCGTCATGCGCGACATCCACGAGCTGCTGATGTCCACTTGGGTTCTCAGCGAGTTGACGGTCGACGACATGGCCGAGGTCGTCGCTCAGCACCGGGCGATCGCCGACGCGATCAGCGCCTCCGATCCGAAAGCGGCCGAGGCGGCGATGATGGCGCATCTGACATGGGCGACCCAGACCGACGTGTTCGGTGCGACCGGCGCTGCGCGCGCCCGGACGGGAGGCTGAGATGAGAGCTGTCGTAGCTGATGAGTTCGATGGAGGCTGGCGTGTTGACGAGCAGCCCGACCCCATGCCCGGGCCAAACGACGTCCAGGTCGCCGTCGAGGCGTCGGGCATCTGCTACACGGACGTTCAGCAGCTCCGGAATCCGGCCTACGGCGGCTCCTTCCCGCGCATCCCCGGTCACGAGCCGGTCGGTCGTGTCGTCTCACTCGGAGCCGAGGTACGCGGCCTGTCCGAAGGGGAGCGCGTGGGCGTCGCCTACGCGCAACGCTGGTGCGGGCAGTGCGAGCATTGCATCGAGGGTCGCTACGAGCACTGTGCTTCCATCTCTACGACGGGGATTGGTGTGGACGGTGGTCACGCGGAGCTGACGCTGATGGATGCGGGCTCCGTTGTGCGCGTCCCGGACGATCTCGACGCAGCGGAGGCGGCCCCGATCATGTGCGCCGGCTTCACCGTCTATTCGGGAATCTGTGATGCGGAGCTGCGCCCGGGTGAGCGCTGTGCGGTCGTCGGCGTCGGTGGGCTGGGCCATCTGGCGCTGCAGTACGCGGCAGCTCTCGGCGCGGAGGTGATCGCGGTCACGCGATCGGAGGAGAAGCGCGCGATGCTGACCGAGCTCGGTGCGCACGAGGTCGTCGTCGCCGGCGAGAACGAGGTCGGCCAGGCTCTTGCCCGGACGGGTGGCGTCGACGTGATTCTCCATACCGCCAACAGCGTCGAGTCGGGTCTCAGCGGCGGTCTGCGAGCGTACGGGCGGCTCTCGCTCATGGGGGTGACCGACGCAGAGTTACAGACCACGCCCAAGGAGATGATCTTCGGCAAGCTCAGGATCGTCGGCTCTTCGCAGGGGCCGCGCAACCGGCTGCCGGAGGTGATCGAGCTGCACCGCCGCGCCAAGGTCAAAACGATCGTCGAGTCGTACTCGCTCGACGAAGCGCCAGCAGCGCTCGAGCGCGTCGAGACGGGCAAGGCACGGTTCCGAGCAGTGTTTGTTCCGGCGGGCTAGCGCGAGACGACGGTGGGAGACGCGCAGGAAGCGAACGGCGCCGGCTGGTTCGTCGGCGTCGACTCGGGCGGCACATTCACCGATCTCGTCGCTCTCGATCGAGCCGAGGGCACGGTTCGTACGCTCAAGGTCCCCTCGACGCCAGAGCAGCCGGCGAGCGCCGTGGTGCAGGCGCTCGAGCGCGCCGCGCTCGAGCCGGGCGTTACGCGGCTCGTACATGGCACCACCGTGACCACCAACGCGCTGCTGCAGCGGCGCGGGGCGCGGCTTTGCCTGCTGACGACCGCGGGCTTCGAGGACGTCGCCTTCATCCAGCGACTCAACCGGCGCTACGCCTACAACCTGCACTGGCAGAAGCCCGTGCCGCTCGTGAAGCGACGGCACACGGTAGGCGTGCATGAGCGCGTCGACCACAACGGCAACGTGGTCGAGGCCCTCGATCAGGGGGAAGTCGAGCGTGCCCTCGCCGAGGTACGCCGTCTCGTCGACGCCGGCGAGGTCGAGGCAGTCGCCATCTGCTTCCTCTTCTCCTACGTGAACGACGCGCACGAGCTCGAGATCGAGCGCGGCCTGAACGACGCGTACCCGGATCTCCCCGTCTCGATCTCGAGCCGGGTGAGCCCGCTCTGGCGCGAGTACGAACGGACGAGCACCGTCCTCGCCGACGCCTACGTGAAGCCGCTGATCTCGACCTACCTCGGCGATCTCACGCGTGGGCTCGAGCAGACCGCCGACTCGGCGTCGATGCTGATCCTCAAGTCGAACGGCGGCACGGGCAGCCCCGAGGCGATCATGCCGACGCCGCTCACGACGCTCTTTTCGGGGCTCGCCGGTGGCGTGGTCGGTGGCGCCCATTTCGACGACCTGGCGGGAGAGCAGCGCTGCGTCACCTTCGACATGGGCGGGACGAGCACCGACATCGGCCTCGTCCACGACGGCGAGAGCGAGCAGCTGCACGAGTACGAGATCGAGTGGGGTCTGCCCGTTGCGACGCCGGTCGTCGACGTCCACGCGATCGGCGCCGGAGGCGGCTCGATCGCGCGCGTCGACAGGGGTGGTCTGCTGCGCGTCGGACCCGAGAGCGCCGGCGCGGTGCCCGGCCCGGCCTGCTACGGCCTCGGTGGCGAGCACCCGACCGTGACCGACGCGAACCTCGTCCTCGGCCGGCTCGACGCCGACTACTTCCTCGGCGGCGAGATGACGCTCGATCCGACGCTGGCCGACTCGGCGCTCGACACCATCGCCGACCGGCTTTCGACGAGTCGACCCGACGCGGCTCGCGCCGTCGTCGAGGTCGCCAACGAGAGCATGGCCAACGCGATCAGGCTCGTGACGATCGAGCGCGGCCTCGATCCACGCGACTACGCGCTCGTCGCATTCGGCGGCGCCGGCCCGCTGCACGCGTGCGGTGTGGCCGATGCGGTCGGGATCAGCCCGATCGTCGTGCCGCCGCACCCCGGTCTCTGCTCGGCGTTCGGGGCTGCGATCGCGCAGCTACGGGTCGATCGCGTTCGAAGCCTCGGGATTCGATCGGACGCGGCCGCCGATGCCGACGTGAGGGGGCTCTTCGACGAGATGGAGGCCGAGGTCCGGGGCGAGCTCGCGCCAGACACAGGGAGCGACGCCGTCGAGATCGAGCGCATGCTCGACTGCCGCTACTTCATGCAGAACTACGAGCAGGAGGTCGAGATCCCCGATCTCGAAGACGGGTTCCTGGCTCGCGCCTGCGGTGTCTTCCACGACCTTCACCACAGCGTCTACGGGTATTCGTTCGAGCACGATCCTGTCGAGTTCGTGCACGGCAAGGTCACTGCCCGCGAGATCGACGCCGAGAGCCGCGCGGTCGCGGCTGACGGCACCTATGGAGACTCGCAGCTGCGCGGCGAGCGCGAGATGGTTGCCGCCGCCGGAGACACGCGGGCTGTCGAGGTGATGCAGCGCGGTCGCCTCGCGTCAGCGCAGGAGGGCCCGCTCGTGATCGAGGAGGACGACTCGACGATCTTCGTCGCCGAGCACTGGTCGGTCGAGAGCGGGCCGGCCGATTGCCTGCTGCTCAGGAGGGAGCGATGAGCGCCGTGCAGCCCGACCCCGTGACGATGACGATCGTCGGCAACTACCTCAAGAACGTCTGCCACGAGATGGGCCTCGCGATGATGCGCACCTCGTACTCGCCGATCTTCAACGAGGGGCTCGACTTCTCGTGCGTCGTCTTCGACGCCCGTGGCGACTCGCTCGCGGTCGGCGAGTTCTGCCCGGCGCAGATGGGCGCGATCGTCTTCACCGTCCCATGGTGCATCGAGGAACTCGGCATCGGGAGCTTCGAGGAGGGCGATGTCGTCGTTCACAACGACCCCTACCGGGGCGGCTGTCACATTCCCGAGCACATGGTGTTGAAGCCCGTCTTCGTCGACGGCGAGCTGACGTTCTTCGTCGCGAACATGGCGCACATGGCCGAGATAGGGGGAAAGGCTCCCGGCGGGTTCGCGGCCGACGCGACCGACGTCTACCAGGAGGGCCTGCGGCTTCCGCCGGTCAAGATCATGCGGCGCGGCGAGCGGGTCGACGACATCTGGAAGACGATCCTGACCAATCACCGCACGCCCCGTAATACGTGGGGCGACCTCCACGCGATGATCGGCTCTCTGAGCATCGGCGAGGAGCGCCTGGCCGAGCTACACGCACGCTATGGACGCGAGGAGCTAGGGAGGATCTCGACGGCACTCCTTGAGTACTCCGAGACGCGCATGCGCCAGGAGATCGAAGCCATTCCCGACGGGGAGTACGCGTGGGAGGACGCGATCGACGACGACGGCGTCGTCCCGGACAAGCGCTACTGGATCCGCGTCCGCGTCTACGTCGACGGCGACGAGGTGATCCTCGACTTCCGCGAGAGCGACGACCAGGCTGAGGGCCCCTGCAACATGACCTTCGGTGTCACCTCCTCGGCGACGTACAACGCGCTCGTCCATCTGACCGACCCCGACATCCCGACCAACTCGGGCTCCTACCGGCCGATCCGGATCCTCGCGCGGCCCGGCTCGATCATGAACGTGCAGCCACCCGGCCCCGAGGTTGGCGGCAACTCCGAGATCCACGGCCGCGTCGTCGACGTGATCTTCGCGGCGCTCTCGCGTGCGATTCCCGAGCGGGTGGCTGCGGCGTCGGGCGGGACGGCATGCAACTTCCTCTTCGGGGGAACCCACCCAGAGAGCCAGGACTACTACACGAACTACCACCTGGAGGGCTGCGGCTGGGGAGCGACGGCTCGCGGCGACGGTAACAACACGCTCTGCGTGATCAACGGCAACTGCCGCAACACGCCGGTCGAGGTCTTCGAGACGCGTTACCCCTGGCGGGTGCATGGGCTTAAGCTCGTGCCCGACTCGGGCGGCGCCGGCGAGTACCGCGGTGGGCTCGCGTCGGAACGAATTCTCGAGGTCACGGCGGAGGAGATCACAATCAGCGAGTTCGCCGATCGCACCGAGAGCGAGCCGTGGGGGCTGTTCGACGGGCAGCCGGGTCTGCCCGGCGCGACGCTCGTTCGCAAGGCCGGAGACGATCAGTTCAGGACGGTTCGCGAGCTCTTCGGGACCGCGTCGAACACGAAGTACTCGGGCATACGCCTCCGGCACGGCGATCAGGTGCTGCTTAGGAGTGCGGGTGGTGGGGGGTACGGCGATGCGCGGGAGCGCGATCGAGAAGCGCTCGCGGAGGATGTGGCCGAGGGGTTCGTGAGCCGCGAGGTCGCAGGGGACGCCTATGGCTGGAGCGGCGGTGCGGAGAGCAACGGTGGTTGAGTCGAGCGGAGTCTGGGTCGAGCTCGATCGACCGCTGTACATGCTCGATCCGGTCACGTGCTGCACCTGCGGTGAAATGATCCCGAGCCGCTACTGGGATAGTGGGGGAGGGGTCGAGCGGCCCTATTGCTCGCCGGATTGCCAGGTGCTCGAGCGACGGGTCGCGGGGTTGCGAGAGCGCTGGGACAGCGGGGAGGACCCGTTTCCCTCACGGCGCGGCTAGTCCACAGAAGCCGCCTCGACCGCGTCCCAGTCGAACTCGATACCGAGGCCCGCTCGCTCAGGCGCGCTGACCTTGCCGTTCTCGACCTCGACGAGTGACGAGGGCGTGAGGAACGCCTCTGCGCAGTCGTAGGCGGTCTGCGGCGCGAACAGCTCGAGGTGGCGTAGTGCGGGAAGCGCAAAGACGCAGTGTTGGTGAATCTCAGGGTAGACGTGCGCCGAGAGCGTGCAGCCGCGGCGCGTGGCCTCCTCGGCCAGCTTCATCAACCCGGTGATGCCGCCGTGGCACATTGCGTCGAGCCGGACGATGTCGACCGCGTCGAGTGCGATGAGTCGGCGCATGGCGTCGGGGCTCGCGACCTCATCGCCGGCGGCGATTGGCACGTTCGAGCCTTCGCGCACGGCCATGATCGACTCGGCCTGCTCGGCGCGAAACGGATCTTCGACCCAGGCCAGGGCGTAGGGCGCCCAGTGCTCGATCGCGGTGATGGCCTCGCGCGGCTTGCGCCAGACCATGCCGGCATCGATCACGAGCTCGGTTTCGGCGGGTACCGCTTCGCGGATTGCTTCGAGCAGCGAGCGCGTGACCTCGGCGTCGGCGTTGCCATGGAGCTTCAACGCGCCGTAGCCCTGGCCGGTGCGCTCGGCAAGCCGCGAAGCAATCTGCTGCGGTGGCTCGCCGGGCGCCGGGTAGCAGTCGACAAGCAGTGCGGGCCCGGCTCCTCGCTTCGCGCCCAACAGTTGCCAGAGCGGTAGGCCGGCCGCGCGCGCCTTGATGTCCCAGCAGCAGACGTCGATCAGCGAGAGGCCGCGCTCGACGAGTCCGTCAGTTCCCAGCAGCAGCAGTTGGCGCTCGACGCGATCCCGAAGCGAGTCGGTGTCGAGTGCGTTCTGGCCGACGACCCGTGGCGTCAGCACGTGGTCGATGACGGTCGCGGTAGGCGCGCTGCGGGTCAACGCGTACGCGACGCCGGCGAGACCGCCTTCGGTCGTAACCCTGACGATCACGTACTCGCGGTGCGTGAGCTCGAACTCCTCGAGGACGATCGGGCGCGGCAGCGCGAACCGGCACGTCCAGGTCTCGACGGCCCGGATCGGCTGCAGCTCAGCCACTGAGGAGGGCGTGCGCGGCCTCGAGAATCGAGTCGCGCGAGGGAAGCAGCGCGTCCTGCAGCACGGGCGCCGACGGGAAGCGGACGTCGGGCGCCCCGACACGGACCACCGGCGCATCGAGCTCGTCGAAGTGGCGCTCCGAGATGCGTGCCGCGACCTCGCCGCCGAATCCGCCGGTGAGGTTGGCCTCGTGGACGACCAGGATCCGGCTTGTCGACCCAACCAGTTCGGCGACCGCGGCGTCATCGAGCGGCGAGAGCCAGCGCAGATCGAGCACCGCCGCGCTCATCCCGTCGCGCTCGAGCGCCTCGGCCGCCTCGAGCACGCTCGCGCTCATGCGGCCCCAGGTCACGATGCCAAGATCGCTGCCGCTACGGCGCAGCCGTGCTCCGCCGACCTGCTCCCGTGGGCCGTCAAGGTGCACGGCGCCCTTCCAGCCGTAGATGGCTCGCGATTCGATCACGATGCACGGATCGGGGTCGTCGACCGCGGCGCGCAGCATCGCGTAGGCGTCCTGCGGTGTCGAGGGCATTCCCACCTTGAGCCCCGGGATGTGCGCAAGCAAGGCCTCAAGGCTCTGCGAGTGCTGCGCACAGGAGCCGGGCGTCACGCCCTGCTGGCAGCGAACGACGAGCGGTGCGCTTGCCTCGCCGCTGTGGAGGTAGCGGACGTTTACCGCCTGGTTGATCAGCTGGTCGAGCGCGACGAGCAGGAAGTCGGCCCACATGATCTCGACGATCGGCCTGAACCCCTCGGTCGCCGAGCCGATCGCGGCACCGAGGATCGCGCTCTCGGCTATCGGCGTGTCGAAGACGCGCTCAGAGCCGTACGTGTCGAGGAGCTTCCTCGTGCACCTGAAGACGCCGCCGGGGACGGCCACGTCCTCGCCGAACACGAGCGCCTCCGGCCGCTCGCTGAGCTCCCGATCAAGCGCCGTGTTCACGGCCTGTCCGAAGGTGAGCACTGCGCCGTCACCTTCGGCCGTCGGCGCTGACCACGCGACGTCGGCAACGACGTGGGCCCGGGCGCTCGCCGGATCGGGCCTGGGCGCGCGTAGTGCCCCGGCCTGCGCGGCTTCGAGCTCGGCAGCAACGTCCTGCGCCAGCCGGGCGACCTCGTCCTCGCTCGCCTCGCCACGCTCGATCAGCCGTTCGCGTAGCCGTGCGACGCAGTCGGCCTCGACCGCCTGCTCACGGTCGGCGTCGGGCCGGTAGTGCTCGATGTCGGCGTTGTAGTGGCCGAGGAGGCGGTGCGTGCGGCACTCGACGAACGTGGGCCCGTCGCCCGAGCGCGCGCGCGCCACGGCCTCCGCGACGGCGTCGGCGACCTCGCCCGGATCGTCCCCGTCCACGGTCACGCCCGGGATGCCGTACCCGGCTGCCCGTTCCGCGAGGTTCTCGACCTGCGCGATTGCCGAGATCGGTGTCATCTCCGACCAGCCGTTGTTCTCGCAGACCAGCACGAGCGGCAGCGAGCGCGCGGCCGCGAACACGATGCCTTCGTGTGCGGCGCCCTGGCTTGTCGCGCCGTCGCCGAACGAGACGACCGCGACCCCACCCTCGCCACGAAGCTGCGCGGCGAGCGCGAGCCCGCCCGCGACCGGCACGCCGGCGCCGACGATCGAGTTCTCGCCGACGAAGCCGTAGCTCGGCGCGCTCAGGTACGCCGAGCCGCCGCGGCCCGCGTTGACGCCGCTCGAGCGGCCGCAGACCTCGGCGAACAGCGCCTCGAGCGGCACGCCGCAGGCAATCGCCCAGCCGTGCCCGCGGTAGGTCGCGAGCACGCGGTCACCTTCCTCCAGACACGTGAGCGCGCCGACCGGAATCGCCTCCTGTCCGCAACAGGGATGAAGCGAGCCCGCGACCTCGTCGGCCTCGCGCAGCGCGAGGCAGGCCTCCTCGAACCGGCGGATCCGCAGCATGTCGCGGTACGCCCCGGTGAGGTCGAGCGCGCTCGTCGAGCTAGCCGGCCCGGCACTCATCGGGCGTCTCCCTCACCGTTGAACACGTGCGGGTAGTGCGCGCGCGCGTGCTCCTCGGTGATGTAGCCCTCGCGCATGTCCTCGAGCACAGCGGCCGCGTCTCGCTCGAGCGGCGACCCGTAGCCGCTACCGCCACCGCAGAAGAGTTCGAGCGTCACGCCTTTGGCGACGAGCGCGCCGGTCTCCTTGCCGAGCTTCCGGCTGGTGCCGTCCTCGAAGCGAAGAAGCGCCGAGTTCGCCCGCGCTTCGCCGCCGCCCGCGAGTGCCCATGGAGGTGTCTTCGAGCGCTCGACGGCGCTCGTCACCCAGGAGTCCTCGAGCATGTGCAGGTAGATGTCGGTGCCGAGCCCGCCCCGGAACTCGCCGGGGCCGCACGAGTCCTCCGCGAGCTCGACCTTGTCGAGCAGCCACGGGTTGCGCATCTCCCACGTTTCTGCAGGCGAGAACTGCGTGTTCGAGGAGCCGATGTGGATCAGCGCGTTGGCGCCGTCCTCGCCGTAGCGCCCGCCCTGTCCGACCGGGTGCGGCGAGGCGTCGGCCCAGTCCTCGCCCGTCGCCTCTCTCGTTCCCCACCAGACGAGCACACAGATGTCACCACCGCTGCACGCCGGCACCCCTTGCGGCATCGCCTTGGCGAGCGCGTTGTAGATCACCTCGACCGCCGCGAACGCGACGCTGAAGTAGAGGAACACGGGCACGGGCGCCTGAGCGTGGAACATCGATCCAGGCCGCGACACCACCTCGATCGGCCGGTAGATCCCCTCGTGGGGTGACTCGCCTGCGCCGGCGAGCATGCTGATCGCGATCCGGCTCGCCGCGATCGTCGAGGCGATCGGCACGTTGATCGGCCCCGCGCTCGCATCCGGCGCATCGGTGTAGTCGAACCGGACGGTCGAGCCATCGACCTCGACCACGATCTCGAACGGCACGAGCTCGTCGGTGATGCCGTTGTTGTCCATCACGCCCTCGCCGACGTAGCGCCCGTCGGGGATGTCCTCGAAGTACGTGCGCACGATCTTCTCGCCATGGTCGAACATCCGCTCGACCGACTCGTTGAACGTCTCGATCCCGTAGCGCTCGATCAGCCGCACGAGACCTGCACCCCCCGTGCGAAGCGACACGACGCCGGCGTTGATGTCGCCTGCGACGAACTTGGGAAGCCGTGAGTTCGTCAGAACCGTCCGGTGGATGTCCTTGACGAGCTCGCCGCGCGAGTAGATCTTGACGCCCGGGAACATCGTCCCTTCCTGGAAGACGTCGGTCGTATCGGCGCAGTACGGGGCGATCGCGCCAATGTCGAGCCAGTGGCCCTTGACCGTCGTGTATCCGACGAGCTCGCCGTCGTCGAGGAAGACCGGCATGATCATCGCCGCGTCCTGGGCGTGTGAGCCGCTGCCGTAGGGGACGTTGTAGAGGAGGATGTCGCCGGGCTCGAGCTCCTCCTCGCCGCCGAGCTCCTCGAGCGACCCCTGGACGCAGTGGTTCATCGTGCCCATGAAGAGGGGCAGGCTCGGCGCCTGGGCGAGCAGACGGATGTCGCGGTCGTAGATCGCGATACCGAAGTCGTAGATCTCGTAGATGACGGGCGAGAACGCGGTGCGGATCAGCGCGAGCTTCATCTGCTCGGCCGCCGAGTTGAGGCCGTGGCGGATCACCTCGGTCGTGATCGGGTCGGCGTCAGAGCCGCCTGTCGACGTGCCGACGGCGCGATAGGTGATGGTCTCCATCACGAGCCTCCAGTGTCAGAGATGAAGATGCAGCCCGACGGGTCGACGCGGGCTGTGAACTCGGCGTCGAGATAGGTCGTGCTCGTGTCCTCGAGGATGATCGCCGGTTCGTCGATGACCGTCTCGGGCGCGAGCGAGAAGCGCTCGAGCACGGCGAAGTCGAGCCACTCCTGGCGGGTGAATGAGTAGGCCGAGACCGAGCCCGGCGCAGCGTCGGACGCGTCTGTCTGCCAGGCGCCGATGTCGCGCCGGCGCGGCAAGCCCGCGCGAGTCGTCGCGCGGACGGAGACGATCTGCGCCTCTTCCTCCATCGTCAGGCCGAACGTGCGCAGGTAGTCGCGGGTGAACGTCTCGCGGATCGACTCGGGCCCCTGGGTTATGCCGCCCTCGTCAGCCTCGGCCTCGATCGTGAGCGTGTGCTCCTGGCCGAGGTAGCGCATGTCGAGGTTGACCTCGCGGCGCGAGCCCGGCGCGTCGTCACTGCCGACGCGGGCCTCGAGCTCCTGGAACAGGCCGGCGAGCATCTGGTTGGCTTCGTCGATCGACTCCTGCTCGAGCGGCAGGACGCGCGTCAGCGCGGCGGTGCGCCGGAGGTCGGCGCCCAGCAGGCCCCAGGTCGAGAAGTTGCCGCCGTAGGGGGGAACGACGATCTCGGTCAGCTCGAGTTCGCGGGCGAGGAGCGTCGCGAAGAGCGCGCCGGCCCCGCCGAATGGGATTAGCTTCGCCTGCCTCGGGTCGTGGCCCTGGTCGATCGTGATCTCTCGAATCGTGTTGGCCATGTTGGCGTTGGCGATCGTCAGCGTCCCCTGCGCGACCTGCTCGACGCCGAGGCCGAGCGACTCGGCGAGCGGCGAGAAGGCATTGACCGAGAGCTCGGTGTCGTACTCGATGTCGCCCGCGAGCGTTCGTCCGGCCATCATCCCGAGGACGAAGGCAGCGTCCGTCACGGTCGGCCTGGTGCCGCCCCGCCCATAGCCCGCCGGGCCCGGGACGGCGCCCGCGCTCTGCGGCCCGACCCGCAGGAGACCACCCTGGTCGACGTAGGCAATCGAGCCGCCGCCGGCGCCGATCGAGCGAACGTCGACCCAGGGCATCTGGATGGGCAGGCCGATGACCTTCCCCTGGTAGAGCATCTGGGGATGACCGCCGATGATCAGACAGGCGTCGAAGCTCGTTCCGCCAACGTCGGCGCTGATCACGTCGCCGAGCTCGAGGCTGCGAGCGAGCTCGGCCGCGCCCTCGGCTCCCGCGACCGGGCCCGAGAGGATCGTCTCGAAGGGTCGGGCTCGTGCCTCCTCGAACGTCATCGCGCCGCCGCCTGAGCGCGTAACGAGCAACGTTCCGCCGAAGCCGGCCCCGGCCAGCTGCTCGTCGAGCGCGCCGAGGTAGGTGCTGGTGCCCGGCCTGACGAACGCGTCGATCACCGTCGTGCTGGTGCGCTCGAACTCGCGGTACTCGCCCGAGACCTGGTGCGAGAGCGAGATCTCGCCATCGAAGCCGAGCTCGCGAAGCGCCTCCTCCGTCGCGAGCTCGTGCGTCGGGTTGGCGTAGGAGTGCAGATACGAGATGGCGATGGACGTCACGCCCTCCTCGCGGAAGATCTCGAGCGCCTCCGCGATGTCGTCCTCGATGAGGGGGCGGTGCACGACGCCGTCGGCGCGTATGCGCTCGGTGACAGGCAGACGCAGCCGGCGCGGAACGAGCGCCGGGGGCGGCTTCCAGAAGAGGCTGTAGGGATCGCCGCGATCGCCGCGTCTCACCTCGAGCACGTCGCGGAAGCCGCGTGTCGCGAGCAGGCCGACGGTGGCACCGGTACGCGTGAGGAGCGCGTTCAGCCCGGCGGTCATGCCGTGGAGGAAGTACGAGGACGCGCGGATGAGCTCGTCGGGTACCCCTGCGTGGACGGCGCTCATAACGCCCTGCTCGGGCGCGGCCGGCGTGGTTGGTTCCTTCGCCACCCGGACCTCGCCCGTCTCATCGTCGTAGAAGATGACGTCGGTGAACGTTCCGCCGACGTCGACGCCGATGCGTGTCGCCACTTCGAACGCCTCCTGCCTATCGTTTGCGCCCGCCGACGCGGACGCTGCGTGTCGAGCAACCTAACAGGGTTCAGGCTGACCATCGCTGTGGCCCGATGCTCAACCGTCTAGGTTTCATCCGCATGAGCAGGCGCCTCGACGGCCGACGATGTCTGGTCACGGGCGCGACCGGAGGACAGGGCATAGCGGTCAGCCGCCGGCTGGGCTCGGAAGGCGCCCGCGTCGCCGTCACCGACCTCTCCGAGGAGGCGGTCGGCGCGCTCGTGGCAGAGCTGCAGGCCCAGGGCGCTGACGCGGTTGGGCGAGCAGCCGACTGCCGCGATGAAGGCGAAGTCGCCGCCGTCGTCGAGACCGCCGCCAAAGCCCTTGGCGGGCTCGACGTGCTCTACAACAACGCGGGCGTGCTTCTCGCCGATCAGGACGGGCCGGTCGAGCGGCTCGAGCGGTCGGTCTGGGACGACGTGATGGCGGTCAACACCACCAGCGTTTTTCTGTTTTGCAAGCACGCGATCGAGCACTTGCTGGCCTCGGCGCCCGGATCGGTCATTCTCAACGTCGGCTCCGTCGCCTCGTACGCGGGCGACACTGAGTACCACGCGTACTCGGCGAGCAAGAGTGCGCTGATCGGCTACACGGCTTCGCTGGCGCAGCGCTACGGGCCGGCGGGCGTGCGGGCGAACCTCATCTGCCCCGGCTTCGTCGAGACGCCGATGGTGTCTCAGTGGGTAGAGGACGCGGATGCATCTGCGCCGATCCTCGACGCAACGGCTCTGCGACGATTCGGTCAGCCCGACGAGATAGCGGCCTACGCTGCTTTCCTCGCTTCCGACGAGGCGTCGTTCGTGACTGGAAGCGTGGTGACGGTGCACGGCGGACTGGTCAAGTGAAGCCCTCCGGGGAATGCGCCCGCAACGAGTTCGTGACCCGCTACTCAGAGTATGGGCGCGCCCAGCTCGGCCAAACCGAGCCCGGCGGTTAGACGCGTCCGCACACCGACCGGGGTCGGTAGGCGGACCCGCGCCACTCCAGGACGCCGTCGAAGTCCTCGTCACGGGCGCCAAGGACGCGCCGCTCGCGGATGAACGGAAGCGCCGCGGCAGGGTCGGCCGAGTCGATCTCCCGCGCGAGCCGGTGGCCATCGAAGATGGCATCGGCCACGATCCGGGGCGCGAGGCAGTCGCCGATCCGGTACAGGCTGCGAACGCCGCTTTCGTGCAGTGCGTCGGCATCTGCTTTGAGCTCCCTGTAGAGCTCGTCCCGCGAGAGGCGCTGGGTCACGAGCACAACGCTGTCGATGCTCCACTGCACTGATCGATCATCGGCGAAGACGTGATGGCCGGACACGAGGCCCGGCTCGATCCGATCGACGACGTGAGACGGCACGAGCTCGACATCGAGGCGATGGAGCAGGCGGTTCATGCGTGCGCCCTCGAGCGTGAAGAACATGTACGGGGCGATCTGCGCGTGCGGTGTGATGAGCGTCACCCGCTTGCCCGCCCGCGCGAGCCTCTCGGCCAGCGAGGCTCCCCAGAGGTAGCCGTCGCAGTCGTAGACGGCCACCCGCTCCCCTGGGGCCTCCTTTCCCTCGACCATGATCTGTTCGGGCGTAAGACAGTGGCGGAGGCTCGCGTCGGCACCCGGGATGGAGTCGTGCGTCGTCCCGCTGAGGCCGTCCGTTGCCCAGCGAGCGCCCGTGGCGAGAACGACAATGTCGGCTCCGTGCGCTCTGACCGCCTCGGCGTCGAGCGATGTATCCGGCGCGAACTCGACGTTTCCGAGCTTGCCGATCTGGGTCTGGCGGTAGCTGATGACGCGTGCGAACTCGTCCAGCCCCGGGAGCTGTGAGATCGAGCGCATGACGCCGCCCATCTCGGGGTTGGCTTCGACGAGCTGCACGCTGCTCATCCCGCGCTTTCCCAGCACCATCGCGCACTCCATTCCGGCGGGGCCTGCCCCGACGACCAGAACGCTGCGCTCGGCGTTCTCGGCGCGATCGAATCGCTCCGGGTGCCAGCCACGGCGGTACTCCTCGCCGGCGGTGGGATTCTGGGTGCACGTGAAGGAAGCCACCTGCTCCCAGCGCGAGACGCAGATGTTGCAGCCGATGCACTCGCGGATCTCGTCGAGGCGGCCCTCCTCGATCTTTTGCGGCAGGAACGGGTCAGAGATGGAGGGGCGCGCCGCGCCGATCAGGTCGAGCTGGCCGCTCTCGATCACCGCGACCATCGTGTCCGGGTTGATGAAGCGGCCAACGCCAACGATCGGCTTGCTCGTGTGCGGACGAACCTTCTCGACCCAGCGACCCTGGAAGTTCTCGGCGAAGAAGCGTGACGGGCCGGCGTCGTCACCCCATTCTGAGGCGGTGCTCCCACCAACCTGAACGTCCCACAGGTCGACGAGATCGTCTGCGAGCTCGATGAAGCCAACTCCCTCTTCGTCAACGCGGATGCCGCTGTCGTCGTCGTGGAGGGTGTCGATGCAGAAGCGCGCGACGACCGCACAGTCGTCGCCGATGGCCTCGCGAACCAGCTCGAGGAGCTCGAGCCAGAAGCGCGAGCGGTTCTCGAGCGAGCCTCCGTACTCGTCGGTGCGCTTGTTGAAGTAGCGCATCAGGAAGTGCAACGGAATGCTCGCGCACTCACCGCCGAAGACCGTGACGAGATCGAAGCCCGCCGAGCGGGCTCGGCGTGCGGCAGCGACGAAGAACTCCTGTAGCTCTCGTATCTCTGCCTTGTCCATGGCGGCGGGTGTGCGAAACCAGGTGCTCTCGCTGGGAATCTGCGAGGCGGCGCGCGAGGGCAGGCGCGTCTCGAGCCCGCCTGCGTGTGATCCGCCATACCCGAGCTCGACACCGACAAGGCCGTCCTGCTCGTGCACCTTCTCGCAGAGGAGGCTCAGGTTACGAACGTCGGTCTCGTCCCAGAGCCGCGCCTCGATATGCGGGCTCTGGTCGTCCTCGGGGTGGACGGACGTCATCTCGAGGTTGACCGCGCCCCAGCCGCCCTCGGCCTTGACCGCCCGAAAATGCGCCTGCGCGCCGGGAAGCTCCGAGCCGAAGCTCGTGCAGTGGGGCGTCTGGTAGAAGCGGTTCTTGATCACCTTCGGCCCGATGCGGATCGGCTCGAAGAGGATGTCGTACTTGGGATCTCGCGCCATCGCCTCGTCGCTCCTTCCTTGACGGTCGCCGCCGACCCGAGCATCCTGGACCATGCGCGCGCTCGCTGCCGTGAGCCTCGCGCCGCATAGACGATGGAGATCCCGTGATCGATTCGAAGCCGAGCCGCGCCAGGATCGGGCCATGGGCGGCCGCCACGATCGTGGCGCCAGACGTCGAGGCTTGCGAGCGCGCCTACGTCGATCTGCTGGGGTACTGCGTTGTCCACCGCGCCCAGGTGAGCCCGGAGCTGGCAGCGAGTTGGGGCGCGCCGGCCGCTGCGGAGGCCGAGGTATGCATACTTGGCCCGGCGAGCGGCAGGCCGACGTATCTGCGGATCGTCGAGGGAGCCGTTCGGCTGGACGCCGATCCGCTCACGAGCTACGGCTGGGCAGCCACAGAGATCCTGGTGAAGGACTCGCGCGAGCTCGAGGCGCAGCTCCACGGCTCCGCACTGCAGGTGGTGGGCGCCGCGGCGGTTCTCGGCTACTACCCGAAGATCAGGGTGCTGCGGGCGCAGGGACCCGCCCAGGAGGTCTTCTACTTCACGGAGGTGTTCGGCGACGTCACCGAGTACGAGCTACCGCAAGCGTCGACGTTCGTCGACCAGTTCTTCATCGCCGTCCTCGCGTGCCGCGATATCGAGGCTGTCCAGGACTGGTATCGCGACACCTTCGGGATCCTTCCGTTGGCCTTGACGCGCAGCCATCCGGGCGATCGCGACTACCTCGACGACGCCTTCGGCTTTGGGAAGCGCGGGACAGACGAGTCCCTTACGTTCGCGACGACGACGGTGCCGCTGGCTGATGGATGCCACGTCGAGCTCGACACGTTCCCCCCAGAGGCCCATGAGCCGCGGGCCGCTCCCGGCCACTTGCCGCCGGGGTCGGCACTCATGTCGG
The DNA here is from genome assembly GCA_965223695.1 of Gaiellaceae bacterium. Taxonomy (GTDB): domain Bacteria; phylum Actinomycetota; class Thermoleophilia; order Gaiellales; family Gaiellaceae; genus JAUVPB01. Next base: position 102,431 of record CBDCXJ010000025.1, on the reverse strand, counting down.
CCGAGGTAGATTCGCTCGACCTCGTAGGTGCGACGTTCCTCTCGTCGCCTGTTCAGCTGGATGCCCCGCCCTACGACGGTCGTCGAGCGGCCACGCTCCGGGGTGCGGCGGGCGAGCTACTCGAGCTCATCGAGCGCCGCTAGCCCGGCCGAGTCACGGGGAGGCGAAGGCTCGCGCAGGAAGCGGTTGCAGAGCGGGCTGGGTCTACGGATACGACCCATTCCAGTTTACGTTCATACAAGCGTTCGCATGGGTTTTCCTCCACGAAGCCGGTCACGCGCTTATTCACCAACTCGACATCCCCATAACCGGGTTGGAAGAAGACGCCGCTGACCAGTTCGCAACCACCATCATGCTCGGCCTGGATCGCCCCTGGCCCGTCTACGACGCAGCCATACTATTCCAGTTACTTGGAGATAATCGTGGGGCCGTTGAAGCTGCCGACTTCACGATCCCGGCGAGTGTTGCCAGAGGAGGAATGAGGATCAGGAGCCTAATAACGATCATGAGGATTCTCATGCCGCGTAAGCTTCTGAAGGAATTGAACAAGATGCTCGACATCGACGAATGAAGTATTACTTCTGGCCGTTCGCGTAGGCTGCGAGATCGGTTGAGTCGATCGCCACGTCACGGCCAAGCTCAGGCTTTCGTTTCCGTAGAGAAGTCGTGACCCGCTTGGCGCACGACACGAGCAGGTCGCGGCGGCCACGGAGCTTGCCAGCGAAGCGGTAGCACGCCCACTTCGACGGCGCGCCACCAAGCACGTCCTGAAGAACCGGATGCTCCCGGATCAATCGAGCCGTTTGAGCCCACGTCGAGAATCCGTACAGCGACTTGACGAGGCAAGCGCCAAGCAGCGCCCTCGCTCCGTATCCGCGCGGCCCGAGGTTTCCCGTCTTGCCGTCCCACCTGAGCGCCTCAAGCTCCTGGATTAGTTCCTGAAGCTCGGGGGAATCGAGCGCCGCAGCAACCGTCTCTGCTAACGTTCTGTCTGCCATTGGAGGCTACCACTCCTCGGCCATGACCCCGGACGCTAGAACGTCGCGGGGTCAGCTTTTTACTTGATTAGCAGGGGAATTGTATCGGATGGGTCGGACGGATACTCTCCCTAATACGAGAACGTCCGACGCAGGGATCTAAGCTTCCGCGCAGAACTATGGGATCCCCTCATTGAAGGCCGGGACGGGAGATACAGACGGTCCCAATGAACGTGTCACCGATGCCGGCGCTCGAGTGCGTCCTCGAAATGTCACTTTCGATCGCGCCGCACGGGAACATCGGCCAGTACGGCATCTCCGGGTTGTGGTAGGCGCCCCCGGCGGCTGTGTCGTAGCGCACCCCGGACTGGCCGATCGCCTCCAGCCGGCTGCCATGGAACCCGCCGCCGGTGTAGCCGTTGTGTCCGACGAACGTTATCTCGATGGTCGCCAAGAAGAACTGGTGTCCTGGATCGGGCGGGTCGTCGTATGGCTCCTCCCAGCCGCCGTCCGGGTAGATCGTGGGATACTGATCCAGCACCTCATCCGTCGCGTCCGAGGTTACTCCGAGAACGGTGAGTCGCCACCCGTAGGAGATGACCGCTTGCGTGCCGATCGGGGCAGGGTTGTCTCGCGTCCATGCCGCTGGTAGCCGAACGTTCTCGCAGTCACGAGCGATGCGATCAGAGCGGTCAGCGACCACGGTGTCACGCCCTGGCCCGCAGGTGATCGGGAGCCCGTGTCGACCGAGGAGAGCACCTGGTAGCCGTCCCAGACGGGTTGGAGCTCCTCGACCGTGCCGACGAGGTAGCGCAATACGCCGGCAAGCCGCCGCTCGTCGAGGAACTCGGTGGCGGCCGCAGCCGTATCGAACTCGGGGTCGATCGAGATCGCGAGGACGGCGACGTCGGCCCGTTCTTCCTCGCGTAGCTCTGCTATCGCCACGCGGATCGTCGACGCGGTCGGCGGGCACTGCGCACGGCAGTTGGTCGAGAGGAAGGTCAATACGACCACACGCCCGCGCAGCTCGTCGCCGCGTACCAGCGTCCCGCGTTCGTCCGCGAGCGCGAAGGACGGCGCGACCAGCCGCACGGGTGGCGCCGAGCCGCGGAACGCAGGTGCGTCGCTTCCCGCCGAAGCAACCAGGAGGCCCACCACGAGCGCGATAGCCAGGATGGCGCCCAGAGCGGCAACCAGCAGCAGGCGGCGCCGGGGGCCCGGGCCAGGCGGCGAGTGGTCGGAACCCACTCCGGCCGAGGGTAGCGACAAGCGGCGGCCCGGCGGTTTCCTAACGGCGGTGCGTGCCGGGCCCGATCAGGACTGCTGCGCCGGCTCGCTCCCGGCCCAGATCTCGGGTGTTGCGGCGTAGGCTCGCGTGTCGAGCCTGAGGGCCTCGGCACGAGCGACGGCCAGCTCGTCGGGCGTGAGTTCGTTGCTCTCGACGAGCTCGAGCCTTTCCTCAGAGAGGACATCACCCCGGAAGCCGACCTCGACGTTGCCGGCGCCGCGGGCGTAGGACTTCAGCTTGTAGCCCGGCTCCCGCGAGTTCCACTCGTCGATGACCAGTACGTCCTCGTAGCAGCCCGCGGCAACGCAGGTCTGCTGACCGGTCAGGTGGACCTGCCAGCGATCCGTCCAGACGATCCGCGGTGCCCAGCCCTGCGTGTGGTCGGCGTCTCCCTGCCCCGGATCCGCCTCCATGACGAGGCCGGCGCGCGCGTCTTGCTCACCCGACAGCCAGGCGCCGACCTCGACCAGACGCCCGTTCTCGTAAACCTCCGGGTACTCGCCGAAGTACCAGACTGCTCCGTCATCGGCCTGGGCGTAGAAGGAGATCTCTGCCTCGACCAACTTACCGGCGGAGATGTCCTGGATCAGCGCCACCAGGGTGTCGACGCCGTCGACCTCCTTCGTCACGTCGGTGACCGTGAACTTGATCCGGTGCGGCCGCGTGACGCCGGCCTCAACGGTTACCCCTTCGTAGACGCGTTGCATGCCTGGACGCAGCGCGACCCATTCATTGCTGATATCGGTCGAGGCCTTGAAGGTCGACGCCGAAGCATCCTCGAACGGCGGATTCGGGATCGGGTGAGCGCCGGCGGTCTCGTCGAGCCCGGCCACAGAGGCGCGCAGCGCCGGCTTGGTCTCGGCCCAGATCTGCTCGGCCTCGTCGTAGGCTCGCTGGTCGAGCTTGAGTGCCTGCGCGCGTATGTCGGCCAGCTGAGCGGCATCCAGCTCGTTCACCTCGATGAGCTCGAGCGTCTCCTCAGCTTCCACGTCGCCGCGGAAGCCGACCGCGATGTTGCCGACGCCGCGGGCGTAGGACTTCAGCTTGAAGCCGGGCTCTTCGGCGGCCCACTCGTCGACGACCAGGACATCGTCGTAGCAGCCTGCGACTACGCATCGTTGCTCGCCGGTGAGGAGCACCCGCGCGCGGTCGGTCCACTCGTTCTCGGGCGCCCAGCCCTGGGCGTAGTCGCCGGTCCCCTTACGCGGATTCGCCTCCATCGCGATCCCGGCGACCGCGTCCTCCTGACCGGCGAGCCAGGCGTCTGCCTCGATGAACTCGCCATTCTCGTAGACCTCGGGATACTCGCCGAAGTACCAGACAGTTCGGTCGGCCGCCTGAGCATAGAAGGCGATCTCGGCCTCGATCAGTTCGCCGTCGGAGACGTCATGGATCAGCGCCACCACGGTGCTCACGCCATCGATGACCTTGACCAGGTCCGTGACGGTGAACTCGATCCGGTGCGGTAGCTCCTCGCCGTCCTCGACCGTCGTGCCCTCGTAGACGCGCTGCATGCCCGGTTGCATCCCCATCCACTCGTTGTCGATCTGCGTCGGTGTCAGGAAGCTCGCGCGCTTGATGTCCTCGAAGGGCGGATCAGGAATCGGGTGCGGGAGCGCCTCCTCGTCAGCGTCCGTTTCGGCAGCAGCGGATGCCACCTGCGCTTCCTCAGCCTGGGCCGGGCCAGCCGATGGCTGTGAATCGCCTCCGCAGGCTGCGAGCGCAAGCGCCACGATGATCACCAGCGCGGGGAGACAAGACAGATGCAGCTGTATCTTCTTCATCTCCGCAGTCGCCCCAGTCTCCGGCCTAGGCAGCACGGGGCGCCAAGGTCCGTGCGCTCCTTCCAAACCGCAGGTACAGGGCCGGCACGACGAACAAGTTGAGCAGCGTCGAGGTACCGAGACCGCCGAGAATCACGATCGCCAGCGGGTACTCGATCTCCTGGCCCGCGATGTTGCCCCTCGCGACGAGCGGCACAAGCGCCAGCGCGGTCGTGAGCGCCGTCATCAGGATGGGTGCGAGCCGCTCCCTGGCTCCGCGCATGACGAGCTCGGGGCCGAACGTCTCGCCTTCGTGTTTCTCGAGATGCTGGAAGTGGTTGATCATCAGGATGCCGTTTCTGGCGGCGATGCCGAAGACGGTGAACATGCCGACGAGCGAGCCGAGCGAGAGCACCCCGCCGCCGGCGAGTGCGGCGAGCACGCCGCCCATGAGGGCGATCGGAAGCGTGAAGAACGCCATCGTCGCGAGCCGCCAGCTGCGGAACGACGCTTGCAGGAGGAGGAATGTCCCCAGCGCCGCGATGATGCCGAGGAGAGCCATGCGCCGCTGCGCAGCCTGCCGCTCCTTGAACTCGCCGAGCACCTCGGCCCGGTACTCGAGCGGGAACTCGTACTCTTCGATCGCGCGCTCGACGTCTCGCGCGACGGCGCCGAGGTCGCGTCCGGACACGTTCGCGTCGACGTCGATGTAGCGCGTCAGGTTCTCGCGTTTGATCGTGTTCGGCGTGGGGGCGATGCCCACGTCCGCGACGTCGCCAAGCTGGATCACCTGGCCGCTTGGCGTGTCGAGGGGCAGCTGTTCCATCGAGGTCAGGCTGTTGCGTGTCTCGGGCGTCGACCAGACGTGCACGTCGTACGCACGCCCGTTCTGGAACACGTCGCCTACCTCTTCACCGGCAACGAGCACGGCGGAGGCGCGCCGTATATCGCCCGGCTTGAGCCCGTGGCGCTTGGCTTCGTCGAGGTCGACCTGGACGTCGATCTGCGGCGTGTTCGAGACAAGGCTCACGTGCGGCTCGAAGACGCCGTCGATGCCCTTGACGATCTCGAGGATCGTGTCGGCCTCGCCGCGGAGCGTGTCGAGGTCGGGACCATTGATGCGGACGACGATCCCGCCGCTCGAGCCGGTCAGTACCTCCCTGATCCGTTCCTTCAGGTAGGTCTGCACGTCGCGCTGGATGCCCGGGTAGCCGTCGACGGTGCTCTGAATCGCCGCTAACGTCGTGTCGTAGTCGACAGAGGGATCGACGCTTACCCAGTTCTCGCCAAAGTAGATGCCGTATGGCTCGTCCGCCAGGAATGCGTTCCCGATGTGGGCGCCGCAGTTGCGAACACCCGGGATCTCCTGAAGCTCCTGGCAGGCCTCGACCGAGATCCGGTACTCCTCGACCCCGGAGGTCGCCGGCTCGGTCAGCCAGTGCATGAGGAAGTCCCGCTCCTTGAACGAGGGCAAGAGCTCCTGCCCGAGGAAGGGAACGGCCACCACGCCCGCGACGACACAGGCCATCGCGGCGAGGTAGCCCCAGCGAGGCCGGCGAAGCAGCCGCTTGAGGACGCGACTGTAGGCAGCCTGAAGCCAGCGGATGAGCGGCGACTCGCGCTTCTCGATCGGCGCCTTGTCGAGCAGGATCAGGCAGAGCGCCGGCGTCACGGTGAGGGCGACGACCATCGAGGCAAGCAGCGCAAGCCCGTAGGAGAGAACGAGCGGCTGGAAGAACGCGCCGGAGAGCCCCTCGAGGAAGAAGATCGGCAAAACGGCGACGAGCAGGATCAGCGTCGCGTAGACGATCGCGCTTCGCACCTCGAGCGAGGCCTCGAGAATTACGCGCGCGGTTGACTTCCCCAACCCCTCGCGACGGTTCTGCCGCAGGCGTCTGACGATGTTCTCGGCGTCGATGATCGCGTCGTCGACCACCGCCCCTAACGCGATCACGAACCCTGCTAAGACCATCACGTTGATGGTCGTCCCGCGGAGGATGAGCACGAGGGCGGCGGCCAGCAGAGAGAGCGGGATCGCGAGCACGCTGATCAGCGCGATCCGCCACTCGAACAGGAACAGCGCGAGGATGACGACGACGAGAATCGCTCCGAGGATCAGAGCCCAGGTCAGGTTGTCGATCGATTCCTCGATGAAGGTGGCCGGGCGGAAGATCTCGGCGTCGATCTCAATGCCCGGAAGGCCGGGCTCGAGCAGCTCGAGCGCCTCCTCGACTCCGCGAGTGACCTCGAGCGTGTTCGCCCAGGGAAGCTTCTCGACGATCAGCATCAGGCCTGGGCCGCCGTTGATCACGGCATCGCCGACGAGCAGCTGATGGTCGACCTTCACGTCTGCGAAGTCGGTGAGCGGCACGCGCTCGCCGTTCGAGCGTGCAAGGGTTACCTGGCCGAGCGCCTCCGGGGTGATCAGCGGCGGGATGTGGCGGATGCCGAGTCGCTGGTTTGGCGTGTCGATGAAGCCCCCCGTGCCGATCAGCGCTCCGTCAGACCACGAGATCAGGGTGCCGACCTCGAGGGCGTTGGCCGTACCCTCGACGACTCCATCGAGCGTGATCCCGAGTTCCTGCATCCGCTCGGGTTCGACCTGTACCTGCAGCTGATGCAGCCGTTCGCCCCAGATCGGCACGTTCGCCACACCCGGTACGCGCAACAGGCGGGCTCTGATCTTCCAGTAGGCAACGACCGACAGGTCGATCAACGACATCTGGTCGGAGGTGAGGCCGATCTTCACGACCCGGCTCGTCGATGAGAGCGGCTGGATGATCACCGGCGGTGCGGCCCAGCTGGGCAGCGTCGGCGAGATGCCGGCGATCCGTTCGGCCACGAGCTGTCTCGACTGCAGCAGGTCGGTACCACGGTCGAAGATCACGATGATGTCAGAGAGCTGCGGGACCGACCGCGAGCGGATCACGTCGAGATCTGGGATGCCGGCGAGCGCCTGCTCGAGCGGCACCGTGATGAGATCCTCGACCTCGGCCGCCGACAGCCCGACTGCGAGCGTCTGGATCTCGACCTTGGGTGGAGCGAACTCGGGGAACACGTCAACCTGCGCATTGCCGGTCAGCGTGACGCCGAAGCCGATCAGCGCGGCAGCAGCCGCAGCGACGAGGAACCTGAACTTCAGGCTCGAGCCGACGATGATGCGCATCATGCGCGGGTCGTACCTCTCGCCGGGCTACTCGAGCCCGAGCTCGGTGCCCCAGAGCTCGGCGACGCCAACGGTTACGACGTCTGTGCCTGGCGCCGGGCCGTCGGTGAGGAATGCGGTGTCCTCGACGATCCGTTCGACCTCGATGCTTGCGCGAACGTAGACGAGCTCCTCCGGGTTCGTGTAAGCCCACGTGCTTCCGTCGGGCTCGTACAGCACGGCCGAGTAGGGGATCGATCGGGCGCCGTCGCTCTCCTCGACGCCAGCGAGCTGTATGTCGAGGCGTTCCACCGCCTTCGCCGTCAACGTCACGCGGGCAAGCTCGCCGCTGGTATCGACGCGTGCGGGCGCTTCGTAGCCCCCGCTGCTCGACGAGCCACCGCAGCCAGCGAGCACCAGGCCCGCGATCAGGATCGCGAGGCCCAAAGCAGCGAACCGCGCGTATCTCGGGGCGTAGTGACGCCGCGGTGCCGCGGTCTTGACGTCACTCATGGGTGTACCTCCGTTGGATTGAGTCCGGGGTTCGAATCGCCCGCGGTCGGTGTGACCCCCGCGGCTGCCGGGGCGCCCGCCGGCGGTGAGTGCAGGGCAGCGAGGCCCAACGGGGCGACGGCTCGGCTCGACCCCAGCCGCAGGTAGAGGAGCGGAACGACGAACAGGTTGACGAGCGCCGATGACACGACCCCGCCGAGCAGGACGATGGCCAGCGGCTGCAGCAGTTCGTGGCCGGCGATGCTGCCGCGAATCAGGACGGGCAGCGTCGCCGGCCCGATCGTTAGCGTGGTCAGCATCAGCGGCGCCACGCGTTCGTCTACCGCCTGTCTGACGAGCTCCGGGCCGAACGGCAGGCGCCCATTCGATGGGTCGCCGTTGGACGAGGCGAGGGTTGGATTCGGATCACCATGCTGGAGCTGCCGGCAGCGCGAGATCAGGAGCATGCCGTGTCGCAGCGCGATCGCTCCGACCGCGAACAGGCCGATGATCGAGCCAAGCGAGGCCGTCCCGCCACTGGCGAGGATCGCGATAGTAGCGCCGGCGAGACCCATGGGAACGGCGACGAATGCCAGCGCCGCGTGCCGCCAGCTGCCAAATGACGCCTGCAACAGCAGGAATGCGCCCACCACGGCGGCGAGGATGATGCCGATGAGAATCGCCGTCGAGACACCGTCGTCGGTGTTGACGACCTCGGCGTGGTACTCGAGCGGGAACGCCGTGGCGCTGATCGCCTGCTCGATCTCGCGCTCGACCGAGCTTGCGCTGCGCCCTGCGACGCTGGCGGTGATGTCGAGGTAGCGCGACACGGACTCGTGCCTGATCACCGTCGGGTTGGGTGCGATACGGATGTCGGCAAGGCTTCCCAGCGGCACGTTGTCGCCAAGCGGGGTCTCGATCGGGAGCTCGAGAACGTCGCTCACGCTCCGCCGCAGTTCGGGCGCACCCCAGACGACGACGTCGAAGACCCTCTGGTCCTCGAACAGGCTGCCGACGTTGATACCCGAAAGCAGAATCGCCGCGGCTCGACGTACGTCGCCGGGCTTGACGCCGGCGGCCTGCGCCGCCGCGAGATCCACTTCGACCTCGACGGTCGGCTCGTCGGGCGGCAGATCGATGCTTGCGCCAGAGACGCCGTAGGTATCAGCGACCATTGCAAGGACGCTGTCGGTCTGCTCGCGCAGCACCTCGAGGTCGGGCCCGAATACGCGCACGGTGAGATCGTGCTCCGGCTCGGTCAGGACCTCTTGCGCGCGGGCGTTCGAGTAGGTGACGACCCGGCTCTCGAACCCTGGGTAGCCGGCCGCGACACGCTCGATGGCTGCGATGGTCGCGGCGTAGTCGGCGTCCGGGTGGACGCCGAGCCAGAGCTCGCCCGAGTCGACGTTGGCGACCCGATCGCTCGTGACTGCCCGCCCCACCTGTGCCTGCACGCTGCGCACGCCGGGAATCGCCCGGAGCTCGTTGGCGGCTTGTGCGGTCACCCGATCGGACTCGGGGAGCGACGTTCCAGGCGGTCCGTTCCACTCGAGCAGCAGCTCCGTCTCCTTGAACTGCGGCAACGAGTTGTGAGTGAGGAACGGGACGGAAACGATTCCGGCGATCACGATTGCGCCCACCGCGACGTACGCGCTACTCGGTCGTCGCAATGCACCAGAGAAGACGCGCTCGTATCGGCGCTTCAGCCAGCGCACAAAGGGTGACTCGCGCCCGCCGAGCGACGCGTTCCGGCTGAGCAGCAAGCTCAGCGCGGGCGTAAGCGTCAGCGCCACCACCAGCGAGACCGCCATGGCGACGAGGTAGGCCGCGAGGACGTCGGGCAAGAGGGCGCCGGCGAGGCCCTCGAGGAAGAGGAGCGGGACGGCGGCAAGTGCCATGATCACGGCGGCGTAGAGCATCGGGCTCCGCAGCTGCTCTGCCGCTACCTGGATAACGTCAGCGGTTGAATGCCGGCCATGGTCGTCTGCGCGCTCGCGCAGCCGGCGCGCAAACGCCTCGACGTCGATCGTCGCATCGTCGACGACGACAAGCAAAGCCGCGACCAGACCGAGCAGGAAAATCGAGTTGATGTTTGCGCCAAGCAGATAGAGGACGAGCCCCGCAGTGATCACCGAGAGCGGGATCGACACGAAACTGACGAGCGCCTTGCGCCAGCTGAAGAAGAACGCGCCGATCGTTAGCCCGGCAAGCACGCCGGCGATGATCAGCGTCAGCGCGACGTTGCCGATCGCGTCGTCGATGAAGCTCGCGGGACGGTAGACAGGACATCGATGCGCTCTTCGAGATCGCGTGTGACCTCGAGCGTGTTGGCGTTCGGGAACTTCTCGACGATCAGGACGAGATCCGGGCCGACTGCGCTGCCGATCAGCGGCTGGTGCTCCTCGACGACGGTCGCGACGTCGCCGAGCGTGACGCCCGGGGCACCCTCGACCGCGATCTGTGCGAGGTCTTCGGCGGTGTTGATCGGCGAGATATGGCGCACGGTTAGCCGCTGGTTCGCCGTGTCGATAAAGCCGCCGACCCCGGGGACGGACGCCTCGACGAAGCTCAGAGGCGACGCCCAGAGGGCGTTGCCGGCCGTCTCGACGAGCTGGTTGAGCGTGACCTGCTGCGTCTGAAGGCGATTGGGATCGACCTGCACCTGGAGCTGCCAATCGCGGACACCCCACAGGGCAACGTTCGCCACGCCGGGCACGCTGAGAAGCTCAGGCTCGATCGTCCAGCGGGTGATGACCGAGAGCTCGATCGGCGTCAGCTGCTCGGACGAGACGCCGATCATCATCACGCGGTTGTTTGCCGACAGTGGCTGCAGCATTCGTGGCGGATCCGAGGCTCCCGGTAGCGCGACGAGCGACTCGGCCAGCCGCTCCTGCACGACCTGGCGCGCCGCGAGGATGTCGGTGCCGTCCTCGAAGATCATTTCGATCGAGGCGAGACCCGGAATCGTTTCGGAGCGGATGTCCTTGAGGAACGCGACACCGTTGAGCGAGTCCTGCTCGAAGGGAACCGTGACGAGCTGCTCGACCTCGACTGCGGAGAGACCGAGCGCCTCGGCCTGGATCTCAACCGTCGGTGGCGCGTACTCGGGAAGTACATCGATGGGCGCGTCGCGCAGCTGCGCGACGCCGATGACGAGGAGCACGGCCGCGACGCCGATGACGAGCCCGCGGAATCTCAGGCTCGAGCCCACGATCCAGCGGATCATCGGGCACACCTAGCTCTGCGTACGCTGTTAGTCGTGAGCACGCTCGAACGCGCCCAGCTCCGCAGTTCGCTAAACACAGCTTCCTCCCAGCTGCCGAGTTGCCGCACCGGACCGTAGCACGGTTCGAAAAGAAGTGAAAGTGTCATGAGAAACCCATGAGAGTCGTCGGCGCCGCGGGGCCCGGTCTCTTGGTCTCTGCCACTTCTGACGGGATTCAGTCACTGAGGACGTGAGAGCCAGGCGGGAAGGAGAGGCATGCCCACACAGATCACGCCATTGGCTCCGAGTGAGAGCGACGATCCGGCGGTAAAGCAGGATCTCGGGCAGGGTCGCGACGGATGGTGGAACGACTCGAACATGTTCGGAGTTATCGGTTCGAGACCCGGCCTACTAAAGTCGATCGTCCCGGTGTTCGGTGCATTCTTCGTCGAGGTGCGCACGGTCTTCTCGGACGACGAGATCGTCGAGAGGGTCCTTGCCTGCGGCATCTTCAACTGGGGAAACAAGTTCAACATCACGATGCACATGGGCACCGGCGAAGAGACCGGCTACGGCGCCGGGATGGAGTACCGCCAGGAAGCGCTGACCTAGGAGCGCGGGAGCGGCTCGCGCACGACACCGCCGGGGCGTGCCCCGGTCGCTGCGCCGTCACGCCAGACACTGACGCCTGCGACCCAGACCTGCTCGACACCGGCCGGCAGTTGCTCGGGCTCGTCGTAGGTCGCGTCATCGACGAACGTGTCCGGGTTCAGAAGCACGAGGTCGGCGCGCTTGCCGACCTCGATCCGGCCGCGGTCGGACAAGCCGATCCGGTCGGCCGCGCGAGTCGTCAGGCGCGCAATCGCCTCTTCGGGCTCGACCAGCCCGTCTCTGATCGCGAAGCGTCCGAGGAAACGCGCGGTCGTTCCGTAGAGGCGTGGATGCGGCTTGGCGCCGAAGATCGCGTCCGATCCGACGAGGTGCAACGGGTGCGCAGCGATCTGACGAACGGCCTCGTCAGAGGCGTAGTGCGAGATCATGGTGATGTCGAGCTTCGATTCGAGCAGCATGTCGAAGGCCGCCGTCGGTGCATCGACCCCTCGCTCGTCGGCGATCTCGGCGAGCGTCTTGCCGACGGTGTCCTCGTTGGGGGCCGCCGCGTTCGCAATCGTGACCCGCTTGGGCCCGATCGTCGCGAGGATACCCTCGAACTCGGTCGACTCGACGGCCATGTCCGCGGCCATCCGCTTGCGCGCGTCAGGGTCGGCGAGCCTGGCCAACGTTCCAATAGCGCCGTTCTCCTGTGCCCAGGTGGGAAGGAGCGCCGCCAGCACGGTGCTTCCCGCGCCGTAGGGGTACTGGTCGAAGCTCATCGAGACGTCGCTGCTGGCCTTCTCGAGGACGTCGAGCATGCTCGGGATCAGCCTCTCGTCGGCGCGCGCCTTCAGGTGTGAGACGTGAAGCGGCGCACTCGAGCGGCGGGCGACATCGACCATCTCCTCGAGCGACTGGATGACGCCGAGACCCTCGTTGCGGATGTGCGGCACGAGCGGTGCGCCGAACCGCGCCGCCTCCTCCGAGACGGCGACGAGCTCCTCGGTGTCGGCGTAGGTGCCTGGCATGTATATGAGCCCGAACGACAGCGTTCGCGCGCCGGCCTCGAGGCCGAGTCGCACCTCGTGCCGCATCTGCTCGAGCTCGTCCGGCGTCGGTGCACGTCGCGCGCCTCCCATCACGCGGTCGCGCACGGAGTTGTGGCCGATCGAGGGGACGAGTGTCACGGCGGGATTCGTGGACTCGAGCCAGTCGAGGTACTCGTCAAACGTCGACCACGTCCAGTCTTCGGGCCCCGATCCCTCGAGCCCGCGGATGTAGGCCTGACGCTCGCTTCGCCGATCGGGCGCAACGGGCGCCGGCGCGAGCCCGTCGGGGCCGATCAACTCTGTGGTAAAGCCCTGCGCGATCTTCGGCTCGAGTAGCGGGTCCTCGTGCGTCTTGAGCGCCGAGTGCGCGTGCATATCGACGAAGCCCGGGCACAGCCAGAGACCGCTGCCGTCGATCGTCTCGGTGCTCTCAACCTCGACCAGCGAAGGCGCGATCGCCGTGATCTGATCGCCCGAGACACCGACGTCGCAGTCACTGGCCGGCCCCGTGCCCGGATAGACCGTGGCGCCACGGATGACCAGGTCGAGCCCGCGAGCGCTCATGCGGCGACCTGCCCACCGTCGACCGGCACGATGGCACCCGTCATGTAGGCGGGTGCGTCGAGGAGCAGCCAGACGGCGGCGTGGGCGACGTCGGCGGGGTCGGCGATGGCGCCCGCCGGGATCGCCGACGTCAACAGCCTTCGGGCTTCCTCCATGTTGACGCCGAGGCCCTCGGCGCCTTCCCAGATCATTGGCGTGTCCATCGAGCCGGGACAGAGTGCGTTGACCGTGACGCCGACATCCGCAGCCTCGATCGCGATCGCCCTCGTGAGCCCGATCACCGCGTGCTTCGCCGCGGTGTAGCCAGACAGGTTTCGCCAGCCGATCAATCCGGCGATCGAGGCCGTGTTGACGATGCGACCGTCGCGTCGCGCAAGCTCTGGGAGCGTCGCTCGCATCAGAAGCCACACGCCCGTGACGTCGACATCGAGCACGCGCCGGAACGCATCCTCGTCGTACGACCCGATCGGTTTCGACGGGCCGAGCATGGCGGCGTTGTTGAAGAGCGCGTCCAGGTGTCCAAAGCGCTCGATCGCGAGCGCGACGATGCGCTCGGCGTCGGCGGCTACGGAGACGTCGGCGGACAGGCAGACGAAGCGCTCGCCGCTGGTCTCGGCGGCGGGCCCGACGGCCGCCGCGATCGCCGTCTCGTCGAGATCTGTGGCGACGACGCACGCGCCACGCTCGAGCAGCAGAGCGGTCGTCGCCGACCCAAGCCCGCCGGCGGCGCCGGTCACGATCAGCGTGCGCTCCTCGGACACGTCGCTGAGCTTAGTAGGGTGGCGCACCGCCTTGGCCTACGACGTTCCCCTCGACGCCATGCCGCCGCTGGACGCCGCGGCTCTCTGGAGCCGCCTCGAGCGCGTCGTCGAGATCGGCAACCGCTTCGCCGGCTCGGCCGGGGAGCAGCGCTGCCGCGAGCTGATCCTGAGCGAGCTCGCTGGCGCTGGCCTCTCGAACGTGCGCGCGGAGCCCTTCCCGTTCCTCGGCTACGAGCCGCTCGGCGCCTCGTGTGAGCTCGTCGAGGATGGGGTCACGTTGCGCTGCGCTCCGCTGCAGTACTCGGCGGACGCTGTCGCCGAGGGCGAGGCGGTCTATCTGGGATCAGCGCGTCCGGAAGACGTCGAAGCGCTCGAGGACAGGGGCGTCGAGCTCGCCGGCAAGGTTGCCGTCGCCCACTCGTTCATGCCCTGGCTCGTCACACCGGCGCTTGCCGACAAGGGCGTGGCCGCGCTCGTCAATGTGACCGAGACGGGCGACGGCCTGATCCCGAACTTCATGGTGTCCTTCTACCCCAACGGCATGGAGGCTCCCTGGGAGGGACGCGTTCAACCGCTGCCCGGCGTCACCATCGAGACGAGCGACGCTCGCCGGCTGCTCAGCCTGATGACGAGCGGCGCGGTCCGAGTACGCGTCGAGCACCGAGCACGCTACGTCGAGCAGACGAGCGCCAACGTCGTCGCCGAGATCCCGGGACGTGAGCTTCCTGAGGAGCGGATCGTGATCGGCGCCCACTACGACACCCAGCTCGAGGGTCCCGGCGCAGCCGACAACTCGACGGGGGTCGCGACCGTCCTCGAGCTCGCGCAGCGCTGGAGCTCGCTCGAGCCGCGCCGGACGATCGTGCTCTGCGCGTTCGGCGTCGAGGAGCTCGCGGACTGGGGCTCCTACAGCTACTGCCGGGCGCACGTCGACGAGCTCGCCCAGACGCGCGGGATGGTCAACCTCGACGCGCTCGGTCTGCCCCTCCCGGGCACCCGGGTGGTCGCGGCCGATGCCGAGATCGCGCCCTACGCGGCCGAGAGCGCCGCACGGACTGGCTGGGAGCCCGAGGACGAGATCGACGCAAGCCAGTACGCCTGGGGCGACCACAACCCGTTCATCGATGCGGGGGTGCCCGCGGTGTGGCTGTGGCGCTTCCCGCCTCAACATCCGTACTATCACTCCGCGGGCGATCTCCTCCGCTACGTGAGCTGTGAACGCGTCCTCGATACGGCCACGGCGAGCGCGTACCTCGCATTTCGCATGGCCGAAGCCGAAGAGGTGCCGCTCGGCCGCTCGCGTCCGACGAACCGCTTCATTGATCTTCGCCCGCCCTCCTGAGTACCCCGCATGACGTAAAGCGGCGGCCGATGCATGCCGATAAAGGGGGTGATTTGGCCGAAATCCGTGTGGGAATCGCGGCCTCATCCCAGCCTCGTGCTAGTCTGCACAAGGTCAAGGGAAATGCACCACGCAAGGCCGTCCTCGTTGCGGTCACCGAGGCCGGTGAGATAGGGGGAAAGATGCTTCCCACCACCGAGACCGACACGCCCCAGGCAGATGTCGTGGCAGGTGAGGGTGAGCTGCGATGCACGACGTGTGGCTACGCCGTGGCCGTCGCCAGCCAGCCAGATACATGTCCCATGTGCCAGGGGAGCGACTGGGACGCCGTGCCATGGCGGCCCTTCTCTCGCGAGCACGCGTACGCTCGGGATGCCGAGTCGAGCGCGTCGCGTCGCATCGCGAACGTCGCGTAAGCCCACGCGCCTCTAGCCGCTTCCACCGCCTACGCGCGGACATCGCACCGCGCCGTCAGTTCGCGCCGGTGACTACGCCTCGGCGATGATACGCCGGTGCCGCATCTGATCGATGTCCACTACGGGGGGCTTCCCGAAGTCATCGGGATCTACGTCATCGAGGAGCCAGAGCTCGCGATCGTCGACTGCGGGCCGAGCTCGTCCGTCGAGGGTCTGATCGCCGGGCTCGAGCAGCACGGCTACGCCATCGACGACGTCCGCCACCTGCTCCTGACGCACATCCATCCAGACCACGCCGGAGGGAGTGGTGCGCTCGTCGCGCGCAATCCAGAGCTCCAGGTGCACGTTCACGAGATCGGCGCGCCGCATGTCGTCGACCCGTCGCGCCTCGTCAAGAGCGCGACGCGTATCTACGGCGATGCCTTCGAGCCGATGTTCGGCACGATCGAGCCTGTCCCCGAGCAGAGCGTGCACATCCTCGGCGATGCCGTGCTCGGCCTGGACATCGTTCCGATGCCCGGGCACGCCTATCACCAGGTCGCGTTCGTCGACGCCGCGGGCGTCGCCTACCCGGGCGACGCCGTCGGCTGCCTCTGGGGAGAGGGAGACTTCCTGTATCCGGCCGCGGCGGCGCCCGAGATCAACATGCCGGCCTGGGAGCGATCGCTCGACGCACTCGACGAGCAACAGCTGACGGCGCTGCGCATTCCCCACTACGGAGAGATCACCGATGTTGCCGGTCACGTCGCACGTACGCGCGAGCGGCTCGCCGAGTGGGGCGCGCTCGTCGACGGCGGGGCTGACGAGCAAGCCTTCGTCGCAATGTGTTGGGAAGACCTCCAGCGCGAGGGCACCGAAGGCGACGCGGAGGTGTGGCCGACGCTCCCGTTCCCGAGCTTCGAGATGTCCTACGCGGGCGTCAAGCGCTACTACGACAAGGCACGCGAGGCCGCCGCGAGCGGATGATGGAGGAGATATGGCGTTTGTCGTAACCGCCAAGTGGACAGCCAGAGCAGGCGAAGCCGATGCCGTCGCCAGGGCCGTGGCGCAGCTCGTCGAGCCGGCTCGCGGGGAGCCGGGCAACCTCGTCTACCAGTGCCACCGTGATCCAGACGACCCGAATGTGTTCTTCTTCTACGAGCAGTTCGAGTCCGAGGAGGCCTACCAGGCTCACCTCGACTCGCCCCACATGCAGGAGCTCGGCTTCGGTACCGCCATCCCACTGCTCGAGTCTCGCGAGCGCTACTTCTACGAGACCTGGGAACCAGGTAGAGACTCCTGAGAGGCGGCCACCTCGCGCTCCTGGCCGCGCTGTTTGCGAGCGCGCTTTCGCTACGTCCGCAGGTAATCGGTGTCGGGCCGCTCCTGCCCGAGATCCAGGACGACCTCCAGATCTCGCACGCCGTCGCAGGGCTTCTGGGAACGATCCCGGTGCTCTGCATGGGGCTGTTTGCCCCGCCAGCCACGCGCGTGCTCGTCTGGCTCGGGTCGAGGCGAGCCATTGCCGGCTGCCTGCTGATCATCGGTGTCTTCGGCGTCGCGCGCGCGGTCGTTCCCGACGCGGGACTCGTCATCCTGCTCACGTTCGGCGTTGGCGTCGGGATGGGTCTACTCGGCGCGATGATGCCGATCGCCGTCAAGGAGCGCTTCCTCGATCGCCCCGCGTTCGCCACTGGCGTCTACGCGCTCGGGATCAACATCGGTGCGGGCGCCTCGGCCGCCACCGCGGTGCCGATCGCCGATGCAACGTACGGATGGCGCGGCTCGTTCGTCGTGTTCTCGGCGATCACCGTCGGCCTTGCTCTCGTCTGGCTGACGCTCAGCCGTGGCACCGGCTCGGTCTCGCGGGCTCCGATCCGGCCCGCCCCCCTGCCCTGGCGCAACGGCTTCGTCTGGCTGCTCATCGCGATCTTCGTACTCCTGGCCGTTCTCTACTACGGCCTGAATGCATGGCTGGCCGCTACCTACGTAGAGCGCGGCTGGAGCGAGGCACGGGCGGCCTGGCTCGTCGCAACCCTCAACCTCACGGCGCTGCCCTGCACGATCATCGTCGCGTGGATGGCCGACAAGATCGGCTCGCGTCGTCTGTACCTCGCCGGCGGGAGCGCGATCGCCTCGGGCGCGATGCTCGGCATTGTGTTCTGGCCCGAGGGAGGATTCCTGTGGGCCGTGGTGCTCGGCATCGCTGCCGGGCCGCTGTTCACGGTTCTGATGACCCTGCCGCTCGACATCGCGGACGAGCCCGCGCAGGTCGGCGCGGTCGCCGGCCTGATGCTCGGCTTCGGCTACGGTCTGGGCGCGTTCGCACCGCTGCTGCTCGGGGCGGTTCGCGACTGGACCGGGAGCGTCACGGCGGTGATGTGGGCGATCGCGGCGACGATCGCCGTGACGTTCCTTTGCCTCGGGCTAACCAGGCACCGGTTGCGTACGGGCTTGCGGGGGCCGCTCGCTGCCCAGGGCTAGATGAATCAACCATCTCAAGCTCACAGCTTCGTGTGCGGCGTGTATTCGCGGCCTACGCGCTGGCCTGGCGAAAGTGCTCGGCAGTAGCGGCCACCGCCTCGTCGAACGGCGTCACTTCGAGCTCGCCGACGTGCTCGCCGAAAGCCTCGGTGGCGCACTCCGCGGGAATGGGGAGCGAGATGCTCTCGTCGAAGTCGACGAGGCCGTCCGCGTCGGGGACGGCGCGCTCGAGGGCTGCGATCACATCGGGCATGTCGAGGCTCGAGCCGGGCACGTTGAAGACGTGAGCTCCCGACTCGAGCGCCCGGCTCGAACGAATGAACGCGCGCGCCACGTCGGGTCCGTAGTTGTAGACAGAGACGCCACCGAACGGGATCGTGAACGACGCCCCCCTAACGGCCGACTTGATCGCCGCCGTCGGTGCCGACGTGACGCCCTGGTCGCGCCCGGGCCCGTAGACGGTGTAGGGCCGCAGCCCGATGCTGGGGATGCCGGTCTCGTCCCAGTAGACGCGCGCCGTGCCCTCGTTGGCCTGCTTGTACACGCCGTAGAGAGTGCTCGGCCGTGCGCCGACTCCGCGCTCGTCGGCAGCTGCCACCTGGACGTCGTCGGGGCCGAAGAGCGCGATCGAGCTCGCGTAGGTGACGCCTTTGATGCGATCGAGACGCTCGCGGACGACCTCGAAGACGTTGACGGTGCCGACAACGTTGACGGCCGCGCCGAGCGCGGGGGTCTCGCGGCAGAACGGAATCTGCAGCGCGGCGAGGTGGATGACGTTGGTGATGTCGTGTGCGTCGACGGCGCGGGCGACGTCGTCTGCGACCGTGATGTCGCCGCGCTCGATGGTGACCGTGCCGGCCAGCTCCGGGCCAGCGATCTCGTGTAGTCGCCGCGCTTCGGGATCGAGATCGAGCCCGACCACGGCCGTTCCCTTCCTGGCGAGCAGCGCCACGACCCACGCCCCGATACAGCCACCTGCGCCGGTGACGAGGAAGCGTTCGTGAGGTGCGCTCACGCTGAGCTACTAGTAGGTCGCACGCCCGCCGGAGATGTCGAAGCAGGCGCCGGTCGAGAACGAGAAGTCCTCGCTGGCCAGGTAGGCGACGAGGCGGGCGACCTCCTCGACCTGGCCGAGCCGGCCGAGCGGAATTCGCTCGACCATGTAGTCGATGTGCTCCTGCGTCAGCTGATCGAGCAGAGGCGTCTCGATCACGGCCGGGGCGACCGAGCTCACGAGCACACCGGTGCCCACGAGGTCCTTCCCGAAGGACTTCGTCATCCCGATCACCGCGGCCTTGCTCGCCGAGTAGGCGGCCGCCTGCGGGTTGCCCTCCTTGCCGGCAATCGATGCGATGTTGACGATGCGGCCGTAGCCACGCTCGACCATTGCGGGAATCACGGCCCGGTTGAAGTAGAAGACGCCGTCGCAGTTGACGTCGAAGACGCGACGCCACTCCTCATCGGTGATGTCCGCGGTGCGCACCGTGTCGCCGCCGACGCCGGCGGCGCAGACCAGGATGTCGACGCCATCGAGCTCGCGCTCGGCGCGCCCGACGGCTCCCGCGACCTGACTCGACGCGGTGACGTTGGCGTGCAGACCGATCGCGCTTGAGCCGATCTCGGCCACGGTCGCGGCAGTGCCGCCCTTGTCCTGATCGACGATGCCAACGCGAGCACCCGCGTCGGCGAAAAACTGCGCGCAGGCCTTGCCGATACCGCTCGCACCGCCAGTCACGATCGCCGAGCGTCCGGTGAAGTCGTGGGTCGCAGTCATACCGGCGGCGAACTCTAGACAAGCGCGGCATGCGAGTCGCGTGCCTCTAGACTCGGCGCCGATGCCTACCGGCGGGCAGCTCCTCGTCTCGCAGCTGCGCGAGCTCGGCACCGACACGATCTTTACCGTGCCCGGCGAGAGCTTCCTCGCGATTCTCGACGCGCTCCACGACGCGCCCGAGATCCGGCTCATCGTCTGCCGTCACGAGGCCGGCGCCGCGCACATGGCCGAGGCCTACGGGAAGCTGACCAGGCGCCCCGGCGTCTGCCTCGTCACGCGCGGCCCGGGCGCGACCCACGCATCCGTCGGCGTGCACACGGCGCGCCACGACTCGACGCCGATGCTGCTGCTCATCGGGCAGGTGGCGCGGGCACATCGAGGTCGCGAGTCCTTTCAGGAGGTCGACTTCGACGAGATGTTCACGCCGCTCGCCAAGGCGACCGCCGAGATCACCGAAGCCGCGAGCGTTCCCGAGCAAACCGCCTGGGCGCATTCGACGGCACTCGAGGGGCGCCGGGGGCCGGTGGTGCTGGCGCTGCCCGAGGACATGCTCATCGAGCAGGCCGACGCAGCGGTCGTGCCGGCCGGGCTGCCCCCGGACGAGCCGGGTCCAGACGCGGCCGCCCTTGAGCAGACCGTGTCGATGCTCGGCGACGCCGAGCGCCCCCTGATCATGGTCGGTGGCGGTAACTGGGACGCCGACACGGCCGAGGCGCTCGCCGGCTGGGCCGAGGCGAGCGGCGTTCCTGTAATCACGACGTTTCGGCGTCAGGACTACATCGACAACACACGCCCGGCTTTCGTCGGCTACGCAGGCGTCGCCGTCGACCCGGCGCTCGAGAAACGCATCGCCTCGGCTGACGTGCTGCTCGCCCTGGGCACACGCCTTCCCGATGTCTCGACCGGCAGCTACACGCTGATCGAGGCGCCGCGTCCGAGCCAGCGGCTGATCCACGTGTATCCGGACGCCGCCGAGCTCGGCCGCGTGTTCGAGCCCGAGCTAGCGGTTCTGTCGAGTGCGAGTGCGTTCGTCAGCGCGCTCGCAGACCGGCCGCCGCTCAACACCGGGGATGGCTGGGCACACGAGCTCCGCGCCGAATATGAGGCCGGACTCGAGCCGCGGGAGCTGCCCGGCCCGATCAACATGGGCCGTGTCGTCACCCACCTTCGCGAGCGTCTGCCCGCCGATGCGATTCTGACGAACGGCGCTGGCAACTTCTCGGTCTGGGCTCACCGCTACTACCAGTTCCGGCAGCACGGAACCCAGATCGCGCCGACCAGCGGTGCGATGGGCTACGCGGTGCCAGCCGCGATCGCGGCCAGGCTCGCGCGGCCCGAGCCGCCGGTCGTCGCGTTCGCCGGCGACGGCGACTTCATGATGAGCTCACAGGAGCTCGCGACGGCGTGCCAGTACGAGCTGCCGATCGTCGTTCTCGTGATCAACAACGGCATGTTCGGCACGATCCGCATGCACCAGGAGCGGGAGTACCCGGGGCGCGTCGTCGGGACGGCGATTGCGAACCCCGACTTCGCAGCGCTCGCGCAATCGTTCGGCGCGCACGGCGAGTTGGTCGCGTCGACCGATGAGTTCCCGGATGCGTTCGAGCGCGCACTCGCCGCCGATCGGCCCGCAGTGCTCGAGCTCAGGGTCGATCCGGAGGCGCTGACCCCGGGCGCGACCCTGTCCGAGGTGCGAGCGAGAGCGCTCGGGACGAGCGCCGCGTGAGCCAGGCTGCACGCGCCGAGCTGGCTGAGCTCTGCCGCGACGTCGCCAGTCGCCGCCTGGTCGGACCGCTCGCTTCGGGTAACGCGTCGCTGCGCGTCGGAGAGCTGCTCCTGGTCACGCCGAGCGCCGTGCCCTTCGCCGAGACGAAAGCCGAGCAGCTTGTCCTGATCGACGCGGACTCTGGAGAGCCCGTGTCAGACGACGGGCCCGGCGGTAAGCGGGCCGGCGAGCGGCGGCAGCGACCCACGACCGAGCTCGCACTGCACCTTGCCCTCCACGCGGCTTCGAGCGACGTGGTGACCTGCGTCCTCCACCTCCACGCTCCGTGGATAGTCGCCGCGTCGTGCCTCGAGGTCGCCGAGCTTCCGCTCCTGCACTATCACCAGGCGCTGCTCGGCGAGCGCGCCACGCCGATCGCGCCCTACGCGACCCCCGGCTCCGAGCGCCTGGCCGGGCTTGTTGCCGATCTGCTGGAGTCGGGCAGCCGAGCCGTGCTCATGGCCAACCACGGTGCGGTCGTTCTCGGCGAGTCGATCCGCGCGGCCCTGGCGGCCGGAGAGGTACTCGAAGACGTCTGCCGCCTCGCGGTACTCACGTCGACAAGAGCGCGCGAGCTAACTGCGCAAGACCTTGCCGACGCACGCTCGCTCTTCGATGGCTACCGGCCCTGACGCCGGCGGTCGACGCCAGCCGCCGACGCCTGCCAGCCGCCGACGCCTACTTCTTTGTCGCCTTCGGTGGCAGCGTGCTCGTGTGCGCAAGCGCCTTGTCGACCCAGACAGTGGTGCTCTTCGTATCGTCGCGCCACGCGATCGGCAGCGTGACGTACTCCTTCATCGGCCTGTCCGTAGGCCCGAACGCGCCCGCGCCGGGCTCCGCCGAGAGCTCCTCGCGCTCAGACTCGCTCAGGCGCAGACCGACGTCAGGGCCGAACAGGCCCATGAACATGTTCCCGTCCACGAACGCTGCGAGGTTGCCGAACATCGGCTTCGTCTCGACGCCGGTGGCTTCGGGAACGATCGACGTGAAGTAGGCCTTGTCTTTCTCTGATGGCTTGGAGATCTTCACTGCCCCTCGTCGGTACACGCAGCGGTCGGAATGGCCCGATCCTACGCCAACGGCGATCACCTATCATCGCCGCGCACCATGCTGCTCTCGACCCTCGGGTACGTACGGCCCAGCTCGCTCGACGAGGCGATCTCGGCGCTACAGAACAGCGCTAACGCACGCGTGCTAGCGGGCGGGCAGACGATGCTCAACGTCATGAAGACCCGCTTCGCAGCGCCCGATGTCGTCGTCGATCTCGCCGGGGTGCCGGGGCTCGACGGCATCGACGTGGGCGCCGACGGCTCGGTCCGACTGGGTGCGATGGTCACCTATGACGGCATCGACACGAGTGACGCCGTCAAGGACGCCAGACCCCTTTTGAGCGAGGTGGCGACCGTGATCGCCGACCAACAGGTCCGTAACCGGGGCACGATCGGCGGCAACGTCTGCGCGAACGACCCGACCAACCACTTTCCACCGGTCATGGTCGCGCTCGACGCGACGATGAAGATTGCCGGCGCGGGCGGCGAGCGTGACGTCGCGGCCGAGGACTTCTTCGCCGGCGTCTTCATGACCGCCGTCGAGCCAGACGAGGTTCTGACGTCGATCGGCATTCCGGCGGCCGCGTCCAACCAGGGCGACGCATTCGAGGCGACGACGATCGGCAAGGAAGGGACCTGCATCGTTAACGCCGCCGTCGCGTTGCGCTGCAACGGCACGATCGAGGACGCCCGCGTCGTGATCGGCTGCGTGTCAGCGACCCCCGAGCGCGCGAGCGCCGTTGAGGCGGCCCTGAACGGAAGTGCGCCGACGACCGAGAGCATCGCCTCGGCCGTCTCCGGCCTCGCTGCTTCGCTCGATCCGCCCGGCGACGTCCACGCAACGGCCGACTACCGGCGCCACCTCGCCGAGGTCGTGACCCGTCGCGCCGTCGAGGCTGCCGTCGAGAGGGCGCTCACGTGAGCACAGAACCCGTCTTCGAGAAGCTGATCGAGGTCGAGATCAACGGCGAGCGCTTCGACGCCTCTGTCGAGGCGAGACGGCTGCTCGTGCACTTCATCCGCGACGACTGCCAGCTCACCGGCACCCATATCGGCTGCGACACGGGCAACTGCGGCGCCTGCACGGTCGTCGTCGATGGGAAGGCCGTCAAGTCCTGCATGATGCTCGCGATCCAGGCCGCGGGCGCGTCGATCGAGACCGTCGAGTCGCTGACAGGCGCTGACGGCGAGCTCCACCGGCTTCAGCAGAGCTTCTCCGACACGCACGCCTTGCAGTGCGGCTACTGCACGCCTGGCATGTTGATGAGCGCGAAGCAGCTGCTCGAGCGTAACCCAAGCCCGAGCGAGACCGATGTGCGCAAGGCGATTCAGGGGAACATCTGCCGCTGTACCGGCTACGTGAACATCGTCGAAGCCATCCTCGAGGCTGCTGGAGCCGAGGGCGCGTGAGCACGACCGAGACCGCGACAGAGCCGACAACGCTCGAGCTCGGCAAGTACCAGGGCAAGTCGATCCCGCGCAAGGAAGATCGCCGGCTCGTCGAGGGCCAGGGAACGTTCGTCGACGACATCCGCCGGCATGAAGTGGGCTACGTGCACTTCGTCCGCTCTCCGTACGCGCACGCTGCGATCGTCTCGATCGACGTGACGCCGGCGCTTGAGCTAGCAGGCGTCTACGGAACGCTCACGGGCGACGAGGTCGCGCTGCAGACCGAGCCGTTCTTCCAGATCGCGTCGCCGCCCGGTGGGAACATCAGGGACTTCGCGCTCGCCGTGGGCAAAGTGCGCTACGCCGGCGAGCCCGTTGTCGCCGTCGCCGCGAAGACACGCGAGCTTGCCCGCGACGCGGCCGAGCTGATCGAGGTCGAGTACGAGCCGCTGCCCGTCAACGTCGACGCTCGCCAGGCTCTCGGGGAAGACGCCGCCGTGCTGCACGACGACGCGGGAACGAACCTCTCCTGGGAAGGCGTCTACGAGTGGGGCGATCTCGACCAGGCGTTTGCCGAGGCCGACCATGTCGTCTCGATCGACCAGCTCCACTTCGACCGCTTCAACTCGACGCCGCTCGAGTGCGATGGGGCGCTCGTCGAGTTCGACCGCGGAACGGGTCAGTGGACGCTGTACACGAACAACCAGTTCCCCGGCTTTGCCGCGATCATGATGGGACCCGCGATGGGCGTGGGGCTCGACAGGCTTCGCTTCGTGACGCAGGACGTCGGTGGCGGCTTCGGCAACAAGATCACGACGCATCCCCAGCTCGTCGCGCTCTGCTTGCTCGCGCGCAAGCTGAAGAGGCCGGTCCAGTGGACCGAGTCGCGGACAGAGTTCCACCAGTCGATGTCGCACGGCAACGAGCGCTGGTTCCACGACATCGAGGTTGCGGTCAAGGCCGACGGCACGTTGCTCGGCTTCCGCTGCAAGGCGCTCGACGACGCGGGCGCGTGGCTGCGCTACGAGCCGCTCGGAGGCGTGATCTGGGCGCAGGTGACGCCCGGCCTCTACCGCTGGCGACACGTCAGACTCGACTTCACCCAGGTGCTCACGAACAAGGCGCCGGTCTCGCCAAACCGCGGCTACTCGCGGATGCAGCAGCTGTGGCTGACCGAGCGGATCATCGACATCGTGGCCTCAGAGCTCGAGGTCGACCCGGTCGAGATCCGAAAGCTCAACTACATCACGGCCGACGAGATGCCCTACACGACGCCAAATGGCTGCGTGTACGACTCGGGCGACTACGCGCGTTGCCTCGATATCGCGCTCGATCTCATCGACGCCGGCACGATCGAGGCGCGACGCGCCGAGGCTGCAGAGCGCGGCAAGCTGCTCGGTCTCGGCATCGGCTCGACGCTCGACTCGGGCACCAACAACTTCGGCCAGTCGCAGCTGCTGAACCCGGAGCTGCAGTTCTCGGGCAACAACGAGGTCGCCACGGTCAAGCTCGACATCTTCGGCGAGGTCGTCGTCACGCTTGGCACGACGCCGCAGGGGCAGGGCCACGAGACCACGGCGTCGCAGGTGGTCGCCGACACGATCGGCTGCGCGCCCGACGCGATCAACGTGCGCGCGGGTCACGACAGCTACTGGAATACACACGCCGGCTTCTCGGGCACGTACGCGAGCCAGTTCGCGGTCACGGGGCTGAGCGCGGTCAAGGGCGCCGCCGAGGAGCTCGCCGACCAGATGCGTCGGCTTGCTGCCGTCGTCCTCGGAACGACCGCTGATGGGATCGTGCTCGCCGACGGCATGGCGACGCGGGCGGACAACCCCGAGGCCGCGCTTCCGTTCATGGCGCTCGGGGCGATCATCAACGCGAACAACGCCGGGCTGCCGCCCGAGACTGAGGACATCACGCTCAACGCGCGCTACGTCTATCGGCCACCGTTCGGGCCGCTGGATCTCGAGAAGCAATACGGGAACCTCACGCTGACCTACGCGACGCAGATCCACGCCTGCATGATCGAGATCGACCGCGAGACGGGCGAGGTCGAGATCGTCGACTACGCCGCCGTCGACGACTGCGGTACGCGCATCCATCCGCAGATCGTCGAGGGGCAGGTGCACGGGGCGACCGCGCACGCGATCGGCGCCGCGCTCTGGGAGACGTTCAGCTATGACGAAGACGGTCAGCTGCTGACGGCCAACTTTTACGACTACCACGTGCCCCACGCGCTCGACATGCCGCAGATCAAGAGCGGCTCGCTCGAGAGTCCCTCACCGTTCACGCCGCTCGGCACCAAGGGCATGGGGGAGGGTGGTGGCGGCGGTATCCACTGCATCTGCTCGGCGATCCAGAACGCGCTCGCCGACGCCGGCCGACCGCTGGTCACCGACTCGCACAACCCGGCGCAGCGCGTCTGGCGGATGCTCGAGGACCCCGAGTCCTCCCGCGCGGGCGTCAGCGTACGACCGGCATGAGCGAGGGACGGGCGTGAACGCTTCAGGAACTCGCGGATTCGATGCGCCGCCTCAGGCGGTGTGGGACGTCCTCAACGACCCTGAAGAGCTGGCCGGGCTGCTCCCGGGTGTCGAGGACTTCGACGTTCAGGATGAGCGCAACTGGTACGCGACCGTCAAGGTGCCTCTCGGCCTGGGCGGACTCAAGCTGAAGTTCCACTTCGAGAAGATCGAGGAGCGACCGATCGAGCGCGCCGCGCTGCGAGCCCAGGGTAAGGGTGTCGGCGCCGTGATCTCGATGGACACTGGCTTCGACCTCAAGCCCGACGGTGACGGCACCTCGATGGACTGGACGGCCGACGTCCAGGTGCTCGGTCAGATCGGGTCAATGGGCCAGCGCGTGCTGCAGCCGATCGTCAACCAACAGGTCGGCCAGGTTCTCGAAGCGCTCGACGAGCGCGTGCAGGCGCGCGCTGCCGCCGGCTAGCGTCGACTCCGGCCAGCAATGACGCCAACGGCGGCTCACGAATGACCCCACCGTTTCGTGTCGGCGTCATGCAGCTGACGATGGAGCCCGTGGCCGAGATCCTCGCGCACGCGCGCGCGATGGACCAGAACGGCTTCGACACCATCTGGCTCGCCGAGGCCTACCCGTGGTGGCGCAAGCACTCGATGGAGGCGCGCAGCCTCACCGCGCTCTCGGCTCTGATCGCCGCCGAGACCGAGCAGCTGACTGTCGGCTGGGGGATCATCTCGCCATACACGCGCCACCCCGTCCAGATCGCGATGGACGCGCGCGTGACGCAGGAGCTGGCAGGCCCGGGACGCTTCGTGCTCGGCCTCGGCGTCTCGAAGATCTTCATGAAGCACGCCGGGATCGGCGAGGGTGCGCGGCCTCGAACCGCGGTCGTCGAGGCGCTCCAGATCGTCCGACAGATCCTCGACGGCGGGGACGTTGCATTCGAGGGGAAGGAGTTCACCGCGCACGTTCCCGCCTTGCGTGACGATGCCGAGACGGCGCGTGGCTCCGTACCGCTCTACATCGCGGGGACGCTCCCACGCATCCAGCGCTCGGCTGGTGAGCACGCCGATGGGCTCCTGACACCGAGCATCACGACGCCGGCGTTCGTGCGCTACGCCCGTGAGCGGCTCGCCGAAGGCGCGGCCGAGAGTGGGCGCGACCCGGATGAGATCGACATCGGCTGCACGATCGTCGCCTCGATCGACGAGGATCGCGAGAAGGGTCGCGACGGCGCTCGTGAGATCGCCGGCATGTACCTCGCCAACAAGGTGCAGAACATCCAGGCATCGGCCGACACGCTGCTCGACCTCGCGGGGCTTGCTTCCGATGAGATCCGGCCGATCGCCGAGGCGATGGAGAGCGGCGGGCGCCTCGCCGCCAAGGCGCTGGTGACCGATGAGATTCTCGACAAGTGCAAGCCGATCGCCGGCACCCCAGCCGATTGCATCGCCGCGATCGAGGAGTACCGGGACGCCGGCTGCACGCACATCATGCTCGAGCTCTGGGGCGAGGATCGGCTCAGCCAGCTCGAGCTCTTCGGCCGAGCGGTGCTTCCTCACATGCGCTCATGAGCGTGCAGGACAGGATCCAGGCCGCTGTCGATCGCGACCGACTCGTCCGCTGGGCGAGCCAGGCCATCAACGTGCCGAGCTTCACCGGCAGCGAGGAGCCGATGGCCGAGCTCATGGCAGCCACGCTCGCCGAGATGGGGCTGCAGACGCAGTGGCAGCAGGTCGAGGAGGGCCGGGCAAACGTGCTCGGCACGCTCAAGGGCGCAGGCGGCGGCCCCACGCTGATGTTCAACGGTCACATGGACACGTCCTATTCGGGCCGCGAGCCCTGGCTCGCCCACGTCCCCGGCTTCCAGCCAAACGCGTTCGTCGAAGACGGGCGCCTCTACGGGCTCGGCATCTCGAACATGAAGGGGGCGCTCGCCTGCTACGTCGAGGCAGCACGGGCTCTCGCCGACGCCGGCGTCACGCTCCGCGGCGATCTGCTGATCGCGGCAGTGTGCGGCGAGATCGAGAAGACGCAGTGGGGCGAGGCACAGGGCGCCGAGTACCGCGGCTACGCCGCCGGCTCGCGCCACCTCGTCGGACACGGAGGCGTCGCCGACATGTGCATCATCGGCGAGCCGACCGAGGGCAAGCTCGTGCTCGGCCACTTCGGCTCGCTCTGGCTGCGGATCTCGACGCAGGGGAACTTCATTCACACCGCATTCAGCGAGGACACGAAGGACCAGAACTCGATCCTTCGCATGCAGGACGTGCTGGGCGCCGTGCGCGAGTGGATCCCGAGCTGGGAGAAGGACCCGCAGAACGCGTATCGAGGAAGCCCCGCCATCGTCAACGTCGGCGCGATCAACGGCGGCTTCGGCTGGCGCGTCTCGCGCACACCGCACCGCACCGACCTGTTCCTCGACGTCCGGGTCCCGCCGACCAAGCCGATGGCCACGGCGCGCGGGCAGGTGCTCGAGATGGTGCGCGGGCTCGCGGAGCGGTTCCCCGACTACGGGGTGGAGGCCGAGGTCTACGTCACTGCGCCCGGCGCCGAGATCGACGAGGACCACGTGCTGGTCGAGGCGGTGGACGCGTCGCATGCCGATGTGTTCGGGGCCCCAGCCGAGCGCGACGCGACACGCTGGTTCTCTGACGCGTCGGTGCTGAGCCGCTACGGCATCGCAACACTCAACTACGGCACGTCGAGCGGTCTGCTCGACACCGTCAAGGGAGAGAACCTCGACATCGACGGACTCGTCCAGACTGCGAACGTCTACGCGCTCGCGGCTGCCCGTGTCTGCGGCACGACGGAAGGGACTGCATGAAACTCGTCACGTTCGAGCACGATGGCGTCCAGAGGCCCGGGGTCATCGAGGGCGGCGACGTTCACGCGCTCGACGTGCCCACGATGCGCGCCTACTACGAGGGCGGCCTGAGCGCCGGACGCACGGGCGAGGTCTTCGCGCTCGACGACGTCGCTTTCAAGGCGCCAATGATTCCCGGCAAGTTCTTCCACACGGCGGGCAACTTCCGCGAGCACGAGGACGACTCGAAACAGGTCGACTGGTCGCATGAGATCGCGCCCTGGATCGTCTTCTTCCAGAACATCGACGCCATCGTCGGGCCAGACGAGCCGCTCATCTACCCCGAGCACCTGACCGAGGAGCTCGACTACGAGCTCGAGCTCGCCGTGATCATCGGCAAGTCGGGCAAGTTCTTCGGCCCCGAGGAGGCGGCCGACTACATCGGCGGCTACGTGATCTTCAACGACATCACAGCGCGTGACATCCAGCGGCGCGAAATGCGCTCTGGCGTCTTTAGCTTCTGCAAGGCGATCGACACCTTCTGCCCCCTCGGGCCCTGGATCGTCACACCCGACGAGATCGCCGATCCGCACGACCTGACGATGGAGCTTCGCGTCAACGGCGAGGCCCGCCAGCAATCGCACTCGGGCAACATGTCGGTGAAGATCCCCGAGATCATCTCCCACTACTCGCCACTGGGCTACAAGGCGGGTGACGTGCTCTCGACCGGCACCGTTTCCGGGGTCGCCGGGTTCTCGCCCGACGCCGCGTCGCTCTACCTGAAGCCGGGCGATGTCATGGAGGCCGAGATCGAGAACGTGGGCGTACTGCGCACGCCGGTCATCTCGTGGCAGGAAGGGCACGGCGAGCCCGCGCCCGAGCGCGTCCGCTGGTAGCACGGGACGGTGGGTTCGACGATCTGATGGGGTGGCCGCGCGACGAGGCGAAGCTCGCACGAGTGCAGGCACTGATGGCCGAGGACGACCTCGACGCGCTCGTAGTTCGCGCCCCTGACAACGTCCTCTACCTGACCAACTACTGGTGCATGAAGGGGTATGACGTCGCCGTCTTCCCGCGCGAGGGGGAGCCAACGCTATGCGCGATCGAGCCCCAGGCCGAGGAGGCCGCGGGCGTCGCATGGACGGCAGACATACGGCCGTTCAACAGCTACGACCCCGCCGACGCTCGGCCGCCCACCGCGCGCTCCGCCGAGCTTGCGCTAGAGGTGCTGCGCGAGCGGGGCCTCACCGGGAGGATCGGGCTCGAGCTGTCGCAGGGAACGCAGGGCGCCGACCGCATGGTCGGCGAGCCAACGGTGTTCACGAGCGGCTATTTTGAGGCTTTCCCCAACGCCGTCGATGCGAGCGGGCTGCTCGTGCGCGCGCGGGCGCTCAAGACCGGACAGGAGATCGAGCGGATGCGGCTCGCCAACGAGCTTGCGGCGCTCGCTCTCGAGCACGTGTCCGAGCGGCTGCGGCCCGGCATGAGCGAGAGCGAGGTCGGTGCCCTCTGGGAGGGCCACGTACACGACATCGGCGTCGGCTTCGAAGGAAAGGTCGACTTCGCGCGCGGCTTCGCGCTCGTCTGGTCGGGGCCCGGCATCAGGACGTTCACCGCCACCGGGAACGGCCCGATCGTGGCAAATGAGCCGACCCTCTTCGAGATCTGGGTCTGCGCCGACGGCTACTGGTGCGACCTGACCAAGAACCTCTGCCCGGGCGAGCTGACGCCCGAGTACGACGCGCTGCTCGACACGCTGCTCGCCATCTACGACGAGGCGGTCGCGTACGCGGTCGACGGCGCCGACCTTCCCGGTCTGGACAGGCTCATTCGTGAGCGGATCGACGACGCCGGCTACGCGGGCCAGCCGACGCACCCGACCTGTCACGCGGTGGGCGCACGTGCGCACGAGCCGCCATATGCCCATCAGGCTGGCGAGGGCACGATCCGCGAAGGCATGGTGCTCGCGATCGAGCCGGGGATCTACTGGCCAGGCGGCGGCGGGTTGCGCCTCGAGGACAACTTTCTCGTTACCTCTGATAGCAACGAGAAGCTCTGCCGCATCCCCGACGACTTCAGGAGCCCGCGATGATCGACCGCTCGCACGTCTGGACAGGGGCGCTGAACGAGCGCGCGCTCGGGCCGCTCGCAGCCGAGCACGTGGGGCTCTACGACACCACGCTGCGCGACGGCGAGCAGACCGTCGGTGTCGTCCTCTCACCCGAGGAGAAGCTCGAGATCGCTCGCGGTCTCGCCGACGTCGGCGTCGATCGCATAGAGGCCGGCTTCCCGCGCGTCTCGCAAGAGGACTGGCGCGCAGTCGAGCTGATGAGCGCTGCTGGGATCGACGCCGAGCTCTGGGGCTTCTCACGCGCCGTGCAGGCAGACGTCGAGGCACTCGTGGAGCTGGGTCTGGGCGCAAGCGTCATCGAGTCGCCGATCTCCGATCTCAAGCTCGCCGCGATCGGCGTCTCACGCGAATCGATGCTCGAGCGGATCACGAACGCCGTGACCTTCGCCGTCGAGAGCGGTATCACGGTCGCGTTCTTCGGCGTTAACGGCTCGCGCGCCGAGCCCGACTTCTTCCAGGCTGCCTACAGCGCCGCGCGAGCGGCCGGCGCCGGCGAGATCGTGGTCGTCGACACGCTCGGGATCGCGAGTCCCGAGGCCGCGGCGGAGCTCGTCACGCAAGCGCGGGAGGCGGTGGGCGAGGGCGTCCCCGTGCACTGGCACGGACACGACGATTTCGGGCTCGCGACGGCTGCCGCGGTTGCGGCGGTTCGCGCGGGAGCGAGCTGGGTCCACGGAACGATCGACGGGATGGGCGAAAGAGGCGGCAACGCCGACCTGGCCGAGGCCGCCCTCGCGCTCGAGGCGCTGTACGGCTACACGACGAACTTGCGCTTCGACCGCGTCCGCGAGCTCTCGGCCCAGGTGCAGGAGCGCTCGGGCTACGAGCTCGAGCCGTGGAAGCCGCTGGTCGGCGACAACCTGTTCACCCGTGAGAGTGGCGCCGTCGCAGCGCAGTTCCACGATCCGCCATCGATCGAGCCCTACTCCTCGGCGGTGGTCGGCGCGCAGCGCGGCCTCGTTCTGGGCAAGAAGAGTGGGCTCGACTCGATCCGCATTTGCGCCGAGGAGCTGGGCTTCGCGGTTGCCGAGGACGCTCGCGCCGGCCTGCTCGCGGCGGTCAAGGAGCTCGGCGTTGCGAAGGGCGGCCTCGTCACCGACGCCGAGTTCGCCGAGCTTGTCGCCGAGGCAGACGCCCACACCACGAAGGAGGAGTAGTCGCATGGCATCACGAGAACTGATCAACCCCCCGGCGCTTCACGACTCGCCCGGCTACAGCCACATCGCTGTCACCGACGCGAAGAAGCTGGTCTTCCTCGCCGGACAGGTCGCGCTCGACAAGAACTTCGAGCTGATCGGAGGCGACGACCTCTACGCACAGACACGGGCGACCGTCGCGAACGCCGTGATCGCCCTCGAGGCGGGCCGGTGCGACCTGGGACGACGTCGTCCGTCGCACGATCTACACGACGCAGCCACTCGAGTGGGAGACGATGACGCGCGGGATCGTCGACGAGACCGGCGAGACTGACCACCCGCCGCAGACCGTCGCCGGGGTGGCCGGCCTCGGCCTCCAGGAGCTTCTGCTCGAAATGGAGATTACGGCGGCAATTGGGTAGCGGCAGCTCCGCGGACCGCACCTGAGTCAGGAAACGACATGAGCCCGAGCTACGACATCGTATTTATCGGTAGCGGAATCAACTCACTCGTCGGGGCCGCGCTTTTGGCCAAGGCCGGCAAGCGGGTTGCAATCCTCGAGCGCAGTGACTACCTGGGCGGGGCGATCAGGACTGCCCAGATCACCCGTCCCGGTTTCGTGCACGAGGTCTACTCGTCCTGGCATCCGCTGTTCGTCAGCTCGCCCGCATATGCGGAGCTCGAGCCGGAGCTGAGCGCTCGCGGCGTCGAGTACCTCAACACCGAGCTTCCCACGGCGACGGCGCTCTCCGACGGGTCGAGCATCTTCCTGACGACGTCGACCGACGCGAACGCCTCTGAGTTCGGGCGACACGCCGACGCCGACGGCGACGCATGGCGCGCTACCGTCGCATCGTTCATGGCGAACGCCGATCTGGCTTTCGGCGTGCTCGGTACCGAGCTCTGGTCGCGCGACGGCCTCGGCCTTGCGACCAAAGCGCTGCGGCGGCTCGGCCGAGGAGGGCTGGTCGAGTTCACCGGCGAGATGCTCTCGACCTGCCGCGACTGGGTTGGCGAGACGTTCGACTCCGACCAGGCCGGCGCCTTGCTCGCGCCGTGGGTTCTGCACACGGGCCTCGGGCCAGACGCGGCCTCGTCCGGATTCATGGCCCGCGTCATCGCCGTTGCTATCGAGCTGGGCGGCATGCCGCTGCCACGCGGAGGCGGCAGCGTTCTCGTTGAAGCCCTCATCGGCATCGTGACCGACGCCGGCGGCACGGCGGAGCCTGGGACAGACGTCGAGGAGATCGTCGTCAGCGGTGGGAAGGCGATCGGCGTGCGCTGCGCGGGTGACACGGTCGTGCGGGCGACGGAGGCCGTGGTCGCGAACGTGACGCCGACGCAGCTCTACGACAGGCTGCTGACTCCCGGCGTCGTCCCGGACGGGGCCCGGGCCGAGGCCGGGCACTTCCGCTACGGCCGTGGCGAGATGCAGATTCACTTCGCGCTCGACGAGCCGCCGGCCTGGCGCGGTGACGGGCGCCTCGCCGAGACCGCGATCGTGCATCTGACGCCGGGGCTCAACGCCGTCTCACGCGCTGTCAATGAGGCTGAGAGGGGTCTTCTCCCGGCCGAGGCGACCGTCGTCGTTGGCCAGCCGGTCGCGGTTGACGCCGGGCGCGCACCCGACGGGAAGTCGATTCTGTGGATCCAGCTTCAGGAGCTGCCCTCGCGACCAACCGGCGACGCCGCCGGCGAGCTCGATGTCGGTGAGGGCGGGTGGAGCGACGAGCTCCGTGAGGCCTACGCCGATCGAATTCAGGCCAGGCTTGCAGAGGAGATCACGAACCTCGACCGGGCGGCTCTCGAGCGCGTCGTCCACTCGCCGGCTGACCACGCGGCGGCCAACATCAACATGGTTGGCGGCGACATCTACTCGGGGTCGTGCTCTCTCGACCAGAACCTGCTCTGGCGACCTCGCCCGGGACTGCCGGGACATCGGACGCCGATCGGCAACCTCTTCCAGATCGGCGCGAGCACGCACCCCGGACCAGGTCTCGGTGCCGGCTCGGGCACGCTCGTCGCCAAGCAGCTGCTACACGAAGGCGTCGTCGACCGGGCGCTCGGCTGGCTCGGCTCCCGCTAGCCCTCGCGATCGCCGCTGTGGTCAAATACCCGATCCTCGAACGCACCGCTGGAAAGGGGCGCGACAGATGAAGTTCTCGGTCTACTCGGAGATTCAGAACTGGGACGGCAAGGACCCGGCGCAGCAGTACGAAGAGGTCCTCGAGCAGATCGTCAACGCAGACCGGCTCGGATACGACGCCTACGCCATCATCGAGCACAACTTCTTCCCGCAGTTCTCGATCTCGTCGAACCCGTTCGTTCTGTTCGGGCGGGCGTACGAGCGGACCGAGCAGATCACGTTCCGCTCGATGGGGCACGTGCTTCCGTACTGCAACCCGGCATGGCTTGCGTCGGCCATGGCCGGGGCGAGCATCATGCTCGACGGGCGCTACGAGGCAGGTCTCGTCCGCGGCCACGGCTGGCTGCCGACCAAGGCCGGCGTTCCGGTGCTCGACACGCGCGGCCTCTACGAGGAGTCGCTCGACATCATCATCGCCGGCCTCAGTAAGGAGAGCTTCTCCTACTCGGGCGAGCACTTCGAGATCGACGAGTGCCATGTCGTGCCGCGACCGAACGGGAAGATCCCCGTCTTCGTCGGCGGAACCAGCGATCGCACCTACGAGATCGCCGCCGAGCAGGGGTGGGGGGTCGCAGTGCCGCCGCTGCTGCCATACGCGGCACTGGCCGAGCAGATGGACTACTACCGCGGGAAGTGCGCCGAGCACGGCACCGATCCCTACATCGTCTGGATCCACGCCTGCTACATCGACGAGGATCGTGAGACGGCCTGGCGCGAGGCCGAGAAGGGAATGCGACAGTTCCTCGAAGGGAACGCCTCGCCGCTCGTCTCGGGCCAGAAGATGTCGCCCGACAAGGACATGGAGGCGGCCGGCTACGGGTTTTACCTCTCGGGGATCATGGAGAACCTGGCCGAGATGCCCTACGACGAGATGATCGGCGGCGACGTGGTCTGGGTAGGAACCCCCGAGGAGATCATCAAGCGGATCGAGGACGTGATCGACGTCTGCGAGGGCCTCAGTGAGGTCGCGATCACCGTCAACCCGGGCGGCTTCTCACACTGGCATTCGATCAAGGCGCAGGAGCTCTTCGCCGAGACGGTGATGCCTCATTTCCGGAAGACCTGACCCGGTCTGGGTCGTCGGCGCCGGCGCGATCGGGAGCCTGATCGCGGGGCATCTGGCCCAGGCTGTCGACGTCGGCGTGCTCGTGCGACGCGCCGAGCATGCCCAGGCCCTGAATGCCGATGGGCTCCGGATCTCGGGGAAGGCGGACGTTCATTCCCGTGTGCGGGCAGCGACGAGCGCGAGCGAGCTGCCGCAGCCGGAGCTGATCGTGATCGCGACGAAGGCCACCCAGGTCGAGGCCGCGTGCGCGGAGATCGTCGGAAACGGCGGGGGCGCCGCAGTGATGACCGTCCAGAACGGTCTCGGAGCCGAGGAGCTCGTGACGGCCGCCGGCGACTGGCCCATCATCTCCGGAGTCACCTTCATGAGCGGCATCCGACACGGCGACGCCGAGGTCGAGTACGAACTCGACACGCCAACCTGGATGGGCCCGTACGCGCCGGCTCCGGCCGAACGGGCGCTGGTCGATGCCGTCGCCGCGCTGTTCGTCGAGGTTGGCCTACGCGCCGAGGCATTCGACGACCTCTTGCCCGTCCAGTGGTCGAAGCTCATCTTCAACGCCACAATCAACACCGTTGCCACGCTCACTGACCTCCCCCACGTAGGCCTGTTCGCCCAGCGCAACGAGCCCGCCGATCTCGGCCATCTCGTCCACGGTCTAGTAGAGGAGGGGCGAGCGATCGCACGAGCCGCCGGCGTCGAGCTGCACGACGATCCATGGGAGATGAACGTGCTCGCTGTCTCGCGCGGAAACACCGATCACGGTGACTACGCACACGTGCCGTCGATGCTCGCCGATGTCCGCGCACGTCGACAGACCGAGGTCGACTTCATCTCGGGGGCGCTGATGCGGGCTGCCGCGCGATACGGCGTCGAAGCGCCTCTTCATAGCGCGATGTATCGCCTGGTGCGCGCCCGCCAGGCGTCATGGGGAGACCCCTCGAGTTGGCAATGAAGGTCTGCATCGTCGGTTGCGGCGCCGTCGGCTCGCTCTTTGCCGCGAACCTTGCGACGCTCGACGACGTCGAGGTCTTCGCCTACGACGTGGACGAGGCACACGTCGACGCAATCAACGCGAACGGCCTGCGCCTCACCGGGGCTGGCGATGTCTTGGGCCGACCCACCGCCACGACCGACCCGGGAGCGCTACCTGAGTGCGACTTCGGCATCGTCGCAACGAAGGCGCTCCACACGGACGCCGCCATGGCCCAGGTCGCGCACGCGTTCGAGCAGGGCGTGGTGGCGACCGTGCAGAACGGGATCGGCAACGAAGAGGTCATCGCCGAACATGTCACGAGGGTAATTCGCGGCACGACGTTCCCGGCCGGAAAGATCGTCGAGCCTGGCGTCGTGCAGTGGGACGTGCGCGGCGATACGACCTTTGGGCCGTTCGAGCCCGCGCCGATCGCGCTCGCCGAGATTGACCGCCTTGCTGAGGCCTGCACGCGCGCCGATATGCCGACCGAGGCCGTCCGCGACGCACGCGGCCCGCAGTGGCGCAAGGTGATCTTCAACGCCTCGACGAACCCGATCGGTGCGCTGACGGGCCTGACGCACGGGCGCGTGTGCGAGGACCCAGCGCTACGTCGCTTCGTGAGCAGCCTCGTCGACGAGGGGAAGGCCGTCGCCGCCGCCCAGGAGATCGAGCTCGACGCCGACCCCGAGCATTTGATCGACCACGCGGCCAGGCCCGAGGTGGCCTACGACCACAAGGCGAGCATGCTGCAGGACATCGAGGCACGCCGGCCGACCGAGGTCGACTTCCTCAACGGTGGCATCGTCCAGTTCGGCGAGAGGCTGGGCGTTCCAACGCCGCTCAACGCCGGCATCTGGTCGCTGATCCGCGGCGTCGAGCGCTCGTGGCAGCAACCGAGCTCGGCAGCAGAAGGTGAGGCCGACGAAGATGGAGGTTAGGCATGGCCGATAGGGCCGAGATCGAGCGTCGCTATGCGCGCGTCAGGAGCGCTCTCGTCGAGAGCGATCTCGACGCTGTGATCGTGGCCGGCAACGAATACACCGGTTTCGAGGGAGCCGTGACGTACATGTCTGGCTTCGTGATCGTGCACCGCTACGCCTACGTGCTGCTCGCGCAAGACGGCGACCCGGCGATCGTCTTCCCATCGGAGGCGCGCTACGTCGGCGAGCACGAGACGAGCTGGATCGAGGAACAGGTCTTCGTCGACCGGCCGGGCGACTGGCTGCGCGATCGCGTCGACTCGGCCGGCTTCGATCGCGTCGGTGTCTACGGGCTCGACTACGTGATGGCCGTGCGCGACTACCAGCAGCTGGCCAGCTGCTCTGCCGAGCTCGTCGGCTGGGACGTTGGCTTCGACCATGCCCGCGCTGCGAAGAGCCCGGCCGAGATCGAGTCGGTGCGCGACAGCGTCCGGATCAACGCCGAGGGCTTCTGGACGTTCCTTGAGGCCTACGAGGTCGGGAAGACCGAGGCCGAGATCCTCGCACCGTGCGAGAAGCTGTTCGTCGAGGAAGGGTGCGGCCGGCTGACCATGGACATGTTCCTCGTCGGAGAGAACGGGAAAGCGACGCCCGAGTTCCGGATCGCGAGCTCGAAGCGCCGGATCAAGAACGGCGACATGTGCCTTCCGTCGCTCGAGGTCGCGGGCCCCGGTGGCCACTGGGTCGAGGTCTCGCGCGCGGTCAAGGCCGGCGGCGAGCCGAGCGCGCATACGCAGAGCATGATGGAGGCCTACACCGAGTACTTCGAGATCGCCAAGAAGGAGCTCAAGGCCGGTGCTACCGCCCACGACGTGCATACCGCCGTCGCACGGCGATTCCACGATCGCGGTGCCGCGCTCGGCCACGTGACCGGCCACTCGATCGGGATGACGATGATCGAGTTCCCCAAGATCGGCGAAGGCGTCGAGACTGTCCTCGAAGAGGGGATGGTCTTCTCGATGCACCCGCACGCGATCTCGCCTGACGGCGACGACTGCCTCTACATGCAAGACACCTGGCTCGTGACCGCCGAGGGCGGCGAGCCGCTGGCCGACGTGCCGCTGCGCATCTTCGACGCCTCAGAGGGCCGTCCGTGAGCGATCGCACGCTCGACGACGAGTTCGCCCCCGTCCTCGAGGGAAGAGGTGGGAGCGATTACGAGACCTACCTGCGCACCGGCGAGCTGCTCTCGCTGCAGAAGACGCCCGAAGAGATGGCGCACCGCGACGAGCTTCTCTTCCAGACGGTTCACCAGTCCTCAGAGCTCTGGCTCAAGCACGCCTGCTGGGAGATCGAAGGCGCTGTCGAGGCGGCCGGCGACGGCGAGCTCGCCCGAGCGGCCCGGCTGATTCGCCGCGCCGTGCTTGGGCTGCGTCTGATCACCGAGCAGCTGTCGATGCTCGAGCACCTCTCGCCCTGGGACTACCAGGAGATCCGCAAGGCGCTCGGTCACGGAA
The DNA here is from genome assembly GCA_965223695.1 of Gaiellaceae bacterium. Lineage (GTDB taxonomy): Bacteria > Actinomycetota > Thermoleophilia > Gaiellales > Gaiellaceae > JAUVPB01. The sequence goes on along the minus strand of CBDCXJ010000025.1, from coordinate 63,213 downwards.
GCGGGTTCGACTCGCCGGGCTTCGTCACGGTCAAGACGGTCACGGCGAGGCTCGGGCAGACGTTCCAGGCAGCTCTGGGCTCGACGGGACTCTCGCTCGACGAGCTCTACAAGCGCTCGGCCGAGCACGAGGATCTGTACCAGCTCGTCGAGGCCATGACAGACTGGGACGAGTCGCTCGGTGTCTGGCGCTACCGCCACCTCAAGGTCGTCGAGCGGATCATCGGTGACGTGGTGGGTACGCAGGGCACACCGGTCGAGCAGCTACGCCCGCTGATCGAGCACCGGCACTACCCGGAGCTCTGGCACGTGCGCACGCGGCTGACCGAGGCCGCGACCGAGGGCTAGACGTCGTACGTGCCCGAGGCGGTGACGCCGCCCCGCCCGGTCCAGTTCGTGTGGAAGAACTCGCCGCGTGGCTTGTCGGTGCGCTCGTAGGTGTGGGCGCCGAAGTAGTCGCGCTGTGCCTGAATCAGGTTGGCCGGTAGCCGACCGCTTCGGTACCCGTCGTAGAAGGCGAGCGCGCTCGAGTAGGCCGGCACCGGAATGCCGAGCTCGACCGCCGTGGCGATAACGCGCCGCCAGCCGGCCTGAGCGTCGGCGATCTCGCCGGCGAAATAGGGGTCGAGCAGCAGGCTGTCGAGGCCGGGCTCGCTGTCGAAGGCGTCCTTGATCTTGCCGAGGAACGCCGAGCGGATGATGCAGCCGCCGCGCCACATGAGTGCGACGCCGCCGTAGTTGAGGTTCCAGCCATGCTCCTTCGCCGCCTCGCGGAAGAGCATGAAGCCCTGCGCGTAGGAGACGATCTTCGAGGCGTACAGCGCATCGCGCACGTCGTCGACGAAGGCCTGACGGTCGCCGTCGAATACGCCGTCCGGTCCGCTCAGGACAGCCTCGGCAGCGACACGTTCCTCCTTGAGGGCAGAGACGATGCGCGCGTACACGGCCTCGGCGACCAGCGTCACCGGCATACCGAGGTCGAGCGAGGAGATCGCCGTCCACTTGCCGGTGCCCTTCTGGCCGGCCGTGTCGAGGATGTTCTCGACAAGCGGCTCGCCGTCCTCGTCGCGGAAGGCCATGATGTCGCGGGTGATCTCGATCAGGTACGAGTCGAGCTTGCCCTCGTTCCAGGTCGCGAACACGTCGTGCAGCTCGTCGTGGGAGAGGCCGAGAACCCCGTGCAGGAGCTGGTACGCCTCGGCGATCACCTGCATGTCGCCGTACTCGATCCCGTTGTGAACCATCTTCACGTAGTGGCCTGCGCCGTCCTCGCCAACCCAGTCGCAGCAGGGCGTGCCGTCATCGACCTTGGCGGCGATCGCCTGGAAGATGTCTTTGACGAGCGGCCAGGCCTCGGGCGAGCCGCCGGGCATGATCGAGGGGCCGTGGCGAGCTCCCTCCTCGCCGCCCGAGACGCCGCTGCCGACGAAGAGCAGGCCCTGCTCCTCGAGCTCGCGCGTGCGCCTGACCGAGTCGACGAAGTTCGTGTTCCCGCCGTCGATCAGCACGTCGCCCTTGTCGAGGTGGGGGAGGAGCTGGGCGATCGTCGCATCGACGGCATCGCCCGCGCGGACCATCAGCATGATCTTGCGCGGAGTCGCGAGGCTGGCGACGAACGCCTCGATCGAGTCGTAGCCCGTGACGCGCGTGTCGGCGGCAGGGCCCTCGATGAAATCGTGCGTCTTCTCGGGGGTTCGGTTGAAGACCGACACGCGATAGCCGTGGTCGTTCATGTTCAGGACCAGGTTCTGGCCCATCACGGCGAGGCCGATCAGGCCGATGTCTGAGCGCGAGCCGTTGTCCATCAAAGCTCTCCTTGTATCGGCACGTCGATCGGCATCGAGTAGACCCCGTCCTCGAGCCTCGCAGGATCGGGGTCTGGCGCCGCCTCGGCCTCGGCCAGGCCGGCCGCCACGTCGGCGAGCGCCTGCTCGCGCATTACGGCCAACTCTTGCTCGCTGAGGCCGTCCAGGCGAAGGCGCGCCTCGAGCCTGAGAATCGGGTCGCGGGCCTCGTACTCGGCGCGCAGCTCGGCGGGTACGTAGCTGCCGTCGTCGTGCGCCGCATGCCCGTGGATCCGGAGCGTCACAGCCTCGATCGCCTGCGGCCCCTCACCCGCGCGGGCGCGCTCGATTGCGTCGCTGACGGCAACGTACGTCTCGAGAGAGTCCGTTCCGTCGACACGCTCGCAGGGGATGTTCCAGCCGCCCCGCACCCGTGCCGAGATGTCGGTGTTGACCATGGCTCGGTCTGTCGGCGTCGAGTAGCCGTAGTGGTTGTTCTGGATGACGAAGACGGCCGGGACGTGGAGCACACCGGCGAGGTTCATGCCCTCGTGAACGTCGCCGGTGGACATCGCCCCGTCGCCCCAGAACGTGAGCGCAACACGCGGCTCACCGCGCCGCTTGAACGCGAGTGCGGCACCGACGGTCACTGGGCAGAGATCGCCGAGCATCGAGACGAGCGGGAACACACCGCGCTCGGGAACGCCGAAGTGCATGTTCCCGTCACGGCCCCAGGTCGGTCCTGTCCCACGCCCGAGGAAGTTGCGAAAGACGTGTGCTACCTCGACCCCGCGTGCGAGGTGACAGGCGAGCTCGCGGTTGAGCGGCGCGACGACATCGTCGGGGCCGAGCGCGAGACCGGCAGCAGCCCCGACCGACTCCTGGCCTCGACCGGTGTAGTAGCTGCCGGAGATGCGCCCCTGTCGGTACAGCGTCATCGAACGGTCCTCGATCCCGCGGTGGAGCAGGCAAAGCCGGAGCAGCTCGGTTCGTCGTTCCAGGGGCACCTGCGGTGCGTCGATGCAGGGCGGCGCCACGGGCGCGCTCGGCTCGGGCGCCGAGGCGGCGCTGGCGGGCGCCGCTGACGTGCGCGCTGTCGGGTCGGCTGCGGGCTCCTGGGCCATCTAGAACTCGAGCAGGTCTTGTAGTGCCCGGGTGGTGGACTCGACGCTGGGAAGGTAGGCGTCCTCGAGCTCAGGAGCGAACGGCACGGGCGTGTCGACCGGAGCGTGCAAGGTGGGCGGCGCGTCGAGGAGCTCGAAGGCCTCGCGTGCAACGAGCGAGAGCACCTGGCCCGCAGCGCCCGTCGAGCGGGCCGCCTCCTGCAGGACGAGGACGCGTGAGGTGCGAGCTATCGACTCGAGAATCGTGCTCTCGTCGAGCGGCCAGAGCGTGCGCAGATCGACGATCTCGACGCTGTCCTCGAGCGTCTCCGCGGCGTGCACGGCCAGCTCGACTCCCGCGCCGTAGGTGAGCACGGTCACGTCGGTCCCCGCCTGGACGATGTTGGCCTTCCCTATCGGTGTGCGCGTCGACGCCGCCGGCTGCTCGCCCTTGAGACGCCGATACAGGCCCTTGTGCTCGAAGTAGATGACCGGGTCGTCGTCCTCCACGGCTGCGCGCAGCAGCCCGTACGCGTCGGCAACGGAGCCGGGCGCGACGACCTTCAGGCCGGCCGTGCCGACGAACCACCCCTCGGGACAGGACGCGTGAAACGGGCCGCCGCGTACGCCTCCACCGAACGGCGCCCGAATGACCACGGGAAAGCGAATGCCCGAGCGCCAGTGCGTCTTCGCGGCGACCGTCACGAGCGGGTCGAAACAGGTCGAGATGAAGTCGGCGAACTGGAGCTCGACGATCGGCCGCTCGCCCATCCAGGCGGCGCCGAGCGCGGCGCCGACGAAGCCCTCCTCCGAGATCGGCGTGTCCATCACCCGGTCGGCGCCGAACTCGTCGGCAAGGCCCTTCGTGACGCCGAATGGGCCGCCGAAATGACCGATGTCCTCGCCCATCATGAACACCCGCTCGTCGTCACGCATCGAGTCGGCCAGGGCCTCTCGAATGGCGTCGAGGTAGGTAACGGCGCTCATCGGCGCTCAGCTTAGCCCAGCCGACGCTAGGCTTCTCCAACCCCCAAAGGGTCATGGCCCAGGCGCGAACAGGAGGAGAGACGTGGCCGTAGCGCAGAGGCTTCGAACGGCAGAGGAGTACCTGGAAGGGCTGCGCGACGAGCGCGAGGTGTACTACCAGGGCGAGCGCGTCGAGGACGTCACGACGCACGCCGAGCTCGGCATCGTCTCGCGCCACGCCGCCCTCGAGTTCGAGTTCGCCGATCAGCCGGCCAATGCCGAGCTCGCCGTGGTCGACGGGCACTCCCGCTACTACCAGCTGCCGCGCAGCGCCGAGGATCTGCGGCAGCGCTCGGCGCTGATCGAGGCCGCAACGGCCTATGGCCAAACGCTCGTGTTCCTGATCAAGGAGATCGGGACGGACGCGCTGTTTGCGCTTCACCGTGTCGCTAACGGCACGGCGTATGCCGATAATGTCGGGAGCTTCTACGAGCAATGCCGTGACGGCGATCTGGCCCTGGCCGTGGCGCAGACCGACGTCAAGGGCGACCGGGCGAAGGGGCCGAGCGGGCAGGACGATCCCGACCTCTACGTCCGCGTGGTCGAGCGACGCGACGACGGCGTCGTCGTGCGCGGCGCCAAGGTCCACACGTCGTACACGCCCAACGTCGACGAGGTCATCGTCATCCCCACACGGGCGATGCAGGAAGGCGAAGAGGACTGGGCTATCGCGTTCGCCGTCCCGCCCGCGACACCGGGGCTCAAGCTCCTCTGCTCCGACTACCTGGCCTCCGAGAACGACCCCTGGACGCGACCGATCTCGTCCTCACACAAGATGGTCGAGACGCTCACCATCTTCGACGACGTCTTCGTCCCCAACGAGCGGATCTTTCTCGACGGCGACACGCGCAAGGCGGGGGAGCTCGCCCTCACCTTCGTCGAATACCACCGCTTCACGGCGGTTTCGTACAAGCTGCCGCTCGTCGATGCGCTGGTCGGGCTCGCGGGTCTGCTTGCCGAGGCCAACGGCATCGCGCGCGCGTCGCACGTGCGCGACAAGCTGGTCGGGCTGATCGGGTACGCCGAGACAGTGCGGGCGCTGACGCATCTCGCCGCCGATCGCTTCCGGGTCGACGACGCTACGGGGCTCGCCTACCCCGATCCGATGACGACGAACCTTGCGAAGTGGACGTTCGCGCGTGACTACCACGACGCCTGCGAGCGCGTGATCGATATCGCCGGTGGGCTGCTCGTCACGGGCCCCGGCGGCGCCGACTGGCGAAGCGACGAGCTGCGGCCATACCTCGAGAAGTACTTCGCGGGCGCGAAGCCGGCCGACGAGCGGCTCGCGCTCATGAACGTCGCTAGCGACCTACTCGCGCGCGAGTACGCCGGCTACCAGAGCGTGCTCGCCGTCCACGCCGAGGGCTCGCTCGAGGCCGAGAAGCTGATGATCTACCGCTCGTACGACCCGACGGGCGCGATCGCGTACGCCCGCGAGCTCGCCGGTCTCGACTAGCTCGTTTGAGGGAACCCCAGGTCGACCTTGCTCGTGGCGGGGTCGGGCCAGCGGCTGGTCACGACCTTTCCACCCGTGTAGAAATGGATGCTGTCTGGTCCGTAGGCGTGCGTATCGCCGAACAGCGACGATTTCCAGCCGCCGAACGAGTAGTAGGCAACCGGCACCGGGATCGGCACGTTGATTCCCACCATTCCCACGTTGACGTCGAACTGGAACTGCCGGGCAACGCCGCCGTCGCGCGTGAAGATCGCCGTGCCGTTGCCGTACGGGTTCTCGTTGATCAGGCCGACGGCCTCGTCGTAGCTATCGCTGCGAACGACCGAGAGGACCGGCCCGAAGATCTCGTCGCGGTAGCAGTCCATCTCGGGCGTCACGTTGTCGATCAGCGAGACGCCGAGGAAGTAGCCATCGCCGTCGACCTCGAGCTCACGGCCGTCGGCCACGACGGTCGCGCCCTGCGCGGCGCCGCTGTCGAGGTAGGAGGCGACCCTGTCGCGATGCTCGCGGGTGATCAGCGGCCCCATCTCGTTCTCGGACTCGGTGCCCGGGCCGATCTTGACGTTGGGAAGGCGCTTCTGGATCGCCTCGATCAGCGGGTCGGCGACATCGCCGACGGCGACGACCGCCGAGATCGCCATGCAGCGCTCGCCGGCAGAGCCGTAGGCCGCGCTGACGGCGGCATCGGCGGCCATGTCGATGTCGGCGTCCGGCAGCACGATCATGTGGTTCTTGGCGCCGCCGAGCGCCTGAATGCGCTTGCCGTGCTTCGTCCCGTGCTCGTAGATGTACTTCGCGATCGGCGTCGACCCGACGAACGAGACGGCCGCGACGTCCTGGTGCTCGAGCAGCCGGTCGACGGCGATCTTGTCGCCGTGCACGACGTTGAAGACCCCGTCGGGAACGCCGGCGTCCTTGAGCAGCTGTGCGACGACGAGCGACACGCTCGGGTCCTTCTCGGAGGGCTTGAGGATGAAGCAGTTGCCGCACGCCAGCGCTGGCGCCCACATCCACATGGGAACCATCGCGGGGAAGTTGAACGGCGTGATGCCGGCGACGACACCGAGCGGCTGGCGGATCGAGTACACGTCGATGCCCGTCGAGGCCTGCTCCGAGAAGCCGCCCTTGAGGAGGCTGGGGACGCCGCAGGAGTACTCGATCACTTCGAGCCCACGAGCGACCTCACCGAGGGCGTCCGAGAGAACCTTGCCGTGCTCCGCCGTGAGCACGCGGGCGATGTCTTCCCGACGTTCGTTTGCGAGCTCCCGGATTGCGAACATGAGCTCCGCGCGCTTCCCGAGCGACACGGCGCGCCACTCGGGGAACGCTGCTTTCGCGTTGGCGGCGGCCGCGTCGACCTCGTCGACCGACGCGAGGGCGACGGCGCCGGTTTGCACGCCGGCGGCCGGGTCGAAGACCGGCGCTGTGCGGCCCGAGCCGCCCGGCACTGGCTTCCCGTCGATCCAGTGATCGATCGAGACGACGTCGGCGGGCGCGTCCGGTGTCTGGGTCGGATCGGAAACGGTGGTGCTCATGGCTGCTCTCCCTTCGCTACGCAGGCGGGGCGGCTCGAGCGATCGCTCGAGGGCTCGGGCGGTCGCGCAGGATGGTGTGCGTCCAACCAGGATAGTGATCGCCGGCCGTCGGAACAGGAGACCGGCCGGGGTAAGGTGCGCGGCGTGAGTGGCTCGAGCGTCAACGTTGTCGCCCGCTCAGAGTCCGTAGGCTGGCGGCCCGGAACGACCACGTATCTGCTGGCCGGCGAGGCCGTCGGATCGAAGCAGCTCTGCGCATTCGAACAGCTGCACGAACCCGGTGGCGGTGCCCCGCCGCATCGACATCCCGGGCTCGAGGAGGTCGTCACCGTCCTGGGAGGTCGCGGACTGTTCGAGGTCGAGGGCGAGGAGGCCCAGGTCGAGGCCGTCTCGACGGTGATCGTGCCGGCCGGAGCGGAGCACTCGTTCACGAACGTCGGCGATGACCCGCTCTGGGTCATGGCTGTCTTCGCGTCGCCAATCGCCCAGATCGAGTACAGCGCGACACCCGGCGAGGTGCTCGACATCGCACGTCAGGGCGGTGAGCGCCACGACGCGCACCGCACGTACAGGGAGGAATAGATGGTTGACTCGACAGACGCCCCGCACTGGGCCCACCGCTGATGCCCTCCGAACAGGAATGGCTCGAGAAGGCGCGGCGCTGGTGCTTCCGCGCCCGCCTCGAAGGACCCCACTGGGACGGTCCGGTCTTCGAGCGCGGCGAAGGCTCGCTGCTCTGGGACGTCGAGGGGAACGAGTATCTCGACTTCAACTCGGGGCAGATCTGCGGCGTTCTCGGTCACAGCCACCCACGGATCGCTGAGGCGGTGGCGGCGGCCGCGCGCAAGCTGGTCCACGCGAGCGCGCACTTCTACAACACCGCCGAGATCGAGCTAGCCGAGCGCCTGGGCATGACCTTTCCCGACGGGCTCGGGCGCGCGTTCTTCGGGCTCTCTGGCTCCGACGCGACCGAAGCGGCGATGGGCGTCGCAAAGGCGGCCACTGGCCGCTACGAGGTGGCGAGCCCGCACGTCTCCTTCCACGGGTTCTCGGAGCTCCCGCGGACGCTGAGCTACGCCGTCTGGGGTGAGCGCCACTCGCCGCCGGCTCCTGGGAACTTTGCGCTGATGGCGCCCTACTGCTTCCGCTGCCCCATCCGCCACACGTTCCCGGACTGCGAGCTGGCGTGTCTCGACGGCTCGCTCGAGGTGCTCGACACCGAGACGGGCGGTTCGCTCGCGGCGATCATCACCGAGCCGCTCCCCTCGGCCGGGGGCGTGATCGTCCCGCCCGACGGCTGGCTGGCGCGCGTCAAGGAGGCGTGCCACGCGCGCGGGGCACTGCTCATCCTCGACGAGAGCCAGACCGGGCTGGCCAAGCTCGGGACGATGTGGGGCTTCGAGCACGACGGCGTCGTCCCGGACATCCTGACCGTCTCGAAGCACTTCGGCGGCGGCATCCCGATCTCGGCCGTCGTGACGAGCGACGATGTCGAGCAACGCGCGATCGACGCCGGCTTCATCTATGCCCACTCGCACTCGGCCGATCCGCTCGCCTGCACCGCCGCGATCGTGACGCTCGACGTGATCGAAGAGGATGGGCTCGTCGCCCGCAGCGCCGAGCTTGGCGCGCTCTGGCGAGGGCATCTCGAGCGGCTCGCATCAGAGCACGATGCGATCGCCGACATCCGCGGGCGCGGAGTCCTTCAGGGCATCGAGCTCGGCATGCCGGACGGCTCTCCGGCGGGCGATCTCGGGCGGGCGGTTGGCAAGAACTGCCTCGACGCCGGGCTCCTCTTCAGCGTCCGGCGCGCCGGCTCTGTCTTCCGCTTCACGATCCCGTTCTCCACCACGGAAGAGCAGCTCGACCGCGCCGCCGAGATGCTAGACGCCGCGTTCGTCCAGGCGAGCGCGCTTGTCTAAGCCGGCAACCTAGTAGCGGGAGCTTTTCCCCCGTGCTACTTCGCTCCCAGCTCGAGCTTCTCGAGCTCGGACAGAAAGCGCGGCCAGTGTCTCGAGCGACGCCTCGGGCTCGACCCGTTTCGTGTAGTCGGGCTCGACGAAGGCGAGCGCGATGACGCGATCCTGGTCGACCACGTACGTCGCCGGGATCGGCAGCTCCCAGGAGTTGTCGCCGTTCCTCTCGGGCAGGAACAGGCTGAACGCGTCCTTGAAAACCGTGGCGGCGGCGTCGTCGAGGGTGAACACGAGCCCATAGTCGCGCGCGACGGCGTTTCCGCGGTCGCTCAGCACTTCGAAGCCGAGCTCGTTCTTCTCCTGAAACGTGAGCGAATTGTCTGGAAGCTCGGGTGAGATCGCGACGAGGCTCGCGCTGTACTTCTCCATCTCAGGCAACACGGCCTGGTACGCCCGCATCTGCAGGCTGCAGTACGGTCACCAGCCGCCGCGATACCAGGCGAGTACGACCGGGCCACGCTCGAGCAGTCCGCCGAGCGAGACGTTGACTCCGAGCGCGTTCGGCAGCGCGAAGTCGGGCGCGGTCGCGCCGACGCCGAGGGCTCGATCGATCGCGCCGTCGGCGCGCAGAAGCTCGGCGGTTCCGGTCAGGGCTGCGTTGACGTCGTCGGCTCGCGACGCGCTCGACTCGGCCGCGAAGGTGTCGAGCTGTTCCTGGAGCATCGCCGGTGTTTGGGGGCCAGCCACACTGGCTCCTTTCTCTCGCTTGGGCGCTCGCGATAGCTTGGCACACGCGGGGTTGTCTTGGCGGATGGATTGGCAGATGGAATGCACGGCCGGCGCTGCGATACCGTGTCTGAAGGCCAGGGCAGGAGGACGCGATGGGCGAGGTCGAGACAGCGCTGCGCGCGATGAGCGCAGCCGAGGTGCGCGAGGTCGTTGGCGATCCGATGGAGCTCGTTGAGTTGAAGGTGCAGACGTCGCTCGATGCCCACTGTCGTGCGTTCATCGAGCGCTCGCCGTTCGTCGCACTGGGCACGACCGGTAGCGATGGCCGTGCCGACGTCAGCCCACGCGGCGATCCGGCCGGGTTCGTCCAGGTGCTCGACGATCACACGCTCGCGGTTCCCGAGCGTCCGGGGAACAAGCTCGCCGACTCGCTGATCAACGTTCTCGAGACGGGCAGGGTGGGGATGCTCTTCATCGTTCCCGGCGTTGAGGAGACGCTCCGCGTCAACGGAAGCGCAACGATCACCGACGACGAGAGCCTGCTCGACGACATGGCCGTGAAAGGCAAGGCTCCCAAGCTCGCGATCATCGTCAACGTCGAGGAGGCGTTCGTCCACTGCGCGAAGGCCTTCCGCCGCTCGAGCCTCTGGGATCCGGAGAAGCACGTTGAACGAGGCGAGCTGCCGTCAATCGGGCAGATGATTCGCGACCAGGTCAAGCCTCCCGACATGCAGGCGGACGAGATCGACGAGATCGCCGAGGAGGACTACCGGACGCGGATGTATTGAGCGCCGCGCCCGACTTCGCGCTTCCTTCCGTCGATGCGTCACCGGTGCGCCTCGCCGAGCTGGCCGGCTCCGACGCGTGCCGGCGCGTCGTGCTCGTGTTCGCCCATGGCGACTGCCCGACGGCCCGTCTGACCCTGCGGCGGCTCGGGCCGCACTGCTCGTCACTTGCCGAGGCCGGAACGAGACTCGTCGTCGTGGCCGAGGAGAACCCGGCAGCGGCTGCGCGGCTCGCACGTACACACGGGGTCGACGCGCTGGTCCTGGCTCAGGAGCCGCCCTTCTCTGTCTCGGAGCTGTATCGCGTCGAGACCGTCCCGACCATCGTCGAGGTCGGAGCTGACCTGGAGGTCACGAATCGCCTCGAGGGATGGAACGCCGAGGCCCTCGAGCAGATGCTCGGCGTGGAGCTCGGCGAGGACGAGCCTCGCTGGAAGCCCGGATGCGCGTCGCGCGCCGTCGCACCTGCCGAGATTGCCGGCGAGATAGATCCGGCCGAGGCCCTCGAGGAGATGTTCGAGCGCGGCTGGACCGATGGGCTCCCGGTCGTGCCGCCAACCCCGGCTGCCGTGGAGCGCATGCTTGCCGGCCGCGACGGCTCGGCGACGCTCGGCCCCGTGCCGCCCGGGATGGGCGAGGCGACGATCGAGCGCGTCGCCGCGTGCGCGGTGCTCGCCGGCTGTCGACCCGACTACTTCCCGGTCGTCCTCGCCGCGGCGGCCTGTGTCCTCGACCCGGCCTTCAACATTCATGGCCAGGCCGTCACGACGTCACCGCCCGGGCAGATCCTGATCGTCAACGGCCCAATCCGTGACGAGCTCGGCTTCAACAGCGGTATGGGCGCCCTGGCGCCCGGAACGCGAGCCAACCTCAGCGTCGGGCGTGCTGTCCGACTGCTCGTGCATCTCACCGGCGGCGCGTCGCCGAGCTCGCTCGACCGGGCGACACTCGGGCATCCCGGCAAGTTGTCGTTCTGCATTGCCGAGAACGAGGAGGAGAGCCCGTGGGAGCCCTTCCACGTCGAGCGTGGGTACCAGCCGGCCGACTCGACGGTGAGCGTGCTCGCCGGTGATGCGCCCGCCTCGATCTCGGATCACCGCTCGACTTCTGCCGAGCAGCTCGCCATGACGATCGGCTGGGGCGCGTCCAACGGATGGAGCCCCTTCATGTGGCCGATGGATGCCAACTCACTCTTCGTGCTCGGGCCCGAGCACGCACGGATGTTCGCCGAGGCCGGCTGGTCGAAAGGCGAGCTACGCCAGGCGATCTTCGACGAGGTGCGCCGGTCTGCCGGCGAGCTCAAGCGCGGGGAGACGACGCCGATCGTCGAGGCCGCGCCCGCCGACGAGCTGATCCCGAAGTGGCCGACACCCGATCGGATCCAGATCAGCGTCGCCGGTGGTGAGGCCGGGCGCTTCTCGGCCGTGATTGGGCCGAGCATGAGCATGGACGCGGCGCTCCTGACCCGCGTGATCGAGAGGGAGGACGAATGGAGTACGTAAGCCCGCTTGACGATCGAGTCGAGAAGCCCGCGCCGCTGGCTCCGCGCCCGCGGAGCCTCGTCGGTGCTCGAGTCGCCCTCCTCGACATCTCCAAGCGCCGCGGCGCCGAGTACCTCGATCGGCTCGAGCACAGGCTAAGAGAAATGGGCGCGACGACGACTCGCCACGTCAAGCCCACCTTCGCGAGACCGGCGCCGCAGGATCTGATCGAGGAAATCGCCCGCGATGCCAACATCGTGGTCGAGGCGCTCGCCGACTGAGGGTCCTGTGTGTCGTGCAGTGTGCACGACCTGGTGAGGCTCGAGCGGCGCGGCGTGACGACGGCTGGAGTCGGCACGGAACCGTTTATCGACGAAGCGCTCGAACAGGCTCACACGCTCGGCATGCCCGATCTGCGCATGACGCTGGTGCCGCACCCGGTTCAGCTGCTCTCGGACGCCGAGGTCGAGACCCTCGCGGACGCGTCGTTCGACGAGATCGTCGCGCGACTGACGCAGCCGGCGGCGGGCTAAGCAAGCGGGCGCCGGCAAGGCGCTCGCCGGTTCACGCGTCGCCCGCTCCGACGCGTCGAGCACACTTGCTCGGGTGGTCGACCAACACGGAATCGAGGTCGCGACGCTCGTCAAGGAGTTCCCGAAGGGTCCCCGGGCGATTGACGGAATCGACCTGCAGGTCGCGCCGGGCGAGGTCTACGGGTTCCTCGGGCCCAACGGCGCCGGCAAGTCGACCACCGTTCTCGTACTGACAACGCTTCTGCCGCCGACGAGCGGCACCGCTCGAGTCGCCGGCTACGACGTTGCGACGCAGGGCCGCGAGGTTCGAGGCTCGATAGGCGCTGCGCTCCAGGAAGCGGCCCTCGACCCGCTGCTGACGGCGCGGGAGCATATGCGCGTCCAGACCGGCCTGCACGGCCTCCCGCGGCGCGAGCGCAAGCAGCGTGGCGACGAGCTGATCGAGCGGGTAGGGCTCGTCGAAGCCGCCGACAGGCGCGTCCGCGGCTACTCGGGCGGGATGAAGCGCCGCCTCGATCTCGCGCTGGCGCTCGTGCACCGGCCCTCGATTCTCTTCCTCGATGAGCCAACTACCGGCCTCGATCCGCAGAGTCGCACCGCGCTGTGGGACGAGGTCGCCCGCCTTGCGCGAGACGAGGGCGTGACGGTCTTGCTCACAACGCAGTACCTCGAGGAGGCGGATGCGCTCGCCGACCGTGTCGGAATCATCGACCGCGGCCGTATCGTCGCCGAGGGAACGCCGCAGGCGCTCAAGGACGAGATCGGGCAGCCCTCGGTCGAGGTCACCCCGGCCGACCAGGACGACCGCGACGCCACCGCCGAGGTGCTGAGGGCGTTCGGGGAAAGCGTGCCCGGCACAAACCAGCGCGTCGCCGTGCGTCTGCGTGGCGGCGAGAGTGAGCTCGCTGACGTCGTGCGCGCACTCGATCGGGCGCAGTTGCGTGTTGCGCAGCTGCGTCTGAACGCGCCGACTCTCGACGACGTGTTCCTCGAGAAGACAGGCCGTTCGCTGGAGGGGGCCGCCGACGAGCAGGATGGGGAAGAGTCGAGGTGAGGGAGCTCTTGCGACAGATTGCGGTCCTCAGCCGGCGCTCGATCGGGCGAACACTTCGGCAGCCGGCGAGCGTGGTTCCCCCGCTTCTGTTCCCGCTCATCCTGCTCGCCGTGAACACGGGCGGTCTTCGTGGCGCCACCGAGATCGAGGGATTCCCGACCGAGTCGTTTCTCGACTTCGCGCTGGCGTTCGCGTTCCTGCAAGGGGCCGTCTTCGCAACGATGAACGGGGGCACGGACCTGGCGAAGGACATCCAGACCGGTTTCCTCAACCGCCTGGCTCTGACCCCGGTCCACACGGTGGCGCTGATCTTCGGTCAGCTGGCCGGTGTCGTCTTCATCGCCGTGGTACAGGCGGTCGTATTCCTCGGTGCCGGGCTCGCGGCCGGCGCAAGCATCCAGACAGGCGTTGCCGGTGCCGTCGTGATTCTTGCCTTCTCACTCTTCGTCTCGGTCGGGTTCGCGGGTGTCGGAGCGCTGCTGGCGGTGCGCACCGGATCCGGAGAAGCGATCCAGGGCATCTTCCCCCTCGTCTTCGCGGGGCTCTTTCTCTCGTCGATGAACATGCCCCGCAACCTGATGGACGCCGAGTGGTTTCGGATCATCGCCACCATCAACCCGGTCTCGTACCTGATCGAGAGCCTTCGAAGCGTCATCATCGATGGCTGGGACGCCCAGGCGCTGCTGCTTGGCTGCGGCCTGGCTGCGGCGATCCTGATCGTCGGGGTCGGCGGCGCGATCGTCGCGCTACGCACGCGACTGGAGCGCAGTTGATGGCTCGCGCCACCCGACGCGGCGGGGGTTTTGGGGCGGTCGCCCGGACCATCGCCTGGCGCAATCTCCACAACCACTTCTCGCACCCGATGTACTACGTGCCGAGCCTGGTCTTTCCGATGCTGTTCTTCACGGCGTTCACGGGAGCCCTCGGTGCGCTGATCGACCTGCCCGGGTTCGACTTCGAGGCCGGGTACGAAGGGTTTCAGTACGTGTTCGTGCTCGTCCAGACTGCGTCGTTCGGCGGTGTCTTCACGGGGCTGGCAATCGCTCGAGACTTCGAAGACGGCTTCGCTCGGCGGCTGCTGCTCGGGGCTCCCAACCGAGTAGGGATCATCGCCGGCTACGCGATCGCAGGGCTCGTCCGCTGGTTGTTCACCGCAGCGATTGTCACGGTGGTGGCGTTCGCCGCCGGAATGACCGTGCCCGGTGGTGCCGGCGTGGCCGGTCTCTACGCGCTCGCGCTGCTGATCAACTTCGCGTTCGTCCTGTTTGCTGCCGGCATTGCGATGCGGCTTCGCACCGTCCAGGCGGGGCCGCTGATGCAGACCCCGGTGTTCCTGGTGCTGTTTCTCTCGCCCGTCTACGTGCCGCTCGACGTGCTCGAGGGCTGGATCCATAGCATCGCGCGCTTCAATCCGGCGACGGCTTTTCTCGAGGCCGGCCGTGGCCTCCTCGTCGGCAGCCCGACGGAAACCGGCCTCGCGTTCGGACTGGCGGCCGCTCTCGTTGTCGTCTTCGCGCTCTGGGCGCGCGGCGGACTGCGATCCGCCGAGCGCGCCGGCTAGGCCGTCGGGCGCTCGAGCTCTGGTGTTGGTGCCGGCGCTTCGATCCCCAGCTCGGCTCGGAGCTCGGAGAGCTTGTCGTCGGCCTTCGAGAGGGACACGGCCTCACGCAGCTCGGCTTCGGCGCCCTCGGGTGAGGCTTCACGTAGCTCGGCGTTCGCCTTGGCGCGCGCGAGCCGCTCCTGAATCTTGTCTTCGACACGCTGCAGGCTCGGCGAGTCGGTCTCTAGCGTCGACGACATCGAGTCGACCGCCTCGTTGACCGTCTCCTGCATCTTGGCCTGCTCGAGCTGGCCGAGCAGCTCGATCCGCTTCGCGACGAGCTCCTGCAGGCGCATCGCATTCTGCTGAACCGCCGACTTCGCCTCGTCGGCCTGCTCGACGGCGATGCCGTACTGCTCTTTGAGGCTCTCGAGGTTCCCTTCGGAGGCCTGAAGCTTCATCGCGAGGCTCTGCGCGGCGGACGTCCACTTGTCGGCGCCCGCAGAATCAGCCGACTTGGTCGCCGCGTCGGCCTTCAGCAACGCCTGCTTGGCGGCTTCTCGCGCCTCTCCCACGGTGTCGGCCGAATTCTCGATCTTTTGCTCGAGCTGGGTGCGATGGGCGATTACCTTCGCCGCCTGGCCGCGCAGCGCTTGGTCGCTCTTGCGAGCATCTCCGATGGCCTGCTCGATCTCGATGGCGGGGTCCATCGCCGCCTCGGCCTTCATGCGGAAAAGTGTCTTTAGGTAGCCCCAGATGCGCCGTAGCATGTATGTCCTCCCTTCTTAGGCCGCCCGATTCTACGACGCTCACGCGCGTGACGCGAGTCGGCACGGGTACGGATCTCGGCTAGATGGTTAGAGCCGGCGGCGCGCTCGACCGCCGCCCGGCCGCTTCGGGATGCGGATGCCGCTGTCGCCGAGGTCGGGCCAGCGCGGCACGTGCCCACGCCTGCCGCGCGGCGGCGTCGCGTCCGGGCCGAATACGTCTCCGTCGGGGTTGCGCCGCCGCGGGTTCGAGCCCCAGTCGTAGTCGAGACCTCCGCCGCCGAGAATGCTTCCCAGCCCGCCGAGAATGATCTCGAACGCGTCGAGGCCGCCCATGCCGCCGCCGCCGTGCGAGCGCGGCGCCTTGCCGGCCGGCGTTGGCAGATCCTCGACGTTGATCTTGCGCGAGCTCGGCCGCTTGCCGGCCCGCATCTGCGCGGCGCAGCGCGCACACACGCGGACCATCTTTCGACCCGGCCTTCGTGCGAATAGTCGCCACCTGCGCTCCGGGCTTGTGGGTCGGATCGAAGAAGCACGCTGCTGGAGCGTCCGGCTCGGGCTTGGCGGCGCGTCGCGACCGGCGGCGAGTGCCTCGGCCGTCTCGAAATGCCAGCGCGCCAGGTCGACCTGATCCGAGAGCCTGGCGAGCTCGACGAGGTCGTCTGCGGTCTCGACACGGGCATCGGCGCTCGCGTAGATCTCGTTCGCGTCGCGGAAGTGATCGATGGCCTCGACATTCTCCGAGAGCTGGATGCGGTCGCCGTGCTCGACTATCTCGGCGGCCACGACGTTGAGCTGAGCGCGTAGCTCGGCACGTGCCTCCTCGACCGAGTCGTCGTCGCGATTTCGCCGGCGCTTGCGCGTCCACCAGATCGCTCCCACGATCGCGGTCGGGATCGCTATCAGAAAGACGAGCGGCCACCTCGAGCTGCGCACGCCACCGGCGTCCGCGGCGCGGCAGACGACGATCGTCGAGACCTCGTGCCCGGTCGCCTCGGCGAAGTCCTTTGCGCCCTCCTCGAAGCAGCTGCGCGCGCCGTCGAGGGCGGCGTCGATGGCCGTGCCGAGCTCAGCATCGCCGAGCTCGCTCTCGATGCTGTCGGCGCCGACCTCCTCTGGGGTTGCGACGTACACCGTCCCGCCTGGCGAGACGAGGTCCTGAAGCTGGCGCGCAAAGAGGTCTGCTCCGCCCGAGGGCGTCTCACTCAGCGAGACGAGGTACAGCGCCTGCTGGTCGTCGCCGAGCTCTGCCGCAAGCCGCTCCAGCGTATTCACGGTCTCGTCGGCGCCGCCGCCCTCAACGTAGTAGCCCCGCAAGTTGAGTTCGCTCGCGACGTCGGTCGTCGTCGCCGCGCCGGCCCCGGCCGCTGTGGCCAGGGTGGCGATGATCGCGGTGGCCAGCGACAGAATGACGAGGCAGATGCGAGAGCGGCCGGTCATGAGCCCGCTGACCCTAACGCTTGGAGCCGCGCTCCGAAACCATCCTCGGCATTCGCGACCTCGCTGCGCGAGAATGGCACGGTGAGCGCACAGCGCACAGCAGAGTTCCTCTTCGAGGCGCGCCAGACAGGAACCGTTCTCGAGGCCCTGCCAGAAGACCTGAGACCTCGAGATGTCGCGGGTGCCTACGCGGCCCAGGCGGCGCTCGTCGAGCAGCTGATCGCCGCCGGCGCGGGTACTCCCGTCGGCTACAAGGTGGGTTGCACGAATCGGGCGGCCATGGACATGCTTGGCGCGTCCGGCCCGTTCTTTGGCCGCCTCCTCTCTGCGTCGGTCCACGCAAACGGCGCGGACGTCAGCCGCGGCGACACCGGCACGCTCGCCGTCGAGCCAGAGTACGCCTACGTCGTCGGCAAGGCCATGCCGGCAGGCGCCGAACCGTGGGATCGCGACTCCGTCACTCCCTTCCTTCGCGCACTCGTGCCCGCGATCGAGCTCGTCGGCGGTCGCTACCTCGACATCACAGCGGTCGGAGTGCCGTCGATCGTCGCCGAGAACGCGCTGAACGCCGGCTGGATCGCTGGGACCGAGCTCCAGGGCGCGTGGGCGGACGTTGACCTCGAGCAGATCGAAGTCGACGTCCGCGTCGATGAGGCGCTGCGCGCAACTGGGTCGGCGGCCAACGTTCTCGGCCACCCGCTCAACGTGGTGGCCTGGCTCGCGAACGAGCTGAACGAGCAGGGCGGTCTGCTCGAGGCGGGCGACTACATCTCGACTGGCACCTGCAGCGCCGTCGAGCCTGTCGCGCCTGGCGAGGCGGTGCGCTGCAACTTTGGCCAGCTCGGCGCCATCGAGATACAGATCGTCGCGTAGCCGGCACTGACCGCGGCCGCCGGGATGGGCGCGCTCAGCCGCACGATAGGCGCGCTCGGCGTCGGGATCGGCTCGAGGCTACGGGGAGCTCTCGCCGATCACGGCTTCGGTCGGCGCGTCGATTACCCGATTGCCCAGCCGGCCTATACCCGACACCTCGACCTCGACCAGGTCTCCGCGCACCAGCTCACCGACACCCGCCGGAGTTCCGGTCGCGATCACGTCTCCAGGCTCGAGCGTCATCACCCGGGATACGTAGGCGACCAGGTGCTCCACACGAAAGACCAGATCGCGCGTCGTACCGTCCTGGCGCAGCTCTCCGTTCACCCAGGTCCGGACGGTGACGTCGTGTGCATCGAGCTCGGTGGCGAGCCAGGGGCCGAGCGGCGCCGACGTGTCGAACGCCTTGCCGCGCGTCCACTGGCTGTCGGCGCGCTGCACGTCGCGAGCCGTCACGTCGTTCATCACCGTGTAGCCTCTGATCACCTCGCGCGCCCGTGGGCTGGCCACATTCCGACAACGCGTCCCGATCACGATCGCGAGCTCTCCCTCGTAGTTCAGCAGGCCCGAGTAGCCCGGGTACTCGATCGCCTGGCCGGTCGCCACGACGGCGGTCGGAGGCTTGAGGAAGAGCAGCGGCTCGTCCGGAACCGTGTTGCCGAGCTCGGCGGCATGGTCGGCGTAGTTGCGGCCGACGCAGACGAGCTTGCTCGGCTCGCACGGTGCGAGCAGCTCGACCTGATCGAGGGCGAGCCTCGAGCCGTTCGGCGTGCAGACGAGGCGCCCCTCGATGACCTCGCCCGAAACGACGTCTCCGCGATAGGCGAACCGGGCCAGGTGCACCCGGTCGTTTTACCCGATCGAGCGCCTGCGCGATATCCTCGAAGCGTGGCTCCGGCAACCGCGACACCGCCGAAAGAGAAGCGCAGAGTCGGCGGCGGAACCGGGCTGGGCGATGCCAGCCGCATCATCGTTCTGAACGACAACCACAACACGTTCGAGGGCGTTGCCGGCACGCTTGCGAGCGTCCTACCCGGGGTTGACTTCGAGCGCGGAATGGGCCTCGCGAACAAGATCCACAGCTCCGGCCAGGCGATCGTCTGGTCTGGTCAGCGCGAGCAGGCTGAGCTCTACTGGGAACAGCTCGACGGCGCCGGCCTGACCATGGCGCCATTGGAAGGCAGCTAGCGCCACTAGCATGGGCCGACTCGCGCCTCATGGAGGGCGCGTCACGCCGATACGAGGGGAGCGATAGGTGCAATCGATCCTAAAAATGCTCATGCAGCTGCTGACCGGAGGCGGAGGGCAGTCGCAGCTTGCGTCGTTGCTGCCAGGGCTTCTCGGGGCCAGTGGTGGGCTTGGCGGGCTCTCTGGCCTTCTCGGCATGCTCGACGGAGCCGGTGCTGGTGACGCGGGCCGTTCCTGGGTCTCGAACGGCAAGAACATGAAACTCTCGCCCGACGTGCTCAAGCAGGTGCTCGGCTCCGACAAGCTCAACCAGATTGCGGCTCAGGCAGGCGTGTCGCCGAACAGGGCCGCTGCCGGGCTTTCGAAGCTGCTGCCGGAAGCGGTCGACAAGCTGACGCCCAACGGCGAGCTTCCGGCTGATGACGAGCTTGAGGGCAACCTGTCGCAGATTCCGCAGCTCCTCGGCCGCTAGATACCGGGCCCGTCCGGGCCTAGATGGTTGATCCCGCGAAGTCGTGGAATCGACGACCTACTAGCGACAAATCCCTCTAATGAGGGCCCCTGTTCGTGCCGATAACGCGAGGAGTACTCGCTGCGGAGCCCCCTGAGACGGCGAGGCGTTCGGAAGAAGTTGAACAGTATTGCCGTCTAGGAGGGTAGGTAGACATGCCGAATCAACCGCAAGAGCAGGAGGAAATGGCGTGGGCCGACGCCTCCGAGGCCCTCGAGGAGACCGACTGGGCTCTCGAGACCGAACAGGAGCGCGTCTTCCGTTGGCGACTTCAGCAGCTCGCTGACGCGGGTTACGGCTATCGCCTCGCCTTCAAGCTCGCGCTGCGGCCTCAGGTCGACCTGCACGCAGCAATCGGGCTCGTTCGGAACGGCTGCCCGGCACCGACCGCGGCCCGCATCCTGCTCTAGCCCCGCCGGCGCGCCCGCGCGCGCACCGCACCAGCATCTGCCCACACCGGCGCCTCCGCGAGGAGGCGCTCGGCGTTCCGGTTGACAGCGAGCGCTCCGTGACGCATCCTGCGCCGCGTGCAGGCCATCGCTCTGATCGAGAATGGCGGCCCCGAGGTCGTCGAGCTCCGCGAGCACCCAGATCCCGAGCCCGCGCCGCGTTCCGTGGTGGTCGAGCTGCGCGCCGCGGCGCTCAACCGGCGCGACACGCTGGTGCGGCAGGGCGTGTACGAGTACCCGTTTCCATACGTGCTCGGATCTGACGGCGCCGGCGTTCGCCGCGACACGGGCGAAGAGGTCGTGATCCTCCCGTCGCTCGAGTGGGGTGGGCGCGAGGCCGCGCCGGGGCCCGACTTCCGGATTCTGGGAGGGCCCGACGATGGAACCCACGCCGAGCTGATCGGCGTCCCGGAGGCGAACGTGTTTTCGAAGCCTTCCCGGCTGTCCTGGGCCGAGGCTGCGGCGTTTCCCCTCGCGGGCCTCACCGCCTACCGTGCGCTTTTCACGAGAGCACGCCTCGAGGCGGGAGAGAGCGTCGCTGTGCTCGGCGCCGGCAGCGGTGTCTCGACGATCGCCGTGCAGCTTGCGGTGCAGGCCGGGGCTCGGGTCTTCGTGACCTCGTCAGATGCCTCGAAGATCGAGCGCGCCATCGAGCTAGGCGCCGAGAGCGGTGTCGACTACACGCAGACAGGCTGGGTCGACGAGCTGCGCGCAGCCGCCGGCGGCGAGGGCGTCGACGTGGTCGTCGACTCTGTCGGGTCGACGTGGCCCGACTCGCTGGCCTGCTTGCGGCTAGGTGGCCGCGTCGTCTGCTTCGGCGCGACGGGCGGCACCGAGGTCGAGCTCGCCGTGCGACCGTTCTACTTCCTGCAGGCCTCGTTGCTCGGGACCACCATGGGCAGCCCTCGCGAGTTTGGTGCGCTGCTCGAGATGATCAACGACGGCGACTGGACGCCCGTCGTTGATTCCGTCCGGCCGCTCTCAGAGGCTGCGGACGCGCATCGGCGCCTCGAGGCGCGCGAGCACTTCGGCAAGCTCGTCGTCGAGATCTAGCTGGGCCGCTCGAAGACCGCGGCCATGCCCTGGCCGCCGCCGATGCACATCGTGACCATGCCGAGCCGCTGGTTCAGCCGCTCGAGCGCGCTCATCAGCTTGATCGTCAGGATCGCTCCCGTCGCGCCCACAGGATGTCCGAGCGCGATCGCCCCGCCTGTCGGATTTAGACGCTCCGGATCGAGATCGACGTCGCGGGCGACAGCGACGGCCTGAGCGGCGAACGCCTCGTTGAGCTCGATCACGTCGAGATCGTCGACCGCCAGCCCAGCCTTCTCGGCCGCCTTCGGAATCGCGAACGCGGGCGCGTAGCCCATGACCTCGGGCTCGATCCCGCTTACCGCCCACGAGCGCAGCGCGAGCCTCGGCGTGATCCCGCACTTCTCGGCTTCCGATTGGCGCATCAGGACGACAGCCGCGGCGCCGTCGTTGATCCCGGCCGCGTTACCCGCGGTCACGGTGCCATCCTTCTTGAACACCGGCTTGAGCGTCGCGAGCTTCTCCGCAGTGGTTCCCGCGCGTGGGTGCTCGTCGCGGACGAAGGCCTCCTCGGCCCTCGGCGGCGTGATCGGCACGATCTGGTCGTCGAAATGGCCGGCCTCGATGGCGGCGACGGCTCGCTCCTGGCTGCGGGCGGCGAACGCGTCCTGCTGCTCGCGGCTCACGTCGTAGCGCTCGGCCACCATCTCGCCGGTATTGCCCATCGGGTAGTTGCCGAACGGGTCGGTGACGAGCGACAGCGTCCCGTCCACCAGCTCGCGCGGGCCGAGGCGCCAACCATCGCGTGCGCCGTAGTCGAGGAACGGCTGGCGGCTCATGCTCTCGTCGCCGCCAGCGACAACGACCGAGGCCTGGTCGGTCAGGATCTCCTGCGCGCCGCTGAGGATCGCCTGCAGCCCCGACGAGCAGAGCCGGTTGACGTTCATCGCCGTGGCCTGCGGTGGGATGCCGGCCTCGATCGCGCAGCGCCGGGCGTTGTAGGCATCGGGGCCGACCTGGCCGATCTGGCCCATGACGACCTCGTCGACATCCTCGGCTGGAACATCGGCGCGGGCTAGCGCCTCGCGGATGCAGGCCGCGCCGAGCACGTGCGCGTCGACGTCCTTCAAACTGCCAGCAAAGCGCCCGATTGCCGTTCGCGCGCCGCTTACGAGAACTACTGGATCACCGTTCATTGTCATGCCACCGATTCTAGAAGCTGCAGGCGCGTTCACCGAGGAGCTGGTCGAGACCAACGGCGTGCGACTGCGCGTCGAGAAGCGCGGTGACGCCGCTCAGCGTGACGGGCGGCGGCCCGACATGAACCTCTCGAAGGTCGAGCGCCGCCGCTTCACGTCTAGCACCCGGATCAGGTCGCTTACGGACACGAGCCCGACGAGCTGGCCCTGCTCGAGGACGAGCCCGCGCCTGAGCGGGTTGTCGGCGAGGGTCGTCAGCGCGTCTCGGGCCGGTGCGCCCGCCTCGAACGTGGCGACGCTGGGGAGCGGCACCATCGCCTCGCTCACGCGCATCGTCTCCCACTGCGTCCGTGGGATCTCGAGAACGCGGGGGAGGAGCAACATGCCAACCGGCGTCGCGCCCTCCACCACCGGGTAGGTCGTGTGTCGGTCTCTCGCGACGATGCCGTCCACGAACTGTGCGAGGGTCGCGTGCCTGTTGACCGTGACCGGCGCGCGGGTCATCAGATCGCGGAACGTGAGGCCGTCGAGGTTGCGCGTGTTGGCCGCGTACTGGGCCTCGGCCCCGGAGGCCTGGAGCAGGAACCAGCCGATGAACGCGAGCCAGATTCCCTGGAATGTACCCTGGAAGAAGAGGAGCGCGATGCCGGCTGCGATGAACCCGTACGCAAAGAGGCGCCCAATGCCTGCCGCGAGCCGAGTCGATGACGAGTAGCTGCGCTTGAAGTGCCAGAGCGCCGAGCGAAGAATGCGCCCGCCGTCGAGCGGAAGCGCTGGCAGGAGGTTGAAGACCAGCAGCGCGAGGTTGATGTAGCCGAGCCATGAGACAACGGCGTCGACCGTCTCGGGGAGCGGGACCATCGCGATCAACACGAACACAACACCGAGGATCAGCGAGACGAGCGGCCCGGCGACAGCGATGCGGAACTCGGCGCCGGCACTGGGGAATTGCCCCTTGAACTTGGCGACGCCGCCGAGCAGCCAGAGCGTGATTCCTTCGATTTCCATCCCGTCGCGGCGGGCCTGCAGCGCGTGCCCGAGCTCGTGCCCGAGCAGCGACGCGAAGAAGGCAGCGGCGGCGACAGCGCCCATGAGGATGTACGTGGTGTCCGAGAGACCCGGGTTCTCGCTGGGAAAGATGTTCTGCGACAGGGTCCACACGATCAGGCCGAAGATCGCAAACCACGTCCAGTTGATTCCGATGTCGACGCCGGCGAGACGGCCGACTCTAAAGGTCGAGTCCATGGCGCCAGGGTAGCCCTAGACGGTCGAGCTCACGTCCCCTCAGCGCGTCAGGACGACGCCCAGCACCGGCAGCGTGATGGTGAGTGCGAAACTCGACCAGCCGACCAGGACCATCGGGCGTCGCAGCGTCTGGGGCAGCCCCTCGCGCATCTGGCGGTTGAGGCGCGGTCCGAGCACGAAGTCATGCAGTACGGCCGAGCCGACCAGCAACACGTACAGGACAGCCTTCGCGATCAGCAGGTGGCCGAAGCGCGAGTGGAAGAGGACATCGGGGTCGCCGGCGTTCCAGTAGCCGAACGCGAGACCGGCCCCGGTGCCGCCGAGCAGAACCAGCGACGCCCAGCCGATCGGCTTCCAGCGACGGCCGAGCATCTTGACGCTTCGCGCCCGCTCGTCCATGGGCAGCGCACGGAGCGTCGGCACCGCGGTGAATACGAGCGCCACCGTTCCGCCGACCCAGACGGCGGTCGCCAGCAGGTGCAGGACGACGAGCGTGGTCACGCGCGCACGCTAGCGCGTGTGGTTGTAAAGGCGGCTCTACTTCGACGGGCGCTGCTGGGCTCGTCGAAGGAGTCCGACCAGCTGGCTTGCCCGGCCCTGGGAGCGCGTCACGGCCTGGGCGGCTGCCTGGCGTGCGAGCCGTGGGCCGTGGGTCCGAGCAAGACCGGCGAGTGTCTCGGTCGCGCTCGGAGTCGGGCGTTGACCAGCGTTGCTCGGGTCGGCATCCGGTGCCTGCCCGACGTTGGTCTGCCCGCCCGGTGCCGCCTGGGCGATGTGGTCTGTAGCCGCCGCATTCGCGGCGGCCGCCGACTGACGGGGGCCGGTCGGGGCCTGTCCGGGCTCCTGAACTCGCGCATAGGCGTTCCGCGCAGCCTGCGTTGCCGCCTTCCGCACCTGTTCCTTCCGCTCGGGCGAGAGGTTCGACCACGTCCGCTGCGCCTTGATCGCGGCGCCGACGAGCTTCCAGCTCGTCATGCGGACTCGGGCTGCTCGACCGGCGTCTCTGCGAGCTGTGCGAATGCCTTCTCGAACATCTCGTGCGGGTAGGCGCCGACGAGCAGCATGCGGCCATCGAGCACGAACGCCGGGATCGCGTTGATCCCGATCGAGTTCGCTTCACGGGTGGCGGCGTGAACGCGCGCACGGAAGCGCTTCTCGGCCAGGGCGTTGGCGCAATCGTCGCGGTCGAGGCCGGCCTCCCCGCAGAGCCCTAGCAGCACGTCGAGGTCGGCGATGTTCGCTGCCTCTGACCAGTAGGCGTGCATCAGCCGGTTGTGTACGGCCTCATGAAGCCCGAGCTCGCGTGCGAGCTCGGTCAGCTCGAGCGCCTTCAGGGAGTTTGGGACGATCTCCGGAGGCGGGTTGTAGGTGTACCCGGACGCCTCGATCGACGTCTTGACATTGCTCATCATCGACTCGCCGTAGCGGTCGATCAGCTGCTGTCGTGGAATGCCCTCGGGTGGGTACTCGGGATGCAGGTCGAACGGGAGCCACTCGATCGTCGCGCCGAACTGGCGCTCAAGCCACTCGGCCCGCTCGTGGCCGACGTAGCAATACGGTCATATGTAGTCGCTCCAGATCGTGACCGTGTGCTCGGCGGTTTCCTCAGCGGGTGCCATGGACAAAGGCTAGCGGGGTCGCGACGGGTTGTCGAAGGCAGGACGAGCCGCGAAGGCCGCGAAGCACACGCGTGTAGCTCGCGCGAAGGAGAGCATCGTGGCCTCGAAGCTTTTGTTCACCCTTGTGCTCGGAGCGCTCGTCGCGCTCACGGGTGCGCCAGCGGCGCTCGGCGTCGTGACATCGAGTGTCGACGGCGCGAACAAGCTCACCGTGACCACGGACGCCACTGACGCGATCACGATCATCTGCGCGGGCGGCAACGTGCAGGTCAACGGTGCCGACCCGGGCAGCGGAGTAGCGACCTGCGCGAGCATCACCTCGATCGACGTCAGCGGCGGCACGGGCGGCCACACGATCAACCTCGCCGGTGTCAGCGCGGCCGCGTTCACGGCGCTTACGGCGACGCTCCTGACGGGAACGATCGGCTCCGACAACATCGCCGGAAGCGGCATCGGCGACACGATCGACGGCGGCGTGGGCTCCGACGTGATCACCGGCGGTCCCGGCAACGACACGATCACGCCCGGCCTCGGCAGCGATAGCCTGATCTTCGGGCCGGCCGGACGCCCGGAGGCCGACACGCTCGTCCTTCCACGAGGTCACGGCCGAGATCTCCTCGATTTCAGCTCGCTCGCTGCGAGCGACCCGCTGACCGCCGACCTGACGGGTGCCACGAATACGCTGGCTCTGCACACGAACCGTACGGTCTCGCTGCAGGCGGGCGGCTTTGCCGGAGCGATTCTGAGCGTGACCGGCGGCGGCGCGGGCGACGTCTTGCGCGGGCACGGCAACAGCGTGGTGCTCGACGGTGGCCCCGGCAATGACACGCTCATCGGCGGCGCCGGCAACGACCTGCTGACGGGCAATCTCGGCACCGACTCGATGACGGGCGGGCCGGGGGACGACGTCTATCGCTTCACGACGCCCGTTGCTCCCGAGACCGACACCGTGATCGAGCTCGCAAACGAGGGAACCGACATGCTCTCGCTCGACTTCCTCACGACGCCCGCTCCTGACATCACGGTCGACCTCTCGAGCGGCGACGCACGCTAGCTACACACACGAACCGGACGGTGCTCGTTGGCTCCGCAGGCCAGGCAGCGAACTTCGAGCGCGTACGAACTGGGCCGGGCAACGACGTCCTGATCGGCAACGCCGCCGACAACACACTTATCGGCTCGAGTGGCAACGATCGCCTCGAAGGTCGGGGCGGTGACGACGCCCTCAGCCCCGGCTCCGGCGACAACACGACGATTGGCGGCTCCGGAGACGACGCGTACACGCTCTCGTTCCCCGATGACGGCCTCGCGACGACCCAGGAGATCTCGGAGCGTCGTGGCGGTGGACGCGACGCGCTGATGCTCACCGGATCCGCGAGCTGGACGGTGAACCTCGCGAGCAGCGACACGACGCTCGGCACGAGCTCCGAGGGGTCGGTCGTCACCTCGAGTGCCGGTCAGGCGCGAAATATCGAGGAGATCACCACCGGCCCCGGCGACGACGCGATCACGGGCAACGGCCTCGACAACCTGATCGACGCGGGTGAGGGCACCAACGCCGTCGCAGGTGGGCGGGGTAACGACACCTACCGGATGATGCGAGCTGCGACGGCAACGCGCGACACGATCAACGAGCTGCCGCGGCAGGGGCACGATCTGCTCGACTTCGGAAGTAGCGAAGGCGAGCGCTTCCTCGTCGGTGGAGGGACCATCGTCGGCCCGTCGGCCCTATCCGTGAGCGTCGATCTCTCGAGCTCGACAACCACGGTTGGGCGTCACGGCTTGCGCACCGTGCTCGTGCCCAACGCGGGGCAGGCCACAAACCTCGAGAGCGTCCGGGGAACAGCTGGCGATGACGAGATCACCGGCAACGAGGAGGCGAATCACCTGGACGGAGCCGGCGGCAACGACGAGATCCGCGGCGGGCCCGGCCACGATCTGCTGATCGGAGGCCCCGGCAGCGACCTGTTGGAGGGCCAGCTCGGCGACGATGTGTACGCGTTCGGCCGCGAGACCGGGCGTCGGGCCGAGACCGACACGATCAAGGAGTCGCCGCAGGGCGGGGACGACACCCTCGACTACTCGGACCTTGCGCCCGGATCGCGCCGCGGCGTCACGATCAACCTGAGCACGCCGCGCAAGCGGATCGGCTCGACAGGGTCGCATCGGCTCAAGGTCGACGTCGCGCGGATGAACCGCTATCTCGAGGACGTGATCGGTGGCCCGAGCAACGACAGCCTCGTGGGCAACGCTTCCGACAACACGCTCGTAGGCGGACCAGGAAACGACAGGCTGCGCGGGCGCGGCGGCCAGGACACCCTGCTCGGCAACGCCGGGTCGGATCGCCTCATCGGGAGTCGCGGCCACGACACGCTCAACGGCGGCGCCGGGCGCGACATCTTGCTCGGTGGCGGTGGTGGCGACACCATGTCCGGCGGATCCGGGTCTGACAGGCTTCTCGGTCAGGGCGGCAACGACCGCCTGCGCGGAGCGACGGGTGCAGACACGCTCGACGGCGGCTCCGGGAACGACTCGCTGGCGGGCGGCGACGGTCGTGACAACCTGCTTGCCCGTGACGGCTCGAGCGACGGCCTAAACGGCGGTCCCGGAAGCGACCGAGCTCGCTTTGACGGTGGTCTCGACCGGGTACGGAGCGTCGAGCGGCCCACGTAGCTCGGGCGCGTCGAAGGGAATCGAATGCAGCTCGGCATGATCGGGCTTGGGCGCATGGGCGCCAACCTCGTGCGTCGCCTCGAGCGTGACGGGCACGAGTGCGTCGTCTACGACGTCAACGCCGCCGCCGTCGAATCGCTTAGGGGCGAGGGCATTGCCGGGGCGGAAACCCTCGCCGGCCTCGTCGAGCAGCTGACAGCGCCTCGCGCCGTCTGGGTCATGGTGCCGAGCGCATTCGTCGGTGGCGTGGTCGACGAGCTGTCCCCGTTGCTCCAGCCGGGTGACGCGATCATCGACGGTGGCAACTCCTACTATCGGGACGACGTCGATCGCGCCGAAGCGCTCGCCCCACGCGCGATCGACTACATCGACGTCGGCACGAGCGGCGGGATCTACGGCCTCGAGCGCGGCTTCTGCCTGATGATCGGCGGTCGTGACGAGGCCGTCGCACGGCTCGAGCCGGTCTTCCGGGCGCTGGCACCCGGGGAGCACGCCAAGGACGCCGAGACCGCACCGATGCGCGACCCGCACTACTACAGCTACGAGTTCGACATCCCGGCCATCGCCGAGGTGTGGCGGCGTGGGTCGGTCGTTGCGTCGTGGCTCCTCGATCTCACGGCCGAGGCGCTCGCCAAGTCACCGACCCTCGCGGAGTTCTCGGGGCGCGTCTCCGACTCGGGGGAGGGTCGCTGGACGGTGCTGAGCGCCGTCGAGGAGGCCGTGCCGGCTCCCGTGCTGACGGCGGCGCTCTACGAGCGCTTCAGCTCACGCGGTGAGTCGGGTTTCGCCGACCAGGTGCTCTCGGCGATGCGCAAAGAGTTTGGCGGGCACGTCGAGAAGCCCGCTGGCGGCTAGCGCCGGGTCTCGCGACTCAGCAGCCGTCTCCGCCGATTGCCCCGGCGCAGTCGTTGGGGTTGTTGTCGGTGATCGTGCTGCCGCTGTTCGTCACCGTGCCGGCGTTGTTGAGGTTGTAGACCCCGCCGGCAGTTGTGCCGCCGAACGGCCAGTTGGCCGTGTTCCCGGTGATCCGCGAGTTGTTCAGCGCCGATGACGCGCCGTTGCGGTTTCGCATGAAGCCGCCGTGCTCCGCGGCGGTGTTCTTCATCGCCCGGGTGTTCTCGAGCGTGAAGAGGCCGCTTCGGACGCCAACGCCCCCACCATCCTTCGTGGCCACGTTCGCAAGGAACAAGCTGTGTCTGAGGACGGTGTGGTTCACGCTGTCTGCGATGTAGAGACCACCGCCGTTCAGGGCCTCGTTCCCGATGAACTTCATTCCGTATCCGTCGATCACGGCCTTGCGGGCAGCCGCGCCGCCGCCGTTGGCCTGGGCCCTATTGTGCACGAACCATGACCTGTGGACGGTCACGGTGGCACCTGCGATTACGTGGAGACCGCCGCCCTCGCCCTCTTTTTCGTCGAGTGGAGCGATCGCGCTGTTTCGAGCGACGACCGAGTATTTGATCTTGGCTGTGCCGCCGTCGCGAACCTGAATGCCGCCGCCCTGGTCGTCGGCGTGATTTCCGCTCACGACGCTCTTCTTGACGACGAGACTGCCGCCCTTGCTCCAGATTCCTCCTCCATCGCGACGGATCGGCGGAGTGAAGCTGGTGTCAGTGAGCGCGCGATTGTTCTTGATCTTGCTCAGGAGCACCTTGACGTCGCCGCCGAAGTTCGAGATGCCACCGCCGCCCTGACCGTCGTCGGGGTCGACCTCGGTACGGTCGTTGTTGGCTACGACGCTGCCGATCAGCTTCAGCGTGCCGCGGTTCACGATGCCGCCCTGGGTGTTCCCGCCCACGACCTTCATGAACACGAGCTGCAGCTTGGCCCCCGGGTCGACGGTGATGACCGGACCGACAGAGATCAGCGAAGGCGTGCGCTCGGTGGCATTGGCGACGCTGGCGTGCCGGATCTTCGCGCCGCGGAAGCCGATGAGCTTGGTGTCGTTCTCGATGACGATTGGGCCATGGCATGTGCCGACGACGAGGAACGTCCCGCCGCCGTTCGTGAGAGCGTCAGCTAGCGCGTAGGGGTTGCCGTTGCAATCGACGAAGTGGTCGTCGTCTTCGCCGGCGCTCGCCACGGATGCGCCCAGTGTCAGGGCCAGCAGGAATGCTGCCGCAAGAACCCCCAGTTTCCGCATCGGTATTGCTCGCATGTACCGCGGCCCTCCCTGGCCGCGACCTCCCCGTGGCTTTCAAACGCAGGGTAGCGCTATCGGCGGCGATGCGCCACCCCTCAATAGTGGCTTACGGGCCCATGCGACGGGCCCAAACCCTCAGGACCCCGGCGCGCCTGCGAGACTGCGCGCGTGCTCCTGGCAGGCGATATCGGCGGCACCAACGCTCGGCTGGCGCTCTTCGAATACAGCGAGCTTCAGGAGCCCACCCGCCTCGAGGTGTTCCCGAGCGGTGACTTCTCGAGCTTCGAGGAGATTGTCGAACGCTTTCTCGGCTCCGAGAAGGGTGACGTCGAGGCGGCGAGCTTTGGCATCGCGGGGCCCGTCAGGGACGGCCGCTCGCTTCCCGTCAACCTGGCGTGGGCCGTCGATGCGCGAAGCATGGCCGCCTCGCTGGGGCTTGGCACCGTCGGGCTCGTAAATGACCTCGAGGCGACTGCGCTCGGCCTGCCCGCGTTGAGCCCTTCCGACCTCGTCACGCTGAACCCGGGCTCCCCGGAAGAGAGCGGCACGGTCGGAGTCATTGCCGCGGGGACAGGCCTGGGCGAGGCCGGGCTCGTGCGCGCGGGCGGCACGACGGCAACCATCGCGACCGAGGGCGGCAACGCCGGGTTCGCGCCAGCTACGCACGACGAGAGCAGGCTGCTCGACTTCCTCAGGACCGACGGCGAGGAGCATGTGAGCGTCGAGTCGGTGTGCTCGGGCTACGGACTCGTGAACGTCTTCCGGTGGTGCCTGCACGAGGCTGGCCGAGAGACGCCGGGCTGGTTGGCCGGGGAAGATGCGCCGGCGATGGTCTCGGATCTCGCCCAGGCGGGCAGCGACGAGGTCGCCGAGCGTGCGCTCGGAGTCTTTCTCGGCATCTATGGATCCGAGGCCGGAAATCTCGCGCTCAGGCTGCTCGCGACCGGCGGCGTCTACGTCGCCGGCGGTATCGCTGGCAAGCTCCTCGAAGCGCTGAGCGGCGGCCCGTTCATGGAGGCATTCGTGAACAAGGGACGCTTCTCTGACCTTCTGCGCTCGATACCCGTTCACATCGTGACGAACGACCTGACGGCGCTGCTGGGAGCGGCCCGCCACGCCGCTGAGCGGCGCCCCCTCGCACCGGGGCGCTCCGAGGACGCCGCGTGAAGTTCGACGCAACCATCCGCGGCCTCGCCCTTGGCGACGTACGCGACTGGGCTGCGAAGGCCGAGGAGTTCGGAGTCGCCGGCATTTGGACGACCGAGACGCGCAGCGACCCGTTCTTCCCACTCGTCCTCTCGGCGTCGGCGACGACGAACGTCGAGCTCGGCACGGGCATCGCGCTTGCGTTTACACGCAGCCCGCTCCACCTTGCACACCAGGCCTGGGATCTCAACGAGCTCTCGAGTGGCCAGTTCATCCTCGGGCTCGGCTCGCAGGTGCGCGCGCACGTCGTACGTCGCTTCAGCGCCGACTACGAACCGCCCGTTGCGCGCATGCGCGAGGTGATCGCGGCGATCAAGGCGATCTGGACGACCTGGTCTGACGGCGTTCCGCTCGACTTCAAGGGCGAGTTTGTCCAGCACACGCTGATGACGCCGGCGTTCTCGCCACCGCGGAACGAGCTCGGGCACCCCCGCATCGGTATCGCCGGCGTGCAGCCGCGCATGACCGAGCTCGCCGGCGAGGTCGCCGACGTGTTCCTCGGGCACCCGCTGCAGACGCGCACCGACATGGTCGAGAGGATCCTGCCGGCCATCGAGCGCGGGCTCGAGCGCACGGGCCGCGAACGCTCCGAGATCGAAGTCAGCCTCGCGCTCTTCGGCGTCGAGGACGACGTCGAGCGCGAGGGCGTGCGACAGCGGATCGCCTTCTACGCCTCGACGCCGACCTACCGGCCGGTGCTCGAGGCGCACGGCTGGGAGGCGCTCGGCGACGAGCTGCACGCCCTCACCCGGGCGGGTAAATGGGACGAGATGCCCGCGTGCATCCCCGACGAGGTCGTCGACGAGGTGGCGGTGACCGGCTCGAGCGCGCGCGAGCTGGCCGATCTCGCTCTCGAGCGCTACGGGGGCCTCGTCGAGCGGGTGAACATCCACGGCGGCCAGGACTTCCAGCTCGACCGAGTCGGGGAACTCGCGCATGCGTTCGCGGCGGCTAAGGAGACGCGCGCATGACGATGCCCGTGCTCGACGGCAAGACCGTTCTCGTCACCGGAGGCTCGCGCGGCATCGGCCCCGCCTACCAGCACTACGCCGCGACCAAGGGCGGCCTCGTGGCGATGACACGCACGATCGCCCGCGGCTACGGCGCCGACGGGGTCCTCGCGTACCACACCGCACCGGGCTGGGTGGAGTCGGACCTGACACGCAACTACATCGCCGAGCACGGCGACGCCGAGATCCTGGCGCAGACGCCGCTACAGGAGATCGCGCCCGCCGAGGAGGTAGCGAACCTCGTCGTGTTCCTCGCCTCCGGCGCGGCTCGCCACATGACCGGCGGCACCATCGACTTGAACGGCGCCTCCTACACGCACTGAGGGGCGCGGGCGCGCGGCCGGAACCGCCCACACGCCGGTACCGACCCGTGCTTACCCGGCGCGGAATTGCGGCAGCACGGTTTCGGCGAATACTTCCGGCTCGCCGTAGTTGAAGCCCGGCCAGAGGCTGAGGAGCAGGTGATCGACTCCAGCCTCCTGCCAGTCGTGAATTTGCTCGATCACCTGCTCGGGCGAGCCGGCAAGCGTGTGCCGCTCCGTCTGCCCGTGGTCCCAGCCGAGCCGCTCCTGGAGCTCGGAGCGCCGTCGCGCCACATCAGCCTCCTCGCCGATGATCGGCACGAGCGACGTGCTGGTCTCGATCTCGCTCGCGTCACGGCCGAGCTCGTCGCAAAGCGCGCGAACGCGCTGCCACTTCAGCCGGAAGTGGTCGGGGGTCACGCCGGCCGTGCCGTCGGGCAGGTCCCAGCGATCGGCATAGCGCGCCACGTTACTCATGAGGCGCTCGCCAGCGCCGCCCAGCAGGATCGGCGGGCGGGGTGACTGCACCGGCGCGGGCTCGGCCACCGCGTCGGTGACCGTGTAGTAAGTGCCCTCGAAGCTGAAGAGGCCCGGTGACCACATTCCACGCAAGATCTCGAGCGACTCCGAGAGCATCTCGGCTCGCTCCTTCTTGGAGGGAAGCGGCAAGCCGTAGCTGTCGTGCTCGGCCGGGAAGTATCCCGTGCCGAGCCCCAGCACGAGCCGGCCGCCCGTCGCATGGTCGAGCGTCGTCGCCATCTTCGACAGGACCGCCGGGTGGCGGAACGTGTTGGCGAGCACGAGGTGACCCACCTCGAGCTTCTCCGTGCACATGGCCAGTGCGCTTAGCACGGTCCAGCCCTCGAGCTGGTCCTGCTCGCTCGACCCGAACAGCGGCATGAGGTGGTCCCAGACGAAGCCGGAGTCGAATCCTGCCCGGTCGGCCGTCTCCCATACCTCGCGCATCTCCGTCCAGGTCACGTTCTGGGGGCCGGTGAAGATCCCGAACTTCAGCGGTTTGCTCATGGCGCGCATCCTCGCATACGACGGGTGCGATGGGACAATGTCTCCGTGCAGCTCGCCACCCTTGTGGCCGCCTCCGAGGCCACCGCATCGACGCGCAAGCGAACCGAGAAGATCGGGTCCCTCGCCGGCGTCTTCCGAGACGTTGACGTGACGGAGGCCGCGATCGCGGTCGGCTTCCTGCGCGGGCGGCCGCGTCAGGGCAAGATCGGTACCGGCTGGGCCGCCCTGCGCGATCTCGATGTAAGGCCTGCCGGCGAGCCGGCGCTGACACTCGTCGAGGCCGATTCGACGCTGACAGCGCTCGACGAGATGTCAGGCCAGGGCGTCGAGGCACGCCGCCGCGAGACGCTGGAGGAGCTGTTCGCCCGCGCGACGGAGGCGGAGCAGCTCTTCCTGCGGCGACTCCTCGTCGGCGAGTTGCGCCAGGGCGCGCTCGAGGGAGTCGTTACCGACGCGGTCGCGAAGGGCGCGGGGGTGCCGCCGGCGCTCGTACGGCGCGCGCTCATGCTTACCGGAGACCTGGGCGAGACGGCCGAGATCGCGCTTCGCGAGGGCGAGGCCGGGCTGAGCTCCGTGGCCCTGCGCGTTCTGCGTCCGCTCAAGCCGATGCTCGCTGCGAGCGCCGAGACCGTCGAGGCGGCGATCGAGGAGCTCGGCGAGGCGTTCGTGGAGTGGAAGCTGGACGGCGCTCGCATTCAGGTGCACCGTCGCGCCGACGAGACGCGCGTCTACACGCGCAACCTCAACGACGTCACAGCACGGCTGCCCGAGGTGGTGGCCGCGGCGCGCGCACTCCCGGCGCACGCGGTCGTGCTCGACGGCGAGGTGATGACGCTGGGGGTGGGGGAGCGACCGGTGCCCTTTCAGGACTCGATGAGTCGCTTTGGACGCGACGACCACGGCGAGGCGGGAATGACGGCGTTCTACTTCGACTGCCTGCACCTCGACGGTGAGGATCTGCTCGACGAGCCCTTCGCGCTGCGCCGTGCGAAGCTCGAGCAGACGGTCGGCGAGGCTGCGACGCCGGGCCGCACCGTCTCTGGAGCGGCCGCCGCGCGCGCCTTCTTCGACGAGGCGCTCGACGCCGGGCACGAGGGCGTCATGGTCAAGGACCTCGAGGCGCCGTACCAGGCCGGACGCCGCGGCAAGGCGTGGCGGAAGGTCAAGCCCGTCGTCACGGTCGATCTGGTCGACGTTCAAGGGAATGACAGACGAGCTGCTCGGCTGGCAGACCGAGCAGCTCCGCGCGAGACCTCGCGCGACGGGATCACCGTCCGCGTGCGACCAGAGCTTGTCGTCGAGATCGCGCTCGACAGCGTCCAGCGCTCCTCGCGCTACCCGGGCGGAGTGGCCCTTCGCTTTGCCCGCGTCAAGCGCTATCGAGCAGACAAGGAGCCGGGCGAGGCTACGACCATCGACGAGCTGCGGAGCCTGCTCGGCGAGGTCGCCGGGTAGTCGTCGCTCAGCGGCCGTTCCGGGTTGACGCGGCGCAGGTGCGGAAGCGGGGGACGCCCTGCACCGAGCGGACGACCGGGTCGAGGAACAGCGCGACCCCCGGGCGCCGCCCGAGACCCGCAGGGCCGAGCTCCGGCCTTCGGATCAGCGTGTCGCCGTTCGCGCCGAAGAGCAGGTCGTAGCCACCGCCCCCGTAGAGTCGATCACGTCCCTGCTCGCCGTAGAGCCGGTCGCGTCCGTTGCCGGCCAGGCGGCCGAACGGCGCGTCGCGTCCGTCGCCGAAGAGACGGTCGCCGCCGGGTCCTCCGCAGAGCTTGTCGTCACCGAGGCGGCCGAAGATGACGTCGCCGCCGGGGCCGCCGAAGAGCCAGTCGTCGTCGGCGCCGCCGTCGAGGTCGTCGCGGCCGCCCCCGCCGGCGAGGTCGTCGTCGTCGCCGCCCTCGAGCGTGTCGTTGCCGCCGCCGCCCATCAGGTGGTCGTTGCCGCTGCCGCCGTCGAGGAGGTCGCGACCGCCTGCGCCGCGCAGTTCATCGAGCCCGGCGCCGCCCTTCAGCCTGTCGTTGCCGCCCCCGCCAAAGATGTTGTCGTCACCGCGTCCGCCCTTGAGCCTGTCGTTCCCGCCCGGGCCGGACGGCTCCTTCGCGTCGCCGTAGATGTTGTCGCGGCCGGCGCCGCCGAGAACGATGTCGTTGCCCGGGCCGCCGAGGATCCGGTCGCGACCGCTCCCACCCTCGATCAGGTCGTTGCCGCTGCCGCCGCGGATGTTGTCGTTGCCCTTGCCGCCGTTGATCGCGTCGCTACCCTCCCCGCCGAGCAGTGCGTCGTTGCCGCCGCCACCCTCGAGGAGGTCGTTGCCGGCTCGACCCTCGATGCCGTCGATGCCACCGCCGCCACGGAGGATGTCGTTTCCGTCGTGGCCGCGCAGGACGTCGTTGTCGGCGCCTCCATCGATCGTGTCGTTCCCGTTGCCTCCGCTGAGCAGGTCGCGGCCCCGACCGCCTTCGATGGTGTCGTTGCCGTTGTCGCCGCTGACGACATCGTTGCCGGCGCCGCCCTTGATCGCGTCGTTGGCTCCACCGCCGAAGATCGTGTCGTTGCCCGGGCCGCCGGTGAGCGCATCACGTCCGTCGGTACTTCCAGGGCCTTCGTCTCCGTAGATGAGATCGTCGCCTGGCCCGCCCTGAATGGTGTCGTTGCCGCTGCCGCCGCAGATCGTGTCGTCGCCGGCGAGACCGTCGATGGCGTCGTTCGCGCTGGTACCAGTGATCACGTCGTTGCCGTTGGTGGGCGTCTCACCGTCGCTCAGGTCGACGGTGGCGACGAGCGGGCCGCTCGGCGTCTTGCATGAGTTCGGCGTGACCGATGCCGGAACGGAGGCGGCGCTGGTCCCGAGGCCATTCGACGCGGTGACGGTGAAGCTGTGCGTCGTTCCGTTGCTGAGGCCGGCGATCGTGCACGACGTTTGACTGGTCGTGCACGTGGCTCCGCCGGGCTCGGCAGTCGCCGTGTAGCTCGTGACGGCGCTGCCACCGTCGTTTGCCGGGCCACTCCACGAGATCGTCGCCTGCATGTGTCCGCGAGCCGCGCCGACCGCGGCTGGCGGATCGGGTGCCGAATAGCCCTGATGCCGCGCTACCAGGAAGTTCGACTCGCTCACCGAGTTGAAGATGCTCGTCGTGTTACCTGCTGACACGATCCGGCCGGCCGTGTCGATCGCGACGGCGTAGAAATGCTCGTCGCCGCTGACAGTAGTGCGGACAACGCCCGCGGCTCCGAACGTCGTATCGCGGGAACCGTCGGCGTTGTAGCGGACGAGCACCGCGTCGTAGGTCGACCCGACGGTCTGGCCGATGCTCTCGCCTGCGACGAGGATGCGTCCCGTCTTGTCGAGGGCGATCGCGTGCGCGTCGTCGGTGCCGCCGAGATTCGTCGTGGCCGCGCCGTCGCTGTCGAGGGTCGCGTCGGCCGCACCGCCCGTGAGGAAGCGCCAGATCGCGAAGTCGCCGTTGAAGGATCCAGTCGCAACGATCCGCCCATCGGCCTGGATCGCCACGCCCGC
Source organism: Gaiellaceae bacterium (assembly GCA_965223695.1). Lineage (GTDB taxonomy): Bacteria > Actinomycetota > Thermoleophilia > Gaiellales > Gaiellaceae > JAUVPB01. The sequence goes on along the minus strand of CBDCXJ010000025.1, from coordinate 26,072 downwards.
GAGCCGCTGCTCGCCCGTAGCGTCGACGACGATGGCCAGGCCGTCGCTGTCGAAGGTCGTGTCGAGCACGCCGGCGCTCGTGTAGCGCGCGAGCAGGAGATCGTCTGTGGTGCCGTTGTTCGCGAGCCCGGCGACGACGATCTTGCCGTCGGCTTGAATCGCGACCGCGAGCGCGCGATCGGTTCCTCCGGCGGTGTCGGTCGTCACGATGCCCGCGGTGCCGAAGGTCGGGTCGAGTGTGCCGTTGGCGTTGTAGCGCGCTACGAGAACGTCGTCGTCGGTGCCGTTGTGCGTGAACCCGGCGATCACAATCTTCCCGTCTGCCTGGATCGCGACGGCGAGCGCACGATCATCGCCGCCGCCCACAGGCGTGATCGTCAAGCCACCCGAGAAGCTTGTGTCGAGCGCGCCGTTGGCCAGATAGCGAAGGACGACGACGTCGTTGACGGCTCCCGTGCCGGTGATTCCTGCGGCGACGATCTTTCCGTCTGTCTGGACGGCGATGGCGTGTGCCCGGTCGATCGCTCCGCCGACCGCGGTGCGCGCGTGCCCGCCGGCGCCAAAGGTTGAGTCGAGCGAGCCGTCGGCGGTATACCGAACCACGGTGAGCTGGGCGCCGACGCCGGTCGAGCCAGATCCTCCCGCGAGAACGCGTCCGTCGCTTTGAACGGCCACAGCCAGCGCCTGCTCGTCGGTGAGGCCGGTATCTGTCGTGGCGACGCCGTCAGAGTCGAAGGTCGGGTCGGCGTCGCCGGCGGCGGCCGAGGCGGAGGGGCTGAGCGCAAGCAAGAATGCGACGAGCGCGGCAAAACACCAAGCAGGCAGCACTCGCAGGCTTAGAACCGCAGATACGTACGTCAATCGCATTACCCCCCGCACGCATTGTAAGCCCTCGCGCAGGTTCCGGGAACGGCCCCGGGAGGAATCGAACCTCCGCACACGGATTCGAAGTCCGTTGCTCTATCCACTGAGCTACGGGGCCCGCGGCCAGTGTAGTTGGCCGATTCCACGGCCCTAGATATCCTCGGAAGCCAGCGCGGGCGTGGCGGAATGGTAGACGCGGCGGGTTTAGGACCCGTTGGGTGAAAGCCCGTGGAGGTTCGAATCCTCTCGCCCGCACTACCGGCTCTTAGCCGGCAAGCGGTCGCTCGCGAACGGCGATGATCCGCACCGCGCGAGCAGCGGGCCGCGCTGCCGGGCGGACCGTCAGCCGCATGCGCTCGGTGCTGAGCTGCAATGCAAGCTTGCCCCGCCTGGGAATGGCGGCGCGGCCGCCGACCGCGCCCATCCGAACGGTCGCACGCGTACGCCCGCGCGTGCTCAGTGCGACGCGGCCGTCGCGTGTCAGGCTCGCCTTCACCCCTCGCAGCGGCAGACGGTTCCGCCCGGTGCTGCGCGGGCGCTCCGTGGCGATGACGAGGCGCTTCGACCGTGCACTTCGGCGCCCGTCGCGTGCGACGGCCACCACGCGATAGACATGGCGACCGTGTCGCTCGAAACGAGTCAACCGGGGCCGGTCTGGCCTGGCGACGACGCGGCCATTGTGCATCACGACGTAGTGGATCGCGCCCCGGTCAGCCGCACTCTCTGACCAGCTCAGATCCACGCGGGTGCGGCGCGGCCCGGGCGTGGTGACAGCGACCAGCGTTGACGGCGGCGTGGGCCGTTCACTCGAGGATCCAGTGCCACCCGAAGCGGGCAGGGTCACCTCGACCTCGGCGTGCGTCGAGGTCAGCGAGACCACGCGGATTCGCAGCCCGCTCTCTGTGTCGTCGACGGCGAGGCCGGCTGCGATCGTGGCGTCGGCGTGCGTCGCTGTCCTGGGCGTCGAGTCGACGAGCAGGGAGCGGCGCTCGCTCGCGGGCCCGTCGGCCATGCGAACCGTGACGCCTCCTGGCGGCTCGAACGGTCCGCCAAAGCGCTCGAATGCCGCTCCCGACTGGCGGTACTCGACGACGAGCGTCGACTTGCCGCGCGGGATCTGCAGGATCTGCGCGTCGACGGATACCGTTCCGAGCGGCGCGAGGGCGAATGTGCCGCTCTTGGTGACGTCGATGACGTTGGCGGGGCCGAGCCAGCCCAGCTGGAGCTTGTGGACGCCGCTCATGTGCAGCGTGCCCCCCGAGCCCATCAGCGTGAACGGGTCCCCGTACTCCTCCGCCTTGGTGCAGTCGGATCCGAGGGCGACCGGAAGGCCGCCGCTCAGGCATCGCAGCGAGCTCGCGTGGCCCAGACCGAGATTGTGGCCGAGCTCGTGCGCCGCAGCCTGCACCGTCGGCTCACCGTTGATCCAGGCTGTCGAGCCGTTGACATAGGCGAGTCCCGTCCACTCGCACTCGAGCGTCTCGGGGAACACGACGAGCAGGTGCGTGTAGGCGGAAAGCGTGGCGGCGCCGATAGCGAGCGTCGCTGCGTCGGCCCATTGGCTGAAGTCGCACGCCGTTGCTCCGCGCGCGACCGTAAACCAACCGAACACGTTGCCACCGACCTGTGTCTGGCCAAACGATTGCTCGTCGTAGAGACGTGCGAGCGACTCGCTGGGACCGAACATCGTGCTGGCGACGCTGGCCGGGTCGAACGGCTCGATGGGAGCGTCGTCGAACGTGATCAGGGCGACGGCGATGCTCAGTGTCGCGCCGGCAGCGCCGGCCACCGTTCGCGTCGGTGCCAGGGGCGGCGGACGGGCCGGCAACGTCACTCGCTCGAAGCCACCGTCCGCTAGCTCGGCGATGGCGGGTGCTTCGCCGCTGGTTCCCGCCGCGCTGGTGGGTAGCGCGACGATCGGCGAGGCGCTGCTGAGAATGAGGGCAGACGCGCCGGAGGCAACCAGTACGGCCACGAAAGACACGCGCAGCGCCGGATTCCGGATGGCCCGTGCTCGAGGGGGTCTTGCGCGTCTGATCCGCATCCGGCCCAGTTCGCGCGCGCTTCGGGGCGTTCCTCCTCGCCGGCGTCAGGCCCGGACTGCTTCCGGCGGCACGAGCCCGTCTGATTGAATGAGCGCCGTGCAGGTGCGGGTCGAGGAGCTGCCTGACGACAAGGTCAGGCTCGAGATCGAGGTTGAGGTCGAGGCCGTCGACCATGCGTTCGAGCACGCGGCGTCAGACCTGGCCGGATCGATGTCGTTCCCCGGCTTCCGTAAGGGGAAGAAGGTGCCGATGCCGGTCGTAGCCGCCCGCGTCGGGCACGACGCTCTCGCGACCGAAGCCGTGCGCTCCCACATGCCGGGCTGGTTCTGGGCGGCGGCATCCGAGCACGAGATCCGCCCGGTCGCAGAGCCCGAGCTCGAGTGGGACGCCTTGCCAGAGCAGGGAAGTGCATTCGCATTTCGTGCGACGGTCGAGGTGCTTCCGGCTCCGTCGCTCGGAGACTGGAATGGCCTCGAGGTGGCCCGCCCCGAGGCAGACGTTCCGCGCGATATCATCGAGGCCGAGCTCGAGCGCGTCCGCGCGAGCGTGGCCGAGCTCTCGCCGGCAGGCCGGCCCGCAGCCGCCGGCGACACGGTCGTCGTCGACCTCGTCGGTGACGAGACGACCCGCGACTACGCAATCGAAGTCGGCCACGGACGCCTGCACGGTCAAATCGAAGAGTCGATCATCGGCTCGGCGCTGGGCGAGACGACCGTTGCGAAAGTCGACACGGGCGAGTCGAAGGTCGCGAAGCTCGAGATCACCGTCAAGGAGATCAACGAGAAGGTGCTCCCGCCGCTCGACGACGACCTCGCGCTCAAGGCCAGCGAGTTCGAGACGCTCGCCGAGCTGGAAGCAGACATCGAGGAGTCGCTGACCGAGCAGCTCGAAGCCGAGATCGACGTGATGTTCCGCGAGCGCGCGCTCGACACGCTTGCCGAGGCCTCGACGTTCGAGCGCCTCGAGCCGGTCGTCGCAGCGCGTGTGCGCTCGCTCTGGCAGGGGCTTGCGCGCTCGCTCGAGCAGCGCGGCATCGCGCTCGAGAGCTATCTGGCGGCGACGGGGCGAACGCCGGAGGACGTCGATGCGCAGCTCCAGGCCGAGGCAGAGGTCAGCGTCAAGCGCGAGCTCGTGCTCGAGGCGCTCGCCGACGATCTCGAGATCGACGTCGCCGACGAAGAAGTCGAGGAATTCATCGATGGCGAGGCCGAGCGCGAGGGGGGCGACGACGCGGGCGAGGCACTCGCCGAGCTTCGCGAGAGTGGGGGGTTCGAGAAGCTCCGGGGTGACCTGCGTTTCAAGAAAGCGCTCGACGAGGTCGTTGAGTCGGTCAAGCCCATCCCGGTCGACCTCGCCGATGCACGCGAGGAGTTGTGGACTCCCGAGAAGGAGAATGACACGTCGAGCCGGAAGATATGGACGCCCGGAAGCGAGGTTGATGAATGAGTCCCCTAATCCCCATGGTTATCGAGCAGACGTCGCGAGGCGAGCGCGCCTTCGACATCTACTCGCGGCTTCTGAACGAGCGAATCATCTTCCTCGGCACGCCGATCGATGACCAGGTCGCGAACGTCGTCGTCGCACAGCTCCTCCACCTCGAGTCGGAGGAGCCCGACAAGGACATCTCGCTTTACATCAACTCGCCCGGTGGCTCCGTCTATTCGGGCCTCGCGATCTACGACACGATGCAGTTCATCAAGCCAGACGTGCAGACGATCTGCGTCGGGATCGCCATGTCGATGGGCGCACTCCTGCTAGCCGGTGGCACCAAGGGCAAGCGGATGACGCTACCCAACGCGAAGGTTCTCATCCATCAGGTGCAGAGCGGCTTCCAGGGGCAGGCGACCGATATCGAGATCCACGCGAAGGAGGTGATCTCCCTCAAGCGGCGACTCGAGGAGATTATCGCCAAGCACACCGAGCAAGACCTCGACAAGGTCTCGCAGGACATGGAGCGCGACTACTTCATGACCTCGCAAGAAGCCCAGGAATACGGGATCATCGACACGGTGATCGAGCACCGCTAGCGCGGTTCTCTCAAGCTCACCCCTGGCAATTAGCTCGAAACCGAGGTATCAAGAGATACAGTGGCCCGCGCGACCGATGGAAATGAACAGCTGCTCTGCAGCTTCTGCGGCAAGAGCCAGCGACAAGTCAAGAAGCTGATCGCTGGACCAGGCGTCTACATCTGCGATGAGTGCATTGACCTCTGCAACGAGATCATCGACGAGGAGCTCACGACTCCGACCGAGCTCGACCTCGAGAACCTGCCGCGGCCGACCGAGATCTACGAGACGCTGAACGACTACGTCGTCGGCCAGGAGCAGGCCAAACGGACACTGTCCGTCGCGGTCTACAACCACTACAAGCGCGTCCGTATGGCGGGCGACGGCTCAGATGTCGAGCTGCAGAAGTCGAACATCCTGCTGCTGGGCCCGACGGGATGTGGCAAGACGCTGCTCGCCCAGACGCTCGCGCGCATCCTCAACGTGCCCTTCGCGATCGCCGATGCGACGGCGCTGACCGAGGCGGGCTACGTCGGCGAGGATGTCGAGAACATCCTTCTGAAGTTGATCCAGGCGGCCGATTTCGACGTCAAGAAGGCAGAGACCGGGATCATCTACATCGACGAGGTCGACAAGGTGGCCCGCAAGGCCGACAACCCGTCGATCACCCGCGACGTCTCTGGCGAGGGTGTCCAGCAGGCGCTACTCAAGATCCTCGAGGGAACGGTCGCCTCGGTGCCGCCGCAGGGTGGCCGCAAGCATCCCCACCAGGAATTCCTCTCGATCGATACGACGAACATCCTCTTCATCTGCGGAGGCGCGTTCGCGGGCCTCGAGCATCTGATCGCCCGTCGGATAGGCAAGAACCAGGTCGGCTTCAACGCCAGCGTCAACTCCAAGGACGAGCTCGACGAGGACGAGCTGCTCGAGGAGGTCATGCCCGAGGATCTCCTGTCGTACGGGCTTATTCCGGAGTTCATCGGGCGGCTGCCGGTCGTCTCGGCCATCCATCAGCTGACGCGCGAGGATCTCGTTCAGATCCTGAGGGAGCCGAAGAACGCTCTGGTGCGGCAATTCCAGCAGTTCTTCAAGTACGACGAGGTCGAGCTCGTCTTCACCGAAGACGCTCTCTGGTCAATCTCTGACCGCGCACTCGAGCGCGAGACAGGCGCCCGCGGACTTCGCTCGATCATCGAGCTGGCGCTGCTCGACGTCATGTTCGACCTGCCCTCACGCAACGACGTCACCAAGTGCGTCGTCACGAAAGAGACGATCACGCAGAGCCGCAAGCCGACCCTGGTGACCTCGGCGGGCAGCCAGGATGCTCTCGCCGACGATTTCGACGAGGCCTCGAGCGCGTAAAAACGGCAGCCTGGCCTCCCCCAGGTGAGGGATGGCATGCTGCTCTGAGCGTTGCATGGTGGGTGAGTGATCACCCGATGGTGAGATCGCTCCTGCCGATCGTGCGGTCGCTCACGAACGTGGCGCGACCGGTCGAGACGCCGGCGCTGACACCGCGTCAGCGGCGGCTTCTGTGGCCGCTGCTCGCGCCGACGGCACTGGGCGCTACCGCGCTGTTCGTCGTCGCGATCCGCGAGCTGGCCTCGTCGCTGTCGCCGCCGCAGGTGCTTGGCCTGGCGGCCCTCGTCCTTGCCGCAACCCTGGCCGAAGTGTTTCCCGTACCGATCGGACGCGCGTCGGTCGGCGGCGTCTCACTCGCCGCCCTGTTCATCCTCGGCGCGGGCCTCCTCCACGGCTGGACGGCATCGGCGATCGTGGCCCTGTGCACGTCGCTGTTCGCGCAGATGATCGATCGCAGGGAGGTCCTTCGTCTCGTCTACAACGCCGCGGTGTACACGCTCGCCGGAGGACTCGCTGGCCTCGCCATGCAGGGCGTGGGGAGCGCTGACTCGGCGGGCGCTCTCGTCGTCTCGGCGTTCGTCGGCTCCCTCGTCTTCTGGACCGTGAACATCGCGCTGATCGTCGGCGCGGTGGCGCGCGTGACGCGCCAGGGCCTGAGAGCCCTCGCGCGCTCGGTCACGCTCGAGACCGCGTTGCCTGCCACGGTGATGGCCTCGACAACCGTCATGCTGGTCTCGCTCGCTGACTCCTCGCCCTATCTGCCGCTCACGCTGATCGGGCCTCTCGCCGCGATAACGCTGTATCAACGAACCGTCCACAGCTCGCTGAGCGCGATGAAGCTCGCGCGCACCGATTCGCTCACCGAGCTCGGCAACTACCGGCATTTCTGCGAAAAGCTGGATGAGTACGAGGAGGCGGCACGCACGCCCGGGCTGGCCCTGAGCCTGTGCCTGTTCGACGTCGACGACTTCAAGACGATCAACGACTCGCAGGGCCATCTGGCCGGCGACGCTGCTCTGCGGAGCGTGGCGGCAGCAATGCGTCAGAACGCCGAGGCCTTTCGCATAGGCGGTGACGAGTTCGCGCTACTGCTCGAGGGGCGGACCGAGGCCGAGACCCGGGCCATCGCTGCCCGGATCATGGCGAGGGTTGGCGAGGCGAGTGCCGAGAACGGCGCGTCACTGAAGCTCTCGGCAGGCATCGCGAGCTTCCCACAACACGGGGTCGACATCACCGACCTCGTGGCCGGGGCGGACCTTGCTCTGTATGCGTCCAAGCACGCGGGAAAGAACCAGATCTCCTGCTACCGCCCGGAGCGCACGATGGCCGAACGCCCTGACGCCGAGAACGCAAGCGAGCTCGAGCTCGGGCACGCCAGCGGCCCTAGACGCCCCGCGCGCGCCGCCTAAGCCGGGGCAAGTACGTGCGCCCGGCGCGCAGTGGCCGCGGGCCCCGAACCTACTATGCACGGCATGGACGCTCGCTACGAGCCCGCCGGGGTCGAGTCGCGCTGGCAGGAGACCTGGGAGGCGGAAGGGCTCTTCAACGCCGATCCCGATCCTGACCGTTCCCCATACGTGATCGCTGTCCCGCCGCCCAACGTGACGGGCGCGCTGCACATGGGGCACGCCCTCAACGGCACGATCCAGGACGTCCTGATCCGCTGGCACCGGATGCGGGGCTTCAATGCGCTCTGGCAGCCGGGCTATGACCACGCAGGGATCGCGACCCAGAACGTCGTCGAGAAGGATCTCGCGACGCAGGGCAAATCGCGACATGATCTCGGCCGCGAGGCGTTTCTCGAGCGCGTCTGGGCCTGGCTCGAGGAGTACGGCGGCATCATCATGGGCCAGTACCGGCGGCTCGGAGCATCGCTCGACTACCGGCGCGAGCGGTTCACGATGGACGACGCCTACGTCCGCGCCGTGCTCGAGTTCTTCGTTCGCTTGCACGCGCGGGGATGGCTCTATCGCGCAAACCGCATCGTCAACTGGTGCCCGCGCTGCGCGACGGCGATCTCGGATCTCGAGGTAGTTCACGAGACCGTCGTCGACCACCTCACAACGATTCGCTACCCGCTCGTCGGGGCCGAGGGCGCGCTCTCGATAGCGACCGTGCGGCCGGCGACGATGCTCGGCGACGTCGCAGTAGCAGTGAATCCGAACGACGAGCGCTACGAGAAGCTGGTCGGCGGCAAGGTCGTCGTCCCGATCGTCGATCGAGAGGTCGATGTGATCGCCGACGAGCGGATCGAAGTGGACTTCGGCACCGGCGCGCTCAAGGTGACGCCCGGTCATGACCCGCTCGATTTCGAGATCGGCCAGGACCACGGTCTGCCCGAGCTGACGGTGATAGGTCTCGATGGCCTGATGAACGACGAGGCCGGCGAGTTCGCCCAGCTCGAGCAAGACGAGGCCGAGCGCCAGATCGTCAAGAGGCTCGACGAGCGGGGTCTGCTCGAGAGTCGCGAGCCGTACGAGCACTCGGTCGGCACCTGCGAGCGCTGCGGCTCGCGGATCGAGCCGCTGCTCTCGGAGCAGTGGTTCTGCGACATGCAGGAGCTCGCCCGCCCGGCGATCGCGGCAGTCGAGGACGGCCGGGTTCGCTTTCACCCCGAACAGCAGGGGGCCGTCTACCTCGAGTGGATGCGCAACATCCGCCCGTGGTGCGTTTCGCGCCAGCTCTGGTGGGGACACCGCATCCCGGTGTGGTATTGCGATTGCGGCGAGACGATCGTCTCGGTCGAGGCGCCCGCCTCGTGCTCGACGTGTGCTGGGACGTCGCTGCGTCAGGACGAGGACGTCCTCGACACGTGGTTCTCGTCGGCCTTGTGGCCGTTCGCCACGCTGGGTTGGCCGGACCAGACCGACGATCTCGGCGCCTTCTACCCCGGCCACGTCAACTCGACTGCGCGCGAGATCATCTTCCTCTGGGTCGCCCGGATGGTCATGGCTGGGCTCGAGCTCGTCGACGACGTTCCGTTCGAAGAGGTCGTCATCCACTCGACCGTTCTGGCGCCCGATGGCCGGCGCATGTCGAAGAGCCTTGGGACAGGCATCGACCCGCTCGAGGTGATCGACGCGCACGGTGCCGATGCCACGCGCTACGGCCTCTGCAAGATGTCGTCGACACAGGATGTCCGCTTCTCTTACGGCACGATCGAGGAGGGCCGCAAGCTTGCCAACAAGCTCTGGAACGTCTCACGGCTGATCCTGAGCACCGTGTCCGACGAGGTCGCCCCCGAGGCGCGCCCTGCCACGCTCGAGGAGCGCTGGATCCTCTCGCGGATCGCGACGACGACGCGCGAGATCGACGAGAGCCTCGCGGTCTACGACTTCTCGGCCGTCGCGCAGCTTCTGTATCGCCTGACCTTCGACGATTTCTGTGACTGGTATGCCGAGGCAATCAAGCCAAAGCTCCACGACGGCGACGGCGACGGCGACGGCGACGGCGACGCCGGCGCTACCGCCCTCAGCGCCCTGGAGCGGTTGCTCACACTGCTTCACCCCGTGATGCCGCACGTCACCGAAGAGGTCTGGCAGCACCTTCCCTCGCGCGAGCGGGCGCTCATCCTCGGCCCGTGGCGCGAGGCAGAGCAGACCGAGGTCGATCCTGCCGTGGAGGCAGTGTTCGATCGGCTGCGCGAGATCGCGACGACCTACCGACGGAGCGGTGTGGTCGCCTCGCTCGACGGCCTCGACGACGAGGCGCGGCGCGTGCTCTCGACGGTCGTTCGCCTCGATGACTCGACGCCGGCCGGTGACGTCGATGCCGAGCTCGCCCGTCTCGATGCCGAGATCGCGCGAGCAGAGGGAATGCTCGCCAACGAGGCCTTCGCCGATCGCGCTCCCGCCGCCGTCGTCGAGGCAGAGCGCGAGAAGCTCGAGCGCTACCGCCGTGAGCGCGAAGCTCTCAGCGGCTGACATCGACGGACTGATCGTCGCCCGCGAGCGCTTCGGCGTTCGGCTCGGGCTCGAGCGAATGTGGGCTCTTCTCGACGAGCTCGATCACCCGGAGCGGCGCTATCCGGCGATCCACGTCGTCGGCACGAACGGGAAGTCGACGGCGGCGCGGGCGATCGAGTCCCTTCTGCAGCTCGCGGGGCAGAGGACTGGCACCTACCTCTCGCCGCACGTCGTCTCGCTCGACGAGCGCTTTCGCCTCGACGGGCGCGAGCTAGACGCAGCCCAGGTCATCGAGCCCGTCCTACCAGCCGTCGAGCGAGTCGACGCCGGACCCGACGGCGGCGTGACGCAGTTCGAACTGCTTACGGTCGCGGCGCTCAATGAGTTCGCAGCGCGTGGCATCGACGTCGCCGTCGTCGAAGCCGGGCTCGGCGGCCGCTATGACGCCACCAACGTCCTCGCCGCAAGCGTCGTCGTCGTCACGAATGTGGCGCTCGAGCACGAGCACGAGCTCGGCGACACGCGCGAGGCCATAGCGCAGGAGAAGCTGGCGGTGCTCACGGAAGGCGCCACGCTTGTGCTCGGCGAGCCCGAATGGGAGGACGCTGCCCGGGCGCGGGGCGCGGGCGAGGTGGTTCACGCGAGCGGCGGCGACGCGATCGCGCGGGCCGCTGCGGAGGCTCACCTTGGCGCGGCTGTCGCTGTGAGCGCGGCGCCGGGCGTCCGACTGCCGGGGCGGCTCGAGCAGGTCGGCGATGACCCGCGCGAGATCTGGGACGGAGCGCACAATCCGCATGCCGTCAGCTGGCTTGCAAGCCAGCTCGCGCCGCGCCAGCACGTGCTCGTGCTCTCGGTTCTCGGCGACAAGAACGTCGAGGCGATGCTCGAGGGCTTCGCGCGGCTCGGGCGCGTGCTCGTGGCAACGGCCTCGAGCAACCCCCGCGCACTGGCGCCTCCAGCGCTCGCTGAACGGGCCCGAGCGCTCGGCCGGTTCGAGCAGATCGAAGTCGTTACCAAGCCACTCGAGGCCCACGAGCGGGCCCGAGCGCTCGCTGCGGCAACCGGTTCGGACCTGCTCGTGGCTGGGTCCCTCTATCTTTTGCAGGACCTGGTCGCCATCCGCACCCGACGCGTAGCATGAAGGAGCTGAGGCAGCGTTTTGGAGCCGTTGCGCTCATCGTGTTCGTCATCGCAGGCTTCGTTGGCGTCGCGTTTGGCGTCGGCTACCTCGTAGGGAAACTGGTCATCTAAGCGAATTCAGCCACATGCTCGCATTCCTCCTAGCCCAGACCACCGACTCGCAGGACGAGGACATCTTCCAGGGTGTCCGCGATTTCTTCGACTCGCAGGTCTGGAGTGTCGTCAAGAACGTCGTCATCTTCTTCCTCGTCGCGTTCTGGCTGGCAACGGCCTACTGGGTCTACAAAGACGCGCGCCGGCGGATCGAAGACCCCTGGTTGATCGCGATCGCCGTCGCGCTTGGCATCTTCCCGCCCTTCTTCGGGCCGATCATCTACCTGTTCTTCCGCCCGCCCGAATACCTCGACGACGTCCGCGAGCGCGAGCTCGAGATCAAAGCCATGGAGGACTCGATCGGGCGCAAAGAGCGCTGCCCGGTCTGCCGCGCCGTGATCGAGGAGGGCTACCTCGCCTGTCCGATCTGCACGACCAAGCTCAAGGACTCGTGCCGGCGTTGCCACCAGTCACTCGAGCCTCTCTGGCAGATCTGCCCGTACTGCGAGACGCCCGTCGATACGCCCCGCGCGGTCGAATCCGGCTCCGCGGGCGTCTGAGACGCGGCGCATCTCGCGCAGATCGCCTTCAGACATATTCGGACATATGCCGGTCGGGCGATCTGCGCGACCTGCTTGGTCTCAGACGCCGGCGGTGGTGCGGCGTTAGCCCGAGCGCGCCGAGCCCTCGCGCTAGGCTGCGACTGTGGGGGAGACCGCAGCCGTGCTTGCCGCGCTTGCGCAAAGCGCGGATGGGGAGGTCACAGCACTGCCCGTCTTGCTCTTCTACCTGGCGATCCCGGCGTTCTCGATCGTTGCGGTCGGCGTGGCGTGCTGGGTGTTCTGGCGCGCGAAGCGCCGCGACGATCAGCGTATCGAGGATGAGGCAGGGCTCCGTGAGCGCGAGCAGAAAGAACTGACGTGGCGGAACGCACGCTCGTCCTGATCAAGCCCGACGGGGTCGAACGGGGTCTCGTCGGCGAGATCGTCGCGCGTTTCGAGCGGCGGGGGCTCGCGCTGCGCGGTGCGAAGCTTTTGACCGTCGATGCTGCGCGGGCCGGCGAGCACTATGACGAGCACCGCGAGAAGCCGTTTTTCGGCGAGCTGGTCGAGTTCATCACCTCTTCGCCGACGCTTGCGCTTGTGCTCGAGGGCGAGTCGGCAATCGAGGTTGTTCGAACGACCATGGGCGCAACGAACCCGGTCAACGCCGCCCCGGGCACCGTTCGCGGCGACCTCGCGCTCGCGATGCCCGACAACCTCGTGCACGGCAGCGACTCGCCCGAGTCGGCGACGCGCGAGATCGCGCTCTGGTTCACTGACGCCGAGCTCGTCTAGAGCGCGGAGGTAGGCGCCCGTGGAGGGTGACGCCCGGCTTGTCCTCGCCTCGACGTCGCCGCGCCGACGCGCGATCCTCGAGCAGCTGCGCATCCCCTTCGTGGTTGCGGAGCCGACCTACGAGGAGCGTGAGCTGCCGGGGCACGAGCCGCGGGAGCTGATCGCGGCGCACGCCGAGGGCAAGGCGCGCTCAGTTGCGCATCTCCACGGCAGCCAGGCCGTGCTCGGCGTCGACACCGGCGTGGTTCTCGGCGACAGGCTCTACGGCAAGCCCGCCAGCCCCGCCGAAGCCGCGCGGATTCTGAACGAGCTCGCCGGCAGAACACACACGGTCGTCTCGGGCCTTTGCCTGCTCGACGGCGCCGCCCACGCCTCTGGCCTCGCAGAGACCTCGGTGACGTTCCGCCCGCTCTCAGACGACCAGATCGAGCGCTACGTGGCAGCCGGTGAGTGGAGCGGCCTCGCCGGCGGCTACGCGATCCAGGCCCTCGGCGCGCTGCTGGTCGAGAAGATCGACGGCGACTACCTGAACGTCGTCGGCCTGCCGACGAATCTGCTTCTCGACACGCTTCGACTGCGCCGGCCTGAGCTACTCGCGCTGGGTACCTACTAGGTGTAAGTCCTAGCTAGGTTGTTCCATCCGGGCCTGCTTGGAGGCTGGGGGTGTCGAAGCCACCAGTGCCAAGGAGGGTTCCGGATGAAGTTGCACGGTAACGCGAGGACATGTCTGCGTAGTCGTTGTTTGGCGGTTGGCCGGGTCGAGCAGGAGGGCTGGACGCTTGCTCGGGCTGCCGAGGCGGCTGGTGTGAGTGTGCGTACGCTCTCGAAGTGGTTGCGTCGTTTTCGCGAGGAGGGCAAGCCGGGGCTGCACGATCGCAGCTCGGCGCCTAGCGTGATCCCGCATCGCACACCCGAGGAGCGGGTCGTGGCGATCGCGGCATTGCGCCGGTTGCGGATGACGGGCGCCGAGATCGCAGAGTGTCTGAGGATGCCGCACTCGACCGTCTCAGCGGTGCTGACCAGGATCGGGCTGGGCAAGCTGTCTGGGCTCGAGCCGGCCGAGCCTGCGAACCGCTACGAGCGCAAACGGCCAGGCGAGCTCCTCCACATCGACATCAAGAAGCTCGGCCGTATTGCTCGTCCCGGCCACCGTGTCACGGGCAACCGCAGAAAGAGACGCCGCGGGATCGGCTGGGAATACGTCCACGTCTGCGTCGATGACGCGACCCGGCTCGCCTACGTCGAAGTGCTCGAAGACGAGAAGGCAGCCACAGCGGTCGGCTTTCTCCGTCGCGCAATCGCCCACTTCCGCGCGCACGGGATCCAAATCGAGCGGGTCATGACCGACAACGGCTCCTGCTACCGCGCCACCATCCACGCCCTCGCCTGCAAAGCACTCCGGATCAAACACCTACGCACCCGCCCCTACCGCCCACGCACCAACGGCAAAGCAGAACGCTTCATCCGCACCATGCTCGCAGGCTGGGCCTACGCCGCCATCTACGCCAACTCACACCAACGCCAACACGCCCTCCCCGGCTGGCTCTACTTCTACAATCACGAACGACCACACCGCTCCCTCAATCGCCAACCACCGATACAACGGCTGCAGACGCTCAGACTGTCCCGCTTCACGAATGTGGCAGGGTTCGGGCTCGGATAGCTTGATGGTCTGATGGTTGTTGATGGCTTGGAGGTGGACGTCGAGTGGGCGGCGCATGTCGATGCCTTCGTGCGGGCGGATCTGGTTGAAGAGCTGGCGGTAGCTCTCGACCTTGAGTCCGAGGTCGAAGCCGTTGTCGATCTCGTGTCTGTAGAGGTGCTCGTATTTCAAGGAGCCGAAGGCGCGTTCGCGGACACCGTTCTGGTTCGGCGAGTTCCGCCGGGTGCGGATGTGGATCAGCTCCGGCCGCTTCTCGATGTAGGCGGCGAAACGAGCGGCCTTGAAGCACGGCCCGTTATCGGTGACGAGCGCTATCGGGCGAATCTCGCTGCTCACGTGGTCGACGAGCAGTTCCCGCAGCGGCCGGCCGGTTAGCCGTTCGGTCTCGTCGATCGCCTGCTCGAGCGTCTCGATCGCGTCGCGATGGCTCGCCGTGGTGGAGACATGCCAGCCGAGCTCGAGCTTCGAGTAGTAGTCGGCGACACCACCGATCCGCCAGGTGCCGCCGTGGCGGGTCTCGAACTCGGTGAAGTCGAGCTGCCAGACTTGATTCGGACCCGACGGCTCCACCACGAACGCCGCTCGTCGCGCCTTGGCGTGCTGGCGACGCTCGGCCTGGTAATCGACGGGCAACACTCTCCCTGTGCGCTTCAGCGCCCTGCGCACAGTCGAGTCGGGAGCGTGGTGGCCATCGACGCGCATCAACATCGCGACCTTGCGGTGAGCCCACGCCGGAAAACGATCCGCGTACTCAACAGCCACCGGCTCAACCCTGTCCGCTGAGGGCGCCGGCCATGGCCCCTTCACAGGACGGCCCTCACGCTCACGCTGCTGCCAGCGTCTGTACGAACGCTCCGGCACACCGATCAGCCGCGCGAAACGCGTCGTCGGCATCCCTTCCTCGAGGCGGATCACCTCGAGCTCCTCGTAGGCCCCAACCGGCCCTCAGCGCTCTTCTTCCACACCCGCAGCTCGACATGTGCCTCGCCGAGCGCGGCCTTCAACTCCTCATTCTCAGCCGCGAGCGCACGCTCCCGCGCGTTCGGACCACTCGCAGCGCCAGCATTGGCCAAACCAGCCTTACCGCTCTCGAGGAACTGCCGCTTCCAATTCGAGATCGACTGCTCGCTCGCCTTCCCCTGACGAGCAGCCTCCGCACACGTCATCCCACCCGAGACGACCGCGAGAACGAGCCTGAACTTGTCTTCAACAGAAAAAACCGGAGGACACGCCATTCGATGCTCCCTTCACCAGGAGCCCGACACTAACCCCCCTGCCACAATCCGCGAAACGGGACAAGACAGAACAACCTCCTTAGGAACTACACCTAGGCGGCACCGACACCAAGGTGACGACACCATGGCTCGAGTCCCGATATCGCACCGCTGGCCCGGGCTACGACACCATTGACGGCGACTTGGGCGCCAACTGCCTCGCCGACGGGCCAGGCAAAACGTCAGGGGAGAGCCATGAGTGGCGTGTCCAGGGTTTGCATCCTGTCGATACGAAAACGCCGTGGGTTGGCTCGGTCCTCGCGAACACCTGCCCTCGCACACGAGCTGGATGCCGAGGATGTTGTCGATCCCATCGGAGCCAACCACTTTCAGTCTCTTGAACGGAGCAGAGCGGGAAGGCATCGACGAGCGGCTCTGGCGAAACATGGGTGCCGGGTGCGATATCGACACCGACCTGGAAGGTGTCGCTGCCGAAGCCGGGAAGAACGCGATCCTCGAGTTTACCGTGATCGTTCAGGCAAGTGTAGAGCCGAGACTTACACGGCGCTCTGAGCGGGCCTGGTGCAAACCCAGCTGGATCTTAACTTAGCGCCCTCGGATCATGAGCCTGCCATGTCTAAGTGATCTGAGGCAGGAACACGCATGGTTAAGCCAGGTAGGGTGTTCTCAGGTGCTCTCAGGTCAGCTGAGGTTGGTGCCAGATTTGGTGCCACCTTTGATGTCTGAACAGACAACACAAGCACGGCTTGGACATCTCGGGGGTTGTGGGTCGGTGCGGGGAGTCGCAGGTCACGCCAGCGCGGGCATGGTGGCCCCGGGCGGAGCGGACGCTACACAGCGATCGCCCACCACCCCACAAGCCCTCAAGACCCCGTGTTTACGTGACAGCCCCCCACCCGACACGTCAGGCCCAGAAGCCCCCACGGCCACCCTCTCCAGGACCCGGCCGGCAACCGCCGGGCCGGCCCCCGCCCCCAACCGCCCCAGACTACTCCGCCAAGCCGCTCCGTACGCCAACGCCCCGCAGAACCGGCCACCAACCGACCAGATCACGGTGAAGGGGGCCAGGCATCGGAGGTCACCGCAGCACCCGGCAGACCCGCGCCACCGACCGCCCCGCAACCAAACCACTCTGCAACCCGCTGATCACACGCCCCGACATTCGCAGCTGACACCAACAGCGTCCCCCCTCCACAACCCATACCGAAAACAGACCAGCCCCGCGGGACAGGTCATCTAGAAACGCCCCCGACAACTGACCCCATGCACCAAGGCTCAGCGCCTCGAACCCCGGAGGAGCAGATGTCGCTTCGCTCCGACAGTGGGTAAAAACTGCCGGAATCGTGGGTAACCGCTCAAAGCCCCTACCCGCAGACCCCCATGGATACAGGCATTCCGCGTTTCGCTAGACCCTCCTAGATCAACCATCTAGCCCCGGTGCCGCCTCGGCCCGAGGGGGCTGTTTTCGGCGGCCTCAACTCTCTACACTTGCTCCATGTCGCTACTACGCCGCATGAGCGGCTTTGGCGCGCGGGACATGGCGGTCGATCTCGGGACCGCCAACACGCTCGTCTACGTGCGCGGGCGCGGCATCGTGCTCTCGGAGCCCTCGGTAGTGGCGATCGACCAGCGGGTCGGCGAAGTCCACGCCGTCGGCGTCGAAGCCAAACGCATGCTCGGGCGCACGCCGGGAACGATCACAGCGATCCGCCCGCTCAAGGACGGCGTGATCGCCGACTTCGACGTGACCGAGCAGATGCTGCGTCACTTCATCCACAAGGCCAATGGCAGCCGGCTCGCGCACCCACGCGTCGTCGTCTGCGTGCCCAGCGGCGTGACAGGCGTCGAGAAGCGTGCCGTCGAGGAGGCAACGCTCTCGGCCGGAGCGCGCGCTGCCTATCTGATTGAGGAACCGATGGCGGCCGCGATCGGCGCCGGCTTGCCCGTTTCGGAGCCGACCGGGAACATGATCGTCGACGTCGGGGGCGGCACGACCGAGGTCGCGGTCATCTCGCTCGGCGGAATCGTCGTCTCGCAGTCGATCCGGGTCGGGGGCGACGAGATGGACGAAGCCGTGATCAACCACGCCAAGAAGGAGTACAAGCTCCTGGTCGGTCAGCAGACGGCCGAGGAGGTCAAGCTCGAGATCGGGTCCGCGTACTCGACCGGCGACGCGGCGCAGGCCGAAGTTCGCGGCCGCGACATGCTGACCGGGCTCCCCAAGACCGTCGTGCTCTCGGGCGGCGAGGTCCGTCGTGCGCTCGACGAGCCCGTGTGCCAGATCATCGACGCGATCAAGTCGACGCTCGACAAGACACCGCCCGAGCTTGCGGCCGACATCATGGATCGCGGCATCGTCCTCGCGGGCGGAGGCGCAATGCTTCAGGGGCTCGACGAGCGGCTCAGAACCGAGACACAGATGCCGGTGCACGTGGCCGAGTCGCCGCTCACATGCGTAGCCGTCGGCTCGGGTCGAAGCCTCGAGGAGTTCGAGGCGATCCATCGCTCCGCCAAGCGCCGCAACGGTCGGCGCCGGCTCGTCTGAGCCGCGCCAGCCTCGGCCGATTCTCGACCGGCCTCGAGCGGCCGACCCGAGGTGGTCTGTTGGGGGGTGAACGGCGTAAAATGAACCGTTCCCGTGTCACGCCAGCCCACAGCACGGCTGCCGCGCCCGCTTGGACCGAACCCGCGTCAGGGCTCCTCACGCTTCGCTCGGGCAAGCGCGCAGGCGCAGCGGCGGCTGCTCGCGCTTGGCCTGATTCTGGCCTCGCTGATCCTCGCGACCGTCTATCTGCGTGAGGCCGAGGGCGGTGCGCTTCACGAGGCGCAGCGCGGCGCGTCGAGCGTATTGCACCCACTGACCGTCGCCGGCGAGCGCATCGCGCGCCCGTTCCGCGACGCGCACGCCTACGTCGAGCGACTCGTCGATGCCGAGACCGAGAACGAGCTGCTGAAGGCCGAGATCGCGCTGCTGCGAGGCCAGGTGCTGACGAACCAGACGGCCGCGCAGGAGCTCGAGCGCGTCCAGCGCGCGCTCGACTACCGGCGCGGCCCGACCTTCCCTGACGACTACGGGAGCGTCGTGGCGCGCGTCATCCAGGTGCCGTCGAACCCGTTTCGGCAGGAGATCGTTGTTGCCGCGGGTAGCAACCAGGGCGTTGCCCGCAACGCGGCAGTCATCTCGCCCGACGGCCTCGTCGGCCTCGTGATCGAGGTGGCGCGCTCGAGCGCCAAGGTCGGGCTTCTCACCGACCCGAGCATCGCCGTGTCGGCGAGCACCGTGACTGGAACCGACGCCGCTGCGGCATCGGGCATCATCAAGGCCGGCTCCAGTCCAGGCGCCGGGCTCACGTTCGACCGCGTCGCGAAGGACGATGAGGTGAAGGTGGGCGAGCCCGTCGTGACGGCAGGCTGGCGCCAGGAGGGCCTCGAATCGTTGTTCCCGCCCGATCTGCGTATCGGCACCGTTCGCAGCGCGAGCCAGCAGGACATCGACCTCTACTGGCGTGTGCAGATCGTTCCGGCAGTTGACTTCGATGCCCTCACAGAGGTCATCATCCTCAGGGAGCGGCGATGAGCCTCGATGTTCTCAAGGCTGCGGCTCTCGTCCTGCTTGCCGCGATCGCGCAGCTCACGGTTCTTAACCCGCTCGAGGCTTTCGACGGGCCGGCCGACCTGCTGCTCTGCACACTCGTCGCGGTCGCGTTGCTCCGCGGCGCGGCGTTCGGTGCGCTCGCCGGCTTCTGGGCTGGCCTCGTCGTCGACATCGCGTCGCTCTCGACACTCGGGCTCACCTCGCTCCTGTTCGTCCTCGTCGGCTACTCGGTCGGCTGGTTCGGCGAGGCCACGAGCATCCGCTCGTCACAGCCGGCGCGTGTTGCGATCGCGACGGTCGGCGCGACCGTCGTCTTTTTCGCCGGGACAGCGCTCGTGACTGTGCTCCTCGACGACACGATCGCGCTCGGCTCGAGCCTGGTTCGAACTTTCCTTCCGACCGTGCTGCTGAACGTTCTGATCGCCTATCCGGTGTTCTGGGTCGTGCGGAAGCTGTTCCCCGTTGCGACCCGATCTGCACGGGAGCTGGTGGCGGCTGCCGAGTAGGGGCCCCTTCCTCCCGGGCGACCCCCGTGTCGAGCCGCCGTTTCGGCTGACGCGCCGGCTTGGCCTGCGCATCGCGATCTTCGGTGGCTTCGCAGTCGTCCTCTTCGCCGTCCTGATCTTTCGTCTCTGGGCGCTTCAGGTCGTCTCGGGCGACGAGTACCTGGCCGCGGCGCAGGAGAACCAGGTCCGGACAGCGCGCGTCGACGGGCGCCGGGGCACGATCGTCGATGTCCGGGGCAAGGTCATCGTCGAGAACACGTCGGGAACGATCGTCCAGCTCTGGCCGGCCGAGGTGCCGCCCGATCGGCTCCGAGGCGTGGTTCGTCGCCTGAGCGAGCTGCTCGACGTCCGTGAGCGGCGCCTGCTGGTGCTGATCGACAAGGTGCGCGACGACCCACTCACCCCGATCATCGTCAAGCGCTTCGTCCGGGCACCCAAGCCCGATTACATCGACGAGCACGAGGCCGACTTCCCCGGCGTGCGCGTCGTCGACACCGAGATCCGCCGCTACCCGCAGCGGCGGCTCGCGGCGCACATGGTCGGCTACGTGGGCGAGATCTCGGCCGAGGAGCTCGAGGATCGGGATCCAGACGAATACGGGCTCGGCGACCGGATCGGGAAGACGGGCGTCGAGCTGGGCTACGACCGCTTCCTGCGCGGCGAGCCGGGTCTCGAGGATGTGCGCTTCAACGCCCTCGGCCAGCTCGTTACGGCGCGGTCGCTCCGCGTTCCCGCGACACGCGGAAACCGACTCAAGCTGACGATCGACGGCGAGCTCCAGGCCGCAACCGAGCGGGCGCTACGAGACGGCATTGTGCGCGCGAGGGAGTTGGACGACGATGCCTGGGCCGCCTTCGGCGGCGCGGTCGTCGCGCTCGATCCGAGGAACGGCGCGATCCGCGCGATCGCCTCATACCCGGACTTCGATCCGAGTATCTGGTCGGGAACCCGCGACACGGCCAAGATTGCGCGGCTCGGCAACGCTGTCGAGAACCTCCCCGGCCTCAACCGCGCCGTCTCGGGCCTGTACCCGCCCGGCTCGGTGTTCAAGCCGGTGACCGCGCTCGCGGCGCTCTCCGAGCTGAACGCCACCGCCTCGGCGCCGATTCTGAAGCCAGCGGAGCTCATCAACTGCGTGAGCGAGATGGAGGTCGCCGGCACGGTCTTCAAGAACTGGCAGGAGCGCGACGAGCCGCTGACCCTCTCGCTCGCGCTCGCCGAATCCTGCGACACGTTCTTCTACGACCTCGGCCTTCGCTTCTACCACCTGCCGCCCGACCGCGGTAGCCCTTTGCAGTTCTGGGCCCGCCGGATGGGTTTTGGCGAGAAGACCGGCGTCGACATCGGGCCCGAGAGCGAGGGCTTGCTGCCGACGCCCGAGTGGCGCGAGCAGCACTACCTCACCGCCGTCGACCGGCTCTGGAAGCCGGGCAGCTCGGTCGCGCTCGCAATCGGACAGGACGACCTGCTCGTAACGCCGCTCCAGATGACCCGCTTCTACGCCATGCTGGCCAACGGCGGCAAGCTCGTTCAGCCCCACCTCGTCGCACAGGTCGAGCAGACGGGGAGCGACCCCGCGGATCCGATCGTGCTGCGACGGTTCACGCCCGCGTCGCCCGTCGAAATCGGCCTCGATCCCGAGCACATCGAGCTCGTCAAGCAGGGGCTGTTCGAGGCAACCCACAAGTCGTATGGCACCTCGTCGGGCACGTTCGGCTCATACCCGATACCGATCGCCGGCAAGACAGGCACGGCCGAGAAGTACCAGCGCTTGCCCGAGGGCTACCTGCAGAGTGACGCGGACATCGAGGGCCTCTTCGACCAGGCCTGGTGGTGCGGCTACGGCCCGGCTGTCGTCGACGAAGAGGCGACCCTCGCGGTATGCGTGCTCGTCGAGAACGGCGGGCTGGGTGGACAGGCGGCCGCGCCGATCGCCCTCGACGTCTTCGAGGCGCACTTTGGCTTCGACCTCCCAGACGAGGATGTTGGCATCGGCAACGTCGTAGGGCGGGCGGACTGATGGCGACTCCCGAAGCATCAGTGCTCGTCCGTCAGCGTGACCTGCCGAGCCGACCGGTCGCCGTCGCAGCGCACTACGTGTTTCAGCTCGACCTGGTTCTGCTCGCGGTCGTCGCGGGGCTCGTGGCATACGGCCTCTGGGTGATTGGCAGCGTGACGGCCGACGACATTCCCGGAGACGCGTCGTTCTTCCTCTCGCGCCAGGCGCTGGCGACCGGTCTCGGCTGCGTCGCGCTCGTCGGCTTCGCGAGCCTCAATCCCGATGTCCTGCGCCGAGTGCGCCTGCCGCTCTACGGCGCCACCGTGGTTCTGCTCATCGTTGTTCTCACGACCGAGCCGATCCGCGAGTCGCGCCGCTGGATCGATCTCGGCTTCTTCAACTTCCAGCCGTCCGAGTTCGCCAAGCTGTCGCTCGCCGTCGTTGCGGCGTCGATTCTCGCGTCGAGCATCGACGAGGGAATCGGGTGGAGGCGGGTCGGCATTGTGCTCGGGGCCGCGGCGCCGCCGGCGCTTCTGGTCTTTGTTGAACCCGATTTCGGCACGTCTCTCGCGCTCGCCATTGCGGTGGCCGCAGCGCTGTTCTTCGCGGGCGTCGAGTTGCGGATTCTGATCGTGCTCGGGGTGCTGGCAGCCGGTGTCGCGCTGGCTGTGCTCTGGCTCTTGCCAGCAAATGGCGTGACTGTGCTCAAGCCGTACCAGGAGGATCGCCTGATCGGCTTCCTCGATCCGGGGTCTGACCCGACTGGCTCGACCTACAACGTGAACCAGTCCATCACCGCAGTCGGCGCCGGGGGGCTGACCGGGCGCGGCGCCGAGGACGCGAGCCAGACGTCGGGCTTCTACCTTCCCGAGCACGCGACCGATTTCGTCTTCTCTTCGCTCGCCGAGCAGCGCGGCTTCCTCGGAGCCGGGCTCTTACTCCTGCTCTACGGGCTGCTCATCTGGCGCGGAGCGCGCATCATCGGGCTTGCGCCGAATCTCTTTCAGACGGTGCTCGCCGGTGCGATTGTCGCAACGTTTCTCTTCCAGATCGTCATCAACGTCGGTATGACCATGGGAATCGCACCCGTGGTCGGCATCCCGCTGCCTCTCTTCAGCTACGGAGGTAGCTCGATGCTCGCGAGTCTTGCGATGGTCGGCGTCCTGCTCGCGATCCACGCGCGCGGGCGTCTGTCGCGGCAGCCCGGGGCGCGTTTTCGGTGAGCGCGACGCCGACCGCCAGCTTCGCGCTTCGCCACGCGCGCCAGATACAGGCAATGCTCGACGAGGTCAACTCGAAGCCACCCGCGCGGATCGCCGTCGCCGGAGCGAGTGGGCCCGCGGGCGAGCTCGCCGGGCTTCTCGCCGGCGATACCGAAGGCGCCGTCTCGGTTCTCGAGCGCGGGGCAGCGGACATCGTTGGCTCTACCACGCTCGTCCTCGTCGTTGACGCGTGGCCGCTGCCCGATCGCGACGAGGAGACGCTGCGTGCGGCGGAGCGCGCAGGCGTTCACCGCGTTGCAGCGCTTCTCGGCTCCGAGGTTCCCGCGCATCGAGACGAAGTGCCCTATGTGCTCGCTACCGACTGCGTGAAGGCCGCGACAGCATCGGGGGCACTCGACCCGCTCGTCGAGCGCATCGCGATCGGAGCGAAGGGCGACGCATACCGCCTGGCGCGTGCGCTCCCCCACTTCCGCGAGCAATCCTCGCGGGCAATCATCCGTCACTATGCGCGCCTCAACGGGCTCGTTGGCGCTGCCGCCATCGTCCCGGGCGCCGATCTGCCGGTGTTGACGATCAACCAGCTCAGGATGGTGGCGCGACTGGCCGGTGCACAGGGAATCGTGCTCGACGCCCGCCGTCTCGTCGAGCTCGCGGCTGTCGTTGGCGCGAGCCTTGGCATGCGCGGGGTTGCACGTGCGGCACTGAGCCTGCTTCCGGGCCCGGGACGGGCGATAAAGGGTGGCGTCGCGCTGAGCGGAACGACGGCGATCGGTGAGGCTGCCCTGCGGCGCTTCCGCGCGGAAGCCGCCGGCCGCTGAGGGGCACCCGCTTTGGTGTGCTCGGCCGCGGTTGCTAGCCTGTAAGGCAATCGGGCATACCGAGCCTGCATCAGGCCAGCGGGAACCCCGGCAACAACAACGCTTCATGACGCTCTACACCCTGCCTCGTGCCGCGAGCGAGCGCGCCAGCGCTTGGCTCCACGCACCGCTGCCACATCGCGCGCGGTGCGGGCAAACGTCGAGCGCTCGTCGAGGAGCGCCCACGCGAGCGCCAGACTCCGGCGCCTCGCTACCGAAGGAGTGCAACCATCTTTATGACCGCAGACGCCGACGACCAAGCCGCCGGCGCACCAGCTCAAGACCCATCCGAGCCGGCTAGCCCGGCACCACCACGACCACGCTCGTCGACCCGACGGCGCTCGCGCAAGAAGAAGACGACCGCCGAATCTGGCGGCACGGCGTCCGAAGCGGCGCCAGGAGCTGCCGCCGCCGCGGCCAAGACGCCCTCTGGCACACCGCCACGCGCACGCAAGAAGGCCGCTAGCTCGAGCTCCCGGCGCAGAAAGAGCGCGTCTACCGCCACCTCGAGTGACGAGACGACAGCCGCCGGCGACAGCGCACACGGCGACGATCCGCCGAAGAAGAAATCGACCGGCCGGCGCCGAAAGACCACGACGAAAGCGAAAAGCGGGGCAAGCGCTCAGGGAAAGACGAGCGCGGGGAAGAGCGCCGACGCAGGAGCTGAGACGCCGAGCAAAGCCGAGAGCGACACGAAGCCGAGGACGTCGAGGGCCAAGCGCGGCCGAGCCAAGACCACGACGGCCGTGACGGAGCCGCGTGCGCGCAAGAGGGTGGGCGAAGCGGTTCCCGACGAGGCCGCGGCCGAGACCGTCGCAAAGCAGAAGTCGGCGGGTGGCAGAAAGCGCGCGACCGGCAAGCGGGCAGCCGGCAAGTCAGCCGACGCGAAGACGGCCGCCGAGAAGAAAGCGGCCGGCAAGAAAGCGGCCGGCAAGGCGGCGACCGCCAAGCAAGCAGCGAGCAAGGAAGCGACCAAGAAGTCGGCGTCGGCCACCGACGCGAGCGCAGCGCCGGCCAAGAAGAAGTCCCGACGCGCCAGTTCGAGCAAGAGGGCGTCGACATCCGAGCCAAAGAAGAAGGCCGCCGCAGCGAAGAAACCCGCGACTCGTGGCAAGAAGGCGGCCGCAGCCGAGCCGACCAAGACTCGCTCGCGACGATCGTCGACGCAACGGACGCGGGCCGCGAAGGTTCGCAAGGAGATGATCATCTCTGTCGACGTCGGCGAGCAGCGCGTCGCCGTCATCGAGGATGACACCGTCGTCGAGGTCTACCTCGAGCGGCGCGGAGAGCGCTCGGTCGCCGGCAACATCTACAAGGGCATCGTCGACAACGTCCTTCCCGGCATGGAGGCGTCGTTCGTCGATATCGGCCTCGAGCGTAACGGCTTCCTGTACGTCGGCGAGATCGTCGTACCAGAGGGCGAAGAGGGTCGCAAGAAGCGCGGCCGCCGCATCCAGGATCTGATCGCGCGGGGCGAGGAGGTACTCGTCCAGGCCGTCAAGGACCCGATGGGAACCAAGGGCGCGAGGCTCACCACCGAGATCTCGCTACCGGGACGGTTTGTCGTGTTCGTGCCCTACGGCGAGGGAATCGGCATCTCGCGGCGGCTGGAAGACGAGGAGCGCGAGCGCCTGAAGAAGCTCTGCAAGGCCCTCGAGCTGCCCCAGGGCGGAATCATCGTCCGCACCGCGGCGGAGGGAGCGAGCGAGAGCGAGCTCGAAGGCGACCTCGCGTTGCTCCGCAAGCTGTGGGCGACGATCCTCGGGCGGTCGAATCGGGCCGAGCCGCCGACGCTCGTCTATCGCGAGGCCGAGCTGCCGCTCCGCCTCGTCCGAGACCTGTTCATCCGCGACTTCGAGCACCTCGTCGTCGACCACGAGCAGACGCACAGGCGCCTCGTCGGCTACCTGAAGCGGACATCGCCAGAGCTCGCCGCGCGCGTCGAGCTCGACGCGGCCGCAGAGTCGATCATGCAGCGTCAGGGCGTCGAGAAGGCACTCCGCTCGACACTGAACCGAAACGTGCCACTGCCCTCGGGCGGCTCGCTCGTGTTCGACTATGCCGAGGCGCTCACCGTCATCGACGTCAATACCGGACGGTTCGTCGGCAGCAGGGGCTCATCGACCTCGCTCGAGGACACGATCACGCAGAACAACCTCGAGGCGTCGCGCGAGATCGTCCGTCAGCTCCGGCTTCGCGACATTGGCGGAATCATCGTTATCGACTTCATCGACATGGCCAA
>CBDCXJ010000024.1:0-330271 GCA_965223695.1 Gaiellaceae bacterium | reverse complement strand
GAGGGACTGCCCGTGGAGGTCGCGTGTCGGGTACTAGCTAGGCCAGGCGCCCTTCTCCCGCGCGTCTTCCCCAACCACTGCGGACCCTTTGTTTCCACACCTGCTGAGCGGGGCGGACACGGGCCAGCGCTTCCGGATCTGGTCGTCGTTTGCGAGGACGTGCCGGAAGCCGGTGTCCAGGATGGCTTTCCTCACTGCCGCTCGGAGGATGTCCTGCGCTTTCGCCCACTTCCCGGCTGTGTCGTGATCAAGCGAAGACTCGGGGTCGGGCAGGGATCCAGGCTCCTCTGCTCGGCGCCTTCAACGCAGGGGCGCCTCACGGCCCCGCGCGCCGCCGTGGCCTTGCGGGCAGGCGGCGTCAGGATGTGCTCTCGCCCCTCGAGCTGCTACGGCAGGAGCCGGGGCCGCTCCCGGGCAGCTCCGCGCGACGTCGATGATGAACGCTACGTACACAACGACAGACCTTCACCACCCCTGCACCCACGAAGCCGCCTACCACCGTCAAACAGCCACAGCCCACCAAGCCGTCACTCAAACGCCTCCAGCCCCTACCAAGCCCAGGGTGATTCACGGCACAGGTGCGCCAGATGGCTTGGCAAGGTGTGCCAGTTTGCTTCCGGCAGGGTGCCGGTTTGGTTTGGCACGGTGCTCCAAACGGTTGGCGTGGGCCGCTCTGCCGGCCACAAACCCGCCGGCACGGGCCGTCACGTGTTCGCAACGATGCGTGATCCACGCGGGCGCAATGAGGCCGCAGCAAGGACACTCCGGCAATGGGCTGATGACGAGGGAGCCGCGCTCGACGTCCTCGAGCTCGAGCTGACCGATTCGACCTCGATCGGAGCTGCTGTCGACCAGGCGATCGCCATTGCCGGGAGACTCGACGTTGTCGTGAACAACGCCGGCGTTGGTGCCGTTGGATACCTGGAGGGGTTTACGGCCGAGCGGCTGGCGAGCCTGCTCGAGGTCAACCTGATCGGCGTGCAGCGAGTCAACCGCGCCGTGCTCCCGCACATGCGCGCGCAGGGCTCCGGGCTGCTCATCCACGTCTCGTCGAACCTCGGTCGTCTCACGGTGCCATTCATGGGCGCCTATGCGGCGACCAAGCACGCGCTTGAGGCGCTTGCCGAGGTGTATCGATATGAGCTTCGGCCGTTGGGCATCGACTCGGTGATCGTCAAGCCGGGCGGCTTTTCGACCGACATCTTCGACAAGATCATCGGGCCAGACGACGAGTCGCGCCTGGCTGCATACGCAGAGCTCGACCCGATCCGCGACGGCATGTTCGAACACACCGGCGCGCTAGTGCGAGCCCCAGATGGGCCAGATCTACGCGAGGTCGCACAGGCCGTCTGCGATCTGATCGAGACTCCGACGGCGGAGCGACCGCTGCGAACCGTCGTCGGCTCGGTCGTCACCGAAGGTATCGACGAACTGAACGAGGCGGCGATCACACTGCAGAGGGCTCATCTCGTCAGCTTTGGCCTCGCGCCCGAGTTCGGCTCCGAAAGTGACGGCCGATCGTGACGCTGCCACCCAGCATGCGCTAGCCGAACCTGTCAGGCTGTAGCGCTGGCGGCCAGTGTCGCCAACTGATCCCACACAGCAGACCGGCCCGTCACGAGCGAAGGAGCACCCGCATGACGACAGAGCGTCTGTTCGACGACGACGTTGACGTCACCGAAGCCGTGATTCGCGTGCTCGAAGGTGCGGGTATCGACATGGTCTTCGGCATCCCCGGCGGGTACACCGTCAAGTTCTACGACGCGTTGTACGACCACACCTCGAGCGTGCGCGCGGTGCTCGTGCGCGAGGAATCGCTGGCGGGCGTCATGGCAGAGGTGTACGGCCGGCTTACCGGCAAGCCGGCCGTGGTTATGGGTCAGGGCGCATTTCTGCTCTCAAATGCCCTGATGGGCACGATCGAAGGACATCTGGCGAGCACGCCGATGCTGCTGCTGACCGACTTCACCGACGGCGCTCCCTACTCGCACCATGGCCCCTACCAAACGGGCACCGGAGAGTGGGGTGCCTTCGACGCGAAACAGAGCTTTGCGGGCGTGACAAAAGAGACGATGGTTGCTGGTGACCCGGCCCAGGCCGTGCAGGTCACGCAGCTCGCGATCAAACACGCGCTGACGGGAGAGCCTGGCCCTGTGGCTGTCATTTACCACAGCCAGGCGCTGAGCGGGACCGTCGGGCCGCGGACTCGGCCGGCCCTGTATCCGACACCCAGGTACCTCCCCGTCGCGGCCGGCCCGGCTGATGAGGGCGCTGTCCGTGCCGCCGCCCAGACGCTCCTCGACGCGGAGCGCCCGGTCATCATCGCCGGCAACGGCGTGCGGATGAGCCAGGCATACGGCCAGCTCGAACGGCTTGCGGTCCAGATCGAGGCTCCTGTCGCGACGACCGCCACCGGCAAGGGTGTACTCCGCGAGACCCATGAGCTCGCGCTGGGCGTCATCGGTAACTTCGGTCTGCCCGTGGCGAACGCCGTCGTCGGCCAGGCCGACGCGGTGATCGCCGTGGGAACGAAGCTCGGAGCAACAGACACCGCCAACGAGCACCCTGCGCTCCTAGACCCGCGCCGCCAGAGCTTCGTCCAGATCGACATCGAGCCCCGCAACGCCTCCTGGACATTCCCTGTCGATCATCCGCTGATCGGCGATGCGGGCCGTGTGCTGGAGCAGCTCGGCGAAGCCCTTACGGCGGCGGGCGGTGTCAGCGGCAGCGCTGAGGCGGAGCGGCGCGCGGTGTTGAGCGAGGCCCGTCTGGAGCACGCTGGCTTTGACGGCCCCGAGGCGGAGTCGGATGATGCGCCGCTACTTCCCCAGCGCATCATCAAGGACCTCCACCTCGCCATCGAGGACGACGCAATCATCGCCTGCGACGCCGGCGAGAACCGTATCTTCATGACCCACTTCTTCCAGACCAAGGCTGCCGGGACTTTGATCCAGCCGGCATCGGTCGGCGGCATGGGGTATGCGATCCCCGCCGCGCTGGCAGCGAAGCTCGTCTTTCCGGACCGCCAGGCCGTAGCGGTCTGCGGCGACGGCGGTTTTGCGATGGCACTCAACGGGCTGATGAGCGCGGTCGAGAACGAGTTGGCGATCACAGTGGTCGTGTTCAACAACAATGCCCTTGGCTGGGTGCTCAACAGTCAGGGCGAGCGGGTGATCGCCTCGGAGTTCGAGCAGTTCGACCATGCCAAGATCGCACAAGCGATGGGCTGCGACGGCGTCCGTGTCGAGGACCCCGCCGAGTTGCGCAACGCGTTGGCGGACGCCCTCAGCAGCGGCCGCCCGACCGTTGTCGATGTGGATACCTCGCGCGAGACCACCTACCGCGAGGTCACCTCACCGCTGGCCGAGGCAGCCGAGTACGCGGAGATCGCCGAGTAACTGGCTCGCTCGCGCGGAACCGAGTCGGCTACACGGTCACGGAGGAGAGCTATGCCGTTACAGGTCGTGAGCGCAGTTGGCCAGCCCGAGCCCGACGGTCCGTATGCGCCAGCCACGCTCGCCACAGGCTCACGCATTCTCTCGATCAGCGGCCAAGTCGCTCATGACGAGTCAGGCGGTCTTGTCGGCGGCGACGACGTTGCAGAGCAAACGCGACAGACGCTGCGAAACATCGAGGCCCTGCTCGAGGCTGCTGGCGCGACGAGAAATGACATCGCACGCATAGCCGTCTACCTGACCGACATCGCAGATCGTCCGATCGTTGCTCGCGTCCGCGAGGAGTACTTCGGCGACCACCGCCCGGCAAGCACCCTCGTCGAAGTCTCGGCGCTTGCGTTCCCGGAGCTGCGCGTCGAGATCGACGCAACTTGCATCTTCTAGAGGCTAGATGACTGGCGCCGAGACCGGCAACCGCATCGCCGTCGACATCGGCGGGACCTTCACCGACGTCGTCGTTACCTCCGCGGGCGGCGAGCTCGTCCTCGGCAAGGCACTAACCAACGTCGAGCGGGCGTGGGACGGTATTAGAGAAGCCCTTGCTGTCGTCGGCTCGCAGCTCGGTCTCAGCGTCTCGGATCTCGTTGATCAGTGCGGCTACTTCCTGTACTCGACGACCCGTGCGACCAACGCGATCGTCGAGGGCAAGGCCGCCCGCACCGCCTTCTTCGTGACTTCGGGCTTCCCCGACATTCTGCTCCTGCGTGAGGGCGGCAAGAGCGAGCCGTTCAACCTGCGAATGCCCTACCCCGAGCCGTATGTCCCACGGCACCTGACCTTTGAGATCACGGAGCGGATCGACTCGGAGGGTTCGATCCTGACACCGCTCGATGAGCCCAGCGTCGCGGGTGCGCTCGCGGCCGCCCGAAAGGCCGAGGTCGAGGCGATCGGGGTCTGTCTGCTCTGGTCAGTCGTCAACCCGGCCCACGAGCTTCGTGTTGCTGAGCTCGTCAAGGGCTCGTGGTCGGATGTCCCCGTCACCGTTTCTCACCGCCTCAACCCCGTGATTCACGAGTACCGGCGTGCGTCGGGAACCTGTATCGACGCTTCGCTGAAGCCGCTCATGCAGGATCACGTTCGCCAGCTTCGCGACGATCTCGCCGCCGAGGGCTTCAACGGTGTCCTCTTCCTTGCGAACTCGGTTGGCGGTGTTTCACGCGCCGAAGACGTCATCGAGCGACCGATCTACTCGGTGGGCTCGGGCCCGTCGCTCGCGCCCATCGCCGCGCAGACCTACGCGGACGCAGAGCAAAATGGGGCCGGCGAGGCAGACGCCGCCAACGTGATCGTCTGTGACACGGGTGGCACGAGCTTCGATGTCGGGCTGATCACAGCCGGTGAGATCCAGCGCTCACGCGACACATGGATCGGGGGGCGCTTCACAGGACACCTCACCGGCGTGTCGTCCGTCGACATTCGCAGCATCGGCGCCGGTGGCGGCAGCATCGCGTGGATCGACAGTGGTGGCCTACTTCAAGTAGGTCCACAGAGCGCAGGCTCGACGCCGGGCCCGGCCTGCTACGGACGCGGCGGTACTACGCCAACCGTCACCGACGCGGCGGTCGTCCTTGGCTATCTCGATCCCGAGAGCTTCGCCGGCGGGCGGCTCGAGCTGCTGCTCGATGCGGCGCAAGACGCGGTCAGCGCGCAGCTCGCGGATCCGCTCGGTTGCTCGCTTCAGGAGGCCGCGAGCTCGGTGCTCGTGATCGCGGCCGAGCTAATGGTCTCGGCGATAAAGGACCTCACCGTCAAGCAAGGTTTCGACCCGCGAACGAGCCTCCTCGTCGCTGGCGGAGGCGCTGCCGGTCTGATGATCGCTCCGATCGCGCGCGAGCTTGGTTGCCAGCGCGTGCTCATCCCAAGAACTGCGGGCGCGCTGAGCGCATGCGGCGGCCAGTTCGCCAATCTCGTCGCCGAATCGGCGCGGACGTACTTCACCGACACCTCTGACTTCGATGCCGATGCGGTGAGTCAGGTCGTCGATGAGCTCGCGCTCGAGCTCGACACGGTTGCATCGTCGCTCGTCGATGTGAGCGCGAGCAGCGTCGTCAAGACGTTCTATGCGCAGTGCCGCTACCCGTACCAGATCTGGGACCTCGAGGTGCCATTGCCTGACGTCGATCTGAGGGAGCAAGGCGCCGCCGCCCAGCTCGAAGAGGCTTTTCACATCCAGCATGAGCAGATCCTCGGCGTGCGCGAGCTCGGGCAGCGGGTCGAGTGCCTCGCGTGGGTCGGCCGTCTCGAGGTTGCGCTCGAGCGAGGTCGGCATGCGCGCCCCGAAGTCGCGGCCGGCGCCGTCTCCACGGAGCCGAGGGTCGTGCAGGAGGCATTCTTCGGTCACAGCGGACTGCACGACACGCCGCGCTTCGAGGGACGGGACCTCTCAATCGGCGCAACGATCGCCGGCCCGACGATCGTTGACGAGCCGACCACGACCATTGTCGTGCCGCCCGAGTCGCGCCTGTCGGTCACCGGCGCGGGCAACTACCTGCTTACTCTCGAGCTCGCGACAAGCACCGCCGCTGAGGAGTCCTCATGAGCGCCGTGACGCGGGACATGACGACGCTTGCGGTACTTGCCAACCGGGTCGACACGATCGTGCGAGAGATGGAGAACACGGTCTTCCGTTCAGGCCGCTCGGCGGTCTTGAACATGGGACGGGACTTCTCCTGCGGTCTTGTCACGGGAGACGGTCGGCTGCTGGCCTGGGCCGAGGGCCTGCCCATTCATGTCGGAGGCATGGACTTCCTCGCCCAGTCGATGAGCGAGCTTCATCCCGACCTGGCGCCTGGCGATGCGTTCCTTCACAACGACCCGTATCTCGGCAACAGCCACTCGGCGGATCACGCCATTCTCGTTCCGATCTTCGTCGACAACGAGCATGTCTTCACGGCCGTGGTAAAGGCCCATCAGGCCGATTGCGGGAACGCGCTGCCGACTACATACTCGATCACGGCGCGCGATATCTACGAAGAGGGGGCGCTGAACTTCCCCTGCGTACGTGTCCAGCGTGGATATCAGGAGATCGACGACATCGTCCGCATGTGTCGCCGACGGATACGCGTGCCAGATCAGTGGTACGGAGACTTCCTCGCGATTCTCGGCGCCGCCCGGATCGGTGAGCACCGCGTCCAGGAGCTGGCCGCCACGCATGGCCTCGAGACCATTCGCTGGTTCGTAGACGAGTGGTTTGCGTACTCCGAGCGTCGGGTCGTCGCGGCCATCTCCGAATTACCGAAGCGTCGTATCGTCGGCCGCGGCAGGCATGACCCGATCGATGTCGTGCCGGAAGGGATCCCGCTTCAGGCCGTAATCGACATCGACCCCGACGGGGGATTCATCGACGTCGACGTCACGGACAACCCGGACTGCGTTCCCGCGGGTCTCAACCTGTCACGGGCGACGGCCGTCGCCAGCGTGCTCCTTGGGGTCTTCAACTGCCTCGACCCGTCCCTGCCCCACAACGATGGCAGCTTCCAGCGGATCCGGATTAGGCTCAGGGAGAACTGCATCGTTGGCGGCCCGCGCTTTCCGGCTTCGTGCTCCGTCGCCACGACCAACGTGGCCGAGCGGATGGTCAACCTCATTCAGGCCGCGTTCGCGGAGCTCGGCGAGGGCTTCGGCCTCGCGGAAGGCAACGTGGGCTCCGCACCCGGATACGCGGTCATCTCAGGGACCGACCCGAGGCGCGACGATGCGCCGTTCATCAACCAGCTGGTAGGCGGAGGTGGGGGCGGCCCGGCCGGGGCCAGCAGCGACGGTTGGCTGACCTACGTACAGTCGGTCGCTGCCGGTCTCGTTTACCGGGAGAGCGTCGAAGTCCTCGAGGAGAAGTACCCGATCCGGTTCGACGACGTGCGGGTCTGGATCGACTCCGAGGGGGCGGGTCGGCAGCGTGGCGCCTCGGGCCTGCGCCTGGCATACCGGCCGGTCGACACAGAGATGACCGCGATTTACCAGGGCGACGGACAGTTCAATCCTCCCGCGGGCGTTCGCGGGGGTGGCTCGGCTGCGCCGGCAGGCGCGATCCGCGTGCACGCGGACGGTTCGCAAGAGAGCATGCCTGCGGAGGGGGCGCCGGTGCTCGCGGCCGGCGAGGGGATCGTTGGCCTACAGAGCGGCGGCGGAGGCTACGGTGACCCGCTTGAGCGCGACCCGGACCTCGTGCGCCGCGACGTTCTCCGCCACTGGATCAGCGCGGCGCGAGCACGGGATGTGTACGGCGTCGTGTTCGCTGCAGAAGAGCTCGACGCGACGCTCGCGGTTGATGCGAAGGCGACGCAGGGCGCGCGCTCGCGGCTGCGCGCCGAGCGAGACGAGAAAGGAGAACGGACGTGAGTAGCGCGCAGGGGCAGAGGCCGATTCCGAAGATCGGGCTCGGTCTCGTGAGCCTCAACATCACTCCACCGGGCGAATTCACGTGGGCGGCCAGCCACCGACGAGCCTTTGAAGATGCCCGAAAGGCCGAGGATCTCGGCCTCGAGTCGGTATTCCTCTCGGAGCACCACTTTGTCGCCGACGGCTATTGCCCATCGCTCATGGTGCTGGCGGGCTCGCTGCTCGCGGCCACCGAAACGCTGAATATCGGCACCGCGGCGCTGCTGCTGCCGCTTGCCGACGGCGAGCGCCTTGCCCGCCAGGTCCGATCGCTCGGCTCGCTCGCGCAACGGCTTCGGCTCGGCATCGCGCTCGGCTACCGACTCGAGGAGTTCATGGGCCTGAACGTCGAGCGCCGCCGCCGTGGCAAGCTCATGGACGCCATGCTCGAAGAGCTCCTGAAGGTGCTCGAGCCCGAGCAGGTGATCATCTGCGCCGCGAGCGAGCCGGGGCTCGACCGAGCGCTCCGTTTCGACGTTCCAATGCTGATCGACTCGGCCGTGCCCCTGACTCGAGCGCTCGAGTGGGGCGACGAGTTTCGCGCACAGAGCTCGCACGAGCTGACACTGATCCGCGAGTGCTGGGTATCGGATGATGGCTCCGCGCCTCCCGAGGTGGTGGCCCCGCACGACTTTGCCTTCTGGCAGTACATCGGCTGGGACTACACGCCCACCTGGGAGAAGGAAGGAGAGGGCGACATCGACCCGCTGCTCGACCCTGAGAGCGAGCGGCTCCAGCAGGCAACAAGTGCCGAGGAGAAGTGGTTTCGCCAGACTCCGGCGGACTTCGGCGACTTCCTTGCGGCAATCCGCGCCCGCGGCTTCGATCGGATGGTCGCGCGGATCGCCTGGAGTGGCGTGCCGCTCGACCACAGCGTCATGGGCCACCTGGCGGCGATCTCCGAGCGTCGGGTGGCGGCGTGAACATCGGCTGCGGTCCGCTCAACGTCGACGACCTCTCGTCGGCACAGCTCGCCAAGACGATCGTCGACATCGAGAGCAAGCTCTACGACTTCGTGTGGCTGCGCAGCGACTCGGAGTCGATCATCGCCGGCAGTGTCGCCGTTGCCGTCTCGAGGGATCTGCGGATCCTCGTCGAGCTCGATCGCGAGCTCGATCCGTTACGCGACGCGGAAGACCTCTGCGTTCTCGACCAGCTCTCAGAAGGACGGATCGGGCTGGTGCTGGGGACGAGCGCGCTCGACGACGCCGATCTCGTCGATGAGCTGTTCGGTGCGCTCGACGGAGCTCGCGTGCGGGGCGTGCGCGTCTTTCCCCGGCCGGCGCAGCTCACGCTGCCGGTGTTCAGCGAGCGTGCGCCGGGCGAATCGCGAGCGACGCCGATCTCCCGCGAGGTGCGCGCGGCTTCTCTCGTGCCCCTTGGCAGCGAGGCCGAGGCTCTGAGCCGTCGCGAGGAGATCGACGAGAAGACTCCGCTCTTGCTGAGCATCGGAGACACCTTCGAGGCGATCACGTCGCTGCGAGGTGCGATGTTCCTACGGGACGAGCTCCTGATCGCCGACCCGCGGATCAGGATCACGACCATGCCTCCGGAGGGCATAGCCCGCCGGCTCGAGGCCTCAGACAAGAACTCGCCGTTCCACCGGCTCGAGTGACCTAGCGCGACTGAGCTAGCTCGGGTCGGGGTTGGCGCTCGCCGCCTCCCTGCGCCGCGACTCTTCGATCTCTGCCTCGGTCAGATCGTTCTCACTCACGCGCCAGCAGCGCACGTCGTGCCCAGGCACGAGCGGATGCAGGTCCTGGGGTTCTGAGCGGCAGCGGTCACGCACGAAATGGCAGCGCGAGGCGAGGTAGCAGCCGCTCGGGAGGTCGATCGGGCTGGGGATCTCGCCCTCGAGCCGCTCGGCTCTGGCTCCGACATCACGCTTCGCCCGGGGATTGGGTTCCAGGACCGACGCAAGCAGCGCTCGCGAGTACGGGTGACGCGGCCGCACGAAGAGCTCCTCCTGCGTTCCGATCTCGACGATCTGGCTCAGGTACATGACGACGACGCGATCGCAGAACTCACGCACGAGAGCAAGATCGTGAGAAATGAAGATGTACGAGAGACCGAGTCGCTGCTGCAGGTCGTTGAGCAACCTGATGATGTCTGCCTCGGCCTCGGGCGGCAGCGCCGACGTGGGCTCGTCTAGCACGATGAGTTTCGGGTTGGTCGCGATTGCGCGGGCGATCGAGCAGCGCTGGAGCGTCCCCGGCGAAAGGCCCTCGGGTACGGCGTCGGCAACGGCCGCCGGGAGGCCGACGAGACCCAAGAGCTCGTCCACACGCTCCCTTCGCTCGCTACGCGAGAGATCGGAGTGCAGCTTGAGTGGCTCACGGATCTGGCGGCCTATCGAGAGAAGTGGGTTCAGCGAATCGAAGGGCTCCTGGTAGACGATCTGCATGTCCTTGCGTAGCCGCCGCAGCTCACCCTTGGAGAGCTCGTGGAGATCTCGATCGTCGAATACGATCCTGCCGCCCGTTGGCTCGAGCAGGCGCAAGACGCAACGACCGAGTGTCGTCTTGCCGCTACCGCTCTCGCCCACGACGCCGAGGGTCTCGCCCGGCCGAACGTCGAACGACACATCCTGGCAGGCCTGCACGTACGCCTCGCTGCCCGGAATCGGGAAGTGCTTGACGAGACTTTCAACGCTCAGGAGTGCTCCGTCGGTAGGCGTTGCGCTGTGCGCAAGAGAAGGAGTGGCGCGTTTGGCAGGTGTCTCGACGTCGGTTCGGCGCCCGGCGAGCTCGGGGACCTCTTGGAAGCGATGGCAGCGAACGCGATGATCGGGCAACACGTCTGTCAGTGGCGGCCGAACGTCGTGACAGCCGGCCGTGTGATCGGCGAACTGACAGCGTCGGTGCAGGTAGCAGCCGTTCGGCAAGTTGCGCGTATCGACCGGCAGCCCGCGCAGCCGGACGCGCTCGTGCTCGTAGTGCTGGCCCTGAGCGGCGAGCAGCGCGATCGTGGCGGGGTGCGTGGCGTTCTCGAAGAATCGCTCGACGGGCGCCTCTTCAGCGATCTCGCCCGCGTGCATGATGTAGACGCGGTCGCAGTAGTTCGCGACGATACCGAGGTCCTGCGTGATCACAAGCAGGCTCGATCCGACGGCCTCTACAGAGCGGCGCATGTCATCGAGCACTTCGGCCTGGATGGTGACGTCGAGGCCGCTCGTCGGCTCATCGGCGATCAGCAGCTTCGGCGAGCACGAGAGCGCCATCGCGATCAGCACACGCTGAGCCATGCCGCCGGATAGCTCGTGCGGGAAGGCACGAAGCCGCCGTTCGGGGTCGTTGATGCCAACTAGGGTCAGCAGCTCAAGTGCGCGCGCGTTCGCCTCGGCCTCCGTGGCGTCGCGGTGCGCGAGGTAGTACTCCTCGATCTGCACGCCGATCCGCTCTACCGGGTCCAGCGCACCCCGGGGGTTCTGGGGAACGAGCCCGATCTGTCCACCCCTGATCTCGCGCCAGGCGTCGTCGGAGAGCCCGAGCAGGTTCTCGCCTTCGAACTCGATGTTCCCGCTGGCGATTCTGCCGCGCCCCCGTGTGAGACCCAGGATGGCAAGCGCCAGCGTCGACTTACCGCTCCCGCTCTCGCCGACGAGGCCCACTACGGAGCCACCAGGAACGTCGAGGCTTACGCCGTTGACCGCGTAGGTCGTTCTACCGACTTCCGAGTACTCGACCGAAAGATCGTGAACGAAAAGCATGGCTCAGCCCTGCCGCAGGTACATCGCTCGAAGCCCTTCGCCGACCACAGCGAAGCCGAATACCGTCAGGGAGATCGCAATCCCTGGGAACACAGTCGTCCACCACTCGCCGATCACGATCGTGTCAGCGCCGCTCGCGATCATCGCGCCCCATTCGGGCGTGGGCGGTTGGACGCCGGCCCCGATGAACGACAGGCCGGCGGTTACGAGAATGGCGAAGCCCATGGTGATCGGCGCCTGCGCGAGCCCGGGTGAGAGGCCGTTCGGTAAGACGTGGCCGAACGCAATGTTGAGCTCGCGGCTCCCACTCGAGCGCGCTGCCTCGACGAATGTTCGCTCGCGGAGCGAAAGGACCTGGCTCCGCATCATCCTCAGGAAGATCGGAATGTTCAGCAGCGCGATGACAATGATGACGTTCTGGATGCTCCGCCCGGTCATGACGACGACGATGATCGCCAGCACGAACAGCGGGAACGCCTGGACGGTGTCGACGACGCGCATGACCGTCTCGCCGGCCCAGCCCCGAAAGTAGCCGGTCAAAAGGCCGAGCAGCGAACCGACCGCAAACGAGATGGCGGTGGCGGCGAGCGCAATGCTTACGTCGATGCGGGGCGCCGCCAGGACGCGCGAGAAGATGTCGAAGCCGCTCGAATCGGTGCCGAACCAGTGCCGCGAGCTAGGCCCTTGGTTCGTGTCGAGGGTCGCCTCCTCGAGCGGGAACCGCGCGATGTAGGGACCGATGATAGCGAGAATGACCGCGATCACGACGATGACGAGGCCGATCCGGAACAGCCAGCTCGTCCGCAAGAGTTCCTTCACCCGCGCTCCGAAGCCGGCAGGTCGCAGGACCTCGTCGAACTCGAGTTCAGGCTGGATCTCAGTCGCGTTCATCGGCTAGTCACGAGAATGGCGCACGCGCGGGTCGAGGAGCGCATAGAGGATGTCCATAACGAGGTACACGCTGAGACCGAACGCGGCCATGAAGACGATCGCGCCCTGGATGGCGGGGAAGTCGGTGTCGAGGGTTCGCGACAGGGCGTACCGCCCCAGCCCTGGCAGGGCGAAGACCGTCTCGATCAGCACCGCGCCGCCCAGTGCAAACACGAGCAAGACGCCCGTGATCGTGACCACCGGTGCGAACGAGTTGCGCGCGGTCATCCGCCGCACCCGCTTCGGTGTGAAGCCCGACGCCTTCGCGTACAGGAGATAGTCGGACGAGATCACGTCGAGCGCCGACTGCCGCATGATCTTGAGAATGGGGCCGGTCAGAACGAAAGTGAGCGTGATGATCGGTAAGGCGTAGTGCTTCAACGCCGACAGGAAGAGATCGACTGAGCGTGGACCAGCGTGTCGATGAAGATGAATCTGGTCGGGCCGTCCGGAGCGATCTGTGTCGGGTCGAGCTGGCCGAGCGGGGCCGGAAACCAGCCGAGCTTGAAGAAGAACACGAACAGGAAGATCAAACCCCACCAGAAATCTGGTTGCGCTCCCGCAAAGAGGGCGTAGACGGTGGTGACCTTCTCGATCCTCCCGCCGACCTTGGACGCGATGTAGCGGCCGAGCGGGATGGCGATCAAGAGTGCCAGGATGAAGCCGATCCCGATCAGCTGAAGCGTCACCGGAATGCGGTCGCCGAGCTCGGCCCGAACCGAGTCTCCCGAGACGAACGACTTACCGAAGTCGAGCGTCAGCAGACCCTCGAGAAAGCCGCCGAGTTGCTCGCCGAAGGATCGATCGAGGCCGATCGTCTCCTTGGCGGACTGCCGTGCCGCGTCGGTGCCAAACGAACCGACGATGCGCGAGACCGGGTCGACGGGGAGAAGGCGCAGCAACCCGAAACCAACGATGGCGATCGCCAGCAGTTGCGGCAGAAACAGCAGGAGCCGTCTGAGGACGAACCTGGACACGCTGTGTCGCTACGCCTTGACCCGTCTGCGCCGGTCGAGCTACATGTCGTGGTCGACGCCGCCCAGCATCATGTATGCATCGTCCAGATCTCCCCGACCCGCGAGCCGTCGGGCTTCGGCGACCAACCTCGTATGCCGGCCGTCACAGCAATCTGTGAGGCGCGCTCGAGGATCGGTATGCGTGGCAGGTCTTCGATCAGGATCTCCTGCATCGCTTCCATTTGCGCGAGCCGCGACTCGACGTCCGGGTTGACCTTCTGCTCGAGGTAGATCGCGTCGAACTCGGCACTGGCGTAGTTCACGGAGTTGTCGAGGCCGCCGTTGTCCGGAGTGACGTGGTTTAGCTGTGACTGATATCCGGCGTCGGGCCCGATCGCGACCTGCTGGTCGAGGAGCGAGAGCGGGATGTCGTCGAGGTTGGTCTCGCGGTCGACGAACTGCGTTTGCGGCAGCGGGTCAAGGTCGATGTTGATCCCGACGTCGGCGAGCGCCGTACGGATGCGGTTCGCGACAGGCTCGATGAACGAGGCGTGCTCCGCGATGTAGCTGAGCGTGAGTCCGGGACCCGCGAGGCCCTCGCCGTCCGGGAACCCAGCCTCTGCGAGGAGCTCTCGCGCCCGGTCGGGGTCGTAGCTGTAGCGATCGCCGAAATCGACGGCACCGTAGAACTTCGAGCTGATCAGGCCGTTCCACTTGATTGCCTGCCCGAAGAAGTCCTGCTCGATGATGTCGCCGTAGGGAATCGCATACGCGAGCGCCTGGCGTAGCAGCCGCGACGTATCCGGATCGCCACCTCCGGCCCACGGCTCGGACTTGTAGTTGGGCCCGAGCGCCACAAACACGTTGCCGAGCCAGGCGAGCACGTCGGCGGCATCGCTCTGGTCGAGCTCGTCGAACTCCTTCGGTGAGAGACCGGTGGTGACGTTTGCATCACCGCTCTGGATCGCGGTTACCCGCGCCCCTGCTTGCGGCACTCGACGGAAGGTCAGGTTTTTGAACTCGGGCTCACCGCGGAAGTAGTCGGGGTTCACGGTCATCGAGATGGATTCGCCCTTGTCCCAGTTGGTGACCGAGTATGCGCCGAAGCCGGCCGAGTCGACCTGATCCGCAAACTCGCGTGAGAAGGGATCCTCTTCGGTTGCGTTCTCGAGCATCTTCGTCGAGTCGTAGATCCCGAGCGAAACGACCGGGAGCACGGTCAAGAGGTTGGGGCTTGGCTCCATCTGGCGAAGAATGAAGGTGTAGTCGTCGACGATCTCGAACTCCTCAGCAAGCCCACGCTCGCTGGGATCGGTGTTCGGCAGGTCGAGCGACATGATCGAGGCGACCGTCATCAGGAACCACCCGATCGGGATCGGGCTGAACGCCTTGATGCGCGAGAGCGAGTACTCGACGTCCTTCGTCGTCAGCTCATTTCCGGCCGCGCTGATGACGCCTTCGCGGAGCTTCCATGTCCACTCGAGCCCGTTCTGCTCCCAGGACTCTGCGAGCCGTCCCTCGTACGTGCCGAACTCCGGAGCGAGGACGCCGTTGGCGTCCTCGGTGCGCGTTGGCTGAACAAGGTGCTCGTACAGCTGCGCCAGCGAAGTTTGCGTGGAGATCTGGCCGAACGATGTGCCCTCGCCGTCCAGACCTGGGGCGATCTCCGTTTCGAGGATGACCAGCGAATCGCCGATGGCCGAAGAAGCGGGTGCCGGCGCGGGCGCGTCAGCCGGCGGGTCGGCTGGAGGCGGCGCCTCTGGCTCGGCTGGCGGCGGTGCCGCGCTGTCGTCGCCACCGCAGGCCGCGAGCAGCGCCATCATCGACGGCACGATGCCAAGCACTCCCGCTCGCTTGAGCAGCGCCTTGCGCGACATGGTGCCGCGAACTGCGTGCATGCCAAGCTGGAATATCTGCTGGCCCTTCTCATGGTCTGTCATGCGCGTTGCCTCCTCGTAGCGGTTCCCTAGGCGGTTCACACGGGCGCTCGAGGACAAAGTTTGCGGCAGGGTCGCTGCAGACTCCGTCGGTCGAGGCTGCATCGTAGTTGTGTGCCGCGCTCGAAATCAAGTATCCGAACCGAGGCGATAGAGTCGCCGATGCGGCCGCATGAATCTTGTTTGGAGCGGCCCGCGAACCCCTCCGGTGCGCGATGAAGCATGTGGCTCTGAGAAACGAGATCATCGCGACCTGTCGCGAGATGAATGCGCTGGGTGTCAACCAGGGTACGTCGGGCAACGTAAGTGTCCGGGTCGACGATGGCTTTCTGCTCACACCGTCCGGGGTCGACTACACGTCGATGGAGGCCGGCGACATCGTCAGCATGGGATTTGACGGGGCATACGAAGGCGAGCGCCTTCCATCAACCGAATGGCGGATCCATCGCGACGTCCTCGCGCAACGGCCGGAGGCAAGCGCCGTTATCCACGCCCACCCAATCTGCTGCACGACGCTCGCGATTCACGGGCGATCGATTCCGGCGATCCACTATCTGGTCGGGCTGGCTGGCGGCTCCGAGATACGCTGCGCTCCGTACGCCACGCCTACGACGCAGGAGCTTTCCGATCTTGCGATCGAGGCGCTCGCAGAGCGTCGCGCCTGCCTGCTCGCCCACCATGGGGCGATAGTCATCGGCGACAGCACGGCTTCGGCGCTCGCCCTGCTTGTCGAGGTGGAGAATCTGGCCGAGCAGTACTGGCGGGCGCTCCAGCTGGGGGAGCCACCGCTCCTTAGCGAGACAGACATGAACGCCGTCCTGGACGTCCTCGACGGCTACGGCCGCGAGCCGGATCCAGAACTTCGCAAGGTTTGATCCGCCGCACGCCGGCCAGGAGGTCCGATGGTGACGCGCCGGTCGTTTGCGTGCTCGACGTCGGCAAGACGAACGTCGTGCTGGGTGTCTTCGGCCCTGATGCGCGCCCGCTCGAGCAGGTCTCGCGACGGAACGAGTCGCGCCCTGGGCCACCCTATACGCACCTTGACACCGAAGCGTTGTGGAGCTGGCTACTCGAGCAGCTGACTGGCCTGGGTGGGCGATGGCCGATCGATGCGATCGTCGCGACCGCCCACGGCTGCGCTCCGGCGCTGGTCGACGATGAGGCCCTGGTCCTGCCGATCCCCGACTATGAGGTCGAGCCGCCGCCAGACGTGGCAGAGGCCTACTCGGGCATCGCACCGCCATACGAGGAAACCTTCGCACCGCTGCTTCCAGCCGGCCACAACATGGGTCGCCATCTGTTCTGGCTCGAGCAGGCGTTTCCCGAGGCGTTCGGCCGTGCGAGGTATCTGCTGG
Source organism: Gaiellaceae bacterium (assembly GCA_965223695.1). Classification (GTDB taxonomy): domain Bacteria; phylum Actinomycetota; class Thermoleophilia; order Gaiellales; family Gaiellaceae; genus JAUVPB01. The sequence continues at coordinate 313,552 of CBDCXJ010000024.1, read as the reverse complement.
GCTACCCGCAGTACTGGGCCTGGCGCCTCGGCGGCGAGCCCTCGAGCGAGCTCACGTACCTCGGGGCGCACAGTCACCTGTGGTCGCCGATCAGCAACGACTTCTCGTCGCTGGTGGAGCGCCAGGGCTGGCGGCGGCTGTTTCCGCCGATCCGTCCGGCCTGGGCAGAGATCGGGCACATCGCGGACGAGGTCGCACGCCAGACCGGACTGGCCGCTGACTGCCGAATCCTCTGCGGCATCCACGACAGCAACGCCGCATACCTGCGCTACCTGCTGGGCTTCGAGCGTGCGTTCTCGCTCGTCTCGAGCGGCACGTGGATCGTGGTGCTCAGTGCAGCCCAGTCGCTCGAGCAGCTAGATGGGACACGCGATGTGCTGGCCAATGTCGATGTCGACGGGCAGCCGGTACCGAGCGCACGGTTCATGGGCGGGCGTGAGTTCGAACGCCTCGCCGGACGAGATGTAGGCGTGGCTGCGAGCATTGCGGACGTCGAGCGACTGCTTGCGCGTTCGACCCTCGCGCTTCCATCGTACGCGCCCGGAGGACCGTTCCCGAATCGCGCAGGCCAGGTCGAGGGTCCGCCACCCCGGTCCGCAGCGGAGCGTGTCGCGCTGGCCACGTTGTACGTCGCCCTGATGACTGACGTCGCGCTCGACCTGCTCGCGTCTCGCGATGACGTGATCGTCGATGGCGGCTTCGCCGGCAGCGAACTCTACTGCGCGCTGCTCGCCGCGTTGCGCCCAGGCCAGAGCGTCTCGCGCAACCTCAGCAAGGAAGGGACAGCAGGCGGGGCGAGCCTGCTGGCTGGATGGTCCCGGCGCCGAGTCGATCGTTCTGCGTCTGCGATCGCACTCGACACCGTGCCAATGGTCGAGATCGAAGGGCTCCGCGGCTACGCCGAGCACTGGCGCCTTCGCGCCGAAGAGCGTGGCGGTTGAGCGCCCGCTCACCGGCACACGTGGCCATCTAGACCATCAGGTCGCCGCCGTTGATGTCGAGGGCCGCTCCGGTGATGTAGGAAGCCTCGCGGCTGCACAGGAATCCGACCAGCGCGGCGACCTCGTCCGGCTCGCCGAGGCGTCCGACTGGGAAGGCGGCCGCGTAGTCGCTGATCATCTCTGGCGTGCACTCCTCTTGCACCATCTCGGTGTCGACGAGCCCTGGGCAGACGGCGTTCGCGCAGATCCCGAGGTGGGCAACCTCCTTCGCGATCGCGCGGGTAAGCCCGAGAACGCCGTGCTTCGCTGCCGTGTAGTGGGCGCCGCCGAGTGTCGAAACGGTCTTCCCCGCAGTCGAGGAGAAGTTGACGATTCGCCCCCAGCCAGCCTCGATCATGCCCGGTAGGCAAGCCTGGGCGCAGAGGAAGCTTCCCTTCATCGAGATGCCCACGACGTGATCCCACTCGGCCGCGCTGATCGACATGAACCGCGTCCGTTCGAGCACGCCGGCTGCATTCACCAGCACTGTCGGACGCCCGAGTGTTGACCCGATCTCGGCGACGGCGCGCCCGACATCGGATTCATCGGTCACGTCTCCCACGATGCCCATCGGCGCCGTGGTCTCCTCCGCAAGCGCGATGAGCGCACGGTCGATCGCTTCCGCATCGCGATCCAGGAGGGCCACAGCATCGCAATCTCGGGCCAGGCGCTTGGCGCAGGCCAGCCCCATCCCCCGCCCGCCGCCGGTCACGAGCGCGATCCGTGCGTCGTCGCTCATGCGCTCTCCTCGCCGATCGAGGAGGTCGGATGGCAGAGTGCCCGCTCGGGGAACTGCGCGAGCGCGTCGAGGGTGTCGTCGACGTCGGTTGTGGTGTGATCGGCGGAGATCTGGAACCGGATCGACTGATCGCCGTGCGGGACCACGGGATAGTTGAGACCGGTGGCCAGGACACCGTGCTCGAACAGGTGGCGGACGAGAGCTGACGTGCGATCCGCGTCGCGAACCATGAGTGGGACGACGGGATGGTCGCCCGGAATCGTCTCATAGCCCAGCTCGACAAGGCCCCGCTCGAAGCGTCGAGTCATGTTGCGGAGGTGTACGAGCAGCTCCCTCCCGCACGGGCTTTCGACGACGTCGAGTGCTGCCAGTGCCGCTGCCGCCTCCCCCGCTGTGATGGGATTCGAGTAGACGTAGGTCGGCGAGGTCTCGCGCAGATAGTCGATGACGGGCGCGCTAGAGACCACATAGCCGCCGTTCACCCCGAGAGCTTTACCCAGCGTGGCCACGAGAACGTCTGCCGGCGCGCCAGCTGTGTGCTCCTCGGCTCCACGCCCACTCGCGCCGATCGCTCCTACGCCGTGCGAGTCGTCGACGACCACGAGGACACCCTCCGGGAACCTTCCGTCGCAGCTCTCAGCGAGCTTCATGAGTTCAGAAAGCGGCGCGATGTCGCCGCGCATGCTGAAGACGCCGTCCGTTATGACGATGGCTCGCTGGGCTTCGCCGGCCGCTGCCTCGAGCTTGACCTGCAGGTCATCGAGGTCGACGTGGCGGTAGATGGCCTTCGCCTTGGGCTGAGCCATTCGCAGCGCGTTGATGATCGAGTTGTGGTTCAGCTCATCGCTGAACACGACGGTTTCCAGGCTGATCAGCGGTGCCACTACGCCGAGGACGGCCGCGTAGGCCGAGCTGAAGATCATCCCGGCATCGCGACCGTGAAACGCCGCCAGCCGGCGCTCGAGCTCGATGTGCTGGTGATGCGTCCCACTGATGAAACGGACCGCTCCGGGGCCGACGCCGAAGGCGCGCGTGGCGTTCTCCTCGGCCTGAATCAGTTCTGCCCTCTGGGCCAGCCCCAGGTATCCGTTCGAGTTCATGCGCAAGAAGCGTCGATCTCTCTCCCCCTCGAGCCGGACTCGCGGACCCTTGTCGCCGCCAGCCGGAATGAGCTCGACGATCTGGGCCTCGTCGCCCTTGCGAGCCCCATCACGCGTGAGCTCCTGAAGTTGCGCCGAGAGGACGTTTTCTATCTGCGTGAGCGGCATCCCAAAGCTCCTGCTGTTGGGCGCTTGTACCTGTCCGCAGGCATCTTGTCAATCGAGCCGGGCGCCCTCCATCCCGATCAACAGCGGGCTTCTCAGTCCCAGACGACCTCTGGCTCTCGTCGTCGGCTCAGCACAACAATCGCCTCGAGGATGATCGAGAGATCCCCCTCGGTCGAGAAGTACGCGAAGCCGCCGCTACCGTCGGCGCCGGTGCCGTGACCCGACTGGAGCACGTCGTAGCCGGCGGACCTCATGTCGTTGATCGCCGCATCGAGGGAGTCGACGAAAACGCCGACATGGTGGAAACCCTCGCCGCGCTTATCGAGCCATTCGTCGTAGATGCTCGGTCCCGCGAGGGCCGAATCAGCTCGATCTGCGGTTTCTGAGAGCCGATTGCGACCTTCATTGAGTAGCTACCAGGTTGACCTTGATACGAGAGCTCGCGCACCGTCGCCGGCCCGTATGTGGCGACTGGGGATCTGGGCTCGAGCTCAAGCGAGCGCTTCTTGGCGACCAGTCACAGCTGGAACTCCACCACATCTTCCCAAAGGCGTTGCTCAGAGATGCGGGCTACAGCCAGCCCGAGATCAATGCGGTCGCCAACTTCACCTTTCTGACAATGGAGACGAATCGGGAGATCAGCGACAAACGCCCGGAGGTGTACATCCCCGCTCACCGTGAGCGACACCCAGGGTCTGTCAAGTCGCACTGGGTACCCGACGATCAAACGCTCCTCGCAATCGATCGCTACTTGGATTTCCTCGCCGAGCGTCGAGAGCTGCTCGCTGAGGCGGCGAACACGTTCCTTGACGAGCTGCTCCAGGGGATCCTGGTAGTCGCGGTCGATGGAGTCGATGTACTCGAGCATGACCCGGTGGTGATCATTGATGAGGAGGACGACGAGCTCCCGCTACTCAATGCGATCAACGACTGGGTTCTCGAGCACGGCCTCACGCGCGGTACGACCAACCTCGAAATCCTCGACCCGGACTCGGGCGAGACCGTTGCCGTCCTGGATCTTGCGTGGCCGACCGGCGTACAAGACGAGCTCAGCGAGCCCGTGGCGTTAATGCTCAACGAAGAGGCATCGGCCATCAACGCGTCCATTCGGTTCGGCTATCGACCGTTCGAGGATCCCGAGGAACTCAAGGAATGGGTGCGCCGCACAGTCCTCGAGAGGATTCCCCGTAGCTCATAGAACTTCGTAGGCGGCGGTCTCTTCGGCCTGTCCGCTCCGGTTGGGGTGTGGCGGGTGGTGGGTTGGAGGATCGCGGATCGCCCGCCGCTTGGGCACCGTTCTCGGCTTCGGCGTCCGATACAACGCCTGCCGACTCATCCCCAGCACGCGCGCCACACTCGCCAACGGATACCCCTCGGCGAGCGGACGGCGCGACCGGGCGACACGCACGCTCACTCCCAGCCCGCCAACGCTTTCCCCTCGATCTCCAGCTCAAGCAGCTTCCCCCCGCCACGAGTAAAAGAGCGCCTCCGAGATCGCCTGCTCCCGGCAGACGTCCCTGACGCTGCGATCGCCGCGCCCAACCGGGCCAGCGTAGGCCCAATGCCGTTCGATCCGCACCCGGCCACCCCAGGCCGGCGGCGCCGCCCTGGGGGCGGGCCGGGTAGGGCTGGCACGCAGCCAGGGCTGCCTGGCCCGGTCTCGTGTTGCCTGTTCAGGCACCAATTCTGGCACCAAACCCAGATGATCTCGGAGCACCTCAGAGCACCCCACAAGGGGCGCGTGTCGGGGATTGCCGGGTTTGTCCAGCCCGTCCGGGGTTCGGGTAGGTTCGACGGCGGCTGGTGCGCACGTCACGAGAGACGAAGGAGGGCTTGTATCGGATGCCCCAGGAGCATTTGCCCGTAAGCAAGGGCCCCCTGCTGGTGAGGGGTGATGATCGGTACCGCAGGAGAGGCAAGGGCTGGGAGAAGTTGTGCTCGTACTGCCACGAGTGGAAGGACGTGTCCGAGTTCTACAAGAACTACAGGGACGCGCCGGGGTACAGAGGGATCGATACGTGGTGCAAGGGGTGTTGCGCGATCCACGCGGCACGCAGGAGAAGGGGCCTCTGATCGCCTGGGCTGCTGGCGCTGCGTGGGCGCTCTCTAGCGCTTGCACCGCGGCCGGTCCTTCCAGACAGGAGGCGGCGTTGTCGCCCCTGCTGGGCTCTGGGTCTCGGCAAGGGGAAGAAGCAGCGGGGGACACGACTTTCCCCGGCCGTGAGAAGCCAAGACGCGGGCGCTACCGTGCGCCGCACCGGGTGGATTTGTTCTACGGGACGCCATCTGCGGGCAACGAGAAGGCCAAGGAGCTTTACGGGCTGAATCGTTTCAGTGTCACGCGGCAGCTTCTCTACAGCCTGGACGAGACGCAGCTTGCCCTTGATTTGTGTTTGTTTGTGAATGGGTTGCCGGTGGCGACGTCTGAGTTGAAGAACAGCTTGACGAAGCAGACGGTGGGGGACGCGGTCGAGCAATACAGGCAGCGTGGCCGCAGCCTCGGGGAGAGGCTGTTCGAGCTTGGCCGTTGCCTGGCCCACTTCGCCGTCGATGACCATGAGGTGCGGTTCTGCACCGATCTCGCTGCGAGCAATCCGTGGTTTTTTGCCGTTCAACCGTGGCTGGGAAGACGGGGCCGGCAACCCGCCGAACCCGGACGGGTTGAAGACCGACTACCTGTGGAGGCAGACCCTCGCGAGGGACAGTCTGGTCAACATCATCGAGAGCTACGCGCAGGTCGTCGAGACAAGGGACGAGCGGACGGGCCGCAAGCGGCGGGTGCAGGTGTGGCCGCGCTACCACCAGCTGGACGTGGTGCGCAGACTGCTAGCGGACGTGTCCGCCGGGGGAGTTGGCCAGCGGTATCTGGTTCAGCACTCGGCCGGCAGCGGCAAGTCGAACTCGATCGCGTGGCTGGCCCACCAGCTGATCGGGCTGGAGCGGGACGGCGAGGCGCCCCTGGATTCGGTGGTGGTGGTCACAGACCGACGGGTGCTGGACCGGCAGATCCGGGACACGATCAGGCAGTTCGCCCAGGTCGGCTCCGTCGTTGGCCACGCCGGGGCTGCGCACCCTGCTCGGCAGCCTGACGGCGGTCTCCCGCCGACGGGGTGCCGACACCGCCCCGGCTGGTGCCGCAGCCGCCGGACGCGCCGACGGCCATGGCGACCACTAAGCGCCCTCGAGTATCCAGTAGACCGGGTTCACAGAGGCCGCCTCCAGGCGAGGGCGAGGATCCCGACGCCGAGAATTGCGGCGAGCAAACCCCCTGATCAACCAATCACTGGGTGGCAACCACCTCAGGCGCCTCCAGGTCTGTCAAGGTGCGCGCACCCAGGCCGACAACCGCCAGCCCGGCGCATATCAAGACCGCACCCACCACGCGAACGGCTGCCGCCCCCACCACGCCAACGGAGGCAACCCCCAGCCAGTCCTGAGCATGTCGGAGCCCCAGTCACCACCCCTACCGTCAGCAAGCCGGCTGTCGACCCGTTGCGTCACGGTGCACATCGGCTTCTGGCACAGGTGCCCCCTTCGAGTTGCGGATCAGGCTCAGTGCAAACATCACCCTCGAGGTCCGCGAAGGTGATGTCGTTGCCCGTCGTCGTTGGATGCTCCGTCTGCCACCTACAGACAGTAGTATGATAAAAGTCTATGATAATAAGAATAGTTCCTATTATTGATATCTGATCTAGTGCTGAAGCCCACTCCGCTACGCCTACTCCGCAGGAGTAAGAGAGTCCGCAAGCCGCTCGCCGGGATAGCAGCGGGCCGTCGGTGCCTGTTGGCGGCCGCGATCCTCGCTGCGTCCACGCTGGCGGTCTCCGGATGCGGTACCAGCGCTCCGACAGCGGAATCCGCGGCTGGTGCTGACCCCGACGCTCCGACGATCCTCGCGACCACCGGTATCTGGGCTGATGTGGTGTCGAACGTGGCCTGCAGCGGTCTGGTTGAGGTGGAGACGATCATCCCGGTCGGCGGTGACCCCCACGGGTTCGAGCCCTCGCTGGCAGACCGGGAACGCATCGAGAACGCCGTGCTGGTGGTGGCCAACGGTCTGGGGTTGGAGGAAAGACTGGAGAGCACCCTGGACGCCGCCGGCACTCCGGTCTTCCGGGTCGCCGAACACGTACGTGAGACGCTCCTGTACTCCACGGACATCGAGGACGACCACCACGAGGAAGAAGGCCACGAGGACGAGGGCCACGAGGACGAGGGCCACGGGGAGGAAGGCCACAGGGACGAGGAGCCCGGGGACGAAGAGCCCGGGGAGGACGACCACGGGGACGAGGAGATCGGGGAGGAAGGCCACAGGGAGGGGGGCGTTGATCCTCATGTGTGGTTGGATCCACGGCGCGTGTCGAAGGTGTTGCCGGACCTGGCCGACCGACTGATCGACGTCGCTGGCCTCGACGCCTCAGCCATCGAAGCGTGTCTGGCGGACTACCGGGCGGAACTGGCCTCCGTGGACGCGGAAGTAGCCGAGCTAGTGGTCACGGTTCCCGACAGCAACCGCAAGCTCGTGACGAACCACGACGCGTTGGGCTACTTCGCCGACCGCTACGGATTTGAGGTCATCGGCACCGTAATCCCCTCGCCGACCGGGCTGGCCGAGACCAACCCCGCCCGACTTGAGGAACTGGCTGAGCTCATCGAAGAAGCCAAGGTCAAAGCCATCTTCGCCGAGACTCTGCACTCCACTGATGACGCCGATGCCCTGGGGGCAAGGATCGGTGAAGTCGCTGTAGTAACCCTGCTCACCGGCGCCCTCGGCCCCGAAGGCAGCAGCGCCGACACCTACATCGGGTTCCTGCGCACCAATGCCACGCTGATCACCGAAGCACTCAGCTAGAACTGACCCACTAGCACAGCGTCATGGAATTCCTGACCGACCCCGTGGTGTGGTGGATCGACCCATTCATCTCCAACCCGTTCATGCGCAACGCGCTCTACGCCAGCCTGCTGGTGGTGCTCACCACTTCCGTGGTCGGCACCTGGGTGGTGCTACGGGGCATGAGCTTCCTCGGCGACGCCCTGGCCCACGGAGTGCTGCCCGGCATCGCCATCGCGTTCATCGTCGGGATGAACACCACGATCGGGGCGTTCATCGCGGCCGTGGTGATGGTGATCGGCATCAACTTGATCCGCAACCACTCCCCGCTGCCGAACGACACCGCGATCGGGGTGCTGTTCGTAGGCTTCCTGGCTCTCGCAGTGGTGATCGTATCGAGCCGATCAGGGTCCTACACCGGTGACCTCAACCGGTTCCTGTTCGGTTCGATCACGGGAGTCGAGGCCGAAGACCTCCGCCGCCAGGCCGTCGCAGCAGGCATCTCGCTGATCGGGGTTGTCGTCTTCTACCGAGCGTTCCTCGTTATGACCTTCGACCGGACCCAGGCCAGAATCATGGGCCTGCGGCCCGGTCTATCCCACGGCGTGCTGCTGTTGTTGCTGGCAATCTCGATTGTGGCGTCGTTCGAAGCAGTCGGAAACCTGCTGGTGTTCGCCTTCCTGATCGCTCCGCCCGCCACCGCCACCCTTCTGATACGGCGGGTACCGCGCATCATGGTGACGGCCACCATGGTAGGGGCAGTGTCGGCGGTCATCGGGCTGCCCGTCAGCTACCACAACGACACCGCCGCCGGCGCCACCATGGCCTTCACCGCGGTGGTCGTCTTCCTCGCCGTGCTCTGCGGGCGAGCGTTGCAGCACGCAATCGATGCACGCCGCAGGCACAAGCCGCAAACTTGACGGGACCCCGCTGACCGACTACTGACGCCGGACCTGGTAGCCGTCGCAGCGCCGGATGTCGCCCCGTAAAGCCAAGCCGATCTCGTGAGCGAGCTGTCCGATGTGCTGCTCGTGAATTGTAGTCCCCCGTGGTTTCCATCAGGACTCTGCACAGCAACGGGTCTGCGAACTCAAGGCCGCGACGGCGATGCCCAGCACTGCCATCACGGGTGCGCCGTCGACGAAATTGCCCATCACCTGAAACAGGTGATGTTGGCGACCGCCTTGATGTTGGCCACCGTCTGCGTGAACACCGCCAGAGCAAGCCCGGTGCGCAGGAACCCGCCGCAGCGCTCGCCGAGGACGCGGTCGTAGGCGCCGGGGCGGCGGCGGAATCGGGGAGGAACAGATCGGCGAGCAGCATCCCCGGCTCCAGCCCGTAGTCGCTGCCCTCTCCGTTCATGGGGTTGGCAAGCCCGGCCGCATCTCCGGTCGCCGCCCATCCCGAGCCGTGGAGGTGTACGGCGCTCATAGGCAGGGCCGGATCGGGATCGTTCGAATTAGTCGCCCAGTCCCCCATTCGTCGGCCGCCAGGGCCCTGTAATCGCTCAAACAGCCGGTTAAGGTTGCAGCCTTAGAAAGCCCTTCACCGTCGCCAGGGGCTGATGTTCACAGTGCCGTCGCCTGCCGGGAATATCCAGCTATAGCCGGGCGCCCAGGCGCCCCGTCACCGCGCAGGATGAGACAGCTTCTAGGTGGCGGTCGTCGTGGCGGGGCTCGGCGCGTCGATGCGGATGGCGAGACCGAAGGGTTCGACTGCAACGCGCTCGGCACCGAGCATCCGGATCACGTGCCGGGCGCTCCCGTCGCCACCACCACGAGGTCGGCCCGCCAGCGCCAGTCGGCGGCGGTCCCCACGCCGGTAACGAGGCCACCGTCACCGGTGGTGGGCATGACCTAGATCTTCTAGACGATCTCGGCGCCGTGGTCATCGAAGCGGCCGTGCTCGGCCACAGCAGCTCCATGCCACCACTCGGGCGCCGCCGCGCCGGCCCCGATCACGGCGGTATCGCAGCTGAGGGCTTCACCGGCCGGGGCTGTGCTGGCCGTGGCCGTGGTCGTCGAGCATGTGCAGGTCGTGATCGTGGTCGTGGTGGGCATGGTCACCGAACACTCGGGGCCCGAAGGCCTCCTTCAGCCGCTCCACGGTGAGCACATCTTCGGGGCTACCCACGGCGGTGAGCCTGTTGGCCAGCAGCATCACAGTGTGGCAATGGCGGGCTTCGTCGAGATGGTGGGTGGTGACGATCACGACGGCGCCCCGCTCGGCATATTCGTCGATCACGGCCAGAATGCGGTCCTGGCTGGGTATGTCGAGGCCGGTGATCGGCTCGTCGAGCAGGATGAGAGCGGGCTCGGCAGCCAGAGCCTGGGCAATCCTCACCCGCTGCTGCTGCCCCTCGCTCAAACTACCGAAGTCGCGGTTCTCGAGTCGGGCGACATCGAGGTGATTGGCCGCTTCAAGCACGGCCGCGCGGTCCGCGGCCCTGAACCGGCCGGTGAGGCCGCGCTCACGGTAGCGACCCATGGCTATCACCTCCCCGGCGGTGAGCGGCATCCAGGTGGCAGGCGGGTGCTGGCAGATATAGGCGACCCGATCGGGCACGCCGCTAATGCGCCCGGAGGTGATCCTCAGCATGCCGGAGAGGCTCTCCAGCAGCGTGGTCTTGCCCGATCCGTTCACGCCCATCACCGCCGTAGCTGTGCCCGGCTGGAAGACGTGGGTGATCCGGTCGAGGGCGGTGACCGTGTCGAAACGGACGGTCAGGTTCTCCACCGCAATGGGCATTCCCGAAACCTAATGCCTGGACCCTCGAGACGGTGGTGCCTGCCTGGGCCGGCTGCGGTTCGCGGCGGGGTGCACCGCCTTGGACGACGGCTCGGGCGAGAATATCTTGGGCGGCATCGATCCTGAGGTCTGTGGTGGCGGTTCTGAGCCCAGTGGAGTGCCCCCGTTTTGTGGGTGTCTGGGCGTTTGGCGGGTGTTGTCTTGCCGGGCGGGAGGGGTGTTCGCCCGTGCCGGGGGGTCGGACTGCCGGGAGCCCTGCCGGCTGGGGTTCGGGCGTGAGGCGGTCGAGCTCGTCCAGCGAGATGGCCGCCCCGTGACTGAGATCGCCCGCGAGCTCGGCGTCTGGGATGAGTCGTTGCGCAAGTGGCTGGGCCAGGCCGCGGTCGATACCGGCGAGCGCGAGGGCCTGGCGACGGGAGAGCGCCAGGAGCTGCGCGAGCTGCGCCCGGCGCGTCCGGACACTCGAGCAAGAACGGGAGATCCTGAAAAAAGCGGCGGCCTTCTTCGCGAGGGAGAGCGGGACCCGGTCAGGTGCTTCCGCTTCATCGCGGCGGAGAAGGCGCAGTTCCCGATCTCGCTGCTCTGCCGCGTGCTCGGCGTTTCCTGTTCGGGCTTCTATGCCTGGCAGGGCAGAAGCTCCTCGGAGTGTGCTCTTGCCGATGCCTGACTTTGCGAGCCGATCCGCGAGATCGCCGAGCGCGCCGCGCCGGAAGTCAACACCGTTATCGAGACCGGAGCAGGAGACGCCGCCGAACTGCTCGAAGCCGTGCAGCGCGTCCGGCGCGACGGGGCACCGCTCTTCCCGCTGCTGCGGGGGCCGAAGATCGCACCCGTCTGGGTACGTATCCTTGCCTATCCAGGCATGGCGGCACTGAGCTCGCTCAAGGTCGTCCCGGTCGCTGTTGACGCTCACGTTCGGCGGGTGACCGAGAATCTCGGCCTCACGGCCACAGCTGGCGAAGCTCTTGGCCAGGCGCGCAGAACCATCCAGAACGCCTGGCAGGAGGATGTGCGGGTGAGCGGAGCTGCTGGCCCAATCCCTCTTAAGAACACGCCCGCGGCACTCGATCCTGCACTCTGGTTCCTCGGCAAATGGGGCTGCGCGTTCTGCGAGGCGCAAGGCACACGAGTCCCGATTGCCGGCGCGTGCTGTGGCTGTCGCCTCTAACGGTGCCTCTCCAGTGCCAGAACAGGCGCAAACAGCCAGAAACGTTCCAGGGAGCACCGACCGACTAGACGCCTAAAACCCCTGCGAAAGCGGAAGAGACATGTCCAGGCGAGGACGGTGGCATCTTCGCCCAGGGCCAGAGCCCTGCCCCGCCGCTAGAACAGCCACGACCTACGGAGTAGGGCAGGGCCTGATGGCATGGCGGCTCGCGGCAAGCGGGCCGCCATAGGCCCCTGCCTGTAGCGCTCGCAACTACTCGGCGATCCTTGCCAGCGTTGCCCGGCAGTCGTCGTTGCGGAACGTGCCCACGGCTTTCGCGCTGACCCTGCCGCCGAAAGCGTTCTTCGCGGTGAAGTACAGCCGTATCTGATGAACACCACCCTTGTTCGGGCCGACCAGCGTCCTGGTGGTCTCCATGCTGCCCAGGTCGTTCAGCCGCAAACGCACAAGATTCTCCAGGTCAGGCCGTCGTGGTTGCCGTCCCACGGGCTGAGGCAGTGGTGGCCCTTGCGGCGCTCCTGCGCCCTCTCGGCCGCCTTACGGTGGTCTCCCGCCGACGGGGTGCCGACACCGCCCGGGCTGGTGCCGCAGCCGCCGGACGCGCCGACGGCGATGGCGGTCACCAAAACGCCCCCGAGTATCCAGTAGACGGGGTTCACAGAGGCCGCCTCCGGCGCGAGGGCGAGGATCCCGACGCCGAGAATCGCGGCGAGCAAACCCGTGATCAGCCACCGGGTGGCAACCACCTCGTGAGTTTCCGAGTCTGTCAAGGTGTGCGCACCCAGGCCGACAACCGCCAGCCCAGCGCATATCAAGACTGCACCCACCACGCCAACGGAGGCAACCCCCAGCCAGTCCCGAGCATGTCGGGGCCCCAGTCACCACCCCTGCCGTCAGCAAGCCGGCTGTCGGCCCGCTGCCGCTCATAGGCCAAGTCGCGCGAGCCGCGCTCGATCGCCTCGGCCAGCCCGCCGGGCGCGAGCGCAGAGGCGGAAAAGAGCGCTGCGAAGTAGGCGGGTCGCCGAGCCTGGCCAGGTCGAGCTCGGCGAAGCTCGTCTCCCGGGCGGGATGCTCAGCGGAGTACAGCCGCCAGACATCACCGCTGACGAGAATCCCCCAACGCGTACCGGTCGCCTCCATCTCGCGCAAGAGATGAGCGACGGGCAACTCGCCCCCGGCCGCCGCGCGATCGAAGTCGTGGCTGGGCGGGTACGAGAGGACAGCGGCGGCGGGACGATTCTCGGTACGCAACAAGTACACACCGGCGCCGCGCTCCTCCGACTCGAAACCGAGCACCTTCAGACGCGCATCGAGCGAGCGAGCGCCGCGAGCCGCACCACCCTGCTGCGTGAGCTGCGGCCATTCGGCGAGACGCGGCGTCCGCGAACGGAGGTAGTGCGTCGAGAAAAGGCCGACGTTACGTAGGCCCGTCATCCCACCGGCGCCGCGGACGCGCTGCCACACGAGCGGCAGCCGCTTGCGGACGTCGAGCGGGTCCAGCCGCCGCGCGGCCGCAAGCTCGTCGACAACAAGGCGCGCATCGAGTCTGAGAGCGGGCGGCGGCTTCCCGCTCGGGCCGACCAGCAGGTGCTCATCCCCGGCCTCGACGATCAAGACCAGCGGGATCGGACGCTTGTTGAGCCGCTTCGTCCAAGCCGCAACAGCCTGACCCTCTGCCGGAAGATGCTCGGCGCCCGCCAGAACGATCTCGAGGCCAGGCGCGAAAGCCCAATAGCCAGTTGCCTCTATACTCGCGGACAGCCGCGGCTCCGCCGGGACAGACGGCACCGCCCCCAACGCTTGCGTGAGAAGGTCGCGTAGCTCGCTCACGCGCAGCCTGCGTTCTCCCCGCCGCAAGCTGGCGCCGGCAAGAGTGAGGAGCAACGTCGGCAGCGATCAGCCCGCTTCGCCACTGCCAGCCTCGCCGCCCGCATCTCGCCTTGGATCGCCGTCATGTCGCGGCCCACCGGAGAGACGGAACACAGTCTCCCTCGCCCGCGGCGAGAATCGCCGCCTCAAGGGCGTCGAACCCGGTGTTGATGATCCGCCAGCATGACCCGTTCGAGAGCTTCCTTCGCACCTGGATATGAAGTCAGGTGCCGTGAACTTGACGGTCGGAGTACTCCGAAGATCCGCGACCCAAGCGAAGGTCTCGAACTCCGTCTTTATGGGGCCAGCGGGGCGCCACGCTGCCTTCCAGCCGGCTCGGCGGGTTGATCCACACGGCACCAGCCCTCCGCTGGGATGCCAAGACTTTGCCCTTCCTGACGACATATGCGATGAGCCCTTCGTAGTTGGCCATGCTCGACGCTTGTCGATGCTTCGGGAAGAGCATGACCTCAAACAAGTTCGACTCCACCGCGGATCCATAGATCCGGGACGGAACCTCCGGTAGCGCCGACCAGCTCGAACCACCTCCACATTGGCCGGAGGTTATCCACTGCGGCTGACCGGCAGGTCGGTCGACTTCTTCGCTCATTATCGCGACTCGAGCCTCGACCTCTCGCTCCTCGGTCAGGGGGATGTCGTGCGCAAGATCTTCGATCGCGCCGGAGTATCTGCCTCTCTCAGCTCCGCCGGCGAGGTCACCGGGCGAATCATCGAGCAGATGGGCGGTCTTCGTGCCTGTCGCATCTTCCGGATCCCGGGCGTTCGGAAACTCCTCGCCGCAAGAAAGCCACAGCACGAGACCGACGCGCTGCGCACTCTCGAGGACAACGGAACCCTAAATCAAGACTACCGAAGAGCCGGAACCGCACAGGAGATCCTCGACAAACTTCTCCGGCTTCAAGTCCTACAAGCCCGCCTCCAGCTGCAGTGCCCAGAGTGTCGCATCCGCCAGCTCTATCTGCCTGAGGCGCTGGCAACAGAGGTCAAATGCCCGAGCTGTGGGAGTACGTTTCTCCTCGCACCGCTCCTGCATGGGAGCAAGGCTGCGTGGAAGTTTGCGCCGTCCGGCCTGTTCGCCAAGCGCGGGCACAGCGGCTCCGTCGCCGTCATCCTCGCCATGCTGCGGCTTGAGAACACGATCTCCCTTAGCCAGGGCCTCTTCCTCTTGCCCAGTCACAACCTCGACGCTAACGGGATCGAGTGCGAATCGGACCTTCTCGCGCTGGCGCTGGGCATTGACGGCAACCCCGCGGTCGCTGTCGGGGAAGTCAAAGGAGAGGGCGAGATCGAGCCGGACGACATTCGGAACCTCGAGAGCGTCGCCAACGAAGTTCGCTCCTCAGATGTCGAGTGTTACCTCATCTTTGCGACCACGAGACCGAGCTTTACCGAAGGAGAAAAAACGCTGTTCCGCGACTACCGCGAGCGCATCTCCGGCCAGTGGGCACTCGACGAGGATCCGTTTCAGGGGCACCCTCGACCGGCACCCATTCTCTTCACACTGCGGGAATTAGGTTTCTACGAGATCTACGACGAGGAAGCCAGAGCAGCGGTCACGAGGCCATACGCCCCCGGGCTCCGCGAGCTCGCGGAGAACTCCGCGAAGCTCCATCTCGACAGCTGAGGGCAACCGGTCAACCTCTGCCATCAAGAGGCACGTCTAAGCGAAACCCGACCCAGGTGCCACGGTCAGGTACAGTGAGGCAGCGCGGGGCCGTGCAAGGCGAGGCCCGGGCAACGAGGCAAGACTAGTCAGGGCGAGGCGAGGCGAGGCCTAGCACGGGTCACAGGGCCGGGCATGGTGGATGCCTTCAACGCGCCGCCCTGCTCCCACCCGCAATCCACGCCCCGACAATGGGGGTCGACCAGCCATAGAGAGGCGGGTCACGCGGCCCCGTGTTCCCGCTTCCGGGCGGCGGGAGCTTCCGGGCGGGGGCTTCTGGGCGGGGGCTTACGGGCTGGCTGGCGGGGCCGTGTCGGTTTGCTCGAGCTCGGCGAGCCGGGAGGCGGCCGGCCGGCCAGCCGGGCTGACGGCGTCTGCGAGCACACTGGGCCTGGTGTTGCTGCGCCGGGCCCGCAGCCGCGACCCGTCGCGGTAGACGTACCGCGTCAAGACTCTCGCCTCTAAGCGACCCGGATGCCGCCGCACCTTCTTGCGCCAGTTCCAGGACGTCTGCTCTGTCACCCCCGTGCCCTGCAAGCCTGCGCAAGGCCATTTCGGCCTTCCGCAGCTTGGTGATGATCTGCTCTGGCGGGTGCCGTCGACGCGCCATAGCGTCGCCCTTTTCGCGATCCACATTCTCACGTTGAGGGCTGACCCAGCCTCGCGGGGGGTTGTCCCGTAGTTCGTAGATCTTTGTAGGGGCGGCGGTCCCTCCGTGCCCGTCCGTTCCGGTTGGGAGCGTGGCGAGCGATCCGCTCGAAGATCGAAGGAGGAACCGCCGTGGGGAGCAACGTAGCGGTCGCTGAGGCGACCCTGGATGAGGCCGTTTTGCCGGAGCGCGTTCAGGAGGCGCTGGGGCAGTTGGTCGGGGCAGCGAGGGAGGGACTGCTCGCGCTGTCGGTCGGGGTCGGGCTTGGCGTGATGAGTGAACTGTTGGAGGAGGAGGTCGAACACGTTGTCGGCCCGAGGGGTAAGCACGACTTTGACCGGAGTGCGGTCCGTCACGGTCGCGAGTCTGGGGAGGTGACGCTAGGCGGGCGGCGCGTCCAGGTTGAGCGGCCGCGTGTTCGCACAGCGGACGGATCACGCGAGGTCAGGCTGGCGACGTACGAGCATTTCGCCGATCGTGATCTGCTCTCGCGGGTCGTGTTGGAGCGGATGCTTGCCGGCGTCTCGACGCGCCGCTACGCGCGAACGCAGGAGCCGGTCGGCACTGGCGTCGAGACCAAGGCGCGCTCGACGTCGAAGTCGTCGGTGTCGCGGGCGTTCGTTGAGCGCACCCGCGTGGCGCTTGAGGAGCTGATGAGCCGCCGCCTCGACGACGTCAGGCTGGCGGTGATGATGCTCGACGGGATCGAGCTGAAAGGGCGCACGAACATCGTCGCGCTCGGGATCACCACCGAGGGCGTCAAGATCCCGCTGGGGCTGTGGGAGGGCTCGAGCGAGAACGCGACCGTGGCGAGGGCGCTGCTCTCCGATCTGGTCGAGCGTGGGCTCGACACCGAGCAGGGCATCCTGTTTGTGATCGACGGCTCCAAGGCGCTGCGCAAAGCGATCCGCGATGTCTTCGGCCAGGACGCGCCCGTCCAGCGCTGTCTCCGCCACAAGGAACGAAACGTGCTCGAGCATCTCCCGGAGCGCGACCGGCCTCCGATCAAACGTCGGCTCCGCCAGGCCTGGGCCGAGCACGACCACGAGCGAGCGCGCAGCGAGTTACACGCGCTCGCCACGGAACTCGAGCGCTCGCGTCCCGGCGCCGCAGCCTCGCTGCGCGAAGGCCTCGACGAGACACTCACCCTCACCCGGCTCGGGATCCGCGGCAACCTGAAGCGCACCCTCGAGAGCACGAACCCGTGCGAGTCGATGATCGAGATCTGCCGGCGCACCAGCCGCAACACCAAGCGCTGGCAATCCGGCGAGATGTGCCTGCGCTGGACAGCGGCCGGGATGCTCGAAGCCGAACACCAATTCCGTCGGATCATCGGCTACCACGACCTCGCCAAACTCGTCATCGCGATCGAGCACGAACTCGATCAGCCCACCGTCCCGACCCAGAACGAGGAGCCCGCTATCCTCCTCACCGCCTAACCACCAAACCCGGGACCGCCGCCACGAAAATCCACGGCCACCGGGACATCCTCCCTCGCGGGGGCGGGTCGGCTGGATGGCTTCTCGGCTCCCTGTGGTTCAGGGTCTTACTTCTCTGTAGTTCAGGGGTTAATTGAGGATTGTTAGGGGAGTGACCGAGTAGGTTATCGATAATTTTGAACCGCTCGCTTTCCTCCTCTCCCCGCGCTTCTGCAGCGCTTTTCGTTCCTTTCATTCCCACAGATATAGCTCGCTGGGAGAGGGGCGCCGTGCCTACCAGGCACGGCCGGCGCAAGCCGATCAATCGGCGGTTGATCGTGCTGTCTCTCTGGGATACGGGATAACCAAAGCGTGATTTCTGTATTTACACAAATGATGGTGGTTCCAGGTTCTCTTTCCGAATTCCTCCTGAGACGGAAGAGTGATTCCGTCAGACAAGACGAGACCACGAGCCTTCATCCATAAGTGAAAAAAGGATACGAAAAACAGTCCTTTTCATCGCCGTCAATCACCTTAGTTCTGACTCACACACACATCCCGCAGTGAGAAGTGAAAAGGCGTATCCATACGGTCTCCGAACACATCCGGCAGGGACTATTTCGTTCGCCCGGACCGCGTACGAGACCAGGATCTGGTAATATCTGTGAACACGCAGATAAAGGCCCCCGCGAAGTTCCAGCTTCCGGGGGCCGTGACCAAGAGAGGGATCAGCTCACTTGGTAGGAAAGACGGTACCAATCCGCCGGGACGGGCTCGCAGAGTCTGTCGCCACTCTCCTCGATTCACCCGAGATCGCCCGGCTGGTCGCGGAGCTTGAGGGGCTCCGCTGGACAGGCCGGAAGGGCTACCCAGTCCGCTCCCTGGTCGGCGCGTGTCTCGCCAAGAGCCTGTACGCGATCCCGACGTGGAGCCGCACCGCCCGGCTGATCGGTGAGCACCCTGTGCTCCAGGCCGCGATCGGCGGCTGCCCGTCCGTGTACGCGCTCTACCGGTTCACCAGAAAGCTCCGCACCCACAAGCCGCTCCTGGCCGCCTGCATCGACCGCGTGACGGCTTCTCTGCGGGAACAGCTCCCTGGCTATGGCCAGGACATCGCCATCGACGCCTCCGACCTCCCAGCCTTCGCGAACGGACAGCGCTACCTCAGGAAGAACGGACCAGAGCGCGAGCGGTACTCAGACCCGGACGCCTCCTGGGGACACCGCTCCGCCATATCCACACGCAAGGGCGGCGGCTACTACGGGTACAAACTCCACCTGGCCGCGTGCGCCCGCACCGATCTCCCGGTCGCCTGGCACGTCACCAAAGCCTGCAAGAACGAGTCAAATGAAGTCGAGAGGCTTCTCGGCGCCGTCAAAGCCCGCAACTTCAAGCCAGAAACGGTCACGCTCGACAAAGGCTACGACTCCGAGGCTGTCCACCAAGCCTGCCACCAGGCCGGTGCCCTCCCGGTCATCCCGCTCCGCAAGACCCCAGCCGTCAAACAAGGCAAACATCGCCCACCGACATGTGAGCACGGCGCCTGGGCGTTCGCCGGAGCCGACTTCAAACGCAAGCTCACGAAGTGGCGCTGCCCCACCGGCAACTGCCAGCCCAAGAGCCGCTGGCGGAAAGCGTCAAGGCTGCATCCGCTCATCCCCCGCGAAACAAAACGCTGGGGCGACCTCTACCGGGGCCGCGCCTCCGTCGAACGGGAATTCGGTCGACTAAAACACGACTACGCTCTCACGCCGCTCCGTGTCCGCGGCCTCGACCGCGTCCAGCTACACACCGACCTGACAATCCTCGCCCTTCTCTCCGCCGCCCTCGCCCGGGCGCGAGCCCTCCCACTCGCAGCCTAAACAACCACCACCGCTAAGACCAGGCAGGCGCCAGCCCGCGCAAACACGCCGCAAAGAGCCCAAACGCCCCCAAAAAGCCGCGAGAAAGGCTCACAAGCGCCCCCGACCGCGGACAACACGCCGCCAACCACCCGAGCCCGTGCCCAAAACCCGTGCCCCGCGAGTCCGGGCAACGTTTCGCCAAACCTTTCGCCAAACCCTCCTACTAGGGGCTCCCGGTGTCCCGCCGCTCGACGCGGGCCAGCAGGACGGCCAGCCTGGCGTCCTGGCTCGGGTCGATGGCGTGCCAGCGCGCCGACGGCCAGGGGCGCTGTTCGAGCTTCGAGAGCCGTGCTCTCAGCTCATCGCGCAGCCGCCTCAGCTCGACGAGCTCGTCACCGAGCAACGTCTCCTTGCCGCTCACGATCAGGTCTTCGACGCTTCGGATCGCCGTGCGGATGCTATCCACCCATTGCCTCGGAGTCAGTGTCACGCGCGGCACCTCCTTCGTCCTGCGTCGGCGGATGGTCGGTCGCCGGAACCGTCGACCGAGCACCTAGATCGTTGCTCACGGCCATTTTCGCAGAACAGGGCCCACCTGTGCAGGATCCGGACAAACGGCCTCTCGCGCGGGGAGGGCCGATGGCCGATGGGTATCCTGGCGTCTCAGGCTTCCCACGCCATCGCTGCCGCTCGATGACTACCCGCATCCTCGTTGCCGACGACGAGCCCGCCATCCGCGAGTCGCTCACGTACGCGCTCGAGCGCGAGGGCTTCGACGTCACCGAGGTCGAGGACGGCGACAAAGCACTTGTCGAGACCCGGGGCGGCGGCTATGACCTCGTGATCCTCGACGTGATGATGCCCGGCCAGTCCGGCATGGACGTATGCCGGGCGCTGCGCGCCGAGAGTGACGTCCCGATCGTGATGCTGACGGCGAAAGACGCCGAGGTCGACAGGGTGCTGGGCCTCGAGCTCGGTGCCGACGACTACGTGACCAAGCCCTTCTCAGTGGCCGAGATGCTGAGTCGCGTACGCGCAATTCTGCGGCGGCGCGAGCTCGACCGCTCGGCCGCTGGCTCGCTGACGCGAGTGATCGGCGATCTGCGCATCGATCTCGCCCGCCACGAGGTCGCAATCGGCGATGCCGCCGTTCACCTGACGCCGTCCGAGTTCAAGGTGCTCGCCCTGCTTGCAGAGGAGCCAGGACGCGTCTTCAGCCGCCGCCAGATCATGGAGCACCTGTGGGCGAGCATCTACGTCGGCGACGAGCGCGCCTGCGACGTCCACATCTCGAGCCTTCGCCGCAAGATCGAGGCGAACGCCTCGAACCCGGAGCGGATCCTCACCGTGCGCGGCGTCGGCTACAAGCTGGCGACCAACTAGTCAGCCAGCACCTGTTGCCAATACGCGTAAGGGCTAGCGTAGCGGGATGCGCAGCGTCTCAGCGGTTCCCAGGCCGAAACGCTAAGGGCGCCCAGTGGGCGCCCGTTTGCCGCTCAGAAGTCGGTCTGCCGCGTTCCCGTTGACGGTCTAAAACCGCCTCAGCTCCCGACTCCGCGTATCAGTGTGGACAAATGTATGCGCGCCCTCTAGAGTCGGGCGTGAGTCTTTTCCGAGTCTTTGCTCATACGCCGATGGCGGGCGCATCTGGCCCCGGCGTGTGTGCGCATCTACAGAAAACGCCACACCATCGCTCAGGTTGAGCACTTACGGTTCAGATCAGACTCCTCCCATGCAAGTGAACGGCTCGCCGCAAGATCCTCCCGAGGCCCACTCCTCGTTCGACGCTCGTAACGACAACACGGACGTTGCGCGACTCGCTGCATCCCACGGCTTCTCGGTCGAGGCACTCGACGGCGACGTCGGCGAGGTCGAGACGCCGCTCTTTCCGCCCGCTGGCGGCGAACCCGATTTCCTCGTCGTCAGGCTGGCCGAGAGCGAGGCACGATTTGCCGTCGTCCCGGTGCAGCTCATCTCGGGTGTCGACGCCGTGATGCGTCGCATCACGCTCGAGGCCTCGCGCAGCGCCGTCGCCGAGATGCGCGGCGACATCGCGCTGGAATACTGAGCCATCGCGCTCGAACTTCCCGCCGATGGTCCAAGCCGGGGAGTCGCACCGGATGCGTATCGGGCCTTTGCCGACGCACTCGTCGCCCGGCTTGCGACCGTCGACCCTGACGGGCGGCCGAATACGGTCCCGATCTGCTTCGCGCTGGAGCTCGACACGCTCTACAGCGCGGTCGACGCGAAGCCCAAGCGCTCGCACAAGCTGAAGCGCCTGGACAACATCAGAACGAGCCCGGCGGTGTCAGTCCTGGTTGACCACTTCGAGAGCGACTGGTCGAAGCTCTGGTGGGTCGTCGCCGAAGGTCGTGCCGAGGTTCTTGGCGCAGAGGGCGAGCCCGGGGCCGGGGCCGCTGCGTCGCACGCCCTCGATCTCCTTGCTGCCAAGTACCCGCAGTACGCGGCCTCGAGGCCAGAGGGGCCCGTTATCGCGGTCCGCGTCGAGCGCTGGCGCAGCTGGTCGGCGGCCGGGGGCTGGCCGAGGAACCCACGCGACGACCAGGGCTAACCGCGGCCCGGACGGCGCCGCGACGTAGCGCGACGCGCCAACTACGAAGCGCCTACTCGTACTGCAGTGCGCGCAAGACGTTCAGCCGCGCGGCTCGCCGCGCTGGGAACACGGCCGCGAGCACGCCGGCGATGACGGCAACGATCGCGAAGATCACGATCTGGCCCCAGGGAATCGAGAAGCCGAAGCCCTGATCAGAAAGCCGCGCCGTGATGATCGCCGCAAGTCCGATCCCGAGGGGAATGCCGATCGAGGCGCCAATCAGCGCCGTGATCACGCTCTCGTGGCGGATCATCCGTCGGGCCTGGCGCCGCGTCATACCGACGGCGCGGAGCATGCCGAGCTCGCGCGTGCGCTCGAAGACGCTGAGGATCAGCGTGTTGACCATCCCGCAGAGGCTGACGATCACGGAGAGGGCGAGCAGCACGAAGAGCAGGTTGAGGAACTGGCTCACGCTCTGCTCGAAGCGATCCTTGAAGTCACTCTGGGTGTCGACCTCGATGCCGGGGAAGTCCGCGGCGAGGGTGTCCGCGAGCGCCATGGTCGTGGCGTCCGTGGCGCCGCCGTCCGCCTGCAGGAAGGTGTAGAGGTTGCGCGGGCTGTCGATTAGCGAGTCGAACGTCGCTATCTGCACGGTGACCTCGCCGAGCATTCCCCAGAACTCGGGCGCGTCGTAGGTGCCGGCGACAGTCAGGTTGACGACATCGCCCGAGGGCCCCTGGATCTGGAATGGGTCGCCCAGCGCCAGGCCCTCGTCTGCCGCGAAGTCGCGCTCTACCACGGCACCATCCGCCGTGAGAGCCTCGACTGTCGCGTTCGACCCCTGATCCCAGGCAAACGCATACACCGAGGTGATCGTCGCCGGGTCGACGCCGGTGAGCTGCGCATCGACGATCGCCTGGCCGGCCGCGGAGCTCGCAGACCCGATCACGGCACGCGCGTTCTCGCCGCGAACCGGTGAGACCGTCAGCATCGGGTCGGCGGCGAGCCGGGCGTCGACGCCCGGCTCGAACGGTGTGAACCCGTTCTCCGAGACGAGTGCGTAGTCGGTCGCGAGCTGCTCGTCGATCGCGTCTTGCACCGACGACGTCAGCCCCTTGGCGATCACGGCGACGAACGTCACGAGCGTCAGGCCGATCATCAGCGCCGCGGCCGTCGACGCCGTGCGGCCGGGGTTGCGCGTCGCGTTCTCGCGGGCAAGGTGGCCGGGTGTGCCGCCGATCCGGACCGAGATGGCGCCGATGAGCGAGGCAAGCGGCTCGACCAGCTGCCGCGAGACGAGCGCGATGCCAACGAAGAGCAGGACGACGCCGACGCCGAGCAGACCGAGCGCTTCGCCGGTGCCGAGCCCGCTCGAGAACATGCCCACGAGCAGCAGGGCGACCGCTCCCGCGACGAGGAGGACCGAGAATACGGGCGCGAAGCGCGCCAAACGACCAGGCGGCGGCGTGGCCCCTTCGCGCACGGCCGCGATTGGCGCAACCCGCGTGGCGCGCAAAGCCGGAACGATGCCCGCAAGCACCGTCACGCCGGTGCCGACAATCAGGCTGACGATGATCGTACGTGTGGCAAAGACCGTGCCGCTCGAGGGCAGATCGATACCGAAAGCTACGAATACCTCATTCAGCCCGATGGCCAGGAGAAGTCCGAGGAAGAGGCCAATGATCGACGCGAGCAGGCCGATGATGAACGTCTCGAGAATGACCGAGCCGAGCACCTGCCTGCGCGAGCCACCAAGCGTGCGCAGGGTCGCGAACTCGCGCGTGCGCTGCGCAACGGTGATCGACAGCGTGTTGAAGATGACAAAAGCGCCGACGAACAGAGCGATTCCTGCGAAAGCGAGCAGGAAGTACTGGATGAATGTCGTGAACTCCTCGACGTCGCTCGAGTCGGACTCGGCCTGCTCGCTGGCGGTCACGACCTCGGTCTGCGGAGGAAGAATCGGCTCGATCCGTCCGATCAACTGCCCCGGGGTGGCCCCCGAATCGGATGCGATCTGGATGCCGTCGAGGGTTCCATCCTTCTCGAAGACCCGTTGTGCCTCGCCGATCGAAAAGTAGGCGACCGTCGCACCACCGATCGAGTCGACGCTGCCGAACTTCGCGAGCCCGACGATCGTGAAGTCCTCGACGGGCCCACGCGCGCGGATACCGATCGTGTCGCCGACGCCGTAGCCCTCGTCGTCGGCGGTGGCGGGATCGATCGCGACCTCGCCGGGTCCGATCGGCCACTCCCCGTCGACGAGAACGAGCGGCGTGAAGCGCTCGTAGTCGGGGCTCTCGGTGTCGAGGCCGAACGCGAGCGTCGGCGCCCCACCTGTCGTAATCGGACCGCCATCCCTGTCGGTCAGCTGGGCGAAGTCCTGAATCGCGCGCACGGCCGCGTCGACACCCTCGATCTCGACGACGTCGTCGAACAGCGACTCGTCGAAGGGCGGCGGCTGGGCGAAGTCGGTCTCGAAGGCCTGCGAGCCCGAGATGACGACGTCGGTGCCCGTGTAGGAGTCGGTGAAGAGCGAGTCGAACGCCCGGTTGATCGTGTCGGTCAACACGAACGTCCCGCTGATCATCGCGACGCCGAGAATCACGGCGAGTGCCGTCAGAACGGCGCGGAACTTGCGACCGAGCAGCCCGCGGAGGGCAACGCGGATCATCAGGTCCTCGCGAGCTTTAGCGACGAGGATCTCAAGAGATCCGCGCGAGCTTTAGCGACGCTAATCATCAGGTCCTCGCGAGCTCTTCCATCACCGCGAGCACCTCGGTGGCGGTCGAGCTACCGATGTCACGCACGACGAGCCCGTCTGCCAGGAACAGGATGCGGTCGGCCATCGCGGCAGCCCGCGGCTCGTGCGTGACCATCAGCGTGGTCTGCTTGTACGTATCCACCGAGTCGCGCAGCAGCAGGAGGATCTCCTCGCCGGTCTTCGAGTCGAGGTTGCCAGTCGGCTCGTCGGCAAAAAGGATCGTTGGTCGGTTCGCGAGCGCACGCGCGATCGCGACGCGCTGCTGCTGGCCGCCGGAGAGCTCCGACGGGCGATGCGTCCGCCGATCGCTGAGGCCGACCTTCTCGAGCAGCTCGTCGGTCCAGGCCGGATCGACCTTCTCGCCGGCCAGACGCAGCGGCAGGGTGATGTTCTCGTCAGCCTTGAGCATGGGCAGAAGGTTGAAGAACTGGAAGATGAAGCCGACGTGCTCGCGACGAAGCAGGGTCAGCTGCTTGTCGCCGAGCGCGGCGATCTCGGTGCCCGCGATCGAGACCTCACCGCTCGTCGGACGGTCGAGGCCGGCGAGGATGTGCATCAGCGTCGACTTGCCCGATCCGGACGGGCCCATCACGGCCGTGAACTGCCCGGGCGGGACGATCAAGCTGACGCCGCCGAGAGCGTCGACCGCGGTGTCGCCTTCGCCGTAGCGTCGGGCCACGTCGCGCGCTTCGACGGCTGCCGTGGCGGCCGCGCCGTGCGGCGGTTCGGCGACTGCTTGCGTCATCTCTTCATCCCCTCACTGGAACGTCTCGGCGGCGCGCCAACCCTGTCAGATCCGAACCGGGCGCCGCCACAGTGCTACCCGGCGAGGCACCGTGCGGCTAACCCTACCTCCGTCTCTGGCGCGAGCTCGCCGCGGCTACGCCGTGGCAAAGCCGCGTCGCGCGCCGACGCGCAGCGACCAGGCGACGATCTCATCCGAGTAGCGCGAGAGGAGCGGCGCGCACAGCGCCAGGATGAGCACGTACGCGGCCGAGAGCGGCCCGAGATCGCGCTCGATCCCTGCCGTGACGCCGAGCCCGGCGATCACGATTGAGAACTCGCCGCGCGCCACGAGCGCGGCACCGGCACGGAAGCGTCCACGCGTTGCGACACCACGACGCCGCGCCGCCCACCAACCGGTGTAGACCTTCGTGAGCGCGGTCACCACAGCGAGGCCGAACGCGACCGGTAACGCCCCGGGCAGGGCGCCGACGTCGATCTGCAAGCCGAAAAAGACAAAGAACGTCGCCGCGAAGAAGTCGCGAAGCGGCATGACCAGCGTCTCGGCCCGCTTCGCGACCTGCCCGGACAGAGCGATGCCGACAAGGAACGCTCCGACCGCAGCGGAAACCTGCAGACGCTCGGCAGCGCCGGCCACCAGCAGCACGATTCCGAGCGTCGACAAGAGCAGCACCTCGTCCGAACGGTGGAACACGGCGCGGCTCACGACGCCGCCGTAGCGGACTGCGACCAGGAGCACGACACCCGCCGCGGCGAATGCGCCGAGAACCGACGAGACCGCCGCTGCCGCGCCGCTTCCGACGAGCAAGACGGCGATCAGCGGTAGGTAGAACGCCATCGCCAGGTCTTCGATGACGAGGATCGAGAGAATCGCGGGCGTCTCGCGGTTGCCGATCCGGCCGAGATCGCTCAACACCTTGGCGACGACTCCCGAGGAGGAGATGTAGGTGACTCCGCCGAGGAGGACGGCCGCGAGCCAGCCCCAGCCGAGCAGCCAGCCGGCCGCAAATCCGGGCGTGAAGTTGAGCACGCCGTCGAGGAGCCCCGATCGGAAGCCCGTGCGCAGGCTCTGGGTCAGCTCGGAGCCCGTGTACTCGAGCCCGAGCATGAAGAGGAGGAGAATTACACCGATCTGCGCGCCGAGCTCGATGAACGACTCCGAGACGCTCGGCTCGGCCACGGCGCCGAACACGATCCCCGCGATCAGGTAGAGCGGAATCGGCGAGAACCCCGTCCGAACGGCGATGCGTGCGAGCACCGCGAGGCCCACGATCACGAGGCCGAGCTCGATCAGCGCCGACGCGACGGCGGTGTCGGCGGCTAGCAGCACGCGCTACTCCTGCTGCAAGATCACGGTCGCCTGCTGGATCGCCTCGGGCGTGCCGGCGACCACGGCGACGTCGTCGGCCTCGAACACGAAGTCCGGCTCGGGCGACGGGAACGTTGTCATGCCACGGAGAACGGCAACTATCGACACACCGGTCCGAGTACGCATCTCGGTGGAGCCGAGGGTGTTCCCAACTCTCACCGAAGCGGCGGGGATCTGCAGCCAGTCGATCGCGAGGCCTTCGACCGAGTACTGCAGGCTCTCGAGCCGCTCCACGATCTGGGTGCCACCGAGCAGCTCGACCAGTACCCGCAGGTCATCGCCCTCGAGGCGGAGCGTGCTGACGCACGCGTCGGGGTCGTCCTTGCCGTAGACGAGCAGCTCCCGTCGCCCGCTGCGGTGAACGATCACTCCCAGATGCTGGCCGTCGGCGGTGTTGAAGTCGTGTCGCGCGCCGACTCCGGGAAGGAGTGTCTCTTCGACATCGGTCACCCGGTCACCATAGCTCGACGGTCTACGGCGACATCCCGCCGACCCGGTGCCGGTTAGGGTGCGCCCGATGACGACGGGTGCCCGCTTTCGCCAGCTGCTCGAGCAGGACGGCGCACTTCTCGTTCCCGGGGCCTACAACCCGCTCGTCGCGCGGATCCTCGAGCTCGAGGGCTTCTCCGCGATCTACGCAGGTGGCTATGCGGCGGCCGCCGCGAGCTACGGGCTGCCCGACATCGGCATCGTGACGATGAGCGAGCTGACCGACCACCTCTCGCGCATCACCCGCGCAGTCGAGCTCCCCGTGATCGCCGACGCCGACACCGGGTTCGGCGAGCTCGTCAACGCGGTCCGCGCAGTGCGCGAGTACGAGCGCGCGGGCGTGTCTGGCATCCAGATCGAGGATCAGGTCTTCCCCAAGCGCTGCGGGCACATGGAGGGGAAGAAGGTCGTTGCCACGGCAACCATGGTCGAGAAGGTGCGTGCCGCCTGCGCCGCGCGCGAGAACCCGGACACGGTGATCATTGCCCGCACCGACGCGATCGCGGTCACAGGGCTCGACGACGCGATCGAGCGACTGAAGGCCTACGAGGCGGCCGGCGCCGACGTCCTCTTCCCGGACGCGCCGACGAGCGTCGAAGACATGAAGACGATCCGGGCGGCGGTCGGGCTGCCGCTCGTCGCCAACATGTCCGAGTACGGCAAGACACCGCTGCTGTCACGCGAGGAGATCGGCGAGCTCGGATACGACATCGCGCTCTACCCTTCGTCAACGCTCTTTGCCGCGGCCCAGTCGGCGCGTGAGATCGGGCGGATCCTGCGCGAGGAGGGAACAACCCGCGAGCACCTCGACAGGCTGATGCCGTTCCCCGAGCTGAACGAGTCGGTGCTCGGCCTCTCCAGCTGGCAATCGGCCGAGGACGCTGCGAGCGCCTAGATGGTCCGGAGCCAGGCCTGAAAGAGACGGTCTTCACCGTCGAGGCGACACCGATCGTCTACGGCCCGGGAGCTGCGAGCGAGACCGGATTCCACCTGGCACGTCTCGGTGTCACGAAGGCGCTCGTCGTCAGCGACCCACACGTGGCCAGCCTCGGGATCACCCAACGCGTTCGCGAGTCGATCGGCGAGCGCGACATCGCGACCGACGTGTTCGCGCAGGCGCGCGTCGAGCCGAACGAGACGTCGATGCTCGAGGCGATCGCCTTCGCGCGCGGGCGCGACTACGACGGCTTCGTCGGCGTCGGCGGCGGCTCCTCGATCGATACCGCCAAGGTCTGCGCGCTCTTCTCGACCCACGGTGGCGAGCTGCTCGACTACGTCAACAAGCCGATCGGCGAGGCCCGCCCGCCACCCGGGCCGCTGCTTCCCGTCGCGGCCGTGCCGACGACCGCCGGAACCGGCAGCGAGGCGACGTCGGTGGCGATCATCGATTTCCCGCGGCTGGGCGTCAAGGCCGGAATCTCGCATCGGTACCTGCGCCCGCGCGTGGGCGTCGTCGATCCACTGCTCGTCCGTGAGACGCCGGGCGCCGTGATGGCGTCGTGTGGGCTCGATGTGGTCTGCCACGCGGTCGAGTCCTACACGGCGAGGCACTTCTCGACGCGGGACAGCGTCGGCCCCGACGAGCGCCCTCCGTACCAGGGCTCCAACCCGATCGCCGACATGTGGAGCGCGAAAGCGATCGAGAGCGGCGGCCGCTTCCTGCGGCGCGCGGTCGCCGACGAGGACGACACCGAGGCCCGTGGCGAGATGATGCTGGCGGCGACGATCGCCGGCATCGGGTTTGGCAACGCGGGCGTCCACGTCCCGCATGCATGCGCGTACCCGATCGCGTCGCTCAAGCACGAATGGACACCTCCCGGGTACCCGACCGAGCACGCGTTCGTGCCGCACGGCCTCTCGGTGACGGTCACGGCTCCGGCCGCCTTTCGCTTCACGCAGGAGGCTTCGCCCGCGCGCCACGGCGAGGCGGCCCGCTTGCTCAGTGGCGGCGAGAGCGACGATCTCGCGGGTGTGATGGAGGCGCTGATGGCGGACGTCGGCGCGCCGACGAGCGTCCGTGAGCTCGGCTACGACGAGGCCGACATACCTGAGCTCGTCGACGGCGCTCTCAAGCAGGAGCGCCTGCTCGTGATGGCGCCCTGCAAGGTCGGCGCCACCGACCTCGAGGCCGTGCTTCGCGCATCGCTGTAGAGGCCTGATGATCGACGCCCTCGCAGCCCTCGTCGGCGCCGAGCACGTGCATGCGCCCGTCGAGCGGGCCTACCTCGAGGACTCGACCGTCGTTCGCGGGCTCAGCGGCCGCGCCGACGCCGTCGTCCTTCCCGGCTCGGCCGACGAGATCGTGGCGCTGATGCGCTGGTGCTACGAGCACGAGGTGGCGCTGATCCCGAGAGGCGGTGGGACCGGCTATGCCGGCGGCGCGGTTCCGATCGACGGCGGGCTGGTCGTCGCGCTCGAGCGACTGACGGCGGTGCGCGAGTTCGATCCGCTGCTCTGGCGCATGCACGTCGAAGCAGGCGTCACCACAGCCGAGGTGCGCCGACTGGCGCGCGAGAACGGCCTCGTCTTCCCTCCCGACCCGGGTGCGACCGAGCAGTCGCAGATCGGCGGCAACATCGCGACCAACGCGGGTGGGCCGCACACGTTCAAGTACGGCGTGACGGGCGTCTGGGTGACCGGCATCGAGGCGGTCGTGCCGCCCGGCGAGCTGATCACGGTTGGCGGCCCGATTCGTAAGGACCAGGCCGGCTACGACCTCAAGAGCCTCCTGATCGGCTCCGAGGGAACGCTCGGTATCGTCACTGCCGCCTGGCTGCGCTTGCTTCCCGCGCCCGAGCTGACCTTGCCCGTGGTCGCGTTCTACGAGACGACCGGGCGCGGTGCGGGTGCACTGCAGGCGATAGTCGGAAGCGGGCTCGTCCCGGCCGCTCTCGAGTACCTCGATGGCGGCGCGTTCGGCGCGGCAGCGAGGTCGTTTCCCGGGGGCGCACCGGACTCAGTGGGGTTCGTGGTTATCGCAGAGGCGGACGGCAGCTCCGAGGAGGCGGCGTCGCTGCAGGGCGAGCTCGTGGAGGCGCTCGAGTCGGAGAGCCCGCTCGCCGTTCACGCCCCGGAGACGCCGGCCGAGGCCGCCGAGCTCTGGCGCTGGCGGGACGGCGTCTCGATCGCCGTGAGCGCGGTGCGCGGCGGCAAGGTGGGTGAGGACATCGTCGTCCCGCTCGACCGACTTGGCGAGGCGGTCGACGAGATCGTCGAGATCGGCCGCCGACACGACCTCGAGGCCGTGAGCTGGGGACACGCCGGCGACGGGAACATGCACGCCAACTTCCTCGTCGACCTCGGCGACCCGGCTGAGATGGCGCGCGCCGAGGCCGCCGCCGAGGAGGGGTTCGAGCTCGCCGTGCGCTTGCGCGGCTCGATCTCGGGCGAGCACGGGCTCGGCTGGCTGAAGCGAGGACAGCTCGAGCGCCAGTGGGCACCCGCCGCGCTGGCGCTGCACGAGGGCATCAAGCGCACGTTCGACCCGAAGAACTTGCTCAACCCCGGAAAGAAGCGATGACGGCGGCGAGCCGCGTGAGCCGCAGGAGCAGGCGAGCGTGAACCGAATCCGAACGCTCGCTTTACGGACCCCTTACGGTGGTTTCCTACCCTGCGGCGGTGTGAGAATCGGCCTCACCGGGGGGCTCGTTCTTCTCGTCTGCCTCGTCACGTCCGCCGCTTTGCACGCGTCGGTGAAGATCGCAGGAGACGCGAAGGACCCGACGTTGCGCATCGCACGAAACGGGGTCGCGGAGGTGGGCTGGACCACGCAGAGCGGCGTCCGCCGCCACGCGCTCATCTACCGCAACGGAACTGTCCGCTGGGGGTCACGACTGCGTGGAAGAGACAACTCTTCGGCGGCACCTGACGTCGAGCTGCCATTCTCGGTGACAGTCCGACGCACACCGAACGGCCGCCTCTGGGCGCTGCAGGCATGGCGCCGGCTGCGCACAGGCCCGATCGAGCTCACCTTCTCGCGCTGGCGCGGCGCGCCGACAGAGCTCACGCTCACTTCTCGCTGCTGCAAGTGGCGTAGCGAGACGATCCAGGGGCAGGCGAGCTTCCACGGGAAGCCTGTCCACGGTTTCAGCGCAACGCTGCAGGGAGTGCCGCTCGACCCGTTCGGACGCAACGTCTACCTCGACACGCAACGGTCGGGGCAGTGGCAGCGGATGATGGGGATCCTCGCGCGCAGACCCAACGGTAGGTTCCTCCTCTGGATACGGCCGCACTGGCGCGGAACGAGCTACCGCGCCACGATCCGAGGCCCGAACCGCGGCTGGACACGCGCGCCGGATGCCCACGCGTGGGCGTCGTCGAGCCGCTAGCGCGCACCGCCCTCGGCCCGAGCGCGCTCGGCACGCCGGCAGCACCCGCCATACCTACACTGCGTTCTCGTGCGCGTGTTGGTCGTCGGAGCCGGGGGTCGTGAGCACGCGCTTGCCTGGACGCTGAGCCTCGCGCCGAGCGTCACCGACGTCCACGCTGCGCCCGGCAACCCGGGCATCGCGAGCTGCGCCGAGCTGCATGAGCTCGGCGCCGAGGACCTGGCCGGTCCCGCTGGGCTCGCTGACTCGCTGAAGCCGGACCTCGTCGTCGTCGGGCCTGAAGCCCCGCTCGTGGCGGGCCTCGCCGATGAGCTCCGCCTGCGTGGACACTGCGTTTTTGGTCCGGGCGCCGACGCGGCGCGTATCGAGGGATCGAAGATGTTCGCCGACGAGGTGATGCGGGCCGCCGGTGTCCCGGCTGCCCGCTCGCTGACCGAGGCGCGGGCACCCTGCGTCCTGAAGGCCGACGGGCTGGCGGCAGGAAAGGGCGTCTTCGTCTGCCCGACCGAGGAGGACGTCGAGCGTGCGCTGCCGGCGGTGCGGGAATTCGGCAGCGACGTGCTCGTACAGGAGCTGCTCGTCGGACGCGAGATCTCTGTGTTCGCACTGTGCGACGGCGTCGCCGCGAAGGCACTGCCGCTCGCGCAGGACTACAAGCGTGTCGGTGACGGCGACGAGGGACCCAACACGGGCGGGATGGGCAGCTACTCGCCGGCCGAGCTGCCGGACGGCGCGACCGCCGAGGAGATCGTCGAGCGTGTGCACGAGCCCGTGCTGCGAGAGCTGGCGCGCCGTGGGTCGCCGTTCTCCGGTCTGCTCTACGCGGGCCTGATGCTGACCGACGACGGGCCGATCGTGCTCGAGTTCAACTGCCGCTTCGGCGATCCCGAGACGCAGTCGATCCTGCCGCGCCTCGAGAGCGACCTGGGCGAGCTGCTGCTTGCAAGCGCCACGGGCGACCTCGACACGGTGGCCGTCTCGGAGTCGGATGACGCCGCGGTCTCGGTTGTCATGGCCAGTGAGGGCTACCCCGGCTCGCCGCGCACGGGCGTCCCGATCGCCGGCGTCGAGCGCGCCGCCGGCGCGGACGTCGTCGTATTCCATGCGGGAACCACCATCATCGACGGAGAGCTCGTGAGCTCGGGCGGCCGCGTCCTCAACGTCACCGGCCTCGGAACGTCGCTCGAGCGTGCCCGCGAGCGCGCCTACGACGCGATCTCGCAGATCGACTTTCCCGATGCCGTCTATCGACGCGATATCGCGACCGTCAATGTCCGGGAAAGGGTCTAGAAGCGGTGGCCGGCGGCGACGCGCAGGTGGGAATCATCATCGGCTCGGAGTCGGACCGGGCCACGCTCGAGCCTGCTGTCACGGAGCTCTCGGCGCGCTCGATCGAGAGCGAGCTGGTCGTGCTCTCGGCGCACCGAAACCCGACGGAGGTCGCAGAATGGGCCCAGACGGCGCGGGCCCGCGGTCTACGCGTGGTGATCGCCGCGGCCGGAATGGCCGCGGCCCTCCCGGGAGTCGTGGCAGCGCATACTGACCTGCCGGTGATCGGCGTTCCGCTCACGTCGTCGAAGAGCCCGCTCGGCGGCGTCGATGCGCTGCTCGCCACGGTGCAGATGCCGCCCGGCGTCCCCGTGGCATGTGTCGCGATCGACGGCGCAAAGAATGCGGCCGTTCTGGCGGCTCGCATCCTTTCGGCGTAGACGCAATCACCCCACGGAGGGATGAAGGGGCGGGGTAGCTACCCCTACGGTCAGTCCAAGCACTGACGACCCCTGCGGACCGGACAACGGCTGCGGCGCGCCTCACCGTTGCCGAAGACGTGAGCTCAACACCGACTGCGACCCGACCCTTCACGACCGAGCCACCGCACCGCACACACGATCCGCCGCGCTTGCTGCTTCGGTTCGCGATCTATGCGGCGATCGGGCTCGCGCTGGCGGCGGTCGCCGTGTTGCTGCTCGTTCGCCAGATAGCGACCGAACGGGCAGAGCACAACGCGACGCTTCATGTGGAGCTCGTCGCATCGTCCGTGCTCTCGGAGCGGGTTCGGGAACGCGACTTCACCGAGCCGATCGACCCGACGCGCTGGGCTCAGCTCGACGACTGGTTCCAGCGACTCGTCCTCGCCGACGGCACGACGCTCGTCGCCGAGCTCGTCGCGCGCGACGGCACGATCGTCTACTCGAACCGTCCCGAGCGCGTCGGATCGACAACCGCGCACCTGGCGCTCGCTCAGCAGACGGCCGCAGGCGCGCCAGCAAGCCGCGTCATTACCGTCGAGAACTCGGGCGCCGCACCAGCGAAGGTGCTCGCGACCTACGCCCAGATACCGCTCAGCGATCGGCAGGACGGCGCGACTCTTGCCCTCTACCAGGACTACAAGCCGATCGGCGACGCGGCACGCGCCGCGTTCCTTCCTGTCGTCGGCGTCTTCGGTGTGGTGCTTCTGCTCATGTGCGTCGGCCTGGTCCCCGTGCTGCGGCATGTCACCGGGCGCGTCCGCAACCAGATGGTCGAGATCGAGCAGCGGGCCTACTTCGATGACCTCACGGGCCTCCCCAACCGCACGTTCTTCCACCAGAGCATCGAGCAAGCACTTGCCGACCTCGACGGGCGAGACAGGCGCCTCGCCGTGCTGATGATGGATCTTGACCGCTTCAAGGAGATCAACGACACGCTCGGCCACCACCTCGGCGACGCGCTGCTCGAGGAGCTGGCGACGCGGGTGGCTCGCGTCTTGCGGCCTGGCGACACCCTCGCCCGTCTCGGTGGCGACGAGTTCGCCCTCCTCCTCAACCCGGCCGACGAGGCGAAGGCCCTCACGACTATCGCCCGGATTCAGCAGGAACTGCTACAGCCGTTCGTGCTCGGCGGTCTGCCAATCAGCGTCGAGGCGAGTGTCGGTGTGGCGGTGGCGCCAGACCACGGGACTGACCAGGCAACGCTGCTCCAGCGTGCGGACGTCGCGATGTACGTCGCCAAGGGCACCGGGACCGCACTCGCCGTCTACGACCCCGAGACCGACACCAAGGACGCGCGGGAGCTGGCGTTGGTCGGTGAGCTCCGGCACGCCATCGATCGGGAAGAGCTGACGCTGAGCTTCCAGCCGAAGGTCAACCTCGACAGCGAGGAGTTGACCGGCGTGGAGGCCCTCGTCCGTTGGAACCATCCCGATCTCGGGCTGCTGACGCCCGACCTCTTCGTTCCACTCGCCGAGCGCACGGGGCTGATCCGCCCGCTCGGGCGCTACGTGCTCGAGCACGCCGTGCGCCAGTGCGCGCGCTGGCGTAGCGACGGGCTCGACTTGCCGGTCGCCGTCAACCTGACCATGCCCGATCTGCTCGACCTCGACTTGCCTCGCTACGTCGGCGACCTGCTCGCCGAGCACGAAGTACCCTCGGGGAGCCTCGAGCTGGAGATCACCGAGGGAACGATCAGCGCCGACCCCGTGCGGGTGCGCCACGTCCTGACCGGGCTGAGCGAGATGGGCGTGCGCCTGGCGATCGACGACTTCGGCACGGGCTACTCGTCGCTCGCCTACCTCAAGAACTTGCCGGTCGATTGTCTGAAGATCGACAAGTCGTTCGTGCTCAACATGGAGGCCGACGCGAGCGACGCCACCATCGTCCGCTCGACGATCGACCTCGGCCGGAACCTCGGCCTCGAGATCGTCGCGGAGGGCGTCGAGTCAGAGGCCGCGTGGGCCGCCCTTCGCTCGTTCGGCTGCACGTACGCGCAGGGGTTCTTCATCAGCAGGCCGATCTCGCCCGAAGATCTCGACGCGCTCATCGACTCCGGGCGGTGGGCGACCCGACGCATCGATGACGCGCCCCTCGCAGGGCTGCGTCCACTCACGCCGATCGCGGCGTCGGGCGAGCTGTCGCCCCGGCTCGCGTAGGTTCTCTCGACGGCGCGACATGGCCCGGCAGCCCGGGCCTGGCCGTCACGCAGCGAACTAGACTGCAAGCGTGATCCCACGCTATTCGCGTCCGGCCATGAATCGCATCTGGTCGGACGAGGCCAAGCTCGAGGGATGGCTCGAAGTCGAGCTCGCCGCCACGGATGCATGGGCCGAGCTCGGTGAGGTTCCGCGTGAGGAGGCCGACGAGCTGCGTCGTGTTGCCGTGCCGCCGACGCCGGAGCGCGTTGCCGAAATCGAGGCACAGACCCTGCACGACCTCGCGGCCTTCGTCGACGCGGTTGCCGAGCAGGTCGGGCCTGCCGCCCGCTACCTGCACTACGGGCTCACCTCCTCTGACGTGCTCGACTCGGCGCTCGCCCTGCAACTACGCGACGCCGGCGAGCTCATCCTCGAGGGAATCGACGGTCTGATCGAGGCCCTTCGCACGCGCGCCGACGAGCAGCGCGCGACTGTGATGATCGGGCGCACGCACGGGATCCATGCCGAGCCGACGACGCTCGGCGTCAAGCTCGCGAGCTTTGCCTTCGAGTTCGCGCGCGCCCGCGAGCGGATCGGGGCCGCCCTGCAGCAGGCTCGCTTCGGGAAGATCTCGGGAGCGGTCGGCACCTATGGCGTCGCCGAGCCGCGCTTAGAAGAGCTGACCCTTGCGCGGCTCGGGCTCGAGCCCGAGCCGGTCTCGACGCAGATCGTTCCCCGCGACCGCCATGCCGAGGTGATGCTCGCGCTCGCGCTCGTCGCTGCCTCGATCGAACGGCTCGCCACCGAGGTTCGCCACCTCGCGCGCACCGAGCTCTCGGAAGCCGGCGAGCCATTCGGCCGGGGCCAGAAGGGCTCCTCGGCGATGCCGCACAAGCGCAACCCGATCGTCGCGGAGCGGCTCTGCGGGCTCAGCCGCATCGTCCGCGGCGCGGCCATCGTCGCGCTCGAGAACGTGCCGCTCTGGCACGAGCGCGACATCTCGCACTCGAGCGCCGAGCGCGTCGCGATCCCCGACGCGTTCCTGGCCGTCGACTACATGCTGGATCGGGCCCGCTGGCTCGTCGAGGGACTGCGCATCGACGAGTCGCGCATGCTCGAGAACCTCGAGGCCTCGCACGGCCTGGTCTTCAGCCAGCGCGTCCTCCTCGCCCTGGTCGGCTCGGGCATGGCTCGCGACGACGCCTACCGGCTGGTTCAGCAAAATGCGATGCGCGCGTGGGACGAGCAACGAAGCTTTCGCGAGCTGGTCCTTGCCGACGAGGAGATCGGCGCGCGCCTCGACCGCGGCGAGATCGAGCAGGCGTTCGACCTCGCCGACGCCGTTCGCCACGCCGACGCGATCGTCGGGCGTCTGCAACGACTCGACCAACCCCAGGAGGTTCCCTCACGTGTCTGAAGCCGCCGTCCACGTCGCCAGCGGCAAGGTCCGCGAGCTCTTCCAGCTCGACGATGAGGGTCTGCTGCTCGTCGCGAGCGATCGCATCTCGACCTTCGACGTGATCCACCCGACCGAGATTCCCGACAAGGGACGCGTCCTGACCGGGCTGTCCGCGTTCTGGTTTGCCCGGACGCGAGACATTGTTCCCAATCACCTGCTCGGCGTGCGCAGTGACGGGCGCTCGACCGAGTGTCGCCGGCTCGAGATGTTTCCGATCGAGTGCGTTGTTCGCGGCTACATCACCGGTTCGGCGTGGAAGGACTACCTCGCCACCGGCGCGACCTCCGGGCACACGCTGCCGGCCGGCCTCGAGGAGGCCCAGAAGCTGCCGGCGCCGCTGTTCACGCCGGCGACCAAGGCGCAGGAGGGCCATGACGAGAACATCGACCGTGACCACGCAGCCGAGCTCGTCGGCGCCGATCGTCTACGCGAGGTCGAGCGCTACTCGCTCGAGCTCTATGCCTTTGGTGCCGAGTACGCGGCCGAGCGCGGAATCATCCTCGCCGACACGAAGTTCGAGTTCGGCGACGCCGACGGCGCGATCGTGCTCGGAGACGAGGCGCTCACACCGGACTCGTCACGGTTCTGGCCGGCCGACCAGTACGAACCGGGCGGCGCGCAGCCCTCCTTCGACAAGCAGTACGTGCGCGACTACGCCGAGTCGATCGGCTGGGACAAAGCTCCACCGGCGCCGGAGCTTCCCGCCGAGGTGGTCGAGGGGACACGAGCGAGATACGTCGAGGCCTTCGAGCTCATCACCGGGATGTCGTTCGATGCGTACATGGCAGACCCAAGCGTCGTTCAGGCATGAGGGTGCGGGTGCTGGTGAGCCCGAAAGCGGGCATTCTCGACCCGCAGGGAAGCGCTGTGCGCGGCTCGCTCGAGCAGCTCGGCTTCTCGGTGAGCGACGCGCGCGTCGGCCGGATCGTCGACCTCGACGTCGACGCGCGCGACGAAGGCGAGGCGTGCCGGGCGGCCGCGGCGATGTGCGAGCAGCTGCTGGCGAACCCACTGATCGAGAGCTACGAGATCGAGGTCGAAGTCGCACGATGAGCGACCCGCGCCCAGCGATCGCCGTGATCCGCTTCCCCGGCTCGAACGACGACGGCGACGCGGCGCTCGCGCTCGAGCTGCTCGGGGCCGACGTCGTCACCGTCTGGCACGCGGATGCCGAGCTCCCCGACGTCGCCGCGGTCGCGCTCCCGGGCGGGTTCTCGTACGGTGACTACCTGCGATGCGGCGCGATCGCGCGCTTTGCCCCGGTAATGACGGCGGTGA
The DNA here is from genome assembly GCA_965223695.1 of Gaiellaceae bacterium. Taxonomy (GTDB): domain Bacteria; phylum Actinomycetota; class Thermoleophilia; order Gaiellales; family Gaiellaceae; genus JAUVPB01. The sequence continues at coordinate 275,483 of CBDCXJ010000024.1, read as the reverse complement.
CGCGCTTTGCCGACGCGGGCGGTCTCGTGCTCGGCATCTGCAACGGCTTCCAGATCCTCTGTGAGTCCGGGCTGCTGCCGGGCGTCCTCCGGCGCAACGACTCGCTGCAGTTCGTGTGCCGCGAGGTCGCGCTCGATGTCGTCTCGACCCGCACGCCGTGTACGTCGCGCACCCGCGAGGGCGAGCGCCTCGTGATTCCGGTCAAGCACGGTGAGGGCTCCTACTTCGCCCCGCCCGAGCTGCTGGCCGAGCTCGAGGCCGGCGACCAGATCATGCTCCGCTATGCGTTCGGCGCGAATCCGAACGGCTCCGTGGCCGACATCGCCGGCGTCTGCAACGCCGAGGGGAACGTCATGGGGCTGATGCCACACCCCGAGCACGCCGTATCAGCGCTGCGCGGAACGACCGACGGCGTGCAGATTCTCGGTTCGCTCGTCGATGCGGCACGGGTGCGGGCGGGCGACGGGGCGCCTGCCTAGAGCGCCCAACGCAGTACCCTCCCGGGCGTGCTCCGGGTCTCTGTCCTCGACCAGTCGCCGATCCCGGCAGGCGCGACGGCGGGCGATGCATTGCGCACAACGATCGAGCTCGCGCAGCTCGCGGACGGGCTTGGGTACGAGCGCTACTGGCTCGCCGAGCACCACTCGTTCAGCGCGCTCGCGGGCACGGCGCCCGAGATCCTGATCGGGCACGTCGCGGGCGCGACCGAGCGAATCCGGGTCGGCTCGGGCGGCGTCATGCTTCCCCACTACAGCCCGCTCAAGGTCGCCGAGACGTTCCGGATGCTCGAGGTCCTCCACCCCGGTCGGATCGACCTTGGCATCGGCCGCGCACCGGGGGCTGACCCGTTGACGACGTTCGCGCTGCAGGCGCGGCTTCGCGACCCGACGGCTGACGACTTCCCCAATCAGCTGATCGAGCTGGTCGGGTTCCTGAACGGGACTATCCCGGACAGTCACGCGTTCTCGCGCATCAAGGTCATGCCTGACTCCGGCGACGCGCCGGCGCTCTGGCTGCTTGGATCGGGCGGCTCGAGCGCGAACTACGCCGGCCAGTTCGGGCTGCCCTACGCCTACGCCCACTTCATCAGCCCGACGGGCGGTGAGCGGCTCGCAAGCGAGTACCGCAAGGCGTTTCGCGCAACGCCCGAACAAGCCGAGCCCTACGTCGCGATCTGCGTCTCGACGGTATGCGCCGAGACCGAAGCCGAAGCCGATCGGCTCGCCGCCAGCCTGCGCCTCTGGCGGCTACGACTCGAGCGGGGAGACCCCGGGCAGATCCCGACCATCGAGGAGGCGCTCGAGTACCCCTACACGCCGGCCGAGCAGGCGCGCATGAGCGAGCTAGCAACGCGGCTCGTCGTGGGCAGCCCGGAGAGCGTGCGCGAACAGCTGCTCGCCCTGGTCGAGCGCTTCGAGGCCGACGAGCTCTTCGTGGTCACGATCTGCCACGATCAGCAAGCGCGGATGCGCTCGTACGAGCTCGTTGCCGAGGCCTTCGAGCTCGCAGGCCAGCCGTCCGGCTGATCTAGTCGCGCTCGAGCTCGCGCACGCGCGTGCTGTACGTCTCGGCGATCGTCTCGCGCAGCTGCTGCGGGTGGTTCACACCTGCGAAGATGAACTCGTAGTCGTCGGTGCCGGCCGTGTCGAAATCAACCGAGCCAACCTTCAGGAGCCGGTCGACGAACGTCTGCCGCGTACTGACGTTCTGGACGCGATCGATGTGCGCCGACTGCTCACGCCGCGACAGGATCCCATGGCGAATGATCAGCCGGTGCGAGGTCACGGTGAACTGCTGATCGAGCCGTGTGAACCATGCGATCAGAGCTACCAGCACGAGCAGAATCAGCGTGATCACGATCCCGACCCAGATCGGCCAGTCCTGGTCGGTGAACTCGCGAACGAGGACGATCACGACCAGCGGGATTAGCGACGGAATGCCCCACTTGATGTAGAACGAGACCATCGAGCGCCACGACGGCCGGCCCTTCCACACGAGGGTCTCGCCTTCGATCAGATCCACGCGGCAAGCGTAGCGCCGGGCGCGGGCGGGCGGGCAGCGGCGCCTGCGGGGACAACTAGCGTCGATCGCGTCGCCCGGCGCATCCCACGAGGGATGAAACGCACCACAGCCACGCTGGCCCTGCTCGCGCTCGTGGCGCTCGTGCTCGCCGCGTGCGGTGGAGACGACAGCGCCGGGCCGACCCCAGCGGCGACGGAGCCGGCGGCGTCTGAACCGGAAGCCGAGCCCGGCGGCGGTTCGACGGGCGACTCCGAACAAGCCGATGGGCCTGCGTCGCCGGCCGAGCCCGAGCCGGCAGCAAAGGAACCGGCTCCGAGCGAGGGATCAGCCGATGGATCAGGCGGGCCGACCTCCGCTGGAACAACCCCGTCCGGCAAGGAGCTCCTGATCTCGCCCGATGGGGCCGACCAGCTGCGCGTTAACACCTCCGGCTGGGAAACCGACTTCACTCGCCACACGGTTCCGCTCGACGAGTTCATGGGCGGCGGTCCGCCGCGGGACGGCATTCCCCCGATCGACGAGCCGACCTTCGACACCGTCGCGCAGGCCGGCGAGTACCTCGCGCCGAGCGAGCCCGTCGTCGAGGTCGTGGCCGGGGGCGAGGTGCGCGGCTACCCACTCCGCGTGCTGATCTGGCACGAGATCGTCAACGACACGATCGGCGAGGTCCCGGTCAGCGTGACGTTCTGCCCGCTCTGCTACACCGCTATCGCCTTCGATCGCCGCTTTGGCGATCAGGTTCTCGACTTCGGCACGACCGGCAACCTGCGCAACTCCGATCTCGTCATGTGGGATCGCCAGACCGAGACCTGGTGGCAGCAGTTCAGCGGTGAGGGCGTCATCGGCCAGCATGCGGGCGAGCTGCTCACGCATGTCCCGGCGGCGATCGCCGCATTCGAGGACTTCGCGGCGCGTAACCCCGACGCCATGGTGCTCTCGCAGGACACCGGCGTCAACCGGCCCTACGGTGAGAACCCGTACGTCGGCTACGACACGATCGACCAGCGGCCGTTCTTCCCAGTCGAGAACCTCGACGACGATCGGCTGCCGCCCAAGCAGCGCGTCGTGCTCATCGATCGGGCGGGCGACACGGTTGCGGTGCCCTTCGACGCGCTCGAGTCCGCCGGTACGATCGCTGTTGACGTGGCAGGCGAGGCGCTCACCGTGGAGTTCGTCGCGGGCGTGCGCAGCGCCCTGAACTACCCGAACATCAAGGACAGCGAGAAGCGTGGCGCTGCGCGGGTCACGGACGTCACCGGTGAGCTCGTCCCGTTTGACACGCCGTTCTGGTTCGCGGTCGCGGCGTTCAGGCCCGACGCGCGGATCGTCACGAGCTAGACGGCTAGATCTGCCAGCCGGTGAAGCGTGCGAGCTTCGTCAGCAGCCGGGTGAAGTCACCGGTGATCAGCAGGATGCCCATGGTGGTAAGCAGGGCTGCCGAGCCGTAGCTGACGATCTTCCAGTGGCGCTTCAGGAACGCCATGAATCCGAGCGCGCGCGTGAAGGCGAGGCCGCAGAGGAGGAACGGGACGCCAAGGCCGAGCGAGTAGGTACCGAGAAGCGCTGCTGACTCGCTGGCGTTGCCTTGCAAACCGATGGTCAGGATCGCGGCGAGAGTCGGGCCGAGGCAGGGCGTCCAGCCGATTGCGAACACCACACCGGTCAGGCCTGCCGTCGGGAGCGTTCCCTTATTGCCAGATCCCTTCATGTGGAACTTTCGCTCCATGGCGAGGAGCCGCGGGAGCGGGATACCGGCGTAGATGATCGCCGCGACGATGAGAAATGCGCCGCCGACTTGCTCGAGTAGCCGACCGTTCTTGATCAGCGCCGTCCCGAACCACGCGCTCCCCGCGCCGAGCAGGATGAACATGATCGAGAAACCGATCACGAACGCTCCCGTCGTCGCTACGACCTTCTTCGGCCGCGCACCCAGCTCGTCGAAGCCGACGCCCGAGACAAACGAGAGATAGCCCGGAACGAGCGGAAGCACGCAGGGCGAAGTGAAGGAGACGATGCCGGCGGCGAACGCGAGCGCAAGGCCGCCGACCCCGAACTCGATTCCGAGCGATAGACCGAGGAGCTCCACGGCTACCCCCCGACCGCGAGCTCGAGTCCCCGCTCGAACTGCTCTAGATCGGCGCCCCCGGCGATCGCGCTGACGATGCGATGCTCGCTGTCAAGGAAGAACGTCGTCGGCATACCGAGTACGCGGTACTCGGCGCCGAGCTCGCCGCCCGGGTCGGAAACGCTCGGGAACGTGAAGCCCAGCTCGGCCTGCAGCTCTCTCGCCTCGGTCGCGGAGTCCTGGAAGTCGACGCCAAGTACCTGTGCTTCCTCATGCTTGTCCGCGAACGCCTGAAGAGCGGGGAGCTCCTCCTTGCAGGGTGTGCACCACGAGGCCCAGAAGTTGACGACGACCGGCGTTCCAGCGAACTGCGCGAGCGACACCTGCTCACCGGTGATCGGGTCAACTCCCTCGATCGGTGGCGCGACGCGGCGCTCTTCGATCTCGACGGCCTGGCCCCCGCTCCCACCGCACGCGGCAAGAACGAGCAGGCTTACGAGAGCCGTCGCAATGACGGCGAGAATGCTTTTCCGCTGGGTCATTGGCCGTCTGGTTGTGCTAATTCGCGATGAATGCGCTCGAGGACGGCGTCTGCCATCGCGGGGGCGGGCTCGGGCTGGGCGCCCCTCAGAGACCGCAATCCCCCCACGGTGAGGCGGAGGCACTCGTACATCGACGAGCACCCCTCGCACCACGACAGGTGCTGGTGGAAGCGACGACGAGACAGCCCGCGGAGCTCACCATCGAGGTGATCCGACATCCTGGCTTCGATCTGGGCATGAGATCCCGTGAGCAGCCGTATCAGTAGTTTCATCGCGACAAGTTCGATGCTGGCAAATCCGTTTCCGATGCTAGACGGTCGACCGGTGATTCAGGTGTGCCGGGCTCACCGATCGATCGTCTAACGTCACAACCGGTGTCCAGCGAGGCCGAGCTCCTGATCCGAGCGCAGGACGGGGACGTCGAGGCATACGCGGAGTCGTCCGCACCTTCGAGCGTCGCGTTCGCGCTCTGCTCTGGCGGCTGCTCGACGACGAGCGCGATGTGGAGGAGGCGGCGCAGGACACATTCGTGCAGGCCTGGAAAAACCTGTCACGCTTTAGAGGGGACGCCCAGCCCTTCACGTGGCTCTACCGCATCGCTGTGAACGAGGCACTGCAGCGGACACGGCGAAAGAAGCTCGACCTACGTCCACTGGACGACCTCAGCCCTGGTGACCCCAGTTTCTTCGACCACCGAACAAACGTCGATGCGCTCGCCGAGAATCGCGAGCTCTCGTCGTTTCTCGCTGCCCAGCTACGCGAGCTTCCGTTTGACTATCGGGCACCGCTGGTCCTGCGTGACATCGAGGGCTGGTCGAACCAGGAAGTCGCCGACGCGCTCGACCTCTCTCTCCCGGCGGCAAAGAGCCGCATTCACCGGGCGCGGATTCAGCTTCGCGACATCGTCGACGCCCGGCGTCGAGCCTCGGGCGACTAGCGCCTGGCCGACCGGGCCGGCGAGGCTCGGCTGATGAGCCTGATCGACCTTCTCGTCGTGGTCGTGGTCGGCGTCGCTGCCTTCGCGGGCTGGCGACGCGGGCTCGTCGCGCAGCTCGTCTCGTTCAGCGGCGTCGTGCTCGGTGCCATTGTCGGCTCGCGCGTCGCCCCCCTCTTCCTCAAGGAGGGGGTCGACTCGCCCTGGGTGCCCCTCGCGAGCCTGATCGGGGCGCTGATCGGCGCCGTTCTGCTTCAGGCGATCACCAGCATGCTGGGCACGACGATGCGAGCGCGAATCGTGCCTGGCCGCTTCCGGGTCGTCGACTCGGCTGGCGGCGTCGCGACCGGAGCCCTCGTCGGCCTCGGAGTGATGTGGCTCGTTGCGGTTCTCGCGATCCAGCAGCCGGCGATCGGACTTCGAGATCAGGTCGAGCGCTCGTTCGTCATGGGGCGCCTCCTCGATCAGATTCCCGCACGGACGGTGCTCGCAGCGCTCGAGTCACTCGACCCGCTGCCCCTGCTCTCGGGCGTCCCGCACGCGACCCTGCCGGAGCCGGATCCCTCGGTCATCGAGATCGACCTCTCGCGCGCGCGACATATCCGAGCGTCGTCGAGGTAGTCGGCACCTCGTGCGGCGTCCGCGCGCAGGGCTCCGGTTGGGTGGCGACTCAGACACTCGTCGTGACGAACGCGCACGTCGTCGCGGGGCAACATGACACGCGGGTCCGCACGCCAGGACACCAGCGACTCGATGCGGAGCTCGTCTACCTCGACACCACCAACGACATCGCCGTGCTGCACGTTCCCGGGCTCGATGCGCCCTCGCTCACGCTGGCAGAACGTGGAAGGCACGGCGAGACGGTCGTCCTGCTCGGCTACCCACGCGGTGGGCCGCTGCAGGCCGACTACGCGACCGCCGGCCGCGCGACAAAGGTGCTTGCGCCCGACGCGCTCAATCGCAGCCGAGGCTTCCGCACCGTCGTGCCGATCCGTGCCACCGTCGAGCCAGGCGAGTCCGGCGGCCCGATCGTCAACGCCGACGGGCACGTCGTCTCGATGGTCTTCGGCGCGACGCAGGACACAGAGGGAAGCGTGGGCGTGCCGCTCGCGGCCCTGCGCGACGCGCTCGCCTCGGATCTACGGCGCGTGCCGGCCGGCACGTGCGTCCGTTAGGCCGGGACCGTCCGGGACTCAACCGTGCCGTGCCGCGCGATCAGCAGGTCGCTGATCAGGCTTGGAGCAAAGAGGCCGTGCTCGACGACGCCGGGGGTCGCATCGAGGCGACGCGCTAGCTCGGCCGGATCATCGAGATCGCCGCGGTAGTCGACGATCAGGTTGCCGTCCGGGCTCACCTCGACCGCCCGGCGCTCGACGTTGCCGAGCCGCTCGATCGTCGCCTCGGCACCGAACGGAAGCAGCTCGAGCGGCACCGGCGGCACCAGCCGCTCGACGCATTTGTCGGCAGTGGCGATCACGACGAAGCGAGCGGCGCTCGCGGCGACCACCTTCTCGCGTGTGTGCGCAGCACCGCCGCCCTTGATCAGCCAGCCATCGGGCGCGACCTGGTCGGCGCCGTCGACGGCCATGTCCAGCTGGCCGAGCTCTTCGAACGGGTCGATCGCGAGGCCCAGCTCTCGAGCCGCGGCAGCGGTCCCGAGCGAGGTCGCGACGCACGTGAGGGTCAGGCGTCGCTCGGCCAGCGCCGGGAGGAAGTGGGCGATCGTCGATCCGGTGCCGAGACCGAGCCGCATGCCATCCTCGACGAGCTCAGCGGCTGCCGCGGCGACGCGCTGCTTCTCGTCCTCGTGCGTGTTCTCCACCTCGAGGGCGAACGCTACAGTGCCCGCGTGGCGGGCTCGCATGGATGACGGGCGCCGGGGGCGCGTCTCGGCCAGCGGCCCCGGGCGAGAGCGACTCGGCGTCGCCGACCGAGATCTCCTGGCCGACTGCGACGCGGAGTTCCTCAATACGGACCCGTGGCGCGCCCTGCGCATCCTCGGCGAGTTCGTCGAGGGGTTCGACGCGCTCGCGCGGGTCGGCGACGCGGTCTCGGTGTTCGGCTCGGCCCGCCTGAAGCCCGGCAACCGCTACTACGACGCGGCGGTCGAGCTGGGCCGGGAGTTCGCCCGGCGGAAGGTCGCGGTGATCACCGGAGGCGGCCCGGGAATCATGGAGGCAGCGAATAGGGGAGTCGCCGAGGAGGGCGGGCTCTCGATCGGGTGCAACATCGAGCTGCCCCACGAGCAGGGCACGAACGAGTACGTGAACCTGGCGATCGACTTTCGCTACTTCTTCGTCCGCAAGACGATGTTCGTCAAGTACGCGAAGGCGTTCGTCGTCTTCCCTGGCGGGTTCGGGACGCTCGACGAGCTGTTCGAGTCGCTCACGCTCATCCAGACGAAGAAGGTCGAGCAGTTTCCGGTCGTGCTGGTCGGGACCGAGTACTGGGCCGGCCTGCTCGACTGGGTGCGCAGGACGATGGTCGCGGAGGGGGCCCTCCACGCGGAGGAGCTCGAGCTCGTCACGCTCACCGACGACCCGCTCGAGGCCTGCGAGCTCGTGATCGAACGCGCGCGGTGAGCGCGGCGCAGATCACGGCGTCGTTCCTGCACCCCGACCAGCACACGCTCGCCGAGGTGACGCAGAGCCTCGTCGACTTCCTCGGTGCCGCGCGCGAAGAGGTCGCGGTCGCCATCTACGACTTCCACGTCGACGGGCCGCCGGCCGCCGCCATCGCCGAGACGCTTCAGCGGCTCGACCGCGAGGGTGTGCGGGTCCGCATGGTCGACCACGACGAGCGCGTCAACGACTACAAGAGCTGCATCCCGTGCCCGCAGAAGCCGCCCGAGTACATCGACTCGCTCGGCCTCGACGTCCGCCCCGTCACCGACCGCTTCGGGCTGATGCACCACAAGTACGCCGTCGTCGACGGCGCGCACGTCTGGACGGGCTCGATGAACTGGAACGAGGACTCGTTCACCCTGCAGGAGAACTGCGTGATCACGCTCGAGGACGAGCCCACGGCCGGCGCCTACCTCACCAACTTCGACGAGCTCTGGACGAGCCGTGAGGTCGACGGCACTGGCGAGCACGACTACGCCGCCCGGACGCTGAGCGCGAACGGCCAGTCAGTCGGCGTTCGGCCCATCTTTTGCCCCGGCCGCGGGCCCGAGCTCGCCACGGAGATCGCGAAGGAGGTACGCAAGGCACGCGAGCGCGTGCTGATCTGCTCGCCCGTGCTGACGTCAGGGCCGATCCTCGGCGCCCTGACCGATGTACTCGATCGCGAGGGCCTCGAGATCGAGGGCGTCGTCGATGGGCCGATGATGCAGGGCGTGCTTCGCCAGTGGCAGCAGCAGAACCCCGACTCGTGGAAGCCGGCCGCGTATCGCTACATCGCCGGGCGCGTCGGCCTGCGGGGCCGCCCATCCACGCCCTGGGGTCGAGATCGACCGCACGACTACATGCACGCCAAGCTCATCGTCTGCGACGATCGCGCATACGTAGGCTCCTACAACCACTCCCGCTCGGGTGAAGAGAACGCGGAGAACGTGCTCGTGATCACCGGCGCGGCCCTGGTCGACGAGCTCGCACGCGACGTGAGAGCCGTGATCGAGCGGTACACCGAAAGCACTAGCCTGCCGTCGTGACGAACGCAGAGCTGATCACGACCTTCTTCCGCCTATTCGACGAGGAGGACGTCGACGCGCTGCTCGAGCTGTTCACCGACGATTGCTCGTTCAGCATGATCCTGTACGAGCGCGACCTTCAGGGGAAGACCGAGCTGCGCAGCTTCTTCGAGGAGCACATCGCCAACTGGTCAGAGCATCGCGAGTGGGCAACCTCGATCGTGGTCGACGGCGACGCCGGTGCCTCGGAGCTGCACTTCGAGGGCGTGCTCAAGAACGGCACGACCGTCGTGATGGACAACCTCAACGTCTGGGACTTCCAGGACGGGAAGATCCGCCGGATCCGCGTCTACGCCGACACGGCGCCGTTTCGCGACGCGCTTGGAGCGAATTGACGTGGCACACGACTACGAGCAGCTGATCCTCGACTACTTCCTGGCCGTCGACGAGGAGCGCGTCGACGACATCGTTGCCTGCTTCCACCAGGACGCCACCTTCGACTTCCCCCTGGCCGAGGAGCCCGTGTGCGGCCATGAAGAGCTGCGCGCGTTCTTCGCCGCTCATACCGGGCGATTCACCGAGCATGTCGACCGCGTCACGCGGGTGCTCGTCGATGGCGATCGGGGTATCTCGGAGCTCGTCTTCGACGCCACGACGACCGACGGGCTCACCGTTCACCTCGAGAACTGCAACCTCTACCGATTTCACGACGGGAAGTTCACGGCACTGAAGGTGTACGGCGACTCGGTCGAGATGCGCCGCCAGTTCGGGCTGCCTTGACGGTCGATTCCACGAAACCCTGGGGCCGGGAGCTGACTCAGACTGTCTACTAGGGCAAAAGCGCGTGTCTGCTGGTGGCGGTGTTGCACCGGGAACTTTTTGGCAACGCTTGACGTTGCCGAAAAGATTTCCGGGGCAGCCCCCAGCCGAGACCCCGTCGAACAAGAAGCCTTAAGCGGCCCGAAAAACCACGGAGACGCTAGGCGGAATCAACCCGCTAGACGCGCCAGATCTAGCCCCGGAAATCGGACGGTACCCTTAGCGGGGCGCCCAGCGGTCGCCCGAGCTTGATGGGCACGACAACCCCGCACACGCAACTGAGTGAGATCGCAGCCGAGCGAATCCTCGTATTCGACGGCGCGATGGGCACCATGGTCCAATCGAAGGAGCTCGACGAGGGCGAGTTCCGTGGCAAGCGCTTCGCAGGGCACAGCCACGATCTCAAGGGCGACGCCGACATTCTCTGCGTCACACAGCCCGACGTAATTCGGACGATTCACACTGACGCGCTCGCCGCCGGCGCAGACGTCGTCACAACGAACACGTTCAACGCGACGAGCATCGCGCAGGCCGACTACGGGCTCCAGGAGCATGTCGTCGAGATCAATCGGGCCGCCGCGGAGATCGCCAAGAGCGCGTGTGTCGAATGGACGGCGCAGACACCCGCGAAGCCGCGCTTCGCCGCCGGATCCCTCGGCCCGACCAACAAGTCGCTCTCCCTCTCGCCCGACGTCAACGACCCCGCTTTCCGCAGCGTGAGCTTCGACCACGTCTACGAGGCCTACCGCGAGCAGGCGATCGGGCTCCTCGACGGCGGCATCGACGTCCTCCTCGTCGAGACCATCTTCGACACGCTCAACGGCAAGGCCGCCCTGATGGCGTGTCGCGACGTGTGCGACGAGCGGGGCCTGGCCGACGCCGTGCCGCTCATGCTCTCTGTCACGGTGGTCGACCGGAGCGGGCGCAACCTGTCGGGGCAGACCGTCGACGCGTTCTGGGCCTCCGTCGAGCACGCCGATCCCTGGGCCGTCGGGATCAACTGCTCGCTCGGGGCAACCGAGATCCGGGCGTACCTCGCCGAGCTCTCACGCGTCGCGACGACCCTGGTCTGCTGCTACCCGAACGCGGGACTGCCCAACGAGTTCGGCGGCTACGACGAGACCCCAGGGACGACCAGCTCGTTGCTCGGCGCGTTCGCAAGCGACGGGCTCGTCAACATCGTCGGCGGCTGCTGCGGGACGACGCCCGAGCACATCGCGGCAATAGCCGACGCCGTCAAGAACACGCCTCCACGCACCGTGCCGACCGCCGACGCGCAGCTACCGACCTTCTCCGGGCTCGAGACGTTCTCGATCACGACCGACTCGAACTTCGTCATGGTCGGCGAGCGAACCAACGTCACGGGCTCGAAGCGCTTCGCCGACCTGATCAAGGACGAGGACTACGAGACGGCACTCGAGGTCGCGCTCGATCAGGTCCGAGGCGGGGCCAACATCCTCGACGTGAACATGGACGAGGGCATGCTCGACTCCGAGGCGGCGATGACGCGCCTCCTCAGCCTGATCGCCTCCGAGCCCGAGATCGCCCGACTACCGATCATGGTCGACAGCTCGAAGTGGTCGGTGATCGAGGCCGGTCTCAAGTGCCTGCAAGGGAAGGGGATCGTCAACTCCATCTCGCTCAAGGAGGGCGAGGAGGCGTTTCTCGACCAGGCGCGCCAGATCCGCCGCTACGGCGCCGGCGTCGTCGTGATGGCCTTCGACGAGCAGGGGCAGGCCGAGACCGTCGAGCGCAAGGTGGCGATCTGCGAGCGCGCGTTCGCGCTGCTGACCGAACGGGTCGGATTCGCGCCTACCGACATCGTCTTCGACCCGAACGTCCTCGCCGTCGCAACGGGCATCGAGGAGCACAACGAGTTCGCCAAGGCGTTCATTGAGGCGACCAAGCTGATCCGCGAGCGCTGTCCGGGCGCGCTCGTGTCGGGCGGCATCTCGAACCTCTCGTTCTCGTTCCGCGGCAACAACGTCGTCCGCGAGGCGATGCACTCAGCCTTCCTTTACCACGCGATCCGCGCCGGGCTGACGATGGGCATCGTCAACGCCGGTCAGCTCGTCACCTACTCGGACATCAAGGAGCCGCTGCTCGAGCGGGTCGAAGACGTGCTCTTCAACCGGCGCGACGACGCGACCGAGCGCCTCGTCGAGCTCGCCGAGTCAGTGCGCGGCGAGGGAACGAGACGCGAGCACGACCTCTCCTGGCGCGAAGGCCCGGTCGAGAAACGCCTCGCCCACGCCGTCATCCACGGCATCGTCGACTTCATCGAAGAGGACGCCGAAGAAGCCCGGCTGGGCTACGACCGCCCGCTCGAGGTGATCGAGGGACCGCTGATGGACGGCATGCGGGTGGTCGGCGACCTGTTTGGTGACGGGAAGATGTTCTTGCCGCAGGTCGTCAAGAGCGCCCGCGCCATGAAGCGAGCCGTCGCCCATCTCGAGCCCTACATGGAGGCCGAGCAGCAGGCCGGCCGGTCGAACGGGAAGATCGTTTTGGCCACCGTCAAGGGCGACGTTCACGACATCGGCAAGAACATCGTCGGCGTCGTGCTCGGATGCAACAACTACGAGGTCGTCGACCTCGGCGTCATGGTGCCGGGCGACACGATCCTCTCGACCGCCGTCGACGAGGGCTGCGACATCGTCGGCGTCTCGGGTCTCATCACCCCGTCGCTCGACCAGATGGTCGACGTGGCGTCCGAGATGCGACGCCGCGAGCTCGACCTGCCGCTGCTGATCGGCGGCGCCACCACCTCCAAGCAGCACACCGCGGTGAAGATCGCTCCAGCCTACGACGGGCCGGTGGTGCACGTCCTCGATGCATCGCGCGTCGTCGACGTCGTCTCCACGCTCCTCGACACCGGTCGCCGCGGTGGCTTCGTCGCCGAGGTCCGCGATGAGCAGGACCGGGCACGCGCCGGTCACGAAGCGCGATCGCGCAGGGCGCTCCTCTCGTACGAACAAGCACAGGACAACCGGCTCGTGCTCGACTGGGAGGACGCCCAGATAGCAACACCGTCCTTCCTCGGCGCACGCACGATCGAGGCCGACCTCGCGACCCTCGCGCGCTACATCGACTGGACGTTCTTCTTCTCTGCCTGGGAGCTGAAGGGCAAGTACCCACGGATCCTCGAGGACCGCGAGATCGGCGCCGCAGCGCGCGAGCTCTTCGAGCACGGCCAGACGTTGCTGGGTCGGATCATCGACGAGGAGCTCCTGACGGCACGCGGAGCCTACGGATTCTGGCCGGCCGCCTCTGACGGCGAAGAGATCGCGCTCTACTCGGACGAGACGCGTGACGATGTCGTCGCGCGCTTCCAGTTCCTGCGCCAGCAGACCCACCACGTCGACGAGCGACCCAACCTCTCACTCGCCGACTACATTGCGCCCGCCGACGGACGCGCCACCGACTTCATCGGTGCATACGCCGTAACCGCCGGCATCGGCGCCGAGCAGCTGGCGGCCGTATTCGAAACGGAGCACGACGACTACCACGCGATCATGAGCAAGGCACTCGCCGATCGACTCGCCGAGGCCTTCGCCGAGTACCTGCACGAGCTCGTGCGAGACCAGTGGGGTTACGAACCTCGCGGACGCTGGACGCCCGAGGAGCTGATCGGGGAACCCTATCAGGGCATCCGCCCCGCGTTCGGATACCCGGCCTGCCCGGATCACGTTCAGAAACGAGAGCTCTTTGGTCTGCTCGACGCAGAGTCGCTCGGCATGGGGCTGACCGAGTCGTGCGCCATGACGCCTCCGGCGAGCGTTAGCGGTCTGTACTTCGCCCATCCAGCCGCGCGTTACTTCGGCGTCGGCCGAATCGACGCCGACCAACTCGCGCGCTACGCCAAGCGCCAGCGGCTCTCGCTCGACGAGGCGCGCGCCTGGCTAGCGCCTCAGTTGGCCGGCTAGCGACTTCTCGACTCGTAGCGGTACCCACCCAGCGCGGGCGCGTCGGTAGCAAGCCCCGCTCGAGAACGGCTGGCGACTTTGTCGCCAGCTTGCGAGAACGGCCTGACGGCCGTTCTCGGGGCGGAGTGGTTACTAGCACCGTCGCTGGTACGACCTCCGACCGGAACCGGGTGATTTCAAGGGCGCATCAAATAGCATCGACGTGCCCGTGGGACGAATCGTCGAGAAGTTGCGCCGGCTCGAGCTCGCGACGCGGCCGGTGAACCCGGAGGTCGCGGCCGCGCTCGAGCGCCTGTGGGACGAGCTTCCCCCGCATGCGCGCACTGCTAACCAGACGATGGGACGCCATACGACGGCCTGTGAGGGCACGCACGGCGTCTTCCCCAAATGCGACTTCGCCTGCTCACCCTGCTACCACTCGAGAGAGGCCAACCTCGTCCGGATCGACGGCGAGCACACGATCCGCGAGGTCGACAGGCAGATGGCCTACATGCGCAAGCGGCGAGGGCCGGGACAGTACGCGCAGCTGATCGGTGGCGAGGTCTCACTGCTCTCGCCCGACGACCACGCCCGGGCGCTCAGGGTGATGCTCGAGCACGAGCGCAAGCCGATGAGCTTCACGCACGGCGACTTCGACTACGAGTACCTGCGCGCGATCGCGGTCGGCGAGAACGACGAGCCACGCTTCGACCACCTCAGCTTCGCCGGCCACTTCGACATCACGATGGTCGGCCGTCGAGGAGCCAAGCGTCCTGCGGCCGAGCACGAGCTGCACGAGCACCGCGGCGAGTTCTGCGAGATGTTCAAGCGGCTCGAGCGCGAGTACGGCATCACGCACTACCTCGCGCACAACATGACGGTCACGCCCGCGAACGTCGACCAGATCCCCGATGTGATCCAGCAGTGCCGCCACCAGGGCTGGCGCCTGTTCGCACACCAGCCTGCAGCGTTCGTGGGCAACCCCAGCCGCTGGACCGAGGACTTCCGCGAGCTGACGAACGAGCGCGTCTGGCAGGCCATCGAAGAGGGTGCCGGCACGCGTTTGCCATACAAGTCGATCCAGGTCGGCGACGAGCGTTGTAACCGCGGCGTCTGGGGTGTCTACGTCGGCGACAGCTACCACCCGCTCTTCGATGACGAGAGCCGCGGCGACATGAGGGCACGCGACGCGTTCTTCGACACGCTCGGCGGCATGGACTTCTATGCGGCACTGCCCGTCGTACTCGCCCGGGTGATCCGGGGTGTTGGCCGGCGGCCCCTGAGTGTCGGACCGGCGACCGGCTGGGGCGTTCGCTTCGCGCGACGGGCGGGGCTGCGCAACCTCGTTCGTCAGCCCATTCACGCGATCACCTTCGGTCTGCACGCGTTCATGGACGCCCGCGATGTAAAGCCGGCCTGGGACTTGCTCCAGCAGAACGTCATGAGCGACGATCCGCGCATCCGCACAACGCAGGAGCGCCTTCAGGCCTGCGCGTACGCGATGGCTCACCCCGACGACGACATGCTCGTACCGGCATGCGTGCAGCACTCGGTGCTCGATCCGCTCGAGATCGCGTCGCTTCGCGAAGAGCTGCCGCTCGTGCCACGCGTACCGAAACGCCGACTCGAACTGGTCTCGCACTAGCCGTGGCACAGGCGGCTCCAGGCCCGGCCAGGCTGACGCTGCTCGCGCTTCTCGTCGCGCTTGTGGCCCTGGCAGCAGGCGCGTGCGGCGGCGACGACGCGGCCGAGACGGTCGCGCCGGCGGCGGCAGCGGGCGGCGCCGAGGCCGAGGACGCCTGGGAAGAGCTCCTGGCCGCGGCGCAGGGCCAGACCGTCCGCTGGTGGCTCTGGGGCGGCGACGACCGCGTCAACGCCTACATCGACGACGTCGTGGGCCCTGCGGCGCGCGAGCGCGGCGTCGACCTGGAGCGCGTCCCGATCGATGACACCGCCGATGCCCTGCAGCGCGTGGTCGCCGAGATTCGCGCCGGTGACCAGAGCGGTGCCGTCGACCTGATCTGGATAAACGGCGAGAACTTTGCGGCCGGCAAGGACGCCGAGCTCTGGCTGAGCGACTGGGTGGCTGCGCTCCCGAACACGCGCTACGTCGAGCTCGACGACCCGTCGCTCGCTCTCGACTTCCAGGTTCCCACCGACGGCCAGGAGGCTCCGTGGAGTCGAGCTGCCTTCATCTTCGCCTACAACTCCGAGCGAGTCTCCGAACCGCCCGAGACGTTCGAGGAGCTGCTCGCGTGGGCACGCGAGAACCCGGGGCGCTTTACCTATCCGGCGCCGCCCGACTTCACGGGCTCGGCGTTCGTGCGCAGCGTGATCCAGCGGCTCGGCTCACGCGAGGCCGCGTGGGAGCTTCTGCGCGAGCTGCGGTCGCTCCAGCATCGCGACGGCGAGGCGCTGCCCGAGAACGAGGCCGAGCTGAACGAGCTCTTCGCCAACGGCGAAGTCGACTTCGCGATGAGCTACGACCCGGGCTTCGTCCAGGGCGCCGTAACCCGCGGCCAGTTTCCCGAGTCCGCGCGACCGTTTCTGATCGGGGGCGGGGCGCTGGTCAACGCCTCCTACGTCGTCATTCCGAGGAACGCGGCCAACGTCGAGGCGGCTCAGGTCGTCGCCGACGTGCTGCTCGAGCCGGCGTTGCAGGCGATCAAGGCCGATCCCGATGTGCTCGGCCTCCCGACGGTGCTCGACCTCGATCGGCTCTCCGGCGAGCAACGCAGCGCCTTCTCGAGCGCGACCGAGAGCGTCTACCTGCTCGAGAACTACGGCGAGCTTCTGCCCGAGCTTGCCGCAGCCGACGTTGGCCCGATCGAAGAGGAGTGGATCGCCGAGGTGCTCAGATGAGCGGCCTCGTTTGTCGCGACATCGTCGCCAGTCCGGGTGGCCACACCGTGCTGCGACGGGCCTCGCTCACGGTGCCGCCGGGCGAGCGAGCGGTGCTGGTCGGCCCCTCGGGAGCCGGCAAGACAACGCTCTTGCGTTGCATATGCGGGCTCGAGGCGCTGGCCGAGGGCTCGATCACGCTCGACGGGAAGCGCATCGACGGCCTGCCTGCCAACCAGCGGCGTAGTGCCGTCGTCTTTCAGGAGCCCAGGCTCTTGCCACACCTCGGGCTCGTCGAGAACGTTGCTTTCGGCCTTCGCGTCGCCGGCCTGCGCAAAGAGACGCGCACTGCCCGCGCACGCGAGCTGCTCAGCGAGGTTGGCCTCGCCGGGCTCGGCGACCGCGACATCCACGGGCTCTCGGGAGGCGAGCAGCACCGAGTCGCTCTCGCACGCGCCCTGTGCGTCGAGCCCGAGCTCCTGCTACTCGATGAGCCGCTCGCGTCGGTCGATCCGAACCGGCGCGAGTCGCTGCGCGCGCTGATCGTCTCGTTGCAGGAGGCACGCGGGCTGACGACGCTGCTGGTCACCCACGACCGCGCCGAAGCCGCCGAGCTCGGCCAGAGCCTCGCCGTGATGCTCGAGGGAACGGTCGTGCAGCAAGACGCGCCCGAGGTCCTGTTCGAGCGGCCCTCGAGCGCCGCGGTGGCGCGTTTCTTTGGCTCGACCAACCTGATCCGCGGCACCGTGATGCGCGGGACGCTAGCCGTGGCCGACGCACTCCTCGACGTCGCCGGGCCAGACGGGCCCGCTACCTTCACGATCCGGCCGGAGCGGATCGTCCTCGACGAGAGCGCGTCACTTCGGATGACCGTGCACGCCTCCGCGTTTCTCGGCGCGGCCGTGCGACTGAGACTCGAGCGAGAGGGCCTGGCCCTCGAGGCACACGTGACGCCGCCTACGGCGCCTGCCGCAGGCGCGACGGTGGGCGTCGAGCTTCCACGCGCCGATCTCTGGCGATTTCCGGGCGAGGAACCCACTGACGCTCGCCAGCGTGAGCCTGCGGCCCGCGACTGAGCTAGCTCGTTCGGAGCAGGCTGCGGGCAAGCACCAGGCGATGAGCGATCGACACGCCAATCAGCGCAGCGAACGCCCAGGCGATCAGCCCTGCGTGGCGGTGCAGAACACAGAAGGCGCCGAAGGCCAGGATCGTCTCGGCTCCCTCAACCAGCCCCGGGACGAAGCGAAGGGAGCGCTCGTCGCCTCGCTCGGCCCGCCGTCGCTCGAGCAGCGACGAGAGCGTGAGCCATACGCTGGCATTGACGTAGAACGTCGCGAGCAGCACGGCGCAGGCGAGCCGCGCGTCGGGCACGGCGATCGCAACCGCGACGACAAAGGCGGCGTAGAAGACCAGATCGGCGGCGAAGTCGAGAAATCCGCCTACGTGCGAGCCTCGCTCGCGGCGCGCCAGGACGCCATCGACGCCATCGAGATAACGGTTGAGCGCAAACAGGCCGAGACCGATCCACCAGCGCTCGAGCGACACGGCGACACACGCGCCGACGCCGACGCCAAGGCCACCCAGCGTCACCGCAGCCGGACGTACTCCCGCTCGCGCCAGCGGCCGAGCGGCGATGTCGAACGCCGGCTCCAGCCAGGCGCGAGCTCCGGCGTCGATCACCGGCTGAGTATCCCACGCAGGCGGGTAGCCGCATGATGCCCGCGACGCGGCCGCGGCTTGCCGAGCTCGGGTTGCTCGCTCCCGCACTCGTCACCATTGCCGTGCTCTTCGGGGCCGCCGCCGCCGGCGCGATCTATCAGAGCCTCCATCCGGCGCTGCTCGGCGGCCCGAGGACGGTCTCGGCCTGGCACGAGACGCTCAGCGATGGAGCATTCCACGACGCAGCGCTCTTTACCTTGCAGGTGACGGCGATGGCGACCGCGCTCTCGGCGGTGCTCGCCGTAGTGTTGGCCTGGTACCTGCGGCGCTCGAGCACGCTCGCGCGGCTGTTCACGACGCTGCCGGTGCCCATCCCGCACGTACTCATCACCGTCGTGGCCGTTGTCTGGCTTGCCCCGGGCGGTCTCGCCGATCGCATTCTCGGCGGCCTTCCAGTAGACCTGGTGCGCGACTCGGAGGGGCTTGGGATCGCGCTCGTGTACGCGTACAAGGAGACGCCGTTCCTCGTGCTGCTGCTGCTGATGGTGATGGGCCGGCGCTTGACCGAGAGCGAAGAGATGGCCGCCGTGCTCGGCGCGAGTCGCCTTCGCCAGCTCCGCCACGTGATCTGGCCGACCGTTCGTCTCCCCCTGCTGCTGGGGTCGATCGTGGTGGCGGCCTTCGTTCTCGGCTCGTTCGAGGTCCCGCTCGCCGTCGGCCCCACCTACCCCGAGACGCTCGCCACCTACGCGCTCGACGCGACCCAGATCGACGTCGCCGCCGGCCGCGCGACGGCGGCCGTCACGCTCTTGCTCGCCGCCGCAGCGGCGGTGGGGCTCGCGCTCGGTGGCCTGCAAGCTGCGAGGCGCTGGCGTGGCTGAGCGCATGAGGGCGCGCCGCCTCGGCGAGCTTGCCCTGGCGACCGTTATCGCCGCGCCGCTGCTCGTGCTCGTCGTGCAGGCATTCGCCGATCGATGGCGCGCGCCAGCGATACTGCCCACCGCGCTCGGGACGAGAGGGTTCGACTCGGCGTTCGCCCAGGGCAACGCGGGCGCGGCGCTGCTCAACTCGACCGCGATCGCGCTGCTCGCGACGGCTATCGCCCTCGTGATCGGCTGGCCGGCGGCACGAGCTCTCGGCCGCGACCGGGCGCGCAGGCCGGCGGTCGTGCTCCTCGTCGCGCTGCCCCTGTTGATCCCGTCGTTTGCGACCGGGACGGGGCTTGCCGAATGGTTCATACGGCTTGGTCTCGCCGACACCGTTCCAGGGGTTGCGCTGGCGCATCTCACCTCCGTGCTCCCGTACGTCGTGCTGATCCTCGCGCTCGGCTTTACCGAGCCGCTGCGCGAGCTCGAGGACGTCGCGCGCACCTTCGGCGCGTCGGCTGCGCGGCGCCTGGCGCTCGTGACGATCCCGGCGCTCGCACCGTCGCTGGCGATCGCCGCGCTGCTGGGCTTCCTCGTCTCGTGGGCGCAGTACGGCACCTCGCTGGCCGTGGGTGGCGGCCTGCCGACGCTCCCCGTCGTACTTCTGCCCTATGTCCGCACCGACGCCCAGGTCGCGGCCGCGATCTCGCTGCTGATGATCGTTCCCGCCATCACCTGCCTGTTGGTGGCGCTTCGCTGCGGTCGGCACAGGCTCTAGCGCCCCGTCCGGCTCCAAGCCGCTTCGGCCGTGACGCTGGCGCCGGCGGCCACTACGCTTGACCTCGTGAGCGGCGAGTACATCTACACGATGTATCGAGTGGACAAGTTCTACGGGGCCGAGCGCCAGGTCCTCTCGAACATCTCCCTCTCGTTCCTGCCGGGCGCGAAGATCGGCGTGCTCGGCTCGAACGGTGCCGGCAAGTCGACGCTGCTCCGGATCATGGCGGGCCGCGAGGAGCCCTCGAGCGGCGTCGCCGAGCTGGCGCCCGAGGCGAGCGTTGGCCTGCTCGAGCAAGAGCCAGAGCTCGACGAGAGCAAGGACGTCCGTGGGAACGTCGAGGACGGTGTCCGGCCATTGCGCGACCTGCTCGATCGCTTCAACGAGCTCTCGGGTCGCTTCGCCGAGCCGATGTCAGACGACGAGATGGACGCGCTGCTGAAGGAGCAGGGCGAGGTGCAGGAGCAGATCGATCGCCAGGACGCATGGAACCTGGACGCGACCCTCGACCACGCCTCGGATGCGTTGCGGCTGCCTCCTGGCGATCAGGACGTCAGGAGCCTCTCGGGCGGCGAGCGCCGCCGGGTCGCGCTCTGCCGCCTGCTGCTCGCCTCCCCGGACCTGCTTCTGCTCGACGAGCCGACCAACCACCTCGACGCCGAGTCGGTGGCCTGGCTCGAGCGCTTCCTCGCCGAGTACCGCGGCACCGTGATCGCGGTGACACACGACCGCTACTTCCTCGACAACGTCGCCGGCTGGATCCTCGAGCTCGACCGCGGCAAAGGGATCCCATACGAGGGCAACTACTCCTCCTGGCTCGACCAGAAGCAGCGGCGACTCGAGGGCGAGGACAAGCGTGTGGCCGCGCGCAGACGCACGCTCGCGGCCGAGCTCGAGTGGGTCCAGTCGAGCCAACGGGCGCGCCAGAAGAAGTCGAAGGCACGGCTCGCCGCGTACGAGCAGCTGCTGACCGAGGCCGAGCCCGAGAAGCTCGACCGGGTCGAGATCCACATCCCGCCGGGCCCGCGGCTCGGCGACGTCGTGATCGAGGCCGAGCAGGTCTCGAAGGGCTTCGGCGAGAAGCTGCTTGTCGATGATCTGACCTTCTCGCTTCCCCCTGGCGGCATCGTCGGGATCATCGGACCCAACGGCGCCGGCAAGACGACGCTGTTCAAGATGATCGTCGGCGAAGAAGAGCCCGACGGCGGCACCCTGCGCGTCGGCGAGAGCGTCGAGGTCGCCTACGTCGACCAGTCCCGCGTCGATCTCGACCCCGGCTCCACGGTCTGGGAGGCCGTCTCGGCAAAGCACGACACGATCACGCTCGGCCGGCGCGAGATCAACTCGCGCCAGTACGTCTCCTGGTTCAACTTCACCGGCGCCGACCAGCAGAAGCGGGTCGGCGAGCTCTCGGGCGGCGAGCGAAACCGCGTGCACCTCGCACGGCTTCTGCGCGAGGGCGGCAACGTGCTGCTCCTCGACGAGCCGACCAACGACCTCGACGTCGACACGCTGCGCGCGCTCGAAGAGGCACTGCTCGCCTTCGGCGGGTGCGCGGTCGTGATCACCCATGATCGCTGGTTCCTCGACCGGGTCGCGACGCACGTCCTCGCCTTCGAAGGCGAGTCCGAGACGGTGTGGTTCGAGGGCACCTATGCCGAGTACGAAGAGAGCCGGCGCAAGCGCCTGGGCCAGGACGCCAGCCAGCCACGGCGCATCAAGTACAAGCCGCTCGTGCGTACGTGAGCCCCAAGAGCTCGGCAGCGGCGCAGATCGCCGAGTCGGTCGAGAGCGTTCCGCCTTCGCGCATCCGCGAGCTTGCCAACTTCGCGCTCGGCATGAACGACGTCATTCCCCTGTACTTCGGCGAGTCGAACCTGCCGACGCCCGATCTGATCAAGGACGCCGCCGAGCGGGCGATGCGTGAGGGCTACACGTACTACACCGAGAACAACGGCATTCCCTCGCTACGGCGCGAGATCGCCCAGGCCACAGCGCGCCTGCATGGCGTCGAGCTCGATCCCGAGAGCGAGATCATGGTCACGACGTCAGGCGTTCACGCGGTCCATCTGACAGTGCGCGCGGTGCTCGATCCCGGCGACGAAGCGCTCGTCCTCACGCCGGTATGGCCAAACGGCTCCGGCAACGTGCGGCTCGCCAACGCGACCCCGATTCACATTCCACATCCGCTCGTCGACGGGCGCTTCACGATCGACTTCGACGCGCTCGAAGCCGCGGTCACGCCCCGAACGAAGCTCCTCCTCTACACGTCGCCGTCGAACCCACTTGGATGGGTTGCAACCGAGGACGAGCAGGATCGGCTGCTCGAGTTCGCCCGTCGGCACAAGCTCTGGCTGATGGCCGACGAGGTCTACGAACGCCTCTACTATCTCGCCAAGACGCCGGGAACACCGGCGCCGTCGATTCTGCGGAAGGCGACGCGCGACGACGCAGTCATCGTGATCCAGTCGTTCTCGAAGGCCTACTGCATGACCGGCTGGCGGATCGGCTGGTTCGTCGCCCGCCGAGACCTCGTCGAGCGGATCGGCCAGATGAACGAGTTCGTCGTGTCATGCGCCCCTCACTTCACGCAGGTCGCCTGTGAGACCGCCCTCAGAGAGGGCGAAGCCGAGGTCGAGAAGGCGGTCGCGCTCTTCAAAGGAAACCGCGATCTCTGCCTCGACACGCTGCGATCGATCCCAGGCGTGACGGTGCCCTCGCCCGACGGGGCCTTCTACCTCTTCCCGCACATCGACGGGGTCGATGACTCGTTCGAGTTCTGCCGGCGACTTCTCGTCGAATGGAAGGTGGGCGTCGCGCCAGGCGTCGCCTTCGAGGAAGGTGGCGAGGGCTCGATCCGCATCTGCTACGCGTCGGAGCCTTCGGTGCTCGAGCCCGCGCTAGATCGGCTCGACCGCTTCATCCGCGCCGGCGGATGAGCGCCGGCGAAGCGCGGCCCAGAGCCCGCGCCGAGATCGCCCTCGCGGTCGCCGGCAAGGCGGGGACGGCGTTCGCCGCTATCGGCTTCGCGTCACTGGCGCCGTTCATCCGTACCGACCTCGGGCTCTCGACGACGTTCGTCGGCGGCATCCTCGCGATGGTCTTCCTCGGTGCGTTGCTCGCGATCGTGCCAGCTGGACGCGCAACCGATCGCCTGCCAGCAGGCCAGGCCGTCGGCATCTTCCTCGCGATTCTCGTAGTCGGCCTCGCAATCGCGGCCGCGGCGCCCGGCCGGGTGGTCTTCTTCCTGGGCGTCGCGATCGTTGGGCTCGGCTATGGCGCCGTCGATCCGGGCACGAACGTGCTCGTCAGCGCGAACACGACCCAGAAGCGCCGCGGGCTCCTGATGGGTCTCTCCCATACGGGCCTGACGGTTGGTGGGCTCGTGGGCGGCCTCGTACTTCCACGCATCGCCGAGGTCTCCGACTGGCGGGTCTCGCTCGTCGTCCCGATCGTCGTAGCGCTCGTGATCGCCGGATGGGGCCTGTACCTGAAGGGGCCGACGCGCGAGCACCGCGAGCAACAGACCCGCGAGCCGATTCGGCAGTCGTCACTCGCAGGGCTTGGAACGTACGGCCTCGTGATGGCCGGCACGCAGATAAGCCTGCTGGGCCTGTTGGCCGTCTATCTGGTTGACGACGTCGAGTGGTCGAAGACGACCGCCGGCTTCGGAGTCGCAGTGTTGCTCGCAGGCGCCACGCTCGGCCGCCTCTCGTGGGGCTGGCTCTCGGACCGCCTCCACTCGCGCATCCTGGCCCTGCAGCTCGCAGCGGTCGGCTCGGCCGTGGCGCTGGTGCTCGTCCCGCCTGCGGGTGGCAACCCCGGTCTCTGGGTCCTCCTCTTCGCGCTCGGCTTCTGCTCGGTCGGCTGGAACGGCGTCTGGATCGCGGCCGCATCCGAGAGCGTCAGGCCCAGTGCCGTGGGACAGGCAACGGCAGTTGTCCTCGTCTTCGCCTTCGCCGGCGGCGTCCTGTTTCCGCCGACCTTCGGCAAGATCGTGGACGTGCTCAACTCGTGGTCGGCGACCTGGTTCATCGCGGCCGCGTTCGTACTGCTAGCGCTGCCGGCTCTCATTCCGTCAGCTCGCCGCTTACGATTGCCGGCATGAGCCCGGGCGACGACCAGCGCATCGCGCTCATGTTCGCGGGCGCGCCGTCCGTGCCAGAGATGGTGCGGCTCGCGGTAAAGGCCGAGGCGGCAGGCTACGAGTCAGTCTGGATGGCCGAGACGCGGCTGACGCGAGACGGCTTCGTTCCGCTGGCAGCAATGGCCTCGGCGACCGAGCGAATCAAGCTCGGCACCGGCATCGTCAATGTCTACACACGCGGTGCAGCAGTCCTCGCGCTCAGCTTCGCCACGCTCGAAGAGCTCGCGCCAGGGCGGACGATCGTCGGTCTCGGGGCCGGCTCCCCGATGGTGCTGGCCCCGCAGGGCTACGAATGGACGAAGCCGCTTCGTCAGCTGCGCGAGTACATCGATGTCATGCGCCCGCTCCTGCGGGGCGAGTCGGTCACCTACCACGGCGACGTGGTCACTCTCGAAGAAGCACGTATCGAGGACGTGCTGGCGGACGACGGATCGAGCGTTGGCGGCGCCGATGCGCTCCCTCTGTACCTCGGCGTCACGGGCGAGAAGGCCGTCAAGCTGGCCGGCGAGCTCGCCGACGGCGTCTTCTACAACGTCAGCCTTCCCACCGCATACGTGGCGCGCGCGGCCGGCTGGCTACGGGCCGGTGCCGCCAGGTCAGGGCGCGACGCCGACAAGGTCGACGTCGCGATGTCCGTTCTCTCGTGCCCACACCCGGATTCGGAGACAGGCAAGCGCCGCGCACACGAGTTCGTCTGCCTCTACCTCTCGCTTTTCCCCAACATCGCTCGGGAAACCGGGGTCGACGAGGACGTGATGGACGCCACGCGGACCGCCTTCAACGAGGGCGGTGTCGAGGCGGCGGTCGAGGTCATGCCGCTCGAAGTCGTCGACCTCGTGGCGGCGGCGGGCACGCCGGCGGAATGCCAGGCACGCATCGACGAGTACCGCGCTGCTGGGGTCGACCTTCCGATCCTGATCGGGCTGGGTGACTCCATCGAGTTGGCGGTCGAGACTTTGCGCTGATCGCGCTGGCTGAGCCGGGCAGAAACTCTCCTACTAGGGGTTGCTGGCTGGGGCTGCTCAGGAAATCCTTTCGGCGACGCACGCGTCACCAAAAGGTTCCCTGAGCAATACCGCCTCCCCTCCTACGAGACGTAATGCGCAGGGAAGTCGCGCTGCTCGCTTCAGCGAGCGCGCTTACCGTACGACCATCCCACCAACTCACCGCGTGCGCCACTCCGCCTCGCTTCGGATTCCCCAAAGCGCCGCTCGTTCCGTTCCCATCCCAGAAGGCGCCGTCGCCCGGTCACCTTTTGTTTGGGGGGAACGCTGCGCGAGCGACGACCGGGAGGGATAGGCGAAGGGGCAGGGGCGGTATGAGTGGGTGGGGATAGCCCGGTGCCGCCGTACTTTGGCGGTGCCGGGATGTCCCCACCCACCACCTGCAGACACGAGCTTTTCGCCGTAGACAGGCCAGCAGAAACCGATCGCTACTCGGTCAGGCCGAAGTCGCGCATCCGATCGCGAGAGCCGTCAGCGACCGTGATGTGGATGGCCTCGGGTTCGCGGGCCCAGGCGATCAGGCCGAGTATCTCGAGTCGGTCGAGCACGAACTGGAACGCGGCCGCCTGCTCGTCTGAGCCGTACTTTCTGAGGATGTCGAAGGCGTAACCCGTGGTGTGGAGCGAGTAGCCCCGGGTGGCCTGCTCGTTCTGGCGCACGAGACGGCGCTGGTACTCGAGGTCGCGGGTCGCGCTCGTGACGCGCAGGGGGGCCGTCTCGCCCGAGATGTCGAACACCTCGGCCGCGATGTACGCGAGCACGAACAACGCGTCGGGTTGAAGCGCCGAGTAGTCACGGCGCCGCGCGTCGAACGCCGGGGCGAGCTCGCCGAGGCGCTTGTGCACGCCAAAGTGCGTGGCATCGGGGTCGCGCGGGAGTGATTCGAGCTTGCCGTCCTCGGTGGCATTGAGCACGTCTGCGCGCGTCTCGAAGGTGGATGTATCAGCGGACGGATGGAGTACTTCCTCGGCCGAGGCCTTTGCGCCGTGCAGCTCGGCAAGGCGCTCGAGCTCCTCCGGGTCGTCGCGGTAGAGGCGCATGATCTCGCGGGCCGCGTAGAGCTTCCAGACGTAGTTCGCGGAGTCGTCGCTGAGCCGGTCGAGCACGCGCCAGGCCTGCGCGTTGCGACCCGGAGCCGAGTCGAAGTAGAGCTGGGCGTAGGAAAGCGCGTTGTCGGTCACGAGCCCGCCGACCTCGCCTTCGGCCTCGCCGGTGTAAGCGCGCACCACCAAGGTGACGTTGCCGATACCCATGTGGTACGAGACGAGCGCCAGGTCATCTCGCGCGAGGATCGCGCGCGCCTTGACCAGGTAGCGAACGGCCCCCTGGATCGCCTTCTGGGGATCGAAGCGATCGTCGACCAGGCGCCGCTCGACGCGAAGCGTCTCTTCCTCGAACGTGTCGCCCGCCCGTCGGGCGGTGGCGATCTCGCCGAACAGGCGGCGGCTCTCTGTCAGGTCGACGCGCATGCCGAGGAAGTCGGTGGCCGTACCGGCGAGGATCTGGGTGAGCCCGGCAGCGTTCTTCGGATCGTTCCCGACCACAACCTCGGGCCGCCCGGCGCTCTCGAGCAGAATCAGGGCTTCGAGAAGATCGGGATCGACGTCGGTGCCGGCCACCGCGTCCTCGACCTGGGCACGAAAGCGGGCCGTCCGGCGAGCCGAGGCGACAACACCACCGGGCAGGTTCGCGTAGAGCACGTGGCTGGCGCCGAACGTCGAGGCCTCGACGAGCTCCGCGAAGCGTGGGTCCTCCTCGTGCGAGACCTGGTCGGCGCCGCCGCGAAACGACAGCGCGAGCCCCAGGGTGAGCAACACGACGGCGGCGAGCGTCCAGAGCTTGGTGCGCCGAGAGCGGCTCCGCACCCAGTCACGAGCGCGGACGAGGTGGACACGCGCGGCGGCCGGCCAACTGCGAGCCCGAATTCTAGCGTCTGTCATCCTGGAACGGTGCCAGACAGGTCACACGTCGTGGCGCTCACTGGGCTGGCTGCCGCGCTCGCCGTCGGTCTGAGCGCATGCGGCGGCTCAGACGCGCCCGCGACCGAGCCGAGCGAAGCGTCGCCGACCACCGCCGCCGAGGTCATCGATATCGAGACGATCGGCAAGAGCGAAGACGAGCGGTGGGCGATCGTCGCTGATCGGTGGGCTGACACGGCGCTCGACGAGGCGAACACCGTGGGCGAGCTGCTCGACGATCGCCGCAATCTGCGCCGGCTGTTCAACGGGCGAGCACCGATGCTGAGAGACCGCGTTCTTGCCTCGCTCGACGCGCTCGGACCGCGCTGCCAGGCGCTCGAGAGCGAGATACCGCTGCCACCGACCCGTCTCGAGGGACCCGCGTCAGAGCTGGTGCGTGCCTGCGCGCGGTTCGAGCGGGCGCGGGTCGATCTGGTCGACGGGCTCGATACCGGCGACCGCGACATCGTCGATCGCGGTTTGCGCCGACTGGCGCGCGGTGTCAATGCAATCGCCGTCGCGAAGGGCGCTCTGGCGGCCGCGGGCGCTTCCCCAGAGCCTCCGCCGGCTAGTTGAAAGCACCCTGCAAGCGAAACTCGCCAGCGGGGAGTGAACCTGGCATGATGCGCCGAGCGCCAGAGGACTGAGCGCGAATCACTAGAGGAGGTCAACACATGGGCTTGCTCGACAAGCTTCTAGGACGAGGCAAGGCGATGGCCGACAAGGTCGGTCTCGACGACGCCATGGACAAGGTCGGAGATGTCGCCGACAAGGTCGGTCTCGATGACGCCTACGACAAGGCGAAGGACGTCGCAGGCGGCGTCGCGGACAAGGTCGGAGACGTCGCTGACAAGGTCGGCCTCGACGATGCAGCCGACAAGATCAAGGACGTCGCCGGTGGAGCCGCCGACAAGGCCAAGGACGTGGCCGGTGGAGCCGTCGACAAGGGCAAGGACGTCGTCGACCGCTAGCTCGACGACGCTCCGGGCGCCAGCACTGCGGCGCCCGCAATGTCTAGTACACGACCCCTGCGGGAGCGAAGGCGCTCCCCCGCACAGTGTTGGACCTGTCGACGAAGTACACCTCGAGGGCTCCTTCCGGAACGGGATACACCCAGATCTCGACAGTCGCCCCGAGCGGTACCTCGCCCCAGAAGGCCTCGATGGGCCCGAAGATCCCTTCGTCGCGCTTGACGAGCTCGGAGCGCTCGGCCGGCTCGCCGAGCCGCGCAGTCAACTCGCTGCGGGACTCGCCGATGTCTACAACGGGCAACTCGTCCGTGATCGTGACGCCGCCTCCTGTCGCGGGCGGGTCGTCACCCGGCGTCTTGAGCCCGGGCGGCAGCAAGCTGCATCCGGCGGCCACGACGGCGACCACGACCAAGGAGAAGAGGCGCAGGAACGCGGTAACTCGCGACCGGGCGTCCATGCCTCCTCTCATCGGCTGTGGCTCGCAGCGGCTCAAGGCGTGACCCCCTCCCGCCCGGGCGAGCTGACGTGAGCCCGCCCGGCTCGGAATCGACTCCCCCCGGACGCTCGTGGCGGCGCACCTGGCTCTTACCGCTGCTGGCGATCGCAGGCCGTCGCCTGGCCGTGTACCTGGCGCTGTATCCCCTGCACCTTGCACTGGCGGGCCTGACGCTCGCGTTCATCGCCGTCAAGGCCGGCACAGGGGACAGCGATTGGATCTTCTGGATCTCGTACGGGTGGATCGCCCTCCAGGTGCTCGTGCCGCCGCGACTCTTCGTGCCCTCGGCGCTCGCCCTCGCGTTCGTCGCGCTGCAGGCGACCGATGGCGATCGCGACGCTGTGTTCTGGGTCTGCTTCGCCTGGCTGTGCCTGATGATGCTCGGAGGCGGCATCGCGATCCGCCTCACGCGAGCTCGTCGCAAGCGGGCGCGCGGGCGGGCGCAAGCCGAAACGGGTAGCCACTTCGAGAACGTCTTCGCGCGCGTCTTCGGCCAGGGCTTCGAGGGCATGTTTGGCCAGAGCGAGCCGTTTGGACGGAGCGCCGGCGAGCCGTCCACGGGAGGGTCCCGCGATCGCGTCCCCAGCAACGGCTCCGAAACCATCGAGGGGACTGCACGTGAGGTCGACCCGGACCTCGTCGACGAGCTTGAGCGGCTCGCCGCACTGCACGAGAGCGGCGCGCTGACCGACGAGGAGTACGCAGCCGCGAAGCGCAGGCTGTTGACGTGAGCGAGATCGTGATTGTCGGCCCGGGCGCGATCGGCGGCACCTTTGCGGCGTTGCTGGCCCAGACCGGGCGCTGCCGCGTCACGCTGGTCGGTCGAGCCGGCGCCCACATCGACGCGATCCGTCGCGACGGCCTCAGGCTCGAGGGCCTGAGGGAGATCACGGTCGAACTCGCTGCGACGTCCGACGCAACCGAGATCAGCGCGTGTGACGCGCTCATCTACGCGGTCAAAGCGCAGGACACCGAGCGCGCGCTCGCCGCCACCGCGCACATCGAACCGCGGGCGCTGGTCGCGTCGGTCCAGAACGGCGTCATCAAGGACGAGCTGCTCGCCGAGGCCTTCGGCGCCGAGCGTGTCATCGGCGCGCTCACGGCCGTAGCCGGCGAGCGACCCGAGCCGGGTGTGGTCCGATGGACATACGACGGGGGAACGCACCTGGGAGAGCCCGATGGGCACGCGTCGGCGCGCGTCGATGAGCTCGTCGATCTGCTGGCTGCGGCTGGCCTGACAACCGAGGCGTCGAGCGGTATCGCCTCGGCCAGCTGGACGAAACTCGTTGCCTGGGCAGCGATCGGCTTGCTTGCCTCGCTCTCGGGGCAGAGCAATGCCGGCGTCCTCTCGAGCGAGCGACTCGCCGGCGAGTTCGTTGCGACGGTGCGGGAGCTGGCGAGCCTTGCCGACGCGCGCCGAGTAGAGCTGATCGATCTGGGCCCGTTCCACATCCGCAGCTGGCTCGACCAGTCCGATGCTGACGCCACGAGAAGCGTGATGAGCTCACCACTCGCGTCCAGCGGCTCGACGCACTCTGCCCTGCAGGACATCCGCCGCGGCAGGCCGACCGAGATGGGCGCGGTGATCGGCCCGCTGCTCGCCGACGCGGCCAGGCGCTCGGTTTCGCTGCCGCGTGTCAGCGTGCTCTACGCGGCGCTGCTCGGTCTCGAGGAGAGTCTCGGGTGAGCGGGTCACTGGAGGTGCAATCGCTCACGTGTTCGCCGACGGCCAGGCGCGGCGCCCGGGTCGCCGACGATCTGGAGGTCGACATCAACCGTCCGGCACGGCGATCGACCTTATACTCGCGCCTCCTTTCGCCGAAGGGGACTCGATGAACTCATCCGGGCTCTGCGCCAGGTTCCAGGCACATCTAGATGTCTGAGTCACTCACCCGGCCATGAGCGCGATTAGCGAAGAACAGCATCGATGAGAAAGAGCGTCTTCCTCGACGAGCTGACCGATCGCGAGGTGAGCGGCTACCTGAGTGGCTATCCGGCGATGGTGCTTGTCCCGACAGGCTCCACCGAGCAGCACGGCGCACATGCGCCGCTCGGCACCGACGTGATCATTCCGCGCGAGGTCTGCCGGCGCGTGGCCGGTGTCAAGTCAGCGCTCGTCGCTCCACCGGTGCCGTACGGGCTTTCGGCCGGCCACAGAGGGTTCAAAGGCCTGGCTTACGTCAACGTCGAGACCTACCTGAAGATGATCGAGGACATCGCGCTCTCATTGGCCGAGTCGGGCTTCAAACGTGTGGTCTTCGTCAACGGGCACTACACGAACTACCCGGCGATCAACCTCGCGCTGCTGAACGCATCGCCGCGCCTGCCCGAGGGCACCCGCGCCTATGCCATGTCTTATTGGGACGCTTTGCAGCCGGCCGAACAGGAGGCCTACCTGGGAGTCAAGGCCGGCCTGCACGCCAACATCGGCGAGACGGCCGCCGTCCTCGCCGTCCGCCCCGAGCTTGTCGAGATGGAGCGCGCTGAGGCCGGCTGGCCCCCGTTCCCGCAGCTGAAGGGCCCGCCGATGCCGACGATCTTCGCGTTCTTCGAGACGCAGGCCGGCTCCTGCTACAGGGCGATGCCGGGCGGAGTATGGGGAGACCCGACCAAGGCCACCGCTGAGGGCGGCGAGCGCTATTACGACCAGATAACACGAGCCGTCTGCAATGTGATCGACGACGTCGAGGCAACGTACGCGCGCATGAACGTCGATCAGCCCTCCTAATGACACACGGGCGGGGCGAGCATCGCGAACAGGCGTTCGTCGACCCACGAGCACGCGGCGGGTTGAGCCGCGCCGCTGGCGCAGGGCTCCTGGGCATATAGGGCTAGATGGCGACCCTCGGCGAGCGCCTTCGAGAGCGGGAGCACCTCATCGGATGCTTCCAGAACATCTCCGCGCCGGAAGCAACCGAGGCCGCAGCAGCCGCCGGAGTCGACTTCGTCGTGGTCGACACCGAGCACGGGCCTGTCGGCGACCAGCAGATCGCGACCCTCGTGCGCGTCGCCGAGGCGGCAGGAATCGCGCTACTGGTGCGGCTCGCCCAGGGCGACCGGCCCCGTGTCGGGCGATTGCTCGATGCGGGCGCCGCAGGCATCATGATCGCCCACGTGCGCTCGGCTGACGAGGCCGCTCACATCGTCGCCGCGACCCGCTACCCGCCCGAGGGAGAGCGCAGCGCGGCGGGTTCCCGCGTCACCGCGTGGGGTCGAAAGATGAACCTGGCCGAGTTTGCCGCCTCCGCGGCCGCTAGGCCGACGGTGATCGCCATGACCGAGGACAGGGACGGCGTCGAGAAGGCGGCGGCAATCGCGAGCGTCCCTGGCGTCGACGGCCTGTTCGTCGGCACGTCTGATCTCAGCATCGACGTCGGTGTCCCGGGCGAGGCAGGCCACCGCGAGGTGGCAAGCCGCGTCGCAACCGTCTGTGAGACAGCCCGGGAGCACGGCGTCTCTGCCGGCGTGCCGCTTACGGCCGACAGCGACGCAAGCACGGCGTTTGCAGGCGGCGCGACCTTCGTCGCGACGGGCGATGTGGGTGCGTTGATCGTGGGTCTCGAGCGGTTCCGCGCCAGCGCGCTCCATGACTGAGCGCCGTGCGATGGCGGCCCGCGGCAACACGGTTGCCGCCAAGCTAGCCGCCCTCCTCGATCGGGCCTTGCCGGTAGTCCCAGCTGACAATCCGCCGCGGCACGATCTTGACGGCCATCGCCGGATTAGAGAGATGCTCGCTCAGTGGCGGGTTCATGCAGGCCTCTTCGCCCAGGTAGCCGGCGAACACCTTGAAGTGCCACGAGGTCGGGTCGTTCTCGGTCTTGATCTCGGGAATGAGCTCGGAGTCGCCGAACAGGATCAGGCCCTGTGTCGGGAAGCCCACAACCGGCTCGCCGCCCTCCTGGAGCGTGACTGCGACACGGGCCTCGTGGTCGAGATTGCGCGTGGTCTTGCAGTCGAGCCACGTCACCATCCACATGGCGTCGCCGTCCCACGAGTACCACATGGGCTTCACGTGGGGCGCGCCGTCCTTGCCCGTGGTCGCGAGATACGCGATCCACTTCCCGCCGAGAAACGTCTCGAGGTCGTCGTCGCTCAGCGGCGGATACTTCACCGGAAGCGTCTCGTATGCGGATGCGGTCTCAACCATCATCGCTCCCTTGCTAGCCGTCGCAGGGTCGTAGCGGGACGGCGTTGCCGCCGCTGAAGAGCTCACGTGACGAGGTGGCTCACGTCGAGAACCCGTGCGCTTCCTCGTAGGTCGGGCCGTCCCTGCTCTGACCCAGTAACGCTTTGCCCAACCGACGCCCTGCCAAGTCTGTAGCTCGATCGGCGTCGCCTTGATGAGCCAGCGCGGCTGTTTGAGCGTCGGGGTCAGGTACGTTGGTCCGTCCGGGCCGAGGTAGCGCACGGCCATACGCTCGGCGATGTCGACCCATTCGCCGCCGACGTTCGGCTCCTCGACGACTTCGGCGGTGGCTTTGCACCAGACCTTCTCGAGCGTGGGCGCGATGTCGACGACGATCGATACGCGTGCGTCGGTCTTCATGTACTCGCACCAGGCCGCACGCTGACGCCCCACGAACCAGAAGGCACCGTCGCGCCATTCGTGCCAGAGCACCGTTATGTAGGGGTTGCCGTCGAGATCGAGGCAGGCCACGCGAGCGCACTCGCCGCGCTCGAGAAACGCCGCCATCTCCTCGTCGCTCATCCCTCCGACTTTCCCGCGAAACTCCTGTGTCGAATCAGCCACGGACTCTCCTTCTAGGGTCGTGCGCCTGCCGCGCTCCTTGCACGCGCGCCTCAGTTGGCGCGAACTCGGCGGAACCATATGGCTATCGAGCGCTCGTGGCAACGCGCTCGAGCCGCGACGCGAGCCGCTCGAGCCCCTCAACGAGCACGTCGGGCGCAACCGACAGTGACACCCGCGCGAAGCCCTCGCCGGTAGGCCCGAAGGCGCTGCCCGGGACGACGCACACGTGCTCTTCCTCGAGCAGGCTGCGGGCGAACGCAGCGACTCGCCGGCTAGCGATACGTCCACCATTAGGTAGAAGGCGCCGCGACCGGTCACGTAGCCGACGCCGCGCTCGTTCAGCAGCGCGGATGCGGCGTCCCGGCGCTCGCGATACGCATCGCGCATCTCTGCGACGCAAGCTTGCGGGCCCGCGAGCGCGGCCTCGGCCCCTTTCTGGGACACACTCGATGCGTTCCCGACTACGGGCTCCTGCGCCTTGCCGATCTGCTCGGCGATCTCGGGCGCCGCGGCCGCGTAGCCGACGCGCCAGCCGGTCATCGCGTAGGACTTCGAGAAGGTGAAGACGCTGATCACCCGCTCGGGGTCGCCGAGCGTCGCCATGCTCACGTGCTCGCCCTCGAAGACGATCTCGTCGTAGCACTCGTCCGAGATCAGCCAGAGGTCGTGCCGCTCGGCGAAGTCGAGCAGCTGCCGCACCGTCGCGGCCGGATAGACCGCGCCGGTCGGATTCCCGGGGGAATTGACGATCAGCACCTTCGTCTGCGAGCTCGCGAGCGCCTCGAGCCGGCCGAAGTCGGGCTCGAAATCACGTGCCGGATCGAGCGGGTAACCCACCGGCCGTGCGCTCTGCACGTGGATCATCGGCGCGTAGTTCGCCCAGCCCGGATCGGGGATCAACACCTCATCGCCCGGGTCGAGCAGCATGAGAAGGCTCGTGAAGAGACCCCCACAGCCACCCGTCGTTACCACCACCTGATCGACCGAGCACTCGATCCGGTTCCGCTCGGCGAGCTTCGCCGCGACCAGCTCCCTCAGCGCGGGGAAGCCGCTAGAGGGCGTGTACTTCGTGAACCCGTCACTCGTCGCACGCGCAGCCGCCTCCGCGATGTGTGCCGGCGTCGCGAAGTTCGGATCACCCGCCTCGAGTCGCAACGCATCGGGAAGACGCGCCGCGAGGGCCGCCATCTCGCGGATTCCCGAGTGCGGTGCCGACGCGAACGCGCGGGCTACGTCAGGCAACGCGCTCGGTGCCGCGCGCCCACTCGAAGTAGAGCTCGCGCGCCCGCTTCGTCACGGGACCGATCGGCAGCTCGCGATCGCCCACCTTCGTGCACGGCTGAACCTTCGCGAAATTGCCGGTCAGGAAGACCTCGTCGGCCGTCTGAATGTCTTCGGCGGTCAGGGTCGTCTCGATGGCCTCGACTCCGCCCTCGTTGAGCAGCGAGAGCACCCGCCGGCGCGTCACGCCGTTCAGGAACGTGCCGTTCCACAGCGGCGTGAGAGCGACGCCGTCCTTGACGACGTAGAGGTTGGCGGCCGCGAACTCGGCGACGTTGCCGTTGGGGTCGAGCATGATCGCGTTGTCGAACCCGGCGGCGCTCGCTTCCCTGAGCGCGAGGCTCGAGTTCGGGTAGAGCGCGGCGGCCTTGGCATTCGTCGTCGCCTGGTCTCGAGCCGGACGTCGTCTGCTCGAAAACATGGCTGAAAAGCCCGCGAACTCGGGGAGCGGCACCTCATAGATGGGGAAGACGAACTGCGTCGAGTCGGGATCGGGAATGACGCCACCGAAGCCCGTGCCGCTTGTCGCAAACATCATCGGGCGGATGAAGATGTCGGCCTTCGGGTTGGGCATACGGCGTACACCGTCCACCGCGAGCTCCATGACGACCTCGGCCGAGACGGGCGTTCCGAGCCCTAGGGCAGCGGCGGACTCGAGCAAGCGGTGTGAGTGTGTCTCGAGGTCGGGGATATACCCGTCGATCGCACGGGCGGCGTCGAACACAGTCGAAGCCAGGAAAAGGGCGTGGTCGGCTGAGCCGACGACCTTCGGATCCTCGTCGTGCCACGTTCCCTCGTGATAGAAGATCGCCGTCACTGGCGGCCCCTTTCCTGTGTGCCCGCTTGACCCGCGCAGCCTAGAGGCTTGATGTGGAATTGGGGCGCCGCATTCCGCATCAAGCCTCTAGATGGTTGGTCTCGATCTCGAGGACGAGTAGCATCGCGGCGTGCGCCGGTAGCGGCGCCGGCGCGCGTGGTTGGCGCGCTGTCACCGGACCACGAGGACGCTCACGTGAGCGATGCAAACAGCCAGACGTTCCGTGCTTTCGTCGCCGACCATGACGCCGGCGTCGAGTCGGCGGTCCGCGAGATGAGCGAGGCGGACCTCGACGACGGTGACGTCCTGGTTTCAGTCGAATGGTCGTCGCTCAACTACAAGGACGGGCTCGCCTCGGTGCCCGAGGGCAAGGTTGCCCGTCGCTCACCCCTGATCGTCGGCGTCGACATGGCGGGCCAGGTGACCGACTCGACCGACGACCGCTTCAACCCTGGCCAGGCGATCATCGCGCACGGCCACGACCTCGGCGTCGGTCATCACGGCGGTTTGTCGGAGCGCGCTCGCGTGCCCGCGGACTGGGTGGTCCCGCAGCCGGACGGGCTGTCGGGTCGCGAGGCGATGATCCTGGGCACGGCCGGTTTCACCGCCGCCCTCAGCATCGACCGGCTCGAAGACAGGGGTCTCGAGCCCGGCGCCGGCCCCGTTCTCGTGACGGGTGCCACCGGCGGCGTCGGGAGCTCGGCCGTGGCAGTCCTCGCCGCGCGCGGCTACGAGGTGCACGCGTCCACTGGAAAGGACGACGCACACGACTGGCTTCGGCAGCTCGGTGCGACCGAGGTGATCGCTCGCGGGGACGTCGCCCAGCACGCCGAGCGCCCGCTCAGCAAGCAGCTCTGGGCAGCGACGATCGACAGCGTCGGCGGCAGCGCTCTCGCCGGCGCGCTGGCGGCAACGAGCTACGGTGGCGCCGTCGCGGCCTCGGGCCTGACCGGCGGCGTCAAGGTCGAAACCAGCGTGATGCCGTTCATCCTGCGTGGCGTTGCGCTGCTCGGGATCGACTCGGCGATGCTTCCCATGGAGCTGCGCCAACGCGTGTGGAGCCGGCTCGGCGCCGACTACAAACCCGCTGACCTCGAGCTGCTGGTCGACGAAGAGATCGGCCTCCACGGTGTCGCGGCGGGCGTGCAGGTACTCCTCAGCGGCGGCGCTCGCGGCCGCAAGCTCGTTCGCCCCCACGGCTAGTCCGGGACTGTCCCGGACTGAGCCTGGACTTTGCGCAGCAAAGTCCCAAGCTCCGCGAAGCGGAGCCGCTAGCGCAGCAGGTCGTCGAGAAGCGCGTCGACCTCCTCACTGAGCTTCGACCCCACCAGCGGTACGCCGAGCTCGTCGCGATCGGCGCCGGCACCGACTGCAGCGACCTCGGTCGCGACCTCGTCGAAGCTTGCCCGCATAGGGTCGAGGAAGCGGCTGATCTGCGCGTACAGGTGGCGATCGTCGCGCCCGTAGCGGCGCAGGTGAAAGCGCAGCGGCCAGGTCACGTGCAGGTAGTCCTTCGCCCGCGTCATCGCGACGTAGAGAAGCCGAAGCTCCTCGTCGAGCCCGTCCGGCTCGTTGAGTGCCATGTCCGACGGAATGTTGCCGTCAGCGGCGTGAAGCACCGTCACGGCCCGCCACTCGAGCCCCTTGGCCGAGTGAATGGTCGAGAGGGTGAGGTACTCGTCGTCGAGGTGCGGCGGGCCGGCCCAG
This sequence comes from Gaiellaceae bacterium, assembly GCA_965223695.1. Classification (GTDB taxonomy): domain Bacteria; phylum Actinomycetota; class Thermoleophilia; order Gaiellales; family Gaiellaceae; genus JAUVPB01. The sequence goes on along the minus strand of CBDCXJ010000024.1, from coordinate 238,290 downwards.
TCACCGGTTCGCTCGGGCGGGTCGAGGACGAGCTCGGTGAGAAAGCGCTCGCGGTCGGTGTAGCCGCTGGCGCTGACCGCGAGCTGGTCGAGGTCGGCGAGCCGCGCCGCGCTGTTCGAGTAGCGGCGCGGGAACACATCGGTGCAGTACTCGCGCAACCGCTCGACCTGCGCCTTCACCGAGTCATCGACGCCACCGCTCGCGCAGTCGTAGAGCGCATCGCGTAGCAGGCGCGCGTCAGCCGCCGCGGCGCCGGGCAGCTTGACCTCGTCCTCGCCGTCCTCGAGGAAGCGCGTGAGCGGATCACCCGGCGCGGCCGAGCCGACGCCGAGCTCGCCGAGGACACGGCGTGTGGTCGCCGGCCCGACGCCCTCGAGGCCGCCGAGCACGCGCGACCAGGCAAGCTCGTCCTGGCCGTTCTCGAGTAGGCGCAGAAGCGCCACGAGATCCTTGACGTGCGCCGACTCGAGAAACTTGAGGCCGCCGTACTTGACGAACGGAATCTTGCGTCGCGTGAGCTCGAGCTCGAGATGGTCGCTGTGGTGCGACGTGCGAAAGAGGATCGCCTGCTCGGTCAGGTCGACGCCCTGCTCGCGCAGCTCGAGCACGCGCTCGGCGATCCAGGTCGATTGCGCCGCCTCGTCGGCGCAGGCAACGAGTACGGGCCGCGTCGCGCCGTGCCGCGGACTCCACAGGTGTTTCTCGAGGGCGTCTGGCGACTGTGCGAGCAACTCGTTGGCGACGCCGAGGATCGGCATCGTCGAGCGATAGTTCTGGTCGAGCGTGACGACCTCGGCGCTCGGCCAGGTCTCGCGTACGTTACGGAGGTTCTCGACCGTCGCCGCGCGAAACCCGTAGATCGCCTGCGCGTCGTCGCCGACGACGGTCACGTTGTCGTCGGGAGCGGCCAGCTCGGCCACGATCTCGGCCTGGATGCGGTTGGTGTCCTGGTACTCGTCGACGAGAACGTGGTCGAAGCGTGCGCGCACGCGCGGACCAGCCTCGGCCGAGCGAATGAGAGCCCGCCAGAAGAGCAGTAGGTCGTCGTAGTCGAGGACGTTGACGGCGCGCTTGCGCTCTGTGTAGGCGCGAAACAGCACGCGGAGCGCGTCGGCGTGCTCGGCACACCAGGGGAAGTGGTCGCGCAAGACGTCGTCGAGCGCAGCTTGTGCATTCACGACGCGCGAGTAGATCGTGGCAATGGTGTCGGGGCGGGGAAATCGCCTCCCGGTCGTCGCGCTGCCCTGCTCGGCACGGACGAGCCCGAAGAGATCGGTCGCGTCGCCCTGGTCGAGCACGGTGAACGACGGCGCCAGGCCGACCGCCTCGCCGTGCACTCGCAGCAGACGGTTCGCGATCGCGTGGAACGTGCCACCCCAGATCCGGGCAGCGGCCCGGCGCTCGGTCGCGTTGCCGACCCGATCGATCATCTCCTGGGCGGCACGCCGCGAGAACGTGAGCAGCAGAAGCCGCTCGGGATCAACGCCTTCGTTGACGAGATGGGCGACGCGAGCGACGAGCGTGCGCGTCTTGCCGGTGCCGGCACCCGCGACGATGACAAGCGGCGACCCGCTGTGTCGCACCGCGGCGAGCTGGCCCTCGTTTAGCCCGTCGGGAGACGTCGCGACGGCGCCGGCTGACCCCGGATCTGATACGAACATGTGTTCGATAGTAGACGGCGCGGACGACGCCCTCCGCAGGGCGGCTGCCCTTCACCGCTGGCCGCTCGGGCTTCGGCTTGAAGCCGTCGCCGGTCATCCCTAGACTCAGAAACAGAATGCGGCCAGTCGTAAGGGGCAGTGTCGTATCGATCTGCGTGCTCGCGAGCGCGCTCGCCATCGTTGGCCTGGCTGGCGCAGCCGTGATCACCGGCGGGCCAAAGGACGACGTCCTCAAGGGCTCCCCCCAGAACGACCTGATCCGCGCGCTCAACGGCGACGACGAGATCACTGGCGCGCGAGGCAACGACCGCATCGCTGGTGGTCCGGGCAACGACACGATTGAGGCGGGCGTGGGGCGCGACACAGCAAGCGGCGGCCCCGGAACGATCTGCTCGAGGGCGGCCAGGGCCGCGACAAGCTGCAAGGCGACGCCGACAACGACACGCTCCGCGGCGACGAGGGCAACGACATCCTGCTCGGAGGAAAGGGCAGCGACACGCTCCAGGGCGGCCTCGGCAAAGACGTGCTGGCAGGCCGCCGCGGCCCCGATGAGGGCGCCGGCGACGAGGGCAAGGACATCGTCCGCCTCGGCAGGGGCGACGACGTCGGCGAGTACTCGATCGCCGCGAACCTCGGCGTTCGCGACCGCTACGAGGGCGGCCCAGGCCACGACATCCTGTCGATATTCGCCGATCGCCAGACGCTCGTCGACCTTGATCTCACGATGCCCGAGATCGAAGCGGTGTTCGACGCCGAGGTCGGCTCAGGCCGGGTGACGTTCAACGAGATTGGGCTGAAGCTCACGGCAATCGGCTTCGAAGAGATCATGATCACGGCAGAGCGCACGCTCGACTTCGCGGTGGTCCAGAGAGCAAAGAGCCAGGTACAGATCTTCTTCAACCTGCCGTCGGGCAAGATCAGATCGCTGAAGCCCGTCAAGGTCCAGAAGGACCCGTCGGCGATGATCACAGCGGACATCGACATCCGAGGTGGGCCCGATGTCATCGTTGCGAGCAACGCCAAGAGCACGGTTGAGCTGCTCGCCAACAACGGCCAGGGTCAGCTGCGGCGTGAGGGCCCGGTGAAGGTCGGCTCGAACCCGAGTGCGCTCGCCGCCGGCAACCTGCGCGGCGACCAGCACCCGGAGGTCGTCGTCGCCAACTCGGGCGACAACACGGTGCAGGTCCTCAACGCTAACGATGGTGAGCTGGTCGCTGGAAAGACCTACCCGGTCGGCCCGGCGCCGAGTGACGTCGCGATCGCCGACATCGATGGGGTCAACGGTCTGGACGTGCTCGCCGTCAGCCCGAGCGCGAGCACGCTCACGGTTCTCCTCAACGACGGCGCAGGCAATCTGGTCGCACAGCCGGCTCAACCGGTCGCGACCGGGGCGACGGTGCTGGCTGCGGGCGAGCTCAACGGCCAGCCCGGTGCGGACGTGGCGATCGCCGGCTCCGCCAGCGTTCAGGTGTTCGAGAACGACGGCTCCGGCAACCTCGCGGGCAATGCGCCCCTGGCGATCGCCGGCCCCGCCGTCGATGTCTCGCTCGGCGACATGGACGCCACCAACGGGCGCGACGTCGTCGTGCGGACAGACGGAGCGATCCAGGTCTTCCTCAACGATGGATCCGGCGGGCTGAATCCGCTCGCGGCGGTGGCGGCAGCGGGAAGCTCGTCGTTCGTCATAGCGCACCTCGACAACAAGCCTGGGCCAGACACGCTGCTGGCCTCACCAGCGCTCTCGCTCGTCCAGATCCTGCGAAACGACGGCGCCGGTGGCCTGATCGAGAATCGCAGCCGCAAGGCCGGCGGCTCGCCGACGTTCGTCGGCATCGGCAACTTTGACGGCGGGTAGTCGCTTCGCGACTACCTTTCGAGAACGCCTAGCTGCTGCGCAGCTGTCGTTCTCGTGGGAGCTGGGCGAGCCAGCTGGGCTCTAGTCCAGAGCTCGTAGGCGCTCGAGGATGCCGTAGGTGATTCCCCAGACGATGAGCTCAGCGTCGCCGGAACGCGGCGTGTAGGCGGGGACCGGCTCGTCCTTCTCGGGAACGACCGCCTGGGTCTGCTCGAGCGCGGTGAGCTGGATCCAGTGGGCCGCGTCGATCTCGGCTGAAAGGACGAGGGACGGTCTCGACGCGAGCTCGGCAACGAAAACCCCGATCGCGAGATCGTCGGGGCGACGATGCCGCGCGAGGTAGGTGCCGAGTGGACCGAGGATTCGCCCCTCGGCAGGGGCATGGAATCCGAGCTCCTCGTTCGTCTCGCGCAGTGCTGTCGCAAGGAGATCGTCGTCGACATCTTCGTGACGACCACCGGGCAGCCCGATATGTCCCGACCATCTGTCTCGCGGGTCGGTACGACGCTTCACGAGCAGGATCTCGTCGTCGTGAAGGCAGATCAGCACCGCTGCCGAGCGCTCGGCGGCATCGAGCGTCGGCACTGGCCTCGCTGCCAGCTCGCGTCTGAGCACCTCGCGCGTCGGAAACTGCAACGCGCGCCCGCCCGCTGCCTCCTCCGCTCCTGCGTGCGCCACGCGTCGGATTGTGCCCGACGGCGGATTGTGCCGGACGCAACCGTCTAAGGTGGCCGGGTTGTGCACGCCCAGACGATCGAGCGTGTCTGCGTCTTCTGCGGGTCGCGGCCGGGTGAGAACCCGCTGTTCACAACGACCGCCCGCGCACTGGGTGAGCTGCTCGCGTCACGTGGAATCGGCGTCGTCTACGGAGGTGCGAACATCGGCGTCATGGGCGCCCTAGCCGAAGGGGCGCTCGCAGCCGGCGGCGAGGCCATAGGTGTGATCCCAGAGAGCCTCCTGCGGCGGGAACTGGCCCACCAGGCTCTGACAGAGTTGCGGGTGGTCGGCTCGATGCATGAGCGCAAAGCAGCCATGGCCGAGCTCTCGGACGCGTTCATCACGATGCCCGGCGGGATCGGCACGCTCGAGGAGCTCTTCGAGGTCTGGACATGGGCCCACCTCGGCATACACGCAAAGCCGCTTGGGATCCTCAACGTTGACGGCTTCTTCGATCCGCTGCGCCAGTTCATCGACGCGCTCGTCGCCGACGGGTTCCTCGTGCCCGAGTCGAGGGAGCTACTGATCACGAGCCAGGACGCAGCCGAGTTGATCGGGCGCCTAATCGAGGCGGCCGCGAGCGCTCCGCCCGCCCCACCTGGTCCAATGGAGCCCTAGGCGCTGCGCCAGGCCGGTGGGCTCTGCGACGAGAACGAGCAGCTGCGCAGCTGCTCGGAATTCTCGGAAGGTAGTCGCGAAGCGACTACCTTCCGTCAAAGTCGCCGATGACGAGCGCGACCGGGTCGCTGCCCACCTTGATCGCCTTGCGCGGGACGAACCCGCCCGGGAGGCGCCGAACGACCTGGACGGTGCCATCGTCACCGTTCGCCACGACGATCTCGTTGATGGTGTCGCCGTCGAGATCGCCGACTGCGACAGCACTTGGGAACGCGCCGACGCTGATCGCGACGAGCGGTGTCAACCCACCGAGGCCGTTGTTGGCGAGCAGCTGGAGAGTGCCCGACTCGGACTGCGCGACCGCGACATCAACGCCCGGGCTTCCGTCGAGCTCGCCGATGGCGAGCGCGACCGGACGGCCGCCGATCGCGATCGGTGCCTGCGGTGCGAGGAGCGCGCCGGTCCCGGTGTTCAACAAGACCTGCACCGTTCCCGCCAGAAAGTGGACAACCACTGCATCGGGCAGGCCGTTGCCATCGAGGTCGCCGGTGGCAATCGCGCGCGGGAAATCGCCTACGGGAATGTCGACGTGACGCGTGAGTCCACCCCCACCCTTGTTGAGGAGCAGGTGGACGGTGTCCGTCTGCTGATTGGTCACGACCGCATCGGGACCGCCGGCGCCGTCGAAGTCGGCGACCGCGACGTCGTTCGGCTCGCCGCCGACCTTGAGCGCCTTCCGCGGGAGCAGCTCCCCTATGCCATTGTTGTGTGCGATCTGCACGGTCCCGCTCGCCTGGTTGGTAGCGATCACGTCGAGCCCGCGTCGCTGGTCGAAGTCGGCGAGCGCCACTGCGCTCGTGAAGCTGCCGAGCCTGACCTGATGATCGGCCTTTAGCCCACGCGTACCGCCAGCGCCGGCGGACGCGGTGTTGCGCAGCACCTGAACCGACCCGGCAACGCGGTTTGCAGCCACGACGTCGAGGTGGCCGTCGTTGTCGAGGTCGCCGACCGCGAGATCGAGCGGATCGTCCTCGACCGGGCTCCTCGCGCCTGGCTTGAGCTTTCCGGTGCCCGGGTTAACGAGCAACCGGACGCCATCCTCCTGCTGGTTGGCGACGACGACGTCGACCGTTGGAACCTTCACCTCGAGCTGCTCGAAGCCGGTAACCGTCAGCTTGAAACCAAGGCTCGCGAACTTCACTCTGCCTGGAGCCTTGCCGGCAAAGCGCTGCTCGATCGCCGCGCGCGTCGTGCCGAGCTCAGCCAGGAGCGCGTCGCTGACGAGCAGCTCGAGCCTGTCAGTGCCGGGCCCGCCGTTGTACGAATCGCACGCATTGCGGTTCTCGGAGACGTCGTGAGTCACTCGATCGTTGCCGGCGCCCAGCGCAACGCTGTCGTTGCCAGCGCCGCCGGATGCGAGATCATTGCCGCCGCCGAGCAACAGCGTGTCGTTTCCGGGCCCTCCGAAGCCGCGATCGCGGCCGCCGCCGAGATCAATGGTGTCGTTGCCGACCCCGCCGCTGCCGGTGTCGCGGCCTCCAGCGCCTCGAAGGATGTCTCTCGAGCCCTGGCCGTCGAGATCGTCGTTGCCGGGGCCTCCGAGCAGCTCGTCGGGGCCGGCACCGCCGATCAGAACATCGCGTCCACCCTCACCATGGAGCGTGTCGGGCCCGGGGCCTCCCTCGAGTCGGTCGCCGTCCGGGCCGCCGCGCAGCGTGTCTCTGCCTGCTTCGCCCGCGAGCGTGTCGCGCCCGCCCTCGCCACGCAAGATGTCGTTGTCGATGCCGCCGAAGAGCGAGTCGTCGCCCGGGCCACCGAAGAGGATGTCACGACCGTCGCCGCCCTCGAGCCGGTCAGCACCGCTACCCCGTGAAGCGTGTCTGAGCGGCCCCGGCCACGCAGGATGTCATTGCTGTCGAGCCCGCGCAGAATGTCGATCGTCGGCGAGCCGTTGATCGTGTTGTTGCCGTCGTTGCCAATGTAGAAGTTGCCGTGAGCGCCGCCGGCGATCGCAAGCGCGACGCCAGCCGAAAGCGCTCCGACACAAAGCGCGCGAGTGCTCCGCAGATCGGCCACAGCCATCTCGACTCAGTGTAGGAAGAAACCCCGTTAGCGACAAACGGCTGGCGTAGAGTCTGTAGCCTAGGCCGGCCGGCCACCCGGGACGGGTGGCAGCGCCCAGCAGATGCCGAACGAAAGCACAAGCGCAGATCGGTCGAGAGAGGCCATGCTGACCAAGCTCGCGCGCGTGCGCGCGGCATCCATGGCGCGTGATCGGTCTCTGGATCGTTGCCGCGGTGATCATCATCGGCGTAAGCGCATCGGCTGGTGGCACGCTCGTCGACGAGTTCACAATCCCTAACTCCGACACGCAGCGCGCGATCGATCTCCTCGAGGAGCGATTCCCGGCGCGTGCGGGCGAGGCTGCACAGATCGTCCTGACGACCGAGGCCGGCCGGCTCGACGAGGGCGCTCAGCGTGACGCGGTCAACGCGGCGCTGGCGGCTGCTTCCACCAACGAGGACGTCGTCGAGGTCGGCGACCCTTCGAGGGCATCGACGGCGCGTTGAGCGAGGACGGCACGATCGCGTTCGCTGACGCGTTGTTCAACCAGCAGTCGTTCGAAGTCGAGTTGAGCTCGGTCGACGCGATGCGCGAGGCCGTCGACGAGGCACTGGCCGACACGAGCGTGCGCGCCGAGTACACCGGGCCGGTCGTCCTCAACTCGGAAGGCCCGGAGACCGGAACGAGCGAACTGCTCGGTGTCGTCGCGGCCGCGATCATCCTGCTCTTCGTCTTCGGGACGATCATCGCAATGGGCCTGCCGATCATCATGGCGATCGCTGCGGTGGGGCTCGGCCTCTCGCTCCTGACGATCGCGGCAGCCATTACGAACTTCAACACGATCACTCCGGTCTTGGCGACCATGCTCGGTCTCGCCGTCGGGATCGACTACTCGCTGTTCATCGTCACGCGCTTCAGACAGGCGCTCCAGGACGGCATGAGCGGACCCGATGCCGCAGCCACAGCGACTGCCACAGCCGGCCGGGCGGTCGCATTCGCGGGCCTGACCGTGGCGATCTCGATCCTGGCTCTCGCCGTCGTCGGACTCGACTTCATCACGAAGCTCGGAATCGCGGCTTCGATGACGGTGCTCGTGGCCGTGCTAGCGGCGGTGACGCTGCTGCCGGCACTGCTCAGCAAGCTCGGCACGCGGGTCAACAGCGGCCGGGTGCCGTTCATACGCGAGCGCGACGATTCGCCCGAAGGTCGGCAGCGCACCTGGATCGCCGGCTGGAGCCGCTTCGTCACAAACCACGCCTGGGCTGTCGGCGCTGCCACGCTCCTCCTTCTGATAGTTCTGGCGCTCCCGCTCGGCTGGGTTCAGATCGGCTCCTCTGATGCTGGGACGAACCCTCCCGACACCACGACGCGCAAGGCTTACGATCTGCTCGCCGAGGGGTTCGGAGCGGGCTTCAACGGCCCGTTCCTGATCGCCGTCGATCAGACCGGCGACCCGGACGCAGCGACGACGCTCGTCGCAACCTTCCGGGAGACACCAGGGCTCGCCTCCGTCGCCGACCCGGCGCTGAACGACGCCGGTGATACGGCCGTGATCATCGCGTTCCCCGATACGTCGCCTCAGTCGGAGGAGACGAGTGACCTCGTTCAGACGCTGCGCAACGACGTTGTCCCCGCCGCTCTGGCCGGCTCGCCTGCGCGCGCCTTCGTCGGTGGTCAAACCGCGGCGTTCGACGACATCGCCGATCGCATCTTCGACCGCTTCGGCATCTTTCTGCTCGTTGTCATCGGCATCACATTCCTGGTTCTCTCGATGGCGTTCCGCTCGATCGTGATCGCCGTGAAGGCGTCGATCACGACGCTCCTCTCGGCGCTGGCGGCGTTCGGAATCCTGATCGCCGTCTTCCAGTTCGGCTGGGCGATCGGCGTCGTCGGGCTCGACCGAACGGGCCCGATCGAGTCGTTCTTACCGATCATCGTCTTCGCGATCCTGTTCGGCCTGTCGATGGACTACGAGGTGTTCCTCGTGTCCCGCATCAGGGAGGAATACGTGCGCGGCGACGCGGCGCAGCTCGCCATCCGAAACGGCATGGCCGCGATCGGACGGGTCGTCGTCGCAGCCGGCACGATCATGGCCGTCGTCTTCCTCTCGTTCATGCTCGGCGACGACCGGGTGATCAAGGAGTTCGGGCTCGGGCTCGGAGCCGCGATCCTGATCGACGCATTCATCGTTCGGATGACGCTCGTGCCCGCGATCATGCACATCCTCAACGAGCGCAGCTGGTACATCCCGGGCTGGCTCGATCGGCTGCTGCCGGGGATCACGATCGAGCCGAAGGACAGCGTCGTCACGGTCGCGCGTGGGAGCGATCCCGAGGCCGCCGACGCGTCGTCGCGGTAGCCCTTCCGCGACCCGCTGCTAGTTTTGATCGGTGCGTCTCGGCCCTCATAAGGCATTGCTGGCCGCGGTGCTCGTAACCGCGAGCGCTCTGCTCATTCTCGGCGCCTGCGGTGGCGACGACTCCGCCGAGCCTGCCACGCCACCCGTACCGGCCGAGACAAGCGAGGCCGCCCAGCCCGTACCCGAGCCTCCGGCCCCGCCCGAGCCTGAGCAGCCACCCGAGCCGGAGCCGCCGCCCGACCCTGATACGCCGCCGGAGCCGGCCGAGCTGACGAAGGAGGAGTACATCGCGCAGGCCGACGTGATCTGCACTGAGCTCAACGAGCGCACCGACGCCGTGGGCGATACCGCGTCGTTCACGACATTCGAGGACTTCGAGATGTGGGCCGCGGGCATCGAAGAGATCTCGGCCGACGGCCTGCCGCGCCTGCAGGCTCTCGAGCCGCCGGTTGGCGACCAGGATGGGGCCGACAGAACGATGGCGCTGGTTGTGGAGCAATCAGGCATCGTTGCCGAGGTCGGGGCCGCAGCCGCGGCCCTCGACGAAGATGCTCTCGTGGCGGCGGTCGACAGTCTGGGCGAGATCGGCGCCGAGATCGACACGGTCGCTGCCGCGTACGGCTTCCAGGTGTGCGGCCTCGCCCGCGATAGCGAGCCCGCGCTGGAGCCCGAGCCGCCGCCGGCCGCCGAGGAGTTCACGACACCGACCGGCATCGCCTGCTGGAACCCGCCCCCTGACCCACCGCTCACGGTGCAGCAGTTCGAAGGGCCGTTCGCGCTGGATCTGACCGAGGGAGCCACCTACACCGCGACGCTCGAGACGGGCTGCGGCACGATCACGCTCGAGCTCGACCCCGTCAACACGCCGCTCACGACCAACAACTTCGTCGAGCTCGCCCGGGCCGGTTTCTACGACGGTGTTACGTTCCACCGAGCCGTGGGTGGGTTCGTCATCCAGGGCGGCGACCCGCTCGGCGACGGCACCGGCGGCCCCGGCTACGAGTTCGAGGACGAGCTCCCGACCGACGGCTACACGCTCGGCGATCTGGCGATGGCCAACGCAGGCCCGAACACCAACGGCTCGCAGTTCTTCATCGTCACGGGCGACGCGAGTTTCCTTGGCAACGACTTCTCGAAGTTCGGGCGCGTGCTCGAGGGCCTCGACGTCGCGCAGGGCATCGAGTCGCTGGGCGACCCAAGCGTTGACCCGACCATCGAGCCGACCTACATCTACTCGGTCACGATCACCGAGTCCTAGCCGCCTAGCCGCCGGCCAGACCGGCCACGCGAGGCCGCACACCAGACTGGCCGTGTGGAGGCCGCGTACGGGATCTTCACTAGCCTGGGCGCGTGACCTGGGCGAGCCGCGACTTCCAGCCGTTCGAGATCGACCTGGTCTCGGACAACGCGAGCAGGCCGAGCCAGGCGATGCGCGAGTTCATGGTCGCCGCGGACGTTGGCGACGAGGAGCGCGGCGAAGATCCAACCGTTCGCGAGCTCGAGGAGATGGCGGCCGAGCTGATGGGGAAACCGGCGGCGGCGTTCATGCCTTCCGGGACCATGTGCAACGTCGTCGCCTTCGATGTGTGGTGCGAGCACGGCGACGGGTTGCTGCTACACGAGGACACGCATCCGGTCTACTCGAAGTACGCAGGGCCACACATCCATCACCGGCTCGAGCTGCACACGCTGCCCGGCGAACGGGGCGTCCTGAGTCCCGCGGCGATCGAGGCGAAGATCGCCGCGGTCGTCGGCGCCGGTGGGCGGCCACGCCTCCTGAGCCTCGAGAACACGCACAACCGAACCGGCGGCAGCGTCTGGTCACTGGAAGCGATCGCCGCCGCCAGCGAGGTCGCTCGAACCCACGACCTGCGCGTGCACGTCGATGGCGCCCGGATGCTCAACGCCGTGGTCTCAAGCGGCGTCAGCGCTGCCGACTACTGTGCGCCGGTCGACTCGGCCTGGATCGACCTGTCGAAAGCGCTCGGCTGCCCGATGGGAGCGGTCATGGCGGGCAGCGAGGAGTTCGTAACGCGTGTGCGCCAGGCCAAGTACCTCTTCGGCGGCATCACGCACAAGGCGGGGATGATGGCCGCGGCCGGGATCTACGCGCTCCGCCACCACGTGCGACGGCTCACCGACGATCATGCGCGGGCGCTCGAGCTCGCCGAGGGGCTCGCCGTGCTCGACGGCGTCGAGCTGGCACAGGAGCGAGTCGAGACCAACATCGTCTACTTCGACGTCGCGCCGGCCGGGCTCGATGCCGCACTCGTCCTCGACGAGATCGCGCGGGCGGGTGTGCGGATGAAGCAGATCAGCGAGACCACGATCCGCGCGGTGACGCACCTCGACATCGCGCGAGCCGACACCGATAGGGCGGTGTCGGCGGTCGAGTCAGCGCTCGAGCGCCTGTCCGCCGGCCAGTAACCGCAGCCGCCAGCGGTCAGGGGCGAATGACGCTGCGCGCGACATCACCGCTCTCGAGCTGAGCGAGCGCTTCGCCGAGCTCGTCGAGCGAGAACTCGCGGCTGATCAGCTCGTCGAGCTTGAGGCGCCCTGCACGGTAGAGGTCGATCACGCGCGGCACATCGACAGCGAAGTCGCACGAGCCGTAGAGGGTTCCGCGCAGCGTCTTCTCGTCCATGATCAGCGCGAGCGGGCTGAGCGCGAGCTCAGCATCCATGTGCGGCACGCCAACGGCGATCACGGTTCCACCGCGCCGCGTCATCGCGAGCCCATCGGTCAGCGCCTCAACCGAGCCGACGCAGGCGAAGGCGTAGTCCGCGCCGAGGCCGTCGGTTAGTGCGCGCACGGCCTCGACGACATCGCCCTGGCGCGCATCCACGGTCTCTGTCGCGCCGAATTGACGCGCCAGCTCGAGCTTCGACCCGACGACATCGACGGCCACGATCGGGTTCGCGCCGGCAATCGCGCAGGCCTGAACCGCGTTGAGGCCGACGCCGCCGCAGCCGATCACGACGGCGCTCGCGCCCGGCGGAAGCTCGGCGGCGTTGAACACCGCGCCGACGCCGGTGAGTACGGCGCAGCCTATGAGGGCGACCCGGTCGAGCGGCACCTCGGGGTCGACGCGCATGAGACCGCTTGCCGGCACCACGCTCTGCTCGGCGAACGTCGAGATGCCGGCGAAGTGATGGACGGGTTTGCCAGCCACGCTGTAGCGCGTGGTCCCATCGGGGAGCAGTCCGCCGAGACGCATGTCGACGCCCTGCTGACAGAGAGCCGGTCGGTGAGCGTGGCAGTAGAAGCAGTCGCCGCAGGCCGAGCGCCAGAGCATGAGGACATGGTCGCCCGGGCGTAGATGCGTGACGCCCGCCCCGACCTCCTCGACGACGCCCGCGCCCTCGTGTCCGAGCAGCGACGGGAGCGTGACCGGGAACTCGCCCTGCACCACCGAAAGATCGCTGTGGCAGACGCCGCTCGCCGCGACGCGCACGAGGACTTCGTTCGGCCCCGGAGGCGCGACATCGACTTCCTCGATCACCGGCTCAGCGCCGGCTTCCCAGAGAACTGCAGCTCTCACGACGCCCCGTTAAGAGCTCGCCAGACACGCTCGGGCGTCATCGGGAGCTCGTGCAGTCGCACGCCGGTCGCCGCCGCGAGCCCGTTGGCGATCGCGCCGGCGACGCCGACGACCGGCGCCTCACCGACACCACGAGCACCGAACGGCCCCTCGGGCGACGGCACCTCGACGATGATCGCGTCGATGTCGGGAACCTGCTCGGCGCCCGGAATCGCGTACTCGAGGAACGAGCCTGTGAGGAGCTGCCCGTCCTCGTCGTGGACGAGCTCCTCGGTCAGCGCCCAGCCGACGCCCTGCGCGACGGCGCCCCGCATCTGACCCTCGACCAGGGCCGGGTTGATCGCGCGACCCACGTCTTGCGAGATCACGTGCGCGATGAGCGTTGTGCGGCCGGTCGTCGGGTCGACGCGCACGTGCGCGAGGTGCGCGGCCGCCGAGGGCGCCGCCGTATCGTGCACGGCCTCGCCGTGGCCCTCGATCGGCGGGCCGCTAAGGGTCGTCAGCTGGGCGGCCAGGTCGGCGATCGAGACGCCCCGGTCGGGCGCGCCGATCGGTCGCACGATGCCGTCGACGATCTCGAGATCGTCGCGGTCGACCTCGAGCCGCGGGGCCGCCGCCTCGAGCAGCCGCTCGCGCGCTGCTGTAGCCGCGCGCCTGATCGCGAGGCCGAGCGAGTAGGTGATCGCGCTGCCACCGCTGAGAGGCGCAAAGGGCGCAGTCGCGGTGTCGGTGAAGGTCATCGTCACGTCGTCGACCGACACACCAAAGGCCTCAGCGGCGACCGCGGCGAGAGACGTCTCGTTGCTGCTCATGTCGGCCAGGCCGCTGACGATCGCTATTCGTCCGTCGCCATCGAGACGACAGACGGCGGCGCCCGGATGGAGCGACCCGCTCCAGAGCCCGAATCCGACTCCCACGCCTTCGCCCTCGGGAAGTGAGTCGCTACGCTGCCAGAGCGGATGGCGCTCGAGCTCGTCGATGCACTCGCGCGTTCCCATGACGGGCCAGGTCGAGCCGTCGATGCGTACGTCGCCCTCGACGGCGGCGTTGCGCCGCCGCAGCTCGAGCGGGTCGATCGCGAGCTTCTGAGCCAGCTCGTCGACCAGCGACTCGAGCGCGAACCCCGCTTGCGGGCCGCCTGGCGCACGATATGCGCCGCGACCGAAGCGGTTGGTCATGACGCCACGCGAGCGGCAGTCGGCGGTGCGCCATCGGTAGGGGCCGGCAACGTGCAGTGCGATCACCGACTCGCGCGACCAGTCGACGAAGGCGCCGGTGTCGTAGCGAAGGTCTGCTTTGAGCGCAAGGAACTCGCCGCTCGACGTCGCGCCGACCGTGATGTCGATCAACGAGGCAGGTGCTGGCTGCCCGGCCGTAACCTCCTCGCTTCGCGTTAGCACCACGCGCACGGGCCGGCGCAGCTTGAGCGCCGCGCCGCACGCGAGCGGCTCGACCAGAAGGAGCTTCGCGCCGAAGGCGCCGCCGATCGGCGCGCCCACGACGCGAACCCGCGATTGGGGCAGGCCGAAGAATTGCGCCAACCGTTGGCGCGAGAAGAAGATCGCCTGCGTGCTCGTGTGCACGACGAGCTCTCCGTCGGGCTCGACCCAGGCCGTGGCCGAGTGCGGCTCCATCGGCGCCTGGTAGACCCAGCTCGTGCGAAAACGGCCGCTGACAACCACGTCGCAGCTCGTGAGCGCCTCGTCGAGGTCGCCGAGCTCGAAGCGCTGCTCGGTGACGACGTTCGGCGCCGCCGGGTCGCTCGGTGCCTCGGCGCCGGTGTCTGCGGGGCTGCCATCTTCCGGCGGACGGGTCGGGGTCGCGCCGGCGGCGCTGGCTGCCTCGAGATCGAGCACGGCAGCCAGCGGCGTGTAGTCGACGACCACGGCTCCGACTGCGTCCTCGGCACTCGCGGCCGACTTGGCCACAACAAGCGCAACCGGCTGCCCCGCGAAGAAGACGTCGCCTCGAGCGAGCGGCTCGACCTGTCGGCGACCGACGGCATCGACCTCAGGGAAATCGGCCGCCGTGAGGACGGCCTGCACCCCTGGGCGTTCAAGCGCTCCCGACACATCGATCCGGTCAATGCGTGCTCGCGTGAAGGGGCTGAGAACGAGGCGTGCATGCAGGAGTCGTGGGATTTCGCGGTCGCTCACGTAGCGCGTTCCTCCGGTCAGCTTCTGTGCCGAGTCGACGCGCGGCCGTGAGACGCCGAGCGCGCCTAGCCCGTCGTTCTCATCGACACGGCGAGCCGCGACCGCGCCGTCCGCCGCAGCCTCGATGGCGTCGACGATCGGCTGGTAGCTCGTGCAGCGACAGAGATTCCCCTCGAGCGCCTCCCTGATCGCAACGCGATCCGGCGCTGGCTCGCGCTCGAGCAGGTCGACGGCAGCCATAACCATCCCGGGGGTGCAGTAGCCGCACTGGAGCCCATGGTGGACGCGGAACGCCTCCTGCACCGGGTGCAGCTCGCCATTCTGCGCAAGGCCCTCGATCGTCGTGATCGCGCTGCCAGCGGCCTGGACCGCGAGCAGCGTGCAGCTCTTCGTCGCGCGTCCGTCGACGAGCACGGTGCATGCGCCGCACTGGCTGGTATCGCAGCCCACCTTCGTTCCCGTCAAGTCCAGCTCGTCGCGCAGTGCGTGCACGAGCAGCGCGCGCGGCTCGACGTCTAGCGCATGCTCGGCGTCGTTGACGGATAGTCGTATCGGAATCACGTCGCCGAGATGCCGGAGCAGGTCGTGGCGCTCAACTCGCGCCGGCGACCGCGGCTGATTCTTCGCGAAGCACGGGCATCACTTCCTCTGCCCACAGCTTCATGCAGGCCATGACCTTGTCGTGCTCGAGGCCGCCGATCGCCGTCGCGGCCGTGAAGTGCCTGAGATCGATCGAGTCGCGAAGGTCGCGGAGGAAGTCGCAGGCCTCGGCCGGGTCGGAGACGAGTAGCGTGCCGGAGTCGACGAACGCGTCGAACCACGGACTGTCCGGGTCGCCGAGCGCCTCGAGCTGCTTCATCGGATCAGCGTAGGCCTCGTAGCCCTTCTCGATCGGCTGGCCCCTGACTCCGGGGTAGAGCTCGAGGATCCGTTTGAAGTGCCAGCCGAGCGCGGGCTCCATCTCGGCGCGTGCCTGCTCCCTGGTTGGTGCGACGTAGGCGACCATGCTGAGCGGGAAGATGATCGACTCCGGGTCACGCCCGCCATCGATCAGCACCTGCCTTGCCTCGAGGGCCTTCTCCTTCAGCTCCTCCATCGGCGAGAGGAGCGGCGTCATCAGGATGTTCGCGCCCTTCTCGGCCACGAGCTTGTACGTGGGTGGGCTCAGCGCCGCGATCCAGAGCGGTACGGGCTTCTGGATGGGCTTGGGGAAGATCTCTGCGTCGTCGACCGTGAAGTGCTTCCCCGCATAGGAGAAGCGCCCGTGCTCCCAGAGCCCGAGGACAATGTCGAGCGCCTCGGCGAACACCTCGCGGCTCGTCTCTGGGTCGGCGCCCATCATCCGGAACTCGCGCGGCTGATAGCCGCGGCCGGCACCGAAGTCGAGTCTGCCGTTCGACAGGTTGTCGATCATCGCCCAGTCCTCGGCGACCCTCACCGGGTGCTGGAACGTGAGGATCGACACCGCGACGCCGATGCGAATGCGCTTGGTGCGCTGCGCGATCGCCGCTGCAAGGATCTGCGGAGAAGGGACTGTCCCGTAGTTCGAGCCGTGGTGCTCCGAGAGCCAGATGTTGTCGAAGCCGAGTTCGTCGGCGTACTCGGCCTGCTCGAGGATCTCCTCGTACTCCCGCGCGTGCTGCTCGCGCGGGCTGCCACCTAGGTAGAACAGGCCGAACTGCATCTGACTCCCTTCCGCGACGGGCTCGACCGCCGGCTCGCGGGGCATCGTAGCGGGGCGATCTAGGATGGTCACGATGCTCGTCGAGCTCGATCGCTTCAGCCAGCTCGCGACCGGGCTCGATCACCCGGAGGGCGTTGCCTGGAGTCCCGACGGGAACCTCTACGCGGGCGGCGAGCTCGGGCAGATCTACCGCGTCGGTCTCGACGGCTCGGTCGATGAGATCGCGCGCACGGGAGGCTTCATCCTCGGCGTCACGCTCGACGGGCAGGGGCGCGTGTACGCCTGCGATCTGGGCAAGCACACGGTCTGGCGCCTCGACCCGCAGAGCGGGAAGCTCGAGGCCTATTCGACCGGGACCCCGAACGAGCCCATGAACAGCCCCAACTTCGCCACGTTCGACCCGGCCGGGAACCTGTACGTCTCTGCCTCCGGTGACTGGGAAGGAAACAACGGGCTGATCTACCGCATCGCTCCCGGGGGCGAGACGACTGTCTGGTGCCGTGAGCTGCCCCACTACACGAATGGCTCCTGCTTCAACGAGGCGCGCGACACGCTCTACGTCGCCGAGTCGCTGCTGCCCGGGGTGTCCCGGATCGAGATCCGGCCGGACGGCTCGGCCGGCACACCTGAGGCGGTCTGCGCGGTGCCCGACTCGATCCCGGACGGCCTCGTCTTCGACACCGAGGGCAACCTCTACATCTCGTGCTACCGGCCCGATCGGATCTACCGGCTCTCGGCGGGCGTTCAACTCGAGATCCTCGTCGACGAGCCGAAGGGCATGCGCCTTTGCGCGCCGACCAACATCGTTTTCGCAGGCCCAGAGCTTGACCGGCTCGTCGTGGCCAACGTCGGTCTGAGCCACCTCGCGGTCGCCGACATCGGCGCGACCGGCATCCCGCTCGAGTACCCGATGGTCGAGGGCTGAGCCGTGGCATCGCCCGCAGCAGATGTACTCGTCATCGGTGGCGGCGCGATCGGTGCCGCTTCGGCGCTCGAGCTGACCCGCCGCGGCGCGCGGGTGACCATCCTCGAGCGAGGCCCCGAGCTTGCCTGGGCCTGCTCGGCCGGCAACGCCGGGATCATCACGATGAGCCACGCCGAGCCCCTCTCGACGCCCGCGGCAGTCCGTCAAGGCCTTCGCTGGATGTTCAAGTCAGACAGCCCGTTGGCGCTCCGGCCGCGCCCCGCGCTCGTGCCCTGGCTCGCGCGCTTCGTGCTGGCGAGCACGCGCGAGCGGGCCCGAGAAGGAACCCGCATCCTGCGCGAGCTGACACTCGCCAGCCTGAAGATGCACGAGGAGCTTGCCGGTTCCGGGCTCGAGTTCGCTTTCGAGAAGCGTGGTCTGCTGAACGCGTACATGACCGAGGAAGCGCTCGAGGCGGGCCGTCACGAGGCGCACGAGAACGCGGAGGCAGGCCTCGCCAACGAGATCCTCGACGCAGACGAGACGCGGGCGAGGGTTCCCGCACTCACCGAGAACATCAGGGGCGGCACGTACTACCCCGAAGAGGCTCACTGCGAGCCGCGCCAGTTCGTGCATGAGGTCGGTCGAGTGGCCGTGGCCGAAGGTGCTGAGCTACGAACGGGTATCGAGGTGATCGGTTTCACGCGGCGGTCGGGTCGAGTCACGGGCGTCGAGACGACCGCGGGCCGAGTCGAGGCCGACACGATCGTCCTCGCTGCGGGGTCGTGGACGTCCGAGCTCGCGAAACGGGCCGGCATCTTCGTCCCGATCGAAGGAGGCAAGGGCTACCACGTCGAGTTCGAGCGCAGCGCTGGCGACCCGGAGCTTCCGCTCGGTCTGATGGAGGCACGCGTCGCACTCACGCCGCTCCCCGGACGCTTGCGGATCGCGGGCACACTCGAGCTCGCAGGCCTCGACGACAGCATCGACCACGTGCGCGTGAATGCGATTGTACGGGCCGCGCAGCAAGCGCTGCCCGGGCTCACGGGTCGCCCCGTCACCCACGTCTGGCGCGGTCTGCGGCCCTGCACGCCAGACGGGCTGCCGATCATCGGGCGCCCCGGGG
Organism: Gaiellaceae bacterium; assembly: GCA_965223695.1. Classification (GTDB taxonomy): domain Bacteria; phylum Actinomycetota; class Thermoleophilia; order Gaiellales; family Gaiellaceae; genus JAUVPB01. Next base: position 219,605 of record CBDCXJ010000024.1, on the reverse strand, counting down.
CGCCCGAGAACCTCGTGGTCGCAGCCGGTCACGGCATGTGGGGCCTGCAGACAGCACCGGTAACCGGCCGCCTCGTCGGCCAGGCGGTGCTCGGTGAGAAGCCTGACTTCGACCTCGAGCCGCTCCGGCCGGATCGCTTCAAGCCCCTGCTTCCGATGCCAGGGATAGCAGCGTGAGCGACGAGTTCCGCTTCGATCCGCTCGCCGACTACGGCGGCGCGCAGGTCTCTTGCAGCCCCTGGGGCGCCGACGACGAGATCGGCAGGCTCAACTGGATCACGCCCGAGCTGAGCGGCTCGCTTCTGGCGCAGGTCGACGGCTCGCGCATCTTCGACCTCTCGGTCGAGTACTTCGTCGGCATGCCCTCCTGGACCGGGGCCGGCCATCCGCCCTTCCAGATCTGGATGACCAACACGCCGCAGGGCTCCGTCATCGACGACGCGACCGGCATGGGCGCGGCCGCACACGAGAAACACTCGTACGCCAGCGATGCGATGTCGATGTTCGTCCACATCGGAACCCACATCGACACGCTCAACCACCTGGGCTACTGCGGCATGTTCTGGAACGGATGGAAGGCCGACGAGCATCTCGGCAGCCGTGGGTGGACGAAGGGCGGCGCCGAGAAGTTTCCGCCGATCATCTCGCGGGGCGTGCTGCTCGACGTCGCGGGGTCGCACGGCGTCGAGTGCCTGCCTGACGGTTTCGTCGTCGGGCCCAGCGAGCTCAAGGCCGCTGCCGAGCACGGCGGCGTCGAGCTACGCCGCCGCGACGTCGTCCTGATCCGCACCGGCCGCATGACGCGTTGGCCCAGCCCCGAGTTCCTCGCAGGCCCGATACCGGGAATCGACCTGGCCGGCGCCCGCTACCTGTGCGAGGAGACCGGCGCGATGATCATCGGCGCCGATACCTCGGCGCTCGAGGTCTTCCCGGGCGAGCCGGGCTTCCTCCCGGTCCACTGCTACATGTTCGCGACCGCCGGCGCTCCGATCATGGAGGTCGTCAACCTCGAGGAGCTTGCCGGTGAGGGCCTTGCGGAGTTCGCGTTCGTCGCGATGCCGATGCCGTTACGCGGCGCTACCGGCGCGCCGTTGCGACCGATCGCAATGCCCTTCCGCTAACCGTCGAGCGTTGCCTCTGCGTCTCTCTGCCGAACCACGGTGAGGTTCGCATGCATGCCTGCGTCGTAGTGCCCGGGCAGGTTGCAGACGAGCGCGTAGTTGCCCGGCTTGAGGCGCACCGTGACCGTCGCCTTTTCTCCCGCCGGCACGTGCGCGCCGACGTGTGCTCCGCTGTGCTCGTCGCCCGCGTGCCCCGCGCCCTCAGGCGCAACTGCGCCGTGCTCCTCGGCAGCGCCGTCGCCATCGGTTGGAAGAGCACCGGAATCCAGATCCGTGCGGATGACGATCAACTCGTGCTCGATTGCCCCGGTGTTCGCGAGCTTAAAGGTCACGTTTCCGGCGCGCACCTGCGGTTTTGCCGGCACGAGGTCGAACTCGGCTGGCGATCCGAGGGCAACGGCAACCCGACGCTGCTTCTTCTTGTTCTTCTTGTTCTTCTTGTTCTTCTTCTTCTTGGCCTTCTCGTTCTTCTCCGGCTCGTGCGTGTCGCCGACGTGCTCCGCATCACCGGATGTCGCAGGGGTCGACTCGACGGCCGGGGGCGCCGACTCGGCGCCCCCATCTGATGCACCGCCGCATGCGGCGACCGCGAAGACCGCGGCGCAGGCCGCAGCAAAAACTATCAACGATCGTGCTACTCGATTCACAGTGGGAACATAATGCGTCGACGCCGCACGGCCTCGAGCCATGTGTTCAGTCGGAGCATCACCCGAGGATAGCCACGCCGTCCGGCCCCTCCGTCCCTTGGCGCGCCGCGCGCAGCCGGGGTTCGGTCTAGCCATCGATCGGCTCGTGGAAGTAGAAGCAGAGTCCGTCCCGCGCGACGACGAAGAAAACCTGCAGCTGCTGGCCGTCGCGCTCGTCGACGCGCCGGTTGGCGATCTGGCAGCCGTTTTTCTCCCGCTCAGCGCCGACGGCTTCGATGCCGCTGACGAGGATCGCGGCGCCGTCTTTCTCCGTTGCCGCCATTCACCTGGAAGCCGATCCGCGCCTCGCCCCGTTTCATGATCACGGTCGGCGGGTCGTCAGCGCGCTCGACCTCGACCAACCCGACGCGCTCGCCGTACCACATGCCGCTTTGTCGACGTCGTCGAGCGGGAGCGCAAGAACGTCGTCCTGAAACGGATAGGCGGCCAGGAAGGCTGGGCTTAGGCCGGCCACGTCATTGTCCTTCTCCACCGCTCATGGTGTAGAAGTGCTCCTCCCCGGGGAAGCGACGTTGCTTGACGTCATCGCCGTAGGCACGGAACGCCTCCTCCATGGCGCCACCGAGCTCCGCGTAGCGCTTGACGAACTTGGGCACGAACCGATCGAAGAGCCCGAGCATGTCGTGGACGATCATCAGCTGGCCGTCGCACTCGAGACCGCTTCCCAGCCCGAGCACAGGAATCTCGACGGCGTCGAGTACTTGACGCGCGGCGGCCGGTGGAACGCACTCGACGAGCAGGGCGACTGCGCCCGCTTCCTCGATCGCTCGGGCGTCGCGAGCGATCGCGGCGGCCGCCTCGTCGGTCCGACCCTGCGCCCGATAGCCACCGAGCTGCGATGCCGACTGCGGGGTCAGGCCGATATGGCCCAGCACGGGGATTCCGGCGTCGGTGATCGCCGAGATCGCGCCGGCCATGCGTGCTCCGCCCTCGAGCTTGACCGAGTCCGCTGCTCCTTCCGCCATCAGCCTGCCGGCATTCCGGACCGCCTCGGCAGGGTCGGCCTGGTATGAGAGGAACGGCATGTCGCCGACGACGTGCGCGCGCTCGGCGCCGCGGCTGACCGCGGCCGTGAACGTCACCATGTGCTCCATCGTCACCGGCAGGGTCGTGTCGAAGCCGAGCACGGTCATGCCGAGCGAGTCGCCGACGAGGATCATGTCGATGCCGGCCCTGTCCATGATCCGGGCCGTCGGGTAGTCGTAGGCGGTGAGCCAGGTAATCGGCTCGCCCTGTTCCTTCATGGCGCGGAGGGCTGTGAGCGTGACCTTGTTGGCGTCCATGACGCCTGATCGTACGCAGGCTGACTAGAGCGTGCCGAGAGCGCTGCGGCTGCGAGTGTCGCGGTCGGCGTCGAGAGCACCGACGGCCGCGATTACGTCTGCGAGCGGCATCACGTCGGCGTACTTCGCACCCATGTCGAACATGTTCGCTTCGTGCGGCCCCGCCGCACGATCACCAACGGCTTCCGCCGGCACGATCGTGCGGAAGCCGTACGAGCACGAGTCGACGACCGTCTGGCGCACGCAGGCACTCGTCTGTACCCCGGCCACGATCACCGTGTCGATCGACTCACCGATCAGGAGCGCCGGCAAGTTGGTCATGAAGAAGGCGCTTGAGCGCTTCTTGTCGATGACGAGCTCGTCCTCGCGCGGCGCGACCTGCGGATGCACGTCGAGCCCCGGCGAGCCCTCGATCAGCTCCTCGACCGCGCGCATCTTCAGCGCCGCGACGCCGGCGTCTTTCAGACTTGAATGAAACGACATGGTCGTGTAGACGATCAGCAGGTTGCGCTCGCGGCAGGCGTCGAGCAGCCGCTCGACCGCGTCGAGCAGCTCGGGCATCTCGGCGCCGAGCCGATACGACGAGTCGAGGAACGCCTCCTGCAAGTCGACGACGAGCAAGCATGGGTTGGCGCCGAAGCCGGAAGAGCCGGAGAAGCCACGGCGCTCGTAGTCGCCCAGGAGGTCGCGGTCGGTCATTGAGCCTGCGCGCGAGCGCCCGGCGTCATTCGCCGGGCAGGTAGACGGTCGCCATCCCCTTCGTCGTGACCTCGTCACGCTGATCGTGCGCCCAGATCTCCAGGTCGACCGCGCCCTCTTCGCCGTCCTTGTAGACCCGCGAGACATTCCCCTTGCACCAGGTCGTGTCGCCGAGCAGGTTGAAGCGCCGGAACTCGACGCGCAGTCGCCGGAGAAAGCCCTGATTGCCCATCCAGTTGGTCACGAGCTGGCCCATCCAGGCGAAGCGCTGTGCTCCGTAGTCGTACGGGTAGGGCACGCCGATCGACTGTGCGTATTCGGGATCCCAGTGCACCCGCTCGGGGAAGTCGGGCACGCCCTGCGCGTTGGGGGTGGCCGCACCGGGGTGCTTCTTGAAGTAGTCGCGCGCGAGGCCATGGGCGCGGATGAACGATCCGCCCCAGGCATTGACGAACATGATGTTGTCGGTGACCGTCAGCGGGCCCTTGACGACGACCGGGATCTCGTCACCCTCCGAGACCGAATCCCACGGTCGCGGTGTCGCGCCGCGAATCTCCTCGGTGTCGACGAGCGCGTAGATCTCGTCTATCTCAACGTCGGTGTAGCTGTGGGGCTCGAGCTTCTTGTGCTTACCCTTCTTGCGCGAGGTCGAGCGCTCGGTGCGCAGAATCCAGGACGTCCCTTCGGCGACCTTGCCATCGTCTTGGTCTGAGAACGTGCAGCGCAGGATCTGTTCGAACGAGCGGCCGGCGAACGCCCCCTCCTTCTCGCGAAGCTCCTCGAACACGGCATACGCCGTGAGCCGATCGCCTCTTGCCGGCGCTCGCTCCCAGGTGTAGTCGCTCCCCGCATACAGGGCGTGGATCCCGGGCAAGCCACCTGCGTAGCCGGTGCCGAGCTTGCTGAAAGCGAGGATCATCGTCGGGGGCGCAACCTGCCGCTCGTGGCCGGCGGCGAGCGCGGCCTGCTCGTCGAGCCAGAACGGGTTGCGATCACCGATTCCGTGCGCCCAGTGGCGGATTCCGTCGGCCGTGACCTCAGTGAGGTGCGGCGGTGTCGAGATCGTGACCTCGCCGCCGACTCGTTCGCGAAGCTTCGCGATCGCCTCGTCGGTCAGAAGCATCGTGTCTGCCATGGCTGCCCGACAGTCTTACGCGACGACGCCCGCCGTGCGGAGCTCGCCGATCTCCTCGTCGTTGTAGCCGAGCTCGGCCAGCACCGCGTCTGTGTGCTCCCCAAGCAGCGGCGGCGGCGCTGTCGGCGCCTTGCCCGCGCGAAACTTCATCGGGCTGCCGATCGCCTCGAAGGGGCCGTAGGCCTCGTGCTCGTACCGCTCGACCATACCGCGCGCGCGTGTGTGCGGGTGGTTCATCACGCCTTCGACGTCGAGGATCGGGGCGTGGGGCACGTCGGCCTCCTCGAAGATCTCGCACCATTCGGCGACCGTGCGCGTTGCGATCGCCTCGCCGATCGCCTCGTTGATCAGCTCGCGGTGCGTGCCCCGGTCGTCGAAGCGCTCGAAACGGGGGTCCGCACCGAGGTCGGGCCGCCCGAGCGCATCGCAGAGCTTGGGCCAGAAGACGTCCATCATGCAGGCGACGACGATATGGCCATCACTGGCTTCGTAGGCACCGTAGGGAACGGTGTAGTGGTGGCCCGAGCCGACCGGGCCGGGCGACTCGCCGGTCAGTGTGTAGCGCGTGCCGAGGTAGCCGAGCAGCCCGACAAGACCGTCGAAGAGGCTCATGTCGATGATCTCACCCTTTCCGGTCTCCCCGCGGCGGTGTAGCGCAGCGCAGACCGCGATCGAGCCGTAGAGGCCGCCGATCAGGTCGCCGAGCGGAAGCCCCATCCGCACGGGCGGGCGGCCAGGCTCGCCGGTCACGCTCATCGCGCCCGACATCGCCTGCGTGACGAGATCGAAGGACGCCTTGTCCCGGAGGGGCCCAGTCTGTCCGAAGCCCGAGATCGAGCAGATGATCAGGCGCGGACGGCGCTTGAGCAGCTCGTCCGGGTCGAGACCGAGCTCGGTCAGGACACCCGGGCGGAAGTTCTCGATTAGGACGTCGGCGCTCTCGACCAACTCGCGCAGGATCCGACGGCCCTCGGGCCCCTTGATGTCGAGCGCGATGCTCTTCTTGTTGCGGTTGAGGCTCAGGAAGTAGTGACTCTGCTCGTTGTGGTACGGGGCGATCTCGCGAACGGGGTCACCGCGCCCGGGGCTCTCGATCTTGATTATCTCGGCACCCAGATCGCCGAGAATCGTTGAGCCAAATGGCCCGGCCAGCACGCGCGTCAGATCGACGACGCGCACGCCGTCGAGGGGCGCGCTCATCGTGGAGCCAAGCCGCTACTCGAGGACGCCGGCACGCGCCAGCTCGTCGATGCGCTCGTCCGAGTAGCCGGCGACGCGGCGCAGGACATCGGCCGTGTGCTCGCCGATCGCAGGTGCTCCACGCCGCATCGTCGGTGGCGTCTCCGAGAAGTGCCACGGCACGAGCGGAATCCTGTCCTGGCCGTGCTCGGGGAGCGTGGCGCGCTCGCGATAGAAGGACTGGTCGAAGACGTCATGGTCGGTCAGAACCGGCGCTGCTGCAACGCCGGCCGCCCGCAGTGTTTCCCACGCGTCGTCGCGCTCGCGGGGCTGCGTCCAACTGGTCAGGCTCTTGTTCCAGTCGGTGCTTGCGCCGTTGCGACCGCCGTTGGCCAGCTCCGGCTCGCCGATCGCTTCCGCGAGACGGAGCCGCTCGTCGTCGTCACGCGCGACGATCGAGAGCCAGGTGTCGGCCTCCTTGCACGGGAAGATCCCATGCGGGAAGAAGACAGGGTGCGAGTTTCCTCGAGGCCCGGGCAACTCGCCGGTCGCCTCGTACTCGGCGAAGGCCTCGCCGAGCGAGGCGGCGACGGCTTCCATCTGCGAGACGTCGACCGCCATGCCGACGCCGGTGCGCTCGCGCTCGTGGAGCGCCGCGATCATCGCCAGCGCTCCATAGGAGGCGCCTGATGGGTCCGAGATGTTCGCGCCCAGCGTGCCGATCGGCTGCTCGCCCTCGTAGCCGGCGAGCGACTCGACGCCGCCGAGGCTCGAGATGCTCGCGCCGTAGCCCTTCAGGTCGCGGTAGGGCCCCTGGTTACCGGCGGCCGAGAGCGCGACCGTGATGATCCTTGGGTTGATGCGGGAAAGGTCGTCGTAGCCGAGGCCGAGGCGGTCCATCACGCCGGGCTTGAAGTTCGAGAGCACGATGTCGCTCTCGGCGACGAGGTCGTAGACGATGCGGATACCCTCCTCGCTCTTCAAGTCGAGGGTGCAGCTCAGCTTGTTGCGGTTGATCAAACGGAAGTAGGGAAAGCTGGTCAGGCCCTCGTCGTCAGCCCCCGAGGCGCCATCCATGACCCGCAGCCGGTTTGGCTCGAGCCGGTTTCGAGACTCGATCCGGATCACCTCGGCGCCGAGGTCGCCCATCATCCCGCCCGCCAGCGGCGCGGCCCAGACCCAGCCAAAGTCGAGGATGCGGATATCCCCGTAGACGCCCGGCTGGCCGTTACTCGAGCCGTTCTCAGCCATCGGCGTCCCCGCTCGTCGCAAGCGCGCCCCGCTCTTCGTCGGCCAGCGGTGTGTCGATCCGAAACGGCAGACCCGGCACGCGCGAGAGCTCGCCCAGCGAGGTCGTGTCGAGGAAGAAGCCGCGGTCGCGAAGATGGCCGTCGTCGGCGAGCTCGGGAATGGTCTTCACCGGGCACGAGGGCACACCCTTTTCGAGGCACAGCTGGAAGAGCTCGTCCTTGGTCTTGTCGCTCAGGTGAGGGATGACGTGCGCGTCGACCTCTCCGGGGAACTCGACACCCATCTTCGTGAGGTCGCGGTAGCGTTCGTCCTTGGCCCACTCGGGGTTGCCGAAGATCTCGAGCAGGCCCTTCCACTCGTAGCCGCTTCGAGCAACGAGGCAGTAGGCCCCGTCACGGCAGGGCAGAATCGCGGCCGGGTAGCGGCCGAGCGACCCCGGCGGTCGGTGACCGGCGCGTACGTAGCGGATGCCATAGAACTCGTACAGCGGCGAGAGCGTCGCCGTATACGTGGCCATGATCTCGGCCATCGCGATGTCGACGACCTGCCCGCGCCCCGAGCCGCGCGCCGTCCGTACGCCGGCCAGCGAGGCCGCGGCACCGTGGATGCCCAGCTGGTAGCTGCACTGCGAGTAGGGGAGCGCGAGCGGCTCGCGATCCGGCTCGCCGATCGCCCAAGCGACGCCGCTGAAAGCCGCGCCGTTGAGATCGGCGCCGTAGGTCGTGGCCAGCGGCCCTGTGAGTCCGAAGACCGAAAGGCTCGTCACTACAAGCGTCGGATGACGCGCGAGCAGCTCGTCGGGGCGAGCGCCGAGCCGCTCGAGCGCCATCGGGTCAGCGTCGACAATGCACGCATCGGCGCTCGCGAGCTCGGCGTCGAGCGCTTCCCGCGCCCGGGCTTCAGGTTCCGGCAGCGATATACGCGTCTTCTTGCCATTGAGATAGGCGTCAAAGGCACTCGTCCCATTGGCGATCGGTGAGGCCTCGAGCACCCAGTTGCGCAGGGACGAGTGGGTCGCACTGACGACATCGGCCCCCATCGAGGCGAGCAGGCGTCCCGCGTACTGGCCGCCGATGTCGTCCGAGAGCTCGAGCACACGAACGTCTGCAAGCGCCTTGTTCGAGCCACGCGACGACACGGCCATCAAGGCAATCCTGCCACAGAGCGGCCCTAGGCCCGCTGCGGTGGGTACGTGCTCGGAGCAGCGGATTTCCGCGCGAGCCCGATCAGCCCGAGCTGCGCGTGACTCCAATGAGAATGCCGCCACCCACGACGAGGAGCGCGGCAAGTACCAGCCGGCGGCTGATCAACTCACTCTTGCGAATCACGAGCGCCGAGAAGACAACGCCCCAGAGCGCATGCGTCGCGATCAACGGCGCGACGACTGTGACGCGTCCGCGATCGAACGCCTCGAGCAGAAGCACCGATCCGATCCCGCCGAAGAGTCCGATCGGGACGAACGTCCACACCACCGCGCGCAGCCGGTCGACACGTCCGGAGCCGCGGCCACCGATCAAGAAGTAGAGGAGTACGGTCGCGCTTGCCGCAACCATCGTCACGGCGACCTCGACCATCGGCTCTGCGGCGGCCTCGCCCGTTCCCCAACGCACGAGGTTGTCGCGCGTCCCGAGGATCACGGCGCCGATCACCGCCAGGACGGCGCCGAAGACCCGAAAGTCGGGCGGGCGATCCTCTTCCCACGCAAGCGCCATCCCACCGATCACGACCATCACGGTGGCCACGATGAGCGCCGCTCGCACCGGCTCGTCGAGCCAGACAATCGCTAGCAGCGCGGAGAGCAGCGGCGCCATCCCCAGCAGCACCCCGGTGCGCGCGGCGCCGGCATCGGCGATAGCGCGCACGTACAGGATCGTAAAGAGGCCCGGCGAGAGCGCGCCGATCAGCAGGAATGGCCAGAGCTCGCCCGCATCGAAGCGACCGGTTGGCGCGCCCCCGGCGATCGCAATCAGTGGGACGAGCAGCGCGACCGACGTAAGCACGACCGACGCCGCGACCGGGTCCGGCTTTCGCCGCAGGCCGATGCGCACGAGGACGGCGAGGGCTCCGAAGAGCAGGCCGGCCACCGAGGCGACGATGACGGCGTCCATCCGCGGGAAGCTACACTGGCCGCCCCCGTGGACCTTGGACGGATAGGCGTCTGGCTAATCGACATCGCCACGCTGCCCGCGTCCGCCGGCCGCGAGGCCGTTGCCGAGATCGAGGAGCTCGGCTACGGCACGCTCTGGTTCGGTGAGGGCGAGAAGGATGCCTACACGCACTCGGCACTACTGCTTGCGGCCAGCAACAAGATCGTCGTAGCGACCGGGATTGCCAACATCCGGGTGCGCGACGCGACCGCGAGCGTCTCGGCCGCGAACACGCTCGGGGAGGCCTACCCGGGCCGCTTCCTCCTCGGTCTCGGGGTGAGTCACCCGCCGCTCGTCGATCCCAGGGGCCATCGCTACCAGAAGCCGGTCGCGGCGATGACCAAATACCTCGACGCGATGGACTCGGTCGAGTACCAGGCGCCGCTGCCGCCCGAGCCGGTCCCGCGCGTGCTTGCGGCGCTCAGGCCGCCGATGCTACGGCTGGCCGCCGCGCGCTCGTGGGGCGCACACCCCTACTTCACGCCACCCGAGCACACCGAGCGTTGCCGCGAGATCATTGGGCCAGAGCCGCTCCTCGCACCCGAGCAGGCCGTCTTCATCGGCACCGACGCGGACGAGGCACGCCGCGTCGCACGTGAGTACATGAGCATCTACCTCCGGCTGTTCGACAATTACCGGCGGAACCTGCTCTGGCTCGGCTTCACCGAAGATGACTTCGCCGGCGACGGAAGCGACCGCCTCGTCGACGCGATCGTGGCCTGGGGCAACGTTGACGCGATCTGTGCGCGGGTCAAGGCACACCTGGACGCTGGCGCCGATCACGTCTGCATCCAGCCGCTCGCTCCGGAGCCGGGCCGCGTGCCGCTGGATCAGCTTCGCGAGCTTGCGCCAGCGCTGCTCGAGCTATAACAGCCTGCGCGTGCCGACCGGGCTTCGAATTGTCTCCGTCCAGCACTGGGCGGCTAGCCCGTGAGTGCGCGAAACACTTCCTCGTGCACGACGTCCTGGTTGATCGCAACCCGCACGAGTGTGGGGCCGCTCAGCGGGAACAGGTCAGGAAGCAGTCGCTCGAGATCCTCGACCGTCGGCGCGTCATGCGACTCGAGCCCGAGCGTCTGGGCAACGGCCGGGAAGTCAGGGTTGTCAAAGAGGCTGAGCCCTGTGGGAAGACCGTGGCGCCGCAGTATGTGCAGCTCTGCACCGTAGGCACCGTCGTCTAGCACGACGACCAGCAAGGGCACGCCGCACCGTGCAGCGGTCTCGAGCTCGGGAAGGCTCATCATGATGCCGCCGTCGCCCTCGAAGACGACCACAGTCTGATCCGGCCGACCCACCGCCGCGCCGATCGCGGCCGGAAGACCCAGCCCAACGGAGCCGAGCTGCCACGGCAGGATCAGATCGCGGGGATCGTCGACACCGACGTAGATAGACGCATAGCCCGTGTAGTGGCCGATCCCGGTGAGCACGACTCGACCCGGCGGGAGCAGCCGGTCGAAGGTGAGCGCGACCTCGCGCGGGTCGGCGCCTCCGTCCGGCCCGGCGAAATCGACGCCGGCCAGCGGTGCGTTCGCGGCGACGCGTCCGGCGAGGTTCACTGGTCTGAGCTCGGTCTTAGGGGTGATCGACAGTTCATCGAGCGCGGCGAACAGCGCCTTCGCGGTCGCGGCGGCGTCACCGACGATCGCCTGGTCAACGGGAGTGATGCTCCCGATCCGCTCCGCGTCGAGCTCGACCTGAACCAGCTGGGCGTGCGGGAAGAGCGCTCCGTGCGACGTCGTGAACTGGTTGAGGCTGGCCCCGAACGCGATCACGAGGTCGGCCTCGGCAAACACCTCGCGCGCGAGGTCGTCCGAGAAGCCGCCGGCTATCCCGAGGTTGAACGGGTGGTCAGAGAACCAGCCCTTCGCGAGCAGGGTCGTCGCGAGGCACGCGCCGATCCGGTCGGCGAGCGCGACAATAGGTTCGCGGGCGTCGGCTGCGATGGCGCCGCGGCCTGCGATGATCGCCGGGCGCTCGCTCGCCTCGAGCAGCCTCGCGACGTCAGCGACGCGTTCGGCATCCGGCGGCCTCGGGCTGGTCGGGGCGATGCCCTCCATCGAGGGCGTGTAGTGCCACCCCTCCCCGACCTCGGCGCGCTGAGCATCGAGCCCCACGTCGAACACGAGCGGGCCCTTCCCGAGTCGCACGTGGCGAAACGCGAGCGCGACGTCCTCGGCGAGCGTCTCGGGCATCCGCGCCTCCTGCCACGCGCCGGCGGTCGCGAGCGCGAACGGCTGCTGCTCGATGTTCTGGCCGTGCAAGCGGAACCCCTTCGGGGTGTTGCCCGCGATCAGCAGGACGGGTGAGCGCGCGATCCGCGCCGCCGTCAGCGGCGTGCCACACTGCGTCAGGCCGGGCCCGTGAGTGACGGTGCACACGCCGGGCCTTCCGGTCGCCCGCGCGTAGCCGTCGGCCATCGCGACGGCGCCGGCCTCGTGTCGAGCCGAGACGAAGCGGACCCCGTGTTCCTCAGTGAGGACGGTCTGAAAAAGCATGTTCCCGTCCCCAAGCAGACCGAACGTGACCTCGGTGCCTTCCTCGGCGACGGCCGCGGCGAGCGCTTCGTACCCCTTCATCGGGCTAGGTGACGACGCCCGGCTGGGGCGGCTGCTGAAGCTCGAGCACGATCCCGTCGGGATCCTGGAACATGATCGCGCGGCCGCCCTCGTAGTGTGCGTCGTCCCCGGGATCGGCGCCAGGGGGCGCCTCGATGGTGACCGTGATGATCATCGCTCATGAACTCGACGCCCCTGGCACTCAGCTCGGCGACGGTCGCCTCGATGTCGTCGACCTCGAAGCCGATCCGCGCCATCCCCCGCGGCAGCGGGTTCGCATCGTTGGGCGAGCTTTCAGGCGCGATCACCTCGATCAACTCGATGATCTCGCCGCCACCCTGAACGAGCGCGATGTTGATGCGCACGTTCTCGAGCCCGCCGCAGACCACGTCGAGGAACTCCCCACCCCAGTCGTCGCTCCGGCTCACGAGCTCGAACCCGAGCCTGTCGGTGTAGAACGGCAGCGACCGGTCGAGGTCGGTGACGAACAGCGCCATGTGGTGGACGTCTGTGATCATGCTCCGCGATGATAAAGGGGCTCGTGTCAGCCCTGAAACCGTCGGTCGATCTCGAAAGGAGGCGCGCGTGTCGGAGCTACGTGAGATCTGGAAGCCACTCACGATCGGCAAGCTCACGGTCAAGCACCGGATCATGATGCCGCCGCACGGGGTTCTTCACGCTGAGGACAACATCCCGAACGAGCGGCTGGTCGCCTACTACCGCGAGCGGGCGAAGGGCGGCGTTGCACTCGTCGGCGTCAACACGACCTCGGCGGTACGCCACAGCCTTGGGCCGTTCGCAAACCAGCTGACGGCATTCGAGAAGCGGTCGATCCCCGCATTCGCGGAGCTGGCTGACGCCGTCCACGAGTACGACTGCAAGATCTTCGTCGAGCTCGCGGCCTTCGGTGTGAGCGACCGCGGGCGCATGCGCATCGATGACTGGCATCCCGTCTGGGGGCTGTCGCGCGTTCCCTCGCCCATCTGGAACGAGATGCCGGCGCTGATGGATCGACAGCACATCCGCGAGATCGTCGAAGACTTCGGGACCTCCGCGGCCAACATGCAGGTGGCCGGCGTCGACGGCATCGACCTCCACGGGGCGCACGGGTACCTGCTCCACCAGACCCTCAGCCCCGCGTACAACATGCGCACCGACGAGTACGGCGGCTCGGCGCGCAACCACTGCCGGCTGATCACGGAGATCGCTGAATCGATCAGGAGCAACGTCGGTGACGAGCTCCCCCTTGGGATCAGGCTGGCCTGGGACGAGGGAATCGGGGAGGCGGGCATCACGCCCGAGCTCTCGGAGGAGTACCTCGAGATCCTCGCCGAGACCGGGCTATTCGACTTCTTCGACATCTCGACCGGCGGGTACCACACGCTGCACCTCGCTGTGGCGCCGATGGGCAGCGTCGAGGACGGCTTCCTGATCCCCCACGGCAAGCGAGCGAAGGAGATCGTCGGCGATCGCGCGCGTATCTTCGTCGTGGGGCGGATCCGCGAGCTCGAGCTGGCCGAGTCGGTGATCGCCGACGGCGCCGCCGACATGGTCGCGATGCTACGAGCGCAGATCGCCGATCCCTTTCTCGTACAGAAGGGACTTGAAGGTCGCAGCGAGGAGACGGTCCGCTGCATCGGCGGGAACGAGTGCATCACCGCGGTGTTCTGGTCACCAGGTGGTGTGACGTGCACGGTCAATCCCGCCGTCGGACGAGAGCGGCGCTGGGGCGAGGGCACGCTGGTCACGACCGATCGACCGCTCAGGATCGCTGTCGCCGGCGGCGGGCCGGCGGGCATGCGGGTCGCCGGCGTTGCCGCCCAGCGCGGCCACGAGGTGACGCTGTTCGAGCGGGACGCCGAGCTGGGCGGCCACCTCGTGATGCTCAGCCGGCTCCCGACGAGGGGCGACTGGACGCTCGCGATCGACAACCTCCGCCGGCCGCTCGACCGCCTCGGCATCGAGGTGCGCGAGGAAGAAGCCACGAGCGAGCTCCTCGAGAGCGAAGCTCCTGACGCGGTCGTGTGCGCGACTGGCTCGAGCTGGGACGCCACGGGCTATTCCTCGTTCCGGCCCGAGCGCGACAGCATTCCAGGCTCAGAGGCGCTAAACGTGATCGACGTGGGCACCGCGACCGCACGGGCCCTCGAAGATCCGTCGGCGCTCGGCACGCGCGTCCTGATCCTCGACGACAGCGGCTTCTACCTCCCGCTCGGCCTGGCGGAGGTGCTCGCCGCGGCGGGGGTCACCGTCGACGTCGTCAGCCGCCATCCCACTGTCGGGGAGGAGCTACAGCAGAATCTCGAAGCCGCGATCGTGCTGCCGCGCCTCATCGCTGCCGGCGTGACGCTGCGCCCACAGCATTTCGTCGAGGCGGTGGACGGAGACGCCGTCGAGGTCTACGGTATCTGGGGCGAGCCACCCTTTCGGATCGACGGCGTGTCGACGGTTGTCCTGTCGATGGGGCGCACACCCGCCGACGGGCTCTTCCACGAGCTCAACGGACAGTCGCAGACCGTACGCCGAATCGGCGACGCACTCGCACCCCGCAAGGTCGCCGACGCGATCTACGACGGTGAGAAGCTCGGAAGGCAGCTCTGAGGGGAGGCCAACATGGCACGTGAAACAGTTCTTGGCCAGCGGCTCGACGAGGTGGATTGGGTCCCGGTCGAGGCGTACTTCGGCGGTGCGGAGCTCGACGTCTCCAGCGGCGCGAAGGTCAACATCCTCAGCGAAGACGCCGACACGGGTGCCGTCACGATGCTGCTAAAGCTCCCGCCGGGTTGGTCGACGGCAGCCCCCGAGTCGCACGGCGTCTTCCAGGAGGAGCTCCTGCTGGAAGGGGACTTCATCTTGGGAGGCGTCGAGTACCAGGCTCCGTGTTACTTCTGCTTCTCGCCCGGTGCTGTCCACGGGCCAGGCGGGACGTCTGGCGGTTGCCTCCTCCTGATCGCCCTGGATGGCCCCTTCGACATCGAATACCACAACTAAGCCCGTGGAAAAAACGGTTCTCTTGCTTTGTACTCATCGACCAGCTTCTCCCAGCCGGGAACGTCGAAGTACTCGACCTCCCAGGTTCCGCCCTTCGTCCTGAAGAAGAACAGCGAACCGTCGTGGGTGAACAGCGGCCCGTGCTTGACGTTCGGCGGGCGCCAGAAGTACGAGCCCGGCTCCATCCCGCCGCACTCGCCGAGGAGCGTGTCACCACGGAGCGTGAAGCCCTCCTGCACGGTCGGGTGAACTTCGGCCTGCTCTGCCTGCCAGTACGGCGCGCACGCCACCATGTACGACCAGTCGCCGCGGTCGGGGTCGATCCGAAGCGGCTTGTAGACGATTCCGGCGGGCGTCCCCTGGCCCTCGCCGATCGCAGTCCACGCCATCGGGCTCGGATCAACGATGCTGACGTCTTCACCGGCCGCGGCGCCTTCCTCGTCAGCCATGACGAGCGCCAGTGTCTCCTCGGCGGCCGCCAGGGTTGGACCCTTGTCCGAGGGCACGAACGCGTAGATGCTTGGGCCGACCGCGCTCCCGTCGAGGGAGAGCCCACCCGAGAGCCCGAAGATCTCGACGGGCCGGTCGAAGCCGTCGAGCTCACCACTCCAGCCCTTCGGGAACGATAGGACGGAGGTCCAGCCGCCGGTCTCGTCGTCCGTGCTCAAAACGCGCTTCTTCGCGCCGGCAAAGGGTCCGCCGTCGATCGCTTCCTCGGCCACGTCGAACGCCTGGATGAACTCGATGTGCGGTCTGCCCACGGCTCTGTCTCCTCCTGAAGGTGGGGGAGCCCCGCCGTGAGGGCGGGGCTCCCGAGTTCGGTCGTCTGCGGTCTGATTACTTCTGTGCGATCGTGAGCTGCAGCTTCATGCCAGCCTGCTTCTTCTTCCCACTCTGAAGCTTTCGACCCGTCGGTATGAGCTCGCTGGTGACCTTGCCCGGTTCGAAGCCGCTGTCGGCCGCGAGCTTCTCGAGGTCGGTGTCGTGCATGGCACCCCAGAAGGGCTCGTTGTTGTTGTAGGTGTCCCAGTCGAGCATGAAGGCCTGGATCGCGTCCATGTTCTCGTACTGGGGTACCTCGAGGTGGGCCATCATGCCGCCCGGCCTGAGCACGCGGAAGGACTCAGCGAAGATGTTCTTCAGCGCTGAGCGCGACGTCTCGTGCATGAGGATGTGCGAGACGACGAGGTCGAACGACCCGTCATCGAAGTTCGTTTTCTCGGCGTTCTGTTGGGAGAAGTGCACCTTCTTGCCGAGTTCCTCGGCTCGAGAGTGCCCATACCGCAGCAGCGGCGCGCCGATGTCGACGCCATGGACCTCGGCGTCCCGGTAGGCGTCGACGTACGGGATCGTGCTGTGGCCGACCGTACAGCCCATATCGAGGACCGCCTTCGGCGCGAAGTCGGGATGCTTCTCCTGCAGGTAGTTCTGCGTCACCGTGACGCCATAGTTGTCGTTGAGCGGGCCGAGCTGACCCTGGGCATAGACGAAGACGCCGCGATCGTAAATGGCTCCAGCGGCGACATCGTCCTCGCCGTACTCGCTCCAGTAGCCGGTCGGCATGAGGTGGATGTCGACGGCGCTCAGATAATTCGGGATCTCGAGGTCAGGGTTGAGCGTCAGCGACCCGAGCGGCTGCCCGTTCTGCCCGTTCTCCTTTACCAGCTCGACCAGCTTCTCTCGCTCGCGCTCAACTGGCTCGGCGACCGAGTCCCAGAGCAGCTCCTGACTGATCCGCCGGACCGCGCTCCAGGTCTTCACGTAGTCGTGGGCCATCATCGCTTTGCGGATCTCATGGCGATCCTTGGGCGGGCGGCCCTTCTTCTCCTCGAACGCCGGTCCGACCTGGTTGTCCCAGAGCGCGCGCACGCCTGGCGTGAGCTTCGTCGCTATCGACGTCTTGAAGTTCGCGACGAAGCTCTGGCGCGAAAGCTCGTCGTGGGTCGAGTCGACGAGGATCTTGTGGTCAGCTTGTTCGATCATCAATGCCTCCTACGAGACCATCTTGACGACGTCGGTGTACTTCGCCGGCCGGCCGTCAGCCTGGGTTTCTGCGGCTTCTTCGAAGAGATCCCGCAGCATGCGCTCGATGTAGAGCATGCGCCGTTCGTCGCGCTCTGCGGCCACGTCGGCATCGGGCCGATAGGCCTCGACGTCGGCCGACGAGAACGCATTCTTCTGCTCGGCGACCCGCTCGATCGAGTCGATCCGGTCGCGCAGGACGGATACCTCCTCGACGAGCGACACAGTCATCTTCAACAGCCGGTCGTACTCCGCCGAGAAGTAGACGGGTCCGGGGCCGCGTGAGTGTTTCTGCATCTCAACACCTCCGTTCGAACGCGTCCGCCAAATGCAGATCCGGGGCCTGCCGCCCGTAGCTGCGTGGCCGTCGAACTATCGTACGCCATTGCCGGCGAGCCGGACGGGTCATTGGTCGAGCCAGGTCGTCCCGATCGACGCCAGATCTGAGGGGCTGAAGCAGTACAGCACGTCCAGATCGCTTGAGCCCGTGTTCTCGACCGCGTGGGGCATGCCGATCGGCATGTACGTCGACAGACCGGGGCGGCCATCGAACGTGTCGTCGCCGATCGTGAACTTCCCCTCGCCTGCGAGCACGTAGTAGAACTCTGCCGCGTGTGTGTGTAGGTGTAGCGGATGCACAGAATTCGGCGCCATCTGGTAGATGCCCATCGCGAACGCGCAACTGGGATCGATGATGTCCCCGTCGATGATCCGTGCGACGCGTCCGGAGTCATGCTCGGCCGATTGTCCCGTCAGGTGAAGGCCGGTTCCGGACTCCTGAAGCGCCTTGTGAATGTCGACGATGTTTTGCCAGGGCACGTCGTCGCGGTAGATCACCTTCCCCTCGTGCTCATTCAGGGCCTGGGGGTGGGTACAGCTCACCGTCGTGATGTGGGTTGTCTCGGGCGTTGCCAATGCAGCCTCCAATCTGGCTAGATAGTTGATCGCGAGTTCACGCCTACGCGGATGACGCTTGCGCGCGACGCACCTCGACTCAGTCGTCGACGTACGCCGTGGTCTCGATCTCGACACCCGTCTCTTCGATCGGCCAGCCATGGGTAAACACGAACGTGATGCACGGCCGGATCTCGCTGAACATCTCGTTGTGAACGTCGGCAACCTCTTCCCAGTTCTCCTTCGTGTCGAGGTAGATCGTGTTCTTGACGATGTCCTCGAGTGAGGCGCCCAAGTCGACGAGGGCCTTCTCGATGATTCCAAAGCAGTGGCGCACCTGGGCGGCCCGATCTCCGGGCGAGAACATGGATCCGTCGGGTAGTGACGGAGCGGTCGAGCTGACCTCGATGAAGTTGCCTACTCGCACGGCCCTCGAGTATCCACACTGGTCCTCCCACGGGCGCCCGCTCGAGGCGGTCTTGCGCGACGACATCGCGTTCCTCCTTCGGTTCGTGCGCACCGGGGCCGGGCGCACTCGGGCTTTCTACCACGCCGGACCCGATCATCTAGAGTTGCGCACGATGACCGACCCGGAGCCCGCCGAGCTAGCCCGCAGATTCAGGGAGGGCAGTGCGGCAACGGTCAGCGACGTGCTCGACGAGCTCGGCCACGACTCACAGGTACTACCGCCGGAGATCAAACCGGTGAGCCCAGAGATGCGCGTGGCAGGGCCGGCATACGCGGTCGAGGCTGTTCCCAAACGTGCCGTCTCCCATGACGAGATGATGCAGCGCTCGCTGGAGATGATCAGCTCGGTGCCTGAGCACCACGTGCCGGTCTACCAGACGCACGGAGGCACGTTCGCGCCGATCGGCGGCATCGCAACTGCGCTGTACAACCTCGCCGGCTGCGCTGGAGTGGTAACGAACGGCGGCTGCCGCGACGTGGACGAGATCCTCGAGGAGGGATTCGCAGTCTTCTCTCGCTACGTCACACCCCGTGACGCACTCACGCGCTTCGAGCTCGTGGCCTGGGGCCACGAGATCACGATCGGCGAGACGCACATCGCGACCGGCGACTACGTCGTCGGCGATCGCGACGGTGTGGCGGTGATCCCCGCCGCGCTCCGAGACGACGTGCTGACGAAGGTGGAGGCAGCCAACGCGGCCGAGCAGAAGATCCGCGACGAGGTGCTAAAGGCCCGCATGGCCGAGCGCGGCATGACCGCGAAAGAGGCCTTCGCCGACTTCGCGGCCGACAACAAGTCCGACTAGCGTCTCGTTTTTCGCCGCCGGTACGGGCTTCGCCCGTGCCGGCCTCAAAGCCCTTTCGGAGAGCAGTCAACCGAGTCGCGCCTCGGAGACCATGGGCGCCCGCACACCCGTGGAGGTGCCCACGGGGAACTCCGGAGTTCCCCCGTGCTTCTAGAAGTAGGGCTCCGCCTCCATGTAGCCGGCGAGCATCTGCTCCCAGCGTGGAACCTCCTCGTAGGTGATGTCCCAGCCGCCGTCCTTCGTTCGCAAGAGAAACACGCATCCGCTGCGAGTCACGATCGGGCCGTGCGGCCCCATCGGCGGGCGCCAGAAATAGCCACCCGGCTTCATCACGCCGTGCTCGCCCAGCAGGAGGTCGCCGCTGATCATGAACCCCTCCTGGATCGTAGGGTGGCGCTCCGAGCGCTCGTCGTGCCACGACGCCACGCAGCCGACCAGGTAGGTCCAGTCCGCGCGCTCTGGATCGATGCGCAGGACCTTGCGTACGAGACCGGCAGCAATGTCGGGGTGGTCGAAGTTCTCCCATTTCATCTCGTTCGTGTCGATGACCTGAAGCTCCTCGCCACTGGCCTCCCGCTCCTCGTCAACCATTACGAAGACGAGCGATTGCCTCGCTGCGCTGATGATGGTGCGAGGCTCTCCAGCGGGAAGGAAGGCATACCCGCCCGGCTCGAGCGCGCGGCCCGCCAGCTGAAGTCGGCCCCGCAGGCCAAGGAGCTCCATTGGTCTTGGGAAGTCGACGAGCTCGCCGCGCCAGCCGGCCGGAAACCGCACCAGCGCGCTGTAGGCCGCGGTGACATCGTCCTCGCTCAAGAGGCGCTGGCTCGTTCCGGCGAAGGGCCCGTCCTTGATGGAACGCTCGGAGACGTCTAGGCCCTGGATGAACTCAATGTGCGGCCTCCCCATACCTTGGAACCTACGCGACGGACGCGTCAGTGAGGAAGCCGTCGAAGATGGCGGCGGTCCCCTCGACGTCGGCGGGGAGCGTCTGTGCTGTGGCGTTCGGTGCGAGCGCCGTCGCCTCGTCGACGTACTCGTGGAGGAAGTGGTCGTCGCGCGCGCAGATCAGCGCGGGGGCGGCGAGCTTCGGCAACCGGTCCGCCAGCGGGTAGGAGAAGGCCGCCGCGAACGCGGCCTCATACGAGCCGGCACCCTGCAGCAGCTCCATCACCTGCGCGTGGAGGGCCTCGGGCGAGGGCGGCTCGGACTGCAGCGCTCGCTCGCGCGTGCGCTCGTACCAGGGCCACCAGAAGGCGCCATCGCGTACGTAGTTCCAGGCGGTCAAGAGGTGGGTGCCATCCCATCTCGGCTCGAGCGGAACCGTGTAGCGCTCACCCAGCTCGGCCGCCACCTCGGGAGGCAAGAGCGGCAGCATCTCGAGGATCAGCTGGTGCACGCGCTCCGGTGCGCGCAGGGCGAGCTCGACCGCGATCAAGGAACCCGTCCCCTGGCCGTAGACGTCGGCGCCGTCGGGCGCCAGTTCCCCGAGCGCGCCTTCGACGGTCGCTGCGAACGCTTCGATCGAGACGGCGTCCGAGTCGAGCGCATCCGAGCTGCCGAAGCCGGGCGTGTCGAGCGCGATCACCGAGCGCGAGCGGGCTAGCACGCGCAGCACCGGCTCAAGCGACGCGCCTGAGCGCGGCGTGCGGTGCAGCATGATCAGCGGCCGGCCCCCAGCCTCGGCCTGTCGGCGGGCGCGCACCTGGGCGCCCGGGGCGCCGACGTATGTGCTCGCGACACGTCCGGCCAGCGGCGCGGCCTGCGCCGGCGGAGGCGGCGAGAACTGAACCGCGGCCGCCTGCATGGTCTCCTTCAACCGCTCGGCGTGAGGCCCGGCATCCCGCGGCCACAGCTCGATCTGGCACGGCGCCTCCTTCGGGATCCGCTCCAGGTACTCGAGCAGCGCCGCGCCCTCACGCGCAGCGATGATCGCCGGGACGGTGAGCTCCTGTATGGCCGGCACCGGCTCATAGTCGAACACTGCCCGGTACGCGCGGTCGTAGGTCGTACCGGCCACGAGCAGGTCCATGGCCATGTCGTGAACCGCGTGCTCTCCGGGCATGTCGGCGTCGCGCCGCGCACCGGCCTCGCGCCGGAAGAAGGGCCAGAAGATCTGCTGGTCGCGTTCGATCGCCCAGGTGCGTGGCAGGTGGCTGCCGTCCCACTCGGCGGCGATCGAGGGAAGGTATTGGGCCGTTAGCTCGGCGCGCTCCTCGACGGTCCAGACCGGGAGGTTCTCCAGGATGAGCTGCGGAACGCGCGCCGGGTAGCGCCGCGCGAACTCGAGCGCGACAGCCGATCCGGTCGACTTGCCGTAGAGGATTGTCGACTCGATCCCGATCGCGTCGAGCTCGGCTCCGAGCGCCTCGGCGTAGTCGGCGAGCGTGGGCGCGTCGCTCTCGAGCGGCTCCGAGCCTCCATACCCTGCGCGGTCGAGCGCGAACACGGTAAACGCCTCGCTGAGCGACTCCGCCAGCGAGACGAATGTCAGCGACGAGAGCGGCGAGGGATGCAGCAAGACCGCCGGCGGCCCCGAGCCGCCGCGCCGGTAGTGCAGCTGGCGCTCGCCGACATTCGCGAAGTGACGTGCGATCGCGCCCATCAGCCGGCGACGCCCGAGAGCACGGCGCGCGGGATCGGTGGATCGTCCTCGAAGGCCGGCATGACCTCCTCGGCAAACAGCTTCATCGAGCGTCGCACGAGCTCGGGCTCCATGCCGCCTGTGTTCATCAGGCAGCCGAAGTTGCGTAGGCCAACGTCGTCGCGCAGCTCGCCGATCAGCGCGCGAGCACCCTCGGGGTCGCCGACCAGGATGTTCCCGAGCGCGGCGAGTCCCTCGAGCGGCGGCACCTCGCCGTCGCCCATCTCACGCATCGCGGCCTCGTACTCCTCGTAGCCCCGCGGCGCGCTCTTGCCGAAGCCGGGGGTCTGGCGAAGAGCGCGCTCGAACTGGAAGTTGACCGCGGGCGTAGCCGCCGCTCGCGCCTCGAGCTCGCTCGGCGCAAGGTGTACAACCATGCTCACCGAGAAGTCGACGCTCTCGGGCGCATGGCCGAGCGCGACCATCTCACGCACGCCGCCGACAATCGCGTCCTTGAGCGCGGCCATCGGCAGCAGCGCCGGCGTGGTCATGATCGACAGGCCGCGCTCGGCGGCGATCTTGAAGCTCGGCGTGCTGACGGCGGCGATGTGGATCGGGGCAGGCTGCTGCAGCGGCTGCGGGAAGAGCTGAACGTCGTCGAAGTTGAAGAACTCGCCGTGATAGGAGAACGGCTCGCCCGACCACAGTCCGAGAACAACATCGAGAGCCTCGGCGAAGCGCTCGCGACTGAGCGACTGATCGACCTCGAACATGTCGAACTCTCTCGGCTGATATCCGCGCCCGACGCCGAGATCGAGCCGGCCGTCGCTCAGCACGTCGAGCATCGCGTAGTCCTCCGCGACCCGGAGGGGGTGCAGCAATGGCAACACCGAGACGCCGACTCCGATACGCACCCGCTCGGTGCGCTCGGCGATGGCGGCGCCGAGGATGGCCGGTGAGGGAACGACGCCGTAGTCGCTGCCGTGGTGCTCGGCGATCCATACGAAGTCGTAGCCGAGTTCCTCGGCGTAGACGCACTGCTCGAGGATCTCCTCGTACTCGCGTCGGTAGTCGCGCCTCGAGCTGGACCCGAGGAAGAAGAGGCCGAATCTCATGTTCGCGCCATCAGCACAGCGCCACCATGGTCGCTCAGAGTGCATGACAAAGTCAAGCGAACGTGGCGCGATGCGAGAATGTCAACCGTCGTGAGCTCTGAGCAGGGTGCGTCCACAGTCGCTGACTCGATCGAGTACTGCTACGAGGCGGGCTGGTCGGACGGGTTGCCCGTAGTGCCACCGACGCAGGAGCTCGTTCAGCAGATGCTCGGTGTGGCCGTCGCGCGGCGACACGAGCCGGTCGCCAGTCTGCGCCCGCAACGCGGTGTGGCTAGCTTCGAGAAGGTGGCAGCCAACGCGGTAATGGCGGGGTGTTTGCCGTCGTACTTTCCGGTCGTCGTGGCCGCGGTTCGGGCAGTTGCCGACAAGGAGTTCTGGCTCGAGGACATGGTCACGGCGGTCGATCCGACGAGTCCGCTCCTACTCGTCAGCGGCCCGATCGCCGTAGAGATCGACATGAACGGCGACGCTGGCGCCCTCGGCCCCGGTTGCCGTGCGAACGCGACGATCGGGCGCGCGCTCAACCTCTGTCTGCGAAACATCGCGGGTTTCCGACCGATCCGCCAGGACGACGAGCGGGCGCTCGACGGGTGCACGATCGGGCACCCGGGCAAGTTCACCTACTGCTACGCCGAGAACGTGGCCGCATCCCCATGGCCCACGTTGTCGGTCGATCGCGGATTCGGGCCAGCTGAGTCAACAGTCACCGTCTACGCGGCCGACGCACCGCTGTGCATCGTCGACATGTCGCGGACCGAGCCAGAGCTGATCTTGCGTACGATCGCCGAGTCGCTAGCAATCCCGGGTACCACGAACGCCTTTCACCGGCAGGACCTTTGGCTGATCATGTCACCGGAGCACGCCAACCTGATCGCTGACGCCGGCTGGTCGAAGGCCGACGTGCAGCGCCATCTCTTCGAGCACGCACGGATCCCGGCTGAGCAGCTGCTCGAGCGGGGGCTCTACGGGCTCATGGACTCCGTGATGCGACCGTCGTGGCTGGATGACGCAGAGCCGGGTGAGCTCATTCCAATCGTTGACTCGCCCCAGCGTGTCGTCGTGACCGTCGCGGGGGCGCCCTACGGCGGCTACACGTCGGTGTGCTTCGGCTTCGGCGCGAGCGTGACCAGACCGATTGCAGGCTCACCGGGAGACACATAGATGGAACGACCCGCCGATCTCGTGAACCCCGAGGCCGACACGATCGACCCGCGAAGCCCCGCGCCGAGGCTTGAGACACTTGACCGCGTCAGTATCGGACTGGTGGACAGCATGCTCAACCCTCGAGCGCTGTGGGGCCAGGGAATCCTCGACGCGGTCGAGACACGACTGGTCACGACCGGCTCAAGCGTGTCATTCCAGCGAATCGCGCGATCGCCCGTGACGCCGCCGTCGTCGAGTCGCTGGGGCCGAGGGATCGCCGAGGAGGTTGCCGCGATCGTCACCGCCGCCGGCGACTGAGCGTCGTGCACGTCGCGCAGTGTGCGCGACGCGGTTGCGGCGGAGGACGCCGGCGTGCCCGCGGTGCTGATCGTGACCGAGGTCCTCGCCGACATGGCGCGGGGCACGGCGCGAGCCGCGGGTGCGAGTGGTCTCCATATCGTCCCGCTCAACGATGTGTTCTACGGGCTCTCCCGGAACGAGATCGCGAAGCGCGCCGGGCCCTATTGCGACCAGCTCGAGAAAGCGCTCCTCACCTGATCACGTGACAGAAGAAGACGAGGCGCCCCCCGACGCCTCGCCCTCTCGTGTCGTCTGTCTTGCTGGTGGTTACGTCGTGCGGAAGAGCGCGTAGTCGCGGTACTGAAGGTAGTTAGGTGCCCAGCCCGTGATGTCGGGTGCGACGGCAAGCAGCGTTGGCCGCTCGACGATCGGGATCCGCGGCAACTCGTCCATGATGATGTCCTGCATCTGGGCCAGGATGTCGAGCCTCCCGGGGTCGGTCTGCGGGATGGTCGACTTAGCCTGGAAGTGCAGCTCGTCGTAGGCCGGGTTGCTCCACCTCGGCGAGTTCTGGAGGCCGCCGGCGTCGGCCGACAGATATTGAAGCCCCGAGAAGTAGCCGGCATCGGCACCGATGACGACCTGGATGTCGAGGATGTAGAAGGGGATGTCACCCATGCCGATCTCCCGGCTGGAGAAGTCGGCACCCGTGATCGGGTTCAGCTCGATCGGGATGCCGACGTCGCCGAGTGCCGTTCTGAGGATCGTGGCGACCGGCTCGAGCGACGACTGCCGCTCGGCGATGTACGTGAGCTCGAGGCCGGGGCCGCCCAGCCCTTCGCCGTTGGGGAAGCCGGCCTCAGCGAGCAGCTCGCTTGACCGGTCGGGGTTGTAGGTGTACATGCCTGGGTACTGCTTGGCGCCCACGAACGACGAGTTCACCGGGCTCTCCCACTTTGTCGCCCGGCCGAAGTACGCGTTCTGGATGATGTCGTCGTACGGGATCGCGAACGCCACCGCCTGCCGGAGCAGCCTCGCGACAGCCAGGTCGCCGAAGCCGTTCCACGGCTCGAACTGGTAGTTGAGCCCAAGCTGTGTGTACAGGTTCCCGTTCCACTCGAGCACCTTGGCGCTGTCTGACTTTCCGACCTCGTCGAACTCCTGCGGCGAGAGCCCAGCCACGACGTCCGCCTCCCCGGAGAGGATCGCGCTGATCCGGTTCGAGGATTGCGGCACCCTGCTCAAAATGACCGTCTTGAACTGCGGCTCGGGAAGGACGTCCCCGATCGCGTACTGTGAGCCCGGCGAGTATTGGAGCGTGGTCGAGATGCCCTTTTCCCACCCGGCGAGGTTGTATCCGCCGAAGCCCGCCGCGCCCTCGCCCACCGTGAACGCGTGCGCCCAGGGATCGTCAGGAGTGGCCCGGTTCATCATCTCGGTGGAGTCGAATATGCCGGCGCAGAAGATCGGCAGGACGAGCTCAAACAGCGGGTTCGTCTCGAACTGGTTGATCTGGACGGTGTAGGTGTCGAGTGCGACCACCTCGCCCGCGAGGTCCTCTCCAGCTCCATCAAAGCTGAGCACGCCGTGGATGTTGGCGATGAACAGCCCGCACGCGACACCGCCCGATGCGGACTTTGCGCGTGCGTACGTCCAGACGACGTCCTCCGCCGTCAGCTCGTTGCCGAAGGGGCTCATGACGCCCTGGCGTAGCTGGAATGTCCACTCGGTGTCACCCGTCTGCTCCCAGGACTCGGCCAGGCTCGGGAGGAAGTTGAAGGCATCCGGGACATGGACATCGCCCTCGAGAGTGCTTGCGTTCTCGATCAGCCGCGCGTAGAGGTTGCGGATGACTCCGTTGTTCTGGAAGATGGCGATTGCCGCGCCGTCCAGGTCGAGATCGAGGGCGATCTCCTCCTCCAGCACCACGAGCGTTTCGCGGACGTCCGCCTCGGGCGGCGGTCCGGGCTCTGTGGGCTCGGGCGCAGCCGGCTCGGGCTCGGGCGCAGCTGGCTCCGGTTCCGCCGGTGTGGGCTCGGCCGGGGTCGGCTCCGGCGGCGGCTCGGGCTCGGCCGGTGGGGGTGCAGCGGAATCGTCACCACCGCACGCTGCGAGCAGCGCACCGAGGCCGATCGCGCTCGCGAACGCCATCCCGCCCTTCATCAGCTGCCGGCGAGTCAGCCCGCGCCGCTTGAGCTCGAGCTCAAGCTCCGCGTTCAACTCCTCCTGACTCCTACCGCTGAGCTGCTCGCGCAGCTCCTGCCGCTCGCGGTCGCTCAGTTGGCGCTCGTCCATGGGGCTCTCCTTGTTTCGCCTAGTCGGCTTCGGCCATGCGCGGTGATGTGCATGTATATGCCCTGTGCCGCGTCGAGTCAATATCCGTCGCGACCTGTTACGGCCATCCTCGATGCCCGCTCGATCATTCAGACGCCTGCCACCGCTAGTGGTTAGGTGCTCGCGACGTCCACGCCCCGACGCTCGACCTTCTTGAGCTCCGGGAGCAGCTCGCGGGCGAAAAGTCGGATCGATTCCATCGCGATGTCTGCGTCTAGCCCGGTCGGGCTGACCCAGGAGATGACCTCCGAGTACGGCGCGCGGTCGACGAACTCGATCACCGAGTTGTAGATCTCCTCCGGTGTTCCCAGGACGCCGCCGAGCGGGTCGTCCTTGCGCGCCACGAGGCCCTTGTCGACGAAGTCGCCGCTGCCCGTCGCCTTGAAATCGCCCGCCTTCTCGTACCACTCGCGGTATGTCTCGACACGGTGCTCGAGGTGCTTCTCGATGACGCGTGCAGTCTTCTGTGGGTTCGCGCTGACGAACCACGGCTGGAAGCCGATCATCTCGAACTCGGCGGGATCGTCGCCCTGGGCGAGCAGCTGCTTCGCGTACAGCTCGTACAGCGGCCGAACGAAGGGTCCCGAGGGCATGAAGTGACAGCGATGCCTCGCCGCGCGCTCACAGGGGCCTTCCGCCTGCCCGCCTGACCACACCTTCACCTTCCCACGGGCTGGAGGGGGCGTGACCTCGACGTTGTCGTACTGGAAGATGCGTCCATCGACGGTTACCGGCTCTCCAGCAAACGCCTGCTGGAGGACCGCGAGCCCCTCCTCCATGCGAGCGACGCGGTCTGCGCGCGAGATACCGAAGCCCTTGAACTCCTCGACCCGGTAGCCGGCAACGCAGCCGAGCTCGAACCTGCCGTCGGCGAACTGGTCGACGGCGAGGGTGTCTTCGGCAATGCGGAGCGGGTCGTGCATCGGCAGTAGCAGCGCCCACGAGCCGATGCGGATCGTCGAGGTTCGGGCGGCGATGGCGGCGGCGATCGGCAGGATCGAAGAGCCGTTCCAGTCGGCGGTGAAGTGGTGCTCGGTGAGCCAGATCGAGTCGTAGCCGAGCTGCTCGACCTCTTCGGCAAGGTCGAGTGCCTCGCGGTAGACCTCGGGTCCCGGCCGGCGCCACGGAACAGGGTTGGCGAAGTCGAAGATCAGCCCGATGTTCACTCGGGTCCACCTTCCTCGTCGTCGTTGGGCCGCTGCGTTCCAGTCGATTCTGCAGGTTGGGCGGCCCCGTCGCCCGGCGACCCCGCGGACTCACCTGCCTCAGCCTCTGAGAGCCGTCGCCGCCGCGACTCCTCGATCTCCTCGTCGGTCAGATCGGCGGTCGTGACGCGCCAGCACCGCACCAATCTCTCCTCGCGCCCGTCACCGGCACGGAGCGACACGAGCTCCTGCGCCTCCTCTTCGCATCGCTCACGCACATACGGACAGCGCGATGCGAGATAGCAACCGCGGGGCAAGTCGATCGGGCTCGGGATCTCGCCCACCAGCCTCTCCGCCCGATCGGCCAGGTCTCGTCGACTGTCGGGGTCTGCGACGAGAACCGACGCCAGAAGCGCGCGCGAGTAGGGGTGGCGCGGTCGCGCGAACACCTCCTCCTGCGTTCCGACCTCGACCATCTGGCTGAGGTACATCACCGCGACGCGATCGCAAAACTCGCGCACAAGCGAGAGGTCGTGTGAGATGAAGATGTACGCGAGCCCGAGCCGCTCCTGCAGCTCGTTGAGCAGCCGGATGATGTCCGCCTCGGCCTCGGGTGTCAGCGCCGATGTCGGCTCGTCCAGCACGATGAGTTTCGGCTCGGTTGCGATGGCCCGCGCGATCGAGCAGCGCTGCAGCGTGCCCGGGGACAGACCCTCGGGAACTGCATCGGCGATTCCGATCGGCAGACCGACCAGCGTCAGGATCTCTTCGACGCGCGTGCGGCGCTCGCGCTTGGACAGCTTGGCGTGAATGAGGAGCGGCTCCCCGACCTGGCTCCCGATCGACAGCATCGGGTTCAGTGAGTCGAACGGCTCCTGGTAGACCATCTGCATGTCGCGACGGAGGCCTCGGAGCTCCTTCCGCGAGAGCCCCATCAGGTCCCGGCCGTCGAAGACGATGTCCCCGGAAGTAGGCTCGATCAGGCGTAGCACACATCGGCCGAGCGTCGTCTTGCCGCTTCCGCTCTCTCCGACCACCCCAAGTGTCTCGCCGCGCGCAAGCGTGAACGTGAGCCCTTCGCAGGCCTGCACATAGGAGTCCGAGCCCGGGATTGGGAAGTGCTTGACGAGTTCGTCGACGACCAGCAGATCGCCGCCGTTGGCGCTTTCAGCCACTGATCGCCCCGTCCTGCGGCTGCTCCGTGGCAGCGAGGGCGAGCTGCTCGATCTCGCCGGCACGGTGGCAGCGGACCAGGTGCTCATCCGCGATCGTCTCGAGCTCCGGCGGCACCGTGTAGCAGCCTGCCTTCTCACTCGCGAAGGGGCAGCGGCGCTGCAGGCTGCAGCCGTCCGGTAGCGCCCGGGTGTCGATCGGAAGACCCTTGAGCCGAACCTGCTCGTGATCGAATCGCTGACCCTGGGCCGCCAGCAGCGCGATCGTCCCGGGGAACGCGGAGTGCTTGAAGAACGCCCGCACCGGCGCGACCTCGGAGATCTGGCCCGCGTGCATCAGGTACACGCGGTCGCAGTAAGAGGCAACGATGCCGAGATCCTGGGTGATCACGAGCAGTCCCGAGCCGACGGCCTCAACGGAACGACGCATGTCGTCGAGGACCTGGGCCTGAATCGTCACGTCGAGGCCGCTCGTTGGCTCGTCGGCGATCAGCAGCTTGGGTGAGCAGGAAAGTGCCAGCGCGATCAGCACGCGCTGTGCCATGCCGCCCGAGAGCTCGTGCGGGAAGGCCTCAAGACGGCGCTCCGGATCGTTGATTCCCACGAGCTCGAGCTGCTCGAGTGCCTTCGCCCGCGCCTCCTCGTCGGTGGCGTTGCGATGGTGGCGGTAGTACTCCTGGATCTGCGGGCCGACGCGCTCGATCGGGTTCAGCGCACCGCGCGGGTTCTGGGTGACTATCCCGATCTTGCTGCCCCGCACCGCTCGCCACTCGTCGTCGGAGAGGCCCAGCAGCTGCTGACCGTCGAAGACGACGTTGCCGGCCGAGATCCGGCCGACGCCGCGCACCAGACCCAGGATCGCAAGTGCCAGCGTCGACTTTCCACTCCCGCTCTCGCCGACGAGCCCGATGATCTCGCCGGGCTCGACCTCGAGGCTGGCGTTCCTCACCGCCAGGTTGACCCGGCCCACCTCCGGATACTCGATGGAAAGGTTCTCGATCGCGAGAAGGGTCAAGGGGCTGTCCCCAGGGTCGGCTGCGGTCTCACGCTACTTCCACTCCTGTCGCAGGAAGATCGCTCGCAGCGCCTCGCCCACAACCGCAAAGCCGAACACGGTGAGCGAGATCGCGATTCCGGGGAAAACCGAGGACCACCACTTCCCGATCACGATCCCGTCGGCGCCGGCGGCGATCATTGCGCCCCACTCCGGCGTCGGCGGCTGAACGCCGGCGCCGATGAACGAGAGCCCGGCGGTCACGAGAATCGCGAACCCAACCGTGATCGGAATCTGTGCGAGCCCGGGCGACAGCGCGTTTGGGAGGACATGGCGGAACGCCACGAACAGGCCGCCGCCGCCGTTTGCCTTGGCGGCCTCTACAAAAACGCGCTCCCGAATCGAGAGCACCTGGCTCCGGCATAACCGGAGATAGATCGGGATGTTCAGCAGCGCCACGACGATGATGACGTTGTGCAGGCTGCGGCCGCTCATGACCACGACGATGATCGCCAACACGAACAGGGGGAATGCCTGAACGGTGTCGGTCGTGCGCATCACGAGCTCTCCCAGCCAGCCGCGGAAGTAGCTTGTGAGGAGCCCGACAAGGGTGCCGAACACGAGCGAGATGACGGTTGCGGCGAGCGCGATCGAGACGTCGATGCGGGCGCTCGCAAGGACGCGGGAGAAGATGTCGAACCCGTTGTTATCGGTTCCGAACCACTCGCGAGAGTTCGGCGCGAGATTGGGATCGTTCACCCGGTCTTCCAGGGGGAGTGGGGCGATTAGGGGACCGAACGCAGCGAGGAAGAGCGCAATCAGGACGATCACGAGGCCGATGCGAAGCAGCCAGCTCTTTCGCAGCGTCTCCTTGACATGCGCGCCGAAGCTCGCAGGTCTCAGCACCTCCTCGAAGGCCGCCTCGCCGGCGGTGTGCTCGAGGACGGGCGGGTCTGATTGTGCTCCTGCTGACATCCGGCTCCTGGCTCCTAGGCGCGGCTGTATCGCACTCTCGGGTCGAGCAGTGCGTAGGCGGTGTCCATGACGAGGTAAATGAACAGTGAAAACGCGGTCATGACGATCACTGCGCCCTGGATCGCCGGGAAATCGATGTTGAGCGTGCTCTGGAGTGCGTAGCGGCCGATCCCGTTGAGCGAGAAGACGGTCTCGATCAGGACCGCGCCACCCAGTGAGAATCCGAAGAGTATTCCCGTCACGGTGAGGACTGGGGCGAACGAGTTGCGAGTGACCATCTTCTTCGTGACCTTCCGTGAGAATCCGGCAGCGTTCGCATAGAGGACGTACTCGGACTCGTGCACGTCGAGCGCTGCCTGGCGCATGATCTTGAGAATCGGGCCCGTCAGGACGAACGCGATCGTCATGACCGGAAGCACGAAGTGCTTCAGCGCCGAGACGAAGAGATCGAACTCTCCGTGTATGAGCGTGTCGATCAGGATGAAGTTCGTTGGGCCGGTGGGCCCCATGACTCCCGTGTCGAGAATGCCAAGCGGGGCGGGTAACCAGCCTAACTTGAAGAAGAAGATGAAGGCGAAGATCAGGCCCCACCAGAAGTCGGGCTGGGCGCCGGCGAACAGTGCGTAGATCGTCGTGAGCTTCTCGCGGCGGCGCCCGGGATTGGCGGCGCTCGACCTGCCGAGGGGAATCGCGAGCAGCACCGCGATACCGAAGCCCAGGCCGATCAGCTGGATCGTCACAGGGAAGCGCTCTGCGATCTCGCTTGTCACCGGTTCCTTGGTTGTCCAGGACTCGCCGAAGTCACCCTGAACGAGGTCGCCGAGAAAGCTCGACAGCTGCGCGCCCAGCGAGCGATCGAGGCCGAGGCTTGCCTCGATCTGCTCCAGGACCTCGGGCGCGGCAAACGACCCTGCGATCTTCACGACGGGATCGACATCGAGGGCACGCAGCAGCACGAAACACCCGACGATGACGAAAAAGAGCTGCGGGATGATGAACGCGAGCCTGCGGAGAAAGAACAGGATCATCGGTCGACGAAGACGGGCGTCGGATCAGCCCAACGCTCCACTGTCGCGGTGGTCTCGCGGAGTCTGCAATCTGGCGTCATAGCTGCGACCTGCGATCGTCCAAGACTGTGCGGCCGCACGGTGACCGGCGCGTTCTCACAGCCTCGAGGTCGCTACCCTACAAGCTCGGAGGAGGCGGTCGCCGAGCCTCGAGGCGTCTTGGCGCAGCTTGACGCGCAATCTGCCGCCTTGTATACCGGTGCCGTGACCACGCGACTCGAAGGCCGGCGCGGCATCGTTACGGGTGGAGCGCGCGGCATCGGCTTAGGCATCGCCGAGCGCCTCTCGGACGACGGCGCACAGGTTGTGTCGTTCGACCTCGAGGACCCCGGCCCCGGCAGGAACGGCTCGGTCCTGGATCGTCTTGTCGACATCTCGGACCGAGCAGCCGTTAAGGCGGCCGTCGCGGAGGCCGAGACCGCACTCGATGGGCTCGATTTCCTCGTCAACAACGCGGGTATTCGGCACCTGGTGAGCGTTCTCGAGACCACCGAGGAGCAATGGCGCTCGACGCTCGATGTGAACCTGACGGGCGCGTTCTTCTGTACGCAGGCCGTGTTGCCATCGATGCTCGCCGCCGGCGATGGTCGAATCGTGAACATCTCGTCGATTGCAGGGATGTTCTCGACCTCGAATCGGGCGGCCTACTGCGCATCGAAGGCCGGGATCGAAGGCCTTACACGAGCCGTTGCCGTCGAGCTCGGACATGCGGGAATCAGGGCGAACGCGATCGCGCCCAACGCGATCGAGACCGACATGACGCGCCACTACTTCGAGGACCCGGCCCTGACAGCGAAACTTACGTCGCAGACGCCGACCGAGACCTGGGGTCAGCCCAGTGACGTCGCCGGTCTGGTCGCCTTCCTCCTGACCGCGGACGCGCGCTTCGTCAACGGCGCCACGCTCTACGTGGACGGCGGCTGGACGGCCGGGAAGGACACGGAGCGATGAACGACTCAGGGTCCGTGCCTCGCGGCGTGGCCCGGGCCATCGTCAAGTGCCTGCAGCAGAACGGCGTCGAGCACGTGTTCTTCATGACAGGTGGCGACCAGGCGTTCTGGATCGAGTCGAAGACGGCCGGGCTGTCGCTCATTCTTGCCCGAAGCGAGCAGTCAGCCGCCTATATGGCCGACGGGTACGCGCGCGCATCTGGTGGTCCCGGCGTCGTTTACGCACAGTGGGGCCCGGGCGCCGGCAACGTCGCGGGGGCGCTCGCCGATCCGTGGTGGGGGCGCAGCCCGGTCGTCGCGATCACGAGCTCGATGGCCACAGACACCGCGTATCTCAACGAGTACCAGGAGCTCGACCAGCTGCCGTTGTTCGAGCCGGTGACGAAGTGGAACCGGGTCGTCACGCGCGCCGAGCGCTCGGCCGAGATGGTGCAGACGGCGATACGGGTCGCGACGAGCGGCTGCCCGCGGCCGGTGCACCTCGACATACCGCGCGACTTCTTCGACGCCGACGGGCCCATTGCCGACGACTACGCCCTCGCGGCACGCGACGCGGCGCCGGCTCCGACCGCCGCCGCGCTCGAACAGGCGCTCGCGGCCCTTCAGAGGGCCGAGCGCCCCCTCATCGTTGCCGGGGCCGGCGTACGGATCGCCGGCGCCGAGCGGGAGCTGCTCGCGTTCGCCGAGGAGACGGGTATTCCGGTCGCGACGAGCGCGGGTGGCAAGGGGGCGCTCAGCGAGACCCATCCGCTCGCGGTCGGTGTGGCCGGCCGCTACTCACGCAAGGTTGCGAACGAGGCGCTCGCCGCGGCCGACGTCGTGCTCGTCGTCGGCTCGAGCCTCGGCGGGCTGATCACCGACGGATACCGGATGCCCGCCGACGACGCGGCGATCGTTCACGTCGACATCGACGTCGAGCAGCTGGGCATGGTTCGACCCGCGACCGTCGCGATTCACGCCGACGCCGCGCTCGCGTTGGATGGGCTGCTCACCGAAGCGAGGCGATCCCCACTCGAGGGCTCGCATCGCCCGTGGGTCGACGAGCTCGAGAAGCGCGTCGCAGAATGGCGCAGCGCACTCGCCGCCGAGGCACGCAAGCCAGACGGCGACGGCTTCGTGCGAGGCGAGGCGATCGTCCAGGCGCTGCGCGATGTCGCCGCCGACGATGATCTGATCGTCGCCGACACCGCGTACATGGCGGCGTGGACGGCGGCGCTCTACGAGATCCGCAAGGCGGGGCGCACCTATCTCCGCTGCGGCGGCTCGCTCGGCTGGGCCTTCCCCGCCGCGCTGGGCGCGCAGCTCGCGCGCCCCGATGTTCGCGTCTTCTGCGTGATCGGTGACGGCGGGATCGGCTACCACATCGGCGACATCGAGACCGCCGTGCGGCTCGGCATTCCCGCGATCACCCTCGTCTTCAACAACTCCTCGCTGGCCTACGAGTACCAGTTTCAGAAGCACGTGCTCGGCGGGCCGATCATCGACGAGGTCAACGACTTCGCCGAGGTCGACCATGCGGCCGTCGCGCGGGCGTTCGGGGCGCGGGGGGCACGGGTCACAACGGCGGAGGCGCTGCGCGCGGCGCTTGCCGAGGCCGTTGAGGCCAACGAGCCGACGGTGATCGACGTGGTCGTCAGCAAGGAGCAGCCGGCCCCCGTCACCAGCTACGAGAGCGTCTTCGAGCGGACGCTCTAGCCGGCACGCACGAGCTCAGGTCTCACCCGCGCCGCTACGTCTGACTCTCCCACTCCGCCGTGGTCTCGAGCACCTTGAGCAGCCGCCGGTTTCGCTCCCTGACCGCCGCTTCGGCGTCGTCGTAATCGTAGAAGCCGCGACCCGTCTTGACGCCGTGCCGCCCGGCCTCGACGAGCTCGTCGAGCATTCCCTCGGGTGGGGCGAAGCGCTCGATGCCGGCCTCGTCGCACAGGTAGCGCAGGCTGTTGCGGTACGCGTCGATGCCTGCGTGGTCCATGATCTCGAGCGGCCCGTAGGCGGCCAGGCGGAACCCGAACGACGTCCGCGAGATCCGGTCGATCTCCTCGGCGGTGGCTAGCCCGTCGGCCAAGCAGCGGAGGGCCTCCATCGCCATCGCAACCTGAATCCGGTTCGACACGAACGCCGCCACGTTCTTGACCACGCTCGGCGCCTTGCCAGCCTCGCGCAGAATCTGCACCGTCGCGTCGATCGTCGCCTCACTCGTCTCCGTTCCGGGAATCACCTCGACGCAGGGCACGATCTGCGGCGGGTTGAACCAGTGGGCGCCGATCACGCGCTCGGGCCGCTTCGTCACCGGCGCCATCACGTCGATGTCGAACGTCGAGGTGTTGCTGGCCAGGATCGCGTCCGGCGGCGCCGCTTCACCTGCCTCGCGAAACACGGCCTGCTTGATCTCGATCTTCTCGAGGACCGCTTCGAGCACGAATGCCGCCTCGCTGACGGCCGCGGCCAGCGACTCGACCGGCTCCACGCGACGTGCGGCCCGTGCGGCCTCGTTCTCGTCGAGCCGACCGGCCTCGACCTGCGCCGCCAGGCCGCGCTCGATCGCCGCCTGCGCACGCGGGAGCTGTGCCGGCTCGGAGTCGGTGAGCCGAACGGGGTATCCGGCCTGGGCGAAGACCTGAGCGAGGCCGTGGCCCATCGTTCCGGCGCCGATAACGGCGACCTGAGCTCGATCCGCCACGTCGACCTAGACGCCGCCTGCCGGCACGCGCGCCTCGGCGCTAGCCGCGATAACGGCGCGTCGACGTTCGGTTGCTTCTGCATCGAGCTCGCCGCGCTCGTCGAGTACGACGCCGTACACGGACTCCGCCCGCTCGCGGCTCACCCAGCCCTCGGAGACGTCATGACGAACGCGCTCGGGGTCACGCTCGGGCGGCGGCCCGTAGCCGCCGCCACCGCATGCGATCGAGACGATCGTCTCGCCATCCTCGAGCGTGCAGCGCCCGACCGGGTCGAGCTCGATCAGCTCCCCGGCGCGCGTGCGCTTGAACTGGTTCGCGAGCCCGCCCGCGGTGCCGCCGACCGCGCCGAGTGCGGGGCTGATGTTGGCGTCGCTGGCGTACATGACGTCCATCGTGCTTCCAACCGGCCCGAACTCCGAGAGACCGGCGGGCGCGCCACGAAAGCGTCCGGCGCCCTCGCTATCGGGGATGATCCGCTGGTCGACGACCCGCATCGGGTGGCGGAGCTCGTCGATCTCGATCGAGTCTCGTAGCATCGTCCCGGCCGTGGCGCATAGCCCCGTGGTCAGCCACCCGTCAGCCTCGGGGCCGCCGGCGCCACCGGTCAGCGTAGGCAGGACGAGCTGGTTGACATAGGGCGCGCCGTCGAAACGCGGGTCGAAGCCCGAGATCACGCCGCAGCAAGGAGGAATGGTCAGGCCGATCTCGGCGAGCCCGATCCCGTCCTCGAGCTCGGCCAACCCACGCTGTACCGCGTTGGCGACGCGATCGGACAGCCCGCTCGTCGCAAGCGAGCAGCTCGCCGGGTGCCGCGGGATCCCGACGACGCAGTTCTCCCGCAGGTGCACCGTGACCCGCCGGTACGCGCCGGCATTTGCTGGCACGCCATGGTCGATCGCGTTGAAGATCCCGATCATCGCGGCGGTACGCGCACAGGCCTCGCTCAGGTTCATGCCACATGGCTGACAGTCGACGTTGTCGCGCAGGTCGACCTCGATCCGCGCGTCGTCCGGGTCGATCTCGACCGTGACGTTGAGCGGGATCCCGTCCGGGACACCCGGTAGCGGGTCGTGCTTCGTATGCGCCGTGAAGCGCGCGCTCGGCAGGCGCCGAATGGCGTCGATCATTCGCTGCTCGGAGTAGTCGAACCACTCCTCGGTGTAGGCCTCGAGCGTGTCCCAGCCGACCTCGGCGCCGAGCTCGAGCATCCGCCGCTCGCCGACGCGCGCGGCCCCGAGCAACGCCAGGTAGTCGCCCCACCACTGCTCGGGCACCCGGATCCGCAGCATGCACATGCGGATGATGTCCTCGATGTCCTCGTAGTCCTGCTGCACCCTGACGCAGGGGAAGATGAGCGCGCCCTCCTCGTAGACGTCGCGCGCCGAGGCCGCGTAGGTCGTGGGAAGCGCGTTGCCGATGTCGGCCTGATGGGCTTTGCTGACGACGGTGAAGCGGTGAATGCCGTCGTCGTCGATGACCGGAATCAGGATCGAGTGATCGCCGGCGTGCGAGCAGCCGTGGTAGGGCGAGTTGTGCAGGAAGGCGTCGCCGCGGCGAAGCTCGGGGTGGAGCTCCGCCATGTACTCGGCCATCATGTCCGGCCCGCGCATGACGTGGGCCGGGATGCTCTCGGCCGCGGCCAGGAAGCGGTGATCGCCGGTGACGATGCAGGCCGAGAAGTCGCGCGAAGTGTTCAGCACGACCGAGCGGCCGGTGCGAAAGAGCGTGTTCATCATCGCGCGGACGATGCCTTCGTAGCGGTTCGAGAGCACCGCCATGCGAACGCCGTCGAGCCCGCGGCGACCGTCGCGCCTGCCCGCGGGCGCTGTCTCGGTTGCCACGGGCGTTACCCCTCGCTCGAGTGCACCGCAGCCGCCTCGCCGGCGCCGACGGCGACGCCTGGCTCGATCGTCAGGCTTCCCGAGCCGCTGCGCTCGACCGTGGCGCCCGGCTCGATCACGACCGTGGTCGTCGGCGACTCGATCAATGCCGGCCCGCTCAGCGTCTCGCCCGGCTCGAGCGACTCAAAGAGCCGCACCGCGGCCTCGACCTCGCCCGCGTCGCGGAAGTAGGCGCGCCGCGTCGCAGGCGGCTGGTGCGTCGCCCGCTGGGCAAGCACCTGTCGCGACTCGCTCTCGCGCAGACGGCAGCGCACGCGAGCCCGCCAGCCGACGACCTCGACCGCCGAGTCCGGGTCGTTGATCGCGAAGATCTCCTCGTGGCGGGTGTGGAAGTCCTGCCGCAGCTGCTCGACGTCGTCGGCGGCGAACTGCTCGACACCAAGCGGCACCTCGATCTCCCAATTCTGGTGCGGGTAGCGCGCCTCGGCGGCGAGCTCGATCTGCGACTCGAGCGAGCCCTCGCCCGGGCCGGCGATGAACTGATTGCAGCGCTCGATCAGCCCCGCGAGCGTGGCGTTGACGCCGTCGAGATCGAAGTCCTTCGTCAGCGTGTGGTGCGTCGCGCCGAAGTCGGAGGTCAGGTCCGACATGAGCGCGCCCGCTGCGCTCAAGACCGCGGCGACCTCGGGGATGATCAGCAACGGGCAGCCGAGCCGCCGAGCGATCGCGACCGCGTTCAGGCCAGCGGCCCCGCCACCGCCGACGAGCACGGCGGTGCGCGGGTCGATGCCCTGGTTGACCGTGATCTCCTCGATCGCGCGTGCCATGTGCTCGGTCGCGAGCTCGAGCATTGCGGCAGCGGCGTCTTCGAGCCCGAGCCCGAGCGGCTCGCCGATTTTCTCGGCGATTGCCTTCTGAGCCGGCTCGAGGGCCAG
Source organism: Gaiellaceae bacterium (assembly GCA_965223695.1). Classification (GTDB taxonomy): domain Bacteria; phylum Actinomycetota; class Thermoleophilia; order Gaiellales; family Gaiellaceae; genus JAUVPB01. Next base: position 181,115 of record CBDCXJ010000024.1, on the reverse strand, counting down.
CTGCATCGTTCCGCCGAGGAAGAAATCGGGATCGAAATAGCCCAGCGTCAGGGCCGCATCCGTAACGGTGGGCTCCGTCCCGCCCTGGCCGTAACAGACAGGGCCGGGATCGGCGCCGGCGCTCTGCGGCCCGACGTGCAGAAGTCCACCACTGTCGACCCAGGCGATCGAGCCCCCGCCTGCACCGATCGAGCGCACATCGATCGAGGGGAAGCCGGTCATGTGGCCGAGGAATTGCGGCCCGAGCCACGTCTCCCGCGTCGACGGGATTCGACCGCGGCGGACGAGGCTAACGTCGAAGCTCGTCCCGCCCGTGTCGGCGACGACCGCCGACTCCTGCTCGCCATCGAGGTCGGAGTAATAGCGACCCGCGACCGGAGCCATCGCCGGGCCTGAGCCAAGCGAGTGGATCGGCGAGCGGGCGATATCCCGCGCATCGAGCACACCGCCCGCGCTCGTCACGACCAGCACGCGACCGCCGAACCCGGCCTCCTCGAGTTGGCTCGTCAGGCCCTGGAGGTAGTCGGTCATCAACGGCTTCAGCGAGGCGTCGATCGCTGTCGAGGACGCGCGTCGGTACTCGCGAAGGGCTGGGTTGAGCTCGTGCGAGAGCGTGAACGGAACGCCCGGCAGGTGCTCGGCCAGCAGCTGGCCCACGCGGGCCTCGTGCACAGCGTTGACCGGCGCCCACAGGAAGCAGACCGCGACCGCCTCGATCTCCTTCTTCCTCAGTGTCTGCGTGATCTCGACGACGCGCTCCTCGTCGAGCGCGGTCACGATCTCGCCTTGCGAGCCGATCCGCTCGGGCACCTGGAAGGTCAGCGAGCGCGGGACGTAGGGCTCCGGGTAGGGCTGCGTCCAGTTGAACGGGTCGCTTCTGCCGCCCTCGCGAAAGAGCAGGATGTCGGGGTGACCCTCGGTGGCGAGAAAGGCCGTGCGCGCGGTGCTTCCCGTCAGGATCGCGTTCGTCGCCCGCGTCGTCCCGTGGATGAAGAGCGTGCCTTTGCGGAGCAGCTCGGCGGGCGAGAGCTCGAGGCTCCCGGCGGCCACGCCGACGACGTCGAGCACGCCGCGGATCGGGTCGTCGGGCGTCGTCGGCGACTTGAAGAGGCGCAGCGCCCCACTGTCGTCCTCGAGCACGAGGTCCGTGAACGTTCCGCCTGTATCGACCGCGAAGCGCATGCCTAGATAGAACCCAACCTCAGTCCTCGTCGAGGAACTTGACGACGTTCTCGCCCTCGGAGCCCTCGGCGCTCTGATAGTGCGTGCCGCCGTACTTCCACTCGATCCACATGAAACCGACGGGTGAAGTGACCTCGTGGTCGAGCCCGTGCACGCTGCCGGGCTTGCGGTCGAGGTAGGTGCCCTGCTTGAACACGACCTTCTGTGGGTCGGTGTCGTCCATGTCCTCGTACTCGCGCAGGTTCAGCTCGCCGAAGAGGACGAGCCCGCACTCTCTGACCGTGCGGTGGTAGTGCTTCTCGGGCCCGCGCGGGTTCAGCGTCCCGACGCCGGGGGGAACCCAGGTCAGGATCACGTCGGGGTTGCCGTCCTCGTCGCGCGAGAGCACCTTCATCTTCGCGTCGGGCAGGCCGAAATGGTCTTCCCAGTCCATGGCGTTCGTGTCCAGGATGTGGCAGTTGTCTCGCTCGCGGATGACGCCCTTCTTCTCCGTGGCACTCATGTCGCTCCGACCTTTCTCCGGGACAGCCCGGCTCGCGATCAAGCACTAGATGGTTGCGACTCAACCATCTAGTTCGTAGCTGCGCAGCAGCTTAGGGGTTCTCCGAGCCCGAGGCCTGCGCGTGATCGGCTCTAGAATCCGCGGCCCTTGCAACCGACGAGAGGAGAGCGACCGTGTCACTTACGCTGGACGAGGCCAAGAGCGTCATCGAGGCGGCGACCGCGCACGCCGATGGGCTCGGGATCAAGGTATGCGTCGCAGTCTGCGATGCGGGCGGCCGGCTGGTCGCGCTGAACAAGATGGACGGAACGGTCTGGGGCGCCGTCTACGGCTCGCAGGGCAAGGCGACCGCGTCGGCCGGCTTCGGGGCGCCGAGCGGGGCGCTCCAGCCGAGGGCCAACGACCCTGTGTATCGCGGGATCGCCGACGCTGCGGGCGGGATGATTCTGCACCAGGGCGCGGTGCCGATCGTGCGCGACGGCGCTGTGATCGGTGCCTGCGGCGTCGGAGGCGGCACCGGAGACCAGGACGAGGAGTGCGCCACCGCGGGTGCGAACGCGATCAGCTAGCCCCAGTCTGTTTCGTCAACCCACTCAGTCGAATTGGCTTTCGTGGGGAAAGCGCTGACGCCAATGACGTGCGATGTCTTCGCGTGCGCAGATCCAGACGTCGTCGTGGGAGCGCACATGTTCCAAGAACAGCTGTAGAGCGCGGGCGCGGCCCGCTCGGCCAACGACGCGCGGATGCAAGCCGACGGACATCATCTTGGGTTGGGTCGCGCCTTCTTCGTAGAAGAAATCGAACGTATCGCGCATGTAGTTGAAGAACTGAGTGCCCTCCGTAAAACCACCCGGGACCGTAAAACGCATGTCGTTCACCTCCAGCGAATACGGGAGAACAAGCACCGCGTAGCCGGAATCCTCGACCCAGTAGGGCAGATCGTCGGCGTAGGAGTCTGAGTCATAGATGAAGCCGCCCTCCTCGGCCGCGAGCCTGCGCGAGATCGTGCTCATGCGGCCCGCAAACCATCCAACCGGGCGCTTGCCGGTCGTATTGCGAATTGCCTCGATGGCGCGGCGCATGTGGTCGCGCTCCTCGGCCTCCGACAAATCGCCGTGGTCGATCCAGCGGTATCCATGGGTTGCGATCTCGTGGCCGGCATCGGCCATAGCTTTCGCCACGATGGGGTTTCTTTCCATGGCCTGGCCACAGGCATAGACCGTGCAGCGCACGTCATAGCGCTTCAGCAGTCGCAAGATCCGCCAGATACCGGCGCGGGCGCCGTACTCGTAGATCGATTCGACAAGGAGGTTGCGCTTCCCCTCCAGCGCCTGGAATGTCGGGTGTCCCGGCACGTCGGTCATCAAACCCTCGGAATGGGTGTCGCCGTCGAGGATGCTGTGCTCCGCTCCCTCCTCGTAGTTGATCACCAGGTTGAGCGCGAGACGCGCGCCCCCGGGCCATTGCGGGTCGGGCGGATTCGCGCCGTAGCCATAGAGGTCTCGCGGATAGTCGCGGGCTGCGCTCAATGCCGACACAAGCCTAGGCGCGCTCGCAGGGTGTCGTACGCTAAGCCGCCACCAGCCGGACACCACCACCAGCGGGGACAGCCCCTGCGAAACCAGGAGGTGAGTGAAAGCCGATGCTTCTCAATAGGGAACGCGCAATGGACGTAATGGACCGCCACGGACTCGACGCTCTAGTAGCGACGCTGCCCGAAAACGTGCAGTACCTGAGCGATTACGGCCAGAGCCATCTGTACTCACTCGCGGTCGTAGGCATCGCGGCGGCCATTCTTCCCCGCGACGAGGCCAAGGAAGCGACGCTGATCCTGGTCGATTTCGAAACGCCGACCCTGCTCGAGAGCCCAACCTGGATGCCGCGCGTGGTGATGATGGAGGGGCTTACCTCCCACATTCCGCCCGACGCCGCGCTCAGCCAGCGTGAACGGGCCGTGGTCGAGTACTGGGACTCGCTTCGCAAGAACGGCACGCATCAGAACCGGCAGACGCTCATCGCGCGCGTCCTGCGCGAGCAGGGGCTCGATCGAGGGAAGCTCGCGTTCGATGACCCGCGAGTCATGCTCGAACTGCGCAGCTCCGAGCTCCCCGACGCCGACCTGCGCGAGGCGGTCAACGTGTTCCGGGAGATCAGGGTTATCAAGACAGCGGAGGAGGTGTCGCTGCTAAAGCGAGCGTCCCAGATCAATGAGGCATCGCTGCTCGCCGCGATCAATCTGGCTGTCGAGGGCACCCCCATACGCGACCTGAAGCGCTGTTGGAAGACGGCGATGGTAGCCCAAGACGCTGTGGGAATTGAGATTCCTCTAGCCGGTTTCGACCGCCCGTGGCAGATGGCGGCCGACGACGGATACCGATTGAAAGAGGGCGACCATTTGAACATTGACGTCGCCGGAACCTTTGAGCATTACTGGGGCGACACCGGACGGACCGTCTGCATTGGCCGCCCGTCAGACCGGGTTGCGGAACTCGTCGGATGCCTGCAGGAGACCCACGAGGTCGCGCGCTCGATGCTGACGCCGGGAGTTTCCACCGGCGCGATTGTGGAAGAGGCGGCGAACGCCGCTCGCGGCCGACTCGACGTCGGCTTTTACCCAGTCGTTCACTCGATCGGGATCGAGGTCTACGACCAGCCGGCGACATTCGGCTCGCTGTACAGCGATTCCTTCGATGTCGAGGAGGGCATGGTCCTGAACTACGAGAGCCTCTACTTCGAATGGCCCTGGGGCGCACTCCAGCTTGAGCACACCTACCACGTGGGGCGCGAAGCACCCGAGCGGATCTCCACCCTCCCTGACGGTCCTCTGTACGTCGAGCGCTAGGCGTTCTAGCCTGTGAAGGGTTCCTGCGCGAGCGTGCCGAGGCGCTCCGGCTCGCCGCTGCGGATGAGGTAGCTGTCCTCGAGCTGGAGGATCCCCCAGCCGAGCTCGAAGTACAGCGTCTCGAAGTTCACGACCATTCCCGCCGCTAACGCGAACGGCTCGCTGAGGAACTCGCCGAGCGCCTGGGGTTGGTCGTATTGCTCGATTCCGATCGAATGCATCAGCACGACGAACCCTTCGGCCGGCAGGGCACCATCGACCGCCCTGCGCGCTTCGGCTTCGATGTCAACGGTTGAGATCCCCGGCTGCAGCATTGGATCGACGATCGAGTGGCAATTCTGCAGGGCACCGTAGAAGGCCTCGAAACGCGCTGGTGGCGTGCCCACGAAGCGTGTCCTGCCCTGGTCGGCCCAGTAGCGCTCGTACCAGCCCGCAGGGTCCATGTGGAGGATATCCCCGTCCTTAAGCCGGTACGCGGTATTCCAGTTCGAGATCCACGGACGGTCATGCCCGCCGCCCGTGATATGGCTCCCGTAGCCGCCCTGGGCCGCCATCAAGCTGCGGTAATGGCGGATCAGCTCGCCGCAGGTCACGTCTTCCTGCGCAAGGCACGCGGCACTGACCAGCGCGGCCTGGTTGATCCGCGACGCGTGGCGCAGCAGTTCGAGCTCCGCGGGCGTCTTCACCAGCCGCACCTCCCGGAACACGTTGACGGCGTCCTGAACGTCGGCCGCGGCCAGCTCGTTTTCGCCGAGCTCGGCCATGATCCGGACATCGTCGAAGCCGAGAGCCGCGTCGGCGAGCCCAAGGTCGCGCAGTAGCCCACCAAGCGCCCGCTGGCGGTTCGCGATGCCCGCGCCAGCGGCGGCCCGTGCGAGCTCCTGCGTGCGGCGCTCGGCCGGCGTCAGCTTCTCTTGGTCGGAGACGTAGAAGCCGACGCCGCTCAGCGCGCGAAGCTCCGGCATCCACGACGGTGACTCGGCGAGCGCCGGCACCTCGAACTCGTGCACGATGAGCGTCGGCGGGATGTCGTCGCGTCTGGGCAGCACGGCGCACGAGATTCCCCATGGCCCGAAGTTGTAGGAGTGCTGCGTGCCGTAGTCGCTCAGGTAATGGACGTTCTCAGGCGTCGTCGCCACCAGGGCATCGAGCCCGTGCTCGTCCATGACCGCCAGCGCACGCTCCTGGTTGAGCAGCATGCGTGCGACCCTCGCCTAAGCGCCGTCGAGCGCCGCGCGAATGCCCTCGACACCCTCGCTCAGCGCGCGCGTGTACAGGAACACGTCGTTCGCATACATCAGGCACTGGAAGCCCTGTGCGGCCGCCTCGACGCCATGCTCGACGCCGCCGACGAACGTGCCGGCGACCTTGCCGTGGCGGCGGCAGGTGTCGACGACGTTCTGCACGGCGTCGAGGTAGCTGGCGTGGTCGAACTCGCCCGGCACTCCGAGGGAGATGCTGAGGTCGTAGGGTCCGATGAAGAGCATGTCGATTCCGTCGATGGCGGCGATGCCGTCCATTGCATCTAGGCCAGCGACGCTCTCGATCTGCGCGATGACGAGCAGCTCGCGGTTCACCGACGCCATCGTGTCGGCGAGATCGCCCTCGATGGCATCGCTGTAGACGATCCCGAATCCGCGACGACCCCGGGGTGGGTATGTGGCCGAGGTTACGAGCAGCTCCGCCTCCTCGACCGACTCGACCATCGGCGCCATGATTCCCATGCCGCCCGTGTCGAGCGTCTGGGCGATGAGGTGATACTGCGTGTCGGGCACGCGGACGATCGGCACGATCGAGGTGGCGCGGCACGTGCCCATCAGGGTGCGCATGCGCTCGGCCGTCCAGCCCGTGTGCTCCTGGTCGAAGATCAGGTAGTCGGCGCCCGCGGCGGCCGCGATCCGCGAGATGCCGGTCGTGTCGAACTCCATGACCATCGAGCCGATGGCGACGTCCCCGTCGGCGAACAGCTGCTTAAGACGATTTGGCTGCATCAGGCTGCCGCCTCGAGCGCCGAGCGCCGCTCGGCGGTCGCCGCGACGTCGACCTCACCGTCCTCGCCGACGACGACGCCGTAGACCTCGGCCGCACGTTCGGCGCTGACCCAGCCCTCCACGACGTCGCGTCGAACGCGCTCGACCGCGCGCTCGACCGCCGGCCCGTACCCCCCGCCGCCGCACGACTCCGAGACGATCGTCTCGCCGGCGTCGAGCGTGACGCGCGTGATCGGATCGAGCTCCGTCAGCTCGCCCGCCGTGTCGCGCTTGTACTGAGCAGCGCGGGCACCAGCCTCGCCGCTGCGCGCACCGAGCGCAGGAGTGACGTTGCCGTCTGACGCGTACATGACGTCCATGCTCGTGTCGATCGGCCCGTACTCGACGTAGGCGCCCGGTGCGCCGCGGAGGCGGCCGGGGCCCTCGCTGTCCGGGATGATCCGCTGTTCGACGATCCTGATCGGGAAGCGGAGCTCGTCGATCTCCGCGCTATCCCGGTACATCATCCCGGCCCCTGCTGGAAGCGCCGCGGTGAGCCAGCCGTCCGCGCTTGGCGCGCCGCCGCCGCCCGTCACCGAGGGCAGCACTACCTGGTTCACGAACGTCTCGCCGTTGCGCGGATCGAAGCCCGACAGGACACCGGTCGAGGGCGGAATGGCCAGCCCGATCTCGCCCATGCCGAAGCCCTCGCCGATCTCGGCCATCCCACGCTGGATCGCGTTCGCGACGCGATCGGCCGGCCCGGTCGTCGCAACCGAGCAGCTCGCCGGGTGCCGCGGGATGCCGACCACGCAGTTCTCGCGCAGCAGGACGTCGACGCGCCGGAAACTGCCAGCGTTCGGCGGAACGCCGCCACCGACGGCGTTGAAGATGCCGATCAGCGCCGCGGTGCGCGCGGTCGCCTCGGTCAGGTTCACCCCGCAGGGCTGGCAGTCGGGGTTGTTGCGTAGATCGACCTCGACCCGCGCGGCCTCGCTGTCGACCTTGACGCCGACCTCGAGGGGGATCCCATCTGGGACCTCGGGCAGTGGGTCATGCGCGACACCGACGCTCGTGAACTCGGCGCTCGGCAGCTGCTTGATCTGCTCGATCATCCGCTGCTCGGAGTAGTCGAACCACTGCTCGGCGTAGGTATCGAGCGTGTCCCAACCGACCTCGGCACCGAGCTCGAGCAGGCGCCGCTCGCCCACGCGTGCCGCACCGAGCAACGCCAGGTAGTCGCCCCACCACTGCTCGGGAATCCGGATCCGCAGTTTGCACATCTCGATGATGTCGGCGACGTCCGCGTAGTTCTCCTGCACCTTCACGCTCGGGAAGATCAGCGCGCCCTCCTCGTAGAGGTCGCGCGCCGAGGCGAAATACGTCGTGGGCGCCGAGTTGCCGATGTCGGCCTGGTGCGCCTTGCCGACGACCGTGAAGCGATGGATCCCGTCGTCGTCGATGACCGGGGCGAGGATGCACTGGTCGGCCGCATGCGAGCAGCCGTGGTAGGGCGAGTTGTGCAGGAACGCGTCGCCGCGGCGGAGCTCGGGATGGCGCGACTTCATGTGGGCGGCCATCAGGTCCGGACCGCTCATGACGTGAATGGGCAGGCTTTCGGCCGCGGCGAGCAGCTGGTTGTCGTGCGTGACGATGCAGTTGGAGAAGTCGCGCGACGTGTTGAGCACGCAGGAGCGGCCGGTGCGAAAGAGCGTGTTAGCCATCGCCTTGACGATGCCCTGCATGCGGTTCGTGAGAACCGCGAGCCTGACGCCGTCCATGCGCGGCGCCGTCTCCGCCGCCGGTCGGCCTACTGCTTTCGTGCTCACGCGGCTGAGGTTACCGCCGTCCGGGCGCCTCCTGCGCGCGCCGCTCGAGCCGCTCGACGAAACGCGGCAGGTCCAGGACGTCACGGTTCACGATGTACTGGGGCACGCGCCCGGCGGCGACGTCGATAACACTCTGGCAGGCGCTGCGCCCGATGCCGCGCAGGCTCTCGTCGGTCGAGCCGATCGCATGGGGTGTGACGATGACGTTGTCGAGCTCGAGGATCGGATCGTCGGGGTCGATCGGTTCTTGCTCGAAGACGTCGAGGCCGGCGCCGGCGATCCGCCGCTCGCGGAGTGCCTCGAGGAGTGCAGCCTGATCGACGACCCCCCCGCGGGCAACGTTGACGAGGTAGGCCGTGGGTTTCATCAAGGCAAGGCGATCGGCGTTCATGAGATGTCGTGTCTCGTCGTTCAGCATGCAGGCGAGACAGACGAAGTCCGACGCGGCAAGAAGCTCGTCGAGCTCGACGAGCTCGACGCCGAGCTCCCCGGCGTCCTCCGAGCTCACGTACGGGTCGAAAGCCAGGTGGCGCATCTCGTGGGGTGTCGCGAGCTTAAGGATGTCGCGGCCGATGTTTCCTAGACCGACAACGCCGAGCGTGCGGCCGGTCAGGCCGACGCCGTTGTAGGCGAAGCGCTCGGCCCAGCGACCCTCCCGCGTCAGCCGATCCTTGGCGAGCAGCTTGCGGCTGAGCGCCAGGATGAACGTCAGCGCCGCGCCCGACATGGCTCTGCGCACGCCGTCCGGGGTGATCGTCACGAGGACGCCGGCCTCGGTGCAGGCGTCGACGTCGACGTTGTCGTAGCCGACGCCGAAGCGGGCAACATGCAGCAGCCGCCGCGAGCTCGCGATCGCCTCGGCGGGCAGCCGAGGGACGTTCGCGAGCATCAGGAGCGCGTCGTAGTCGGCGACCTGCTCGGGTGCGAGCACCTCGGGCGATTCGCTCAGATACTCGACCTCGAGACCCGGTTGACCGTCGAGCAGGTCGAGCCCGATCTCGGCCGGCTCGAGCTCGCCCTCGGGCCGGAGGAGGCTCAGGAAGTCGCGCGTGATGCCGAGCCGGTAGGTCCCGCTCACGCCGCGCTCACCGCCCCGGGCTTTCGATCGTGCCGTCCTCACCAACAACAACACCGTAGATCTCCGCGGCACGCTCCCGCGTGACCCAGCCCTCGCTCACGTCGTGCGCAACGCGCTCGGGTTCGCGTTCCATCGGGGGACCGTACCCGCCCCCGCCGCACGAGATCGAGACGATCGTCTCGTCACTGGCGAGCTCGGCGCTTCCGACCGGCGGGATCGGCTCGAGCGCACCCGAGGCAAGCCGCCTGTACTGGTCGGCCGGCGAGCCGGCAAGCCCGCCGCGCACGCCGGCGGGCGGGTTGATCGTTCCGTCGCTCGCGTAGTGGATCACCAGCTCGGTGTCGACTGGCCCGTACTCGCAGTAGGCGCCGGGCGTGCCGCGGAAGCGCCCGGCGCCCTCACTGTCGGCGATGATCTCCTGCGTCCTGATCCGCACCGGGTAGCGGAGCTCGTCGATCTCGATCGAGTCGCGGTGCATCATCCCGGCGGCCGCAGGAAGCCCCGCCGTCAGCCAGCCGTCGCAGCTGGGCCCGCCCGCGCCTCCGGTCAGCGCGGGCAGGATCAGCTGGTTGACGAACGGCGCGTCGCCCACGCGCGGGTCGGTGCCCGAGATGACGGCACTGCACGGCGGAATCGGCACGCCGAGCTCGGCCAGGCCGTATCCCTCGCCGATCTCGGCCATCCCGCGCTGGATCGCGTTCGCCAGCCGGTCGGCGACGTTGCTGGTGGCCACCGAGCAGCTGGCGGGGTGGCGCGGTATGCCGACGACGCAGTTCTCGCGCAGCTTGATCTCGACCCGCCGGAAGCTGCCGGCGTTGGGTGGCACGCCCTGGCCGATCGCGTTGAACACGCCGATCAGCGTCGCCGTGCGCGCCGTCGCCTCCGTCAAGTTGAGCCCGCACGGCTGGCAGTCGGGGTTGTCGCGGAGGTCGACCTCGACCCGGGCCGCCTCGCTGTCGACCTCGACTTCGACCTTGAGCGGAATCCCGTCCGGGACGCCCGGGAACGGGTCGTGCGCCGTCTCCGACGTAAAGCGCGCGCTCGGTAGTTGGCGAATCGACTCGACGATGCGCTGCTCGGAGTAGTCGAGCCACTGCTCTGCGTAGGCATCGAGCGCGTCCCAGCCCACCTCGGCCCCTAGCTCGAGCAGGCGCCGCTCACCGACTCGTGCCGCGCCGAGCAGCGCCAGGTAGTCGCCCCACCACTGCTCCGGCACGCGGATCCGCAGCTTGCACATCTCGATGATGTCCTCGAGGTCCTGGTAATCGTCCTGGACCTTGACGCAGGGGAAGATGAGCGCGCCCTCCTCGTAGACGTCGCGAGCGGCGGCCGCGTAGGTGGTGGGAACCGAGTTGCCGCAGTCGGCCTGGTGAGCCTTGCCGACGACCGTGAAACGGTGAGCGCCCTCGTCGTCGATGACGGGAACGAGGATGCACTGGTCGGCCGCGTGCGAGCAGCCGTGATACGGCGAGTTGTGCAGGAACGCGTCGCCTCGCCGAAGCTCGGGATGCCGCTCTTGCATGAACGCGGCCATCATGTCCGGGCCACTCATCACGTGAATCGGCAGGCTCTCGGCCGCGGCCAGCAACTCGTTGTCGCGCGTGACGACGCAGCAGGAGAAGTCGCGCGAGGTGTTCAAGACGCACGAGCGGCCGGTGCGAAACAGGGTGTTCATCATCGCGCGGACGACGCCCTCGACCCGATTCGTCAGTACCGCGAGGCGAACGCCGTCGAGGCGCGCCGGCGCGGCCGTCGCCCTGTCCGTCACGCGAGCGAGACCGCGTCGATCGCACGAGCCGCCGGCAGAACCTCCTCGGCGAACTGCTCGATTTGGTCGAGGAGCCCGGCGGTCGTTCCTGAGGGAACGTCGAAGTGGAGCGTGGTGTGCGAGTAGCCATGCGCGCCGAGCGCCTCGAGGTCGCCGATGATCGCCTCGGCGTGTCCGGACAGGAACGGCCGCGCCTCGGCGTTCGTCCGCGCACCATTCCCCACCCGCGCCGTCCCGAACGCAAGCAGCCGAAAGTCGCCCAGGTCGCGTCCGATCTTCTCGGCCTCGTCGAGGATCGCCTCGCGAGTGAAGTCGTAGCGATCGGGCTCGGCGTAGGTATCGAGGAAGGTCGGGTAGAAGCCGTCGCAGTACCTGACCGCGCGCCGTGCACCCCGCGCCGTGAGCCCGCCGTAGACGAGCGGCGGGTGCGGCTCGCGCACGGGCTTCGGCTCCATCGAGACGCCGGCGAACTCGTAGAAATCGCCGTGGTAGTCGAGCCAGGGGTCGGTCCATGCGAGCTTGTAGATCTCGAGGCACTCCTCTGTCTGGCGCCCGCGATCGGCAAACGAGAGGCCCAGCGCCGTAAACTCGTCCTCGAGCCAGCCGGGCCCGATCCCGAGGATCACGCGACCACCGGAGAGGGCGTCGATAGTGGCCACCTGGTGCGCGACCGCGAGCGGGTGGCGGTAGGGAGCGATCAGGACCGACGAGGCGACTTCGATCGTGCTCGTCGCCGCCGCGGCCATTGCCATCGCGACCAGCGGGCAGAGCAGCACGCAGCCATCCGCGTAGGCCTTGCGCCCCGACGCGTTGGCGGCGAGATGCACAGCGTCCTGGGCCCGATCCATGACGATGTGATCCGGGAACCAGATCGAGTGGAAGCCGAGTTCCTCGGCCCGCTTCGCGACCTCGATCACGCGCATCTCGTCGACGGGCGTGGTCCGCACGAAGACGTCCTCGCCCTCGCGCTGGATGATCCCGTGGCTGTTCATGCCGAGCCCGATGTTCATTGCCTTGGCCCTACTCGAGGTAGTCGATGTCGTTCGTGGCGCCCTCTTCGCCCAGGTAGTTGGGCCCGGTGCGCCACTCGAGCCAGAGCGCGCCGACAGGCGAGGGGTTCCCCGCGTCGGCGCCGTGTACGCTCCCGCGCCGGCGGTCGAGGTAGTAGCCCGGCTTGAAGATCACCGTCTCGCCGACCTTGTCGTCGAAGCTCTCGTACTCGCGCGTCGAGAGCTCGCCCTCGAGCAGCAGCACCCACTCGTCTGCGTTCGTGTGCGCGTGGCGCTCGAGCTTGTCGGCAAACGACGTGACGGCAGCGGGCATCCAGCACAGCGCCACGTCCGGCGAGCCGTTCGCGTCGCGCGAGAGGATCTTTGTCTTGAAGCCCGGGTAGTAGTGGTCTTCCCACTCCATCGCGTTCGTGTCCAGAATCGACACGTTCGAGCGCTCGTAGACGACGCCGCCGGTCTTCGCCGGGTCGTTCGCCTGCGGCTTCGGCGACACCGGCCCGTCGAGGTGGTGAACCTCCGTCTCCGAGCCCTCCTCACCCACGTAGCTCCTGCCCTCGCGCCACTCGATGCAAAGGAACCCGACCGGCGCCGGCTTCGACGGGTCTGCGCCGTGGACGCTGCCTGCCCCCCGGTCGAGATACCAGCCGGGCTTGAAGACGACCCGCTCGCCGACCGTATCGTCGAAGTCCTCGTACTCGATGATCGGGAACTCGCCCGCGAACACGAGCAGCCGCTCGGTCACGGCGTGGGCATGGCGTTCCGGGGCGTCACCGAACGTCTCGAGACCGGCGGGAATCCACTCGATCTGCACCATTGGCGCGCCGTCGTCGAAGCGCGTGAGGATCTTCGTCTTCGTACCGCCGTAGAAGTGGTCCTCCCACGGCATCGCATTCGTGTCGAGGATCGTGACGTCGTCGCGCTGGAGTACGACGCCTGGTCGGTCAGCCATCAATCACCTCCGGGTTCGGCGCACCCTAACACCGAGGGCGCGCGACGCCGCTACGCGGCCTTGGCAGCCGCCTTTGCGGGTGGCGGCAGCCGGTAGAAGGAGCGCGCGTTCTCGCTCATCACCGCGTCGTTCCAGCCCTTCGGCAGTCGGCGCTGGATCTGGTTGGGCACGTCTGCGTCCCAGTGCGGGTAGTCGGTCGCGAACATGAGCAGCTCGTCGAGCCCGCCGACGCCCTCGAGGAACTGCCGCAGCTGCCTCGGGTTCGGCGGTTGCTCGAGCGGCTGGGTGGTGAAACGGATCTGCTCGCGCATGACCTCGCTCGGCGAGCGCTCGAGCCAGGGGAGCTCGTGTCCGAGCCGCTTCCAGTTCGCGTCGAGTCGCCAGAAGATCTCGGGGATCCAGGCGACGCCGCCTTCGATCACGCAGAACCGAAGCGTCGGGTAGCGCTCGAAGACGCCCTCGCAGATCATGCTTGCCGTATGCGCCATCGCGGCGACGATCATCAGTGAGTGGTACTCGACGTAGTAGGTCGGGTGGCCGACGCCGCCAAGCGGCGGGTTGACGCCCTGCCCCTCGGCGCCGACATGGATTCCCATGACGATGTCCGTATCGACGCACGCGCGATGAATCGGGTCGAAGTTCGAGTGGCCGTAGCCGCTCGTCGCGCCGTAGGAGAGCATGACCTGCACGATCCCGGGGTGGTCGCCGAACTCGCGGATCATCTCGGCTGCGAGCGCCGGGTCCTGTGAGGGCACGACCAGGGCCCCGAGCAGGCGCTCGTCGCGGGCCATCAGGTCCTCGATCATCCAGCGGTTCCAGGCGCGCGCGATCGCGGCGCCCGTCTTCGCGTTCGGGAGGCAGCCAACGAGCAGGCCGATGCCGCCGCCGTTGACGATCCCGAGCTCGATCTCGAACGGGTCGAGCAGCTGCTCGCAGAGCAGCCGGTAAGCGTGATCCTCGATCTCCGGGTCGGGAACCGAGTCCTGTCGCACGTAGTGCTGAGGATTCGGGAAGAGGCCGCCGGGGAGCGCGAAGTCGCTGTTCGCCAGGTAGTCCCGCTGTGCGGGATCAACCCAGGGTAGGAGCTCCGGTAGGCCGAGGAACTCGTAGTGGATGTCCGTATCGATCATGCACGGGCCTCCCGCGTCGGGAGTACATGCACGATACTACGCGGCGAGGAGCGATGCCATGATCGACGCCGACGTCCATCAGGAGAGCATCACGGTCGATCGGCTGCTCCCCTGGATCGAGCCGGGGATCCGCGACTACATCCAGAACTCGAACTTCACGATGCCGGGGTACCTGTTCCCCAACCCCGACAACCTGGTTCGCCGAGATGCCCTGCCCGACTCGGACGTGCCGGGCGCCGACTACGAGCTCTTCAGGGAACAGCACCTCGACGCGCTCGATGTCGACTTCGCAGTTGTCAATGCCGGCGCGCTCATGCTTGCCGCCTGCCTTCCCAACACCCAGGTCGTCGCCAGCATCTCGGTCGGCTACAACCGCTGGCTGACCGAGGAGTGGCTTCCGCGCGACACGCGCCTACGCGGATCGCTGATGGTTCCCTCGCAGGAGCCGTCGCTCTCGGCCCAGATCATCCGCGAGTACGGCGACAAGCCGGGCGTCGTCCAGGTCACGCTGACGTTCGGCTCGACCTCGGGCTACGGGCAGCCCCACTACCACCCGATCTTCGAGGCGGCCGTCGAGATGGGTCTGCGTGTGGCGCTGCACCAGGGTGCGGAGGGAAGCGGCATCAACGCGCCGCCCGCGACCGGCTATCCCCGCTACTTCGTGGAGTATCACGCGCTTGCGCCAATTGCCGCAATGGCGCACACGACGAGCCTCATCTGCCACGGCGTCTTCGAGAAGTATCCGGAGCTCGGCGTCGTCATGTCGGAAGGGGGAATCCTCTGGCTGCCCGAGGTGCTCTGGCGTCTGGACGCCGACTGGAAGGGCCTCAGGGTGGAGGTTCCCTGGGTCAAGCGCCAGCCGAGCGAGATCATCTTCGAGCAGATGCGCTTCACGACGCACCCGCTGGAGCAGCCTCCCGAGGGCGCTGACCTCGTCCCGATGCTCGAGGCGATCGGCGGGCTCGAGGACGTGCTGATGTTCGCAAGCGGCTATCCGCGCTGGGACTCGGACACGCCCGAGAGCGTCCGCGAGCGCGTGCCGGCGGGCTGGCACGACGCGGTGATGGGCGAGAACGCGCGCAGCTTCTATGGATTGCCGGCGAGCAACGGGGCCGCGTGAGCGCCACGACCGAGAGTGTGACCGTCGCGCTCGCCGACCTTCCACCGGGCACGGCCACGACCGTCGACGCCTTCGGCACGACGATCGCCGTGTTCAACGTCGACGGCACCGTCTACGCGATCGACAACAGGTGCCCGCATCAGCAGGGCCCGCTCTGCCGCGGCCGCGTGGGCGGAACGCTGCTCCCTTCGGATCCCTACGAGTACCGCTACGGGCTCGACGGACAGGTCGTGACCTGCCCGTGGCACAAGTGGCAGTTCGACCTGACCAACGGGCGCGCGATCTTCGACCCCGAGGTTCGTGTTCCCACCTACGAGGCAGTGGTGCAGGCCGGCGAGGTCGTGATCAGCCCGGCGGCGGGCCCCGCCTCCTGAGGTCTTCCGGGCGAGGTGGCCGCCCCCGCGCGAATCGTCATCGTCGGCGGCGGCGTCGCCGGGCAGCGCTGCGCCTTCGAGCTCCGCGAGCTGGGCTTCGAGGGATCGGTGACGATGGTCTGTGCCGAGGCCTCGCGGCCCTACGATCGAACGCTCCTCTCGAAGGAGCTGCTCGCGGCCGAGGTTCCGAGCGTCGAGACCCAGCTCGAGCCCGACGAGGCATACGCCGAGGCGGCGATCGAGCTCCGGCTCGACACGCTGGCGATCGGTCTCGATGCAGGGGCGCGCCGCCTGCAGCTAGACGGCGGCGACGAGCTCTCCTACGACAGGCTCGTGATCTCGACCGGCGGCAGTGCGCGCCTCCCGCGGGTGCTTGCCGCGCCGGGCCTGCTCTTGCTGCGCGAGCTCGAAGATGTGGCTGCCGTCAGGGACGCGCTCGAGGGCTGCGAGCGTCTGGTTGTCATCGGCGGCGGCTTCATCGGCGGCGAGGTCGCCTCATCGGCCGCGGCTCGTGGCATCGACGTAACGATGATCGAGGCGCTACCTGCCCCACTGGCGGGCGCGCTCGGCCCCGAGGTCGGCGTTCGCATCGCCGCGCTGCACGAGAGCATGGGCGTCGAGGTTCTGGCCGGAATCGCAGCGCGCGGGTGCGCCAGGGGCTCCGACGGGTACGAGGTTGCGCTCGAGGACGGCCGCGTCCTGCGGGGAGACGCCGTTGTCGTCGGCGCCGGCATGGCACCGGCCACCGACTGGCTCGCCGGGTCAGGCGTCGAGCTCGACGACGGGATCGTGACCGACGCCGCCTGCCAGACCTCGGCGCCCAACGTGTTCGCGGCCGGCGACTGCGCGCGGTGGTGGAATCCGCGCTACGAGGCCCACATGCGGGTCGAGCACTGGGACACGGCGGGCCGCCACGGGGATGCGGCCGCAGCCGCGGTGCTGGGAGAGGCGGCGGTGTTCGCGCCGATCCCGTTCTTCTGGTCGGACCAGCACGATGTGAAGCTGCAGTACGTTGGCTACGCCCCTACATGGGACGATATCGAGATCGAGGATCTAGATCCCCCACGAAGCTTCGTCGCCCGCTACCTGCGAGACGGCGAGCTGAAGGCAGTGTTCGCCGCCGGCCAGCCGCGCGCGACCGGCGCCGCGCGGCGCGAGCTGAGGAACCTCGGCGAGACGAAGAGCGACGCATGAAGGAGGTCTAGGGTGACCGTAGGAGCCGTAGTCGATCGCGACCTGTGCATCGGAGCGGGCAACTGCATCCGTCTGGCAAGGGGCTACTTCGAGCTCGACGACGAGGACATCGCCGTCGTCGTCAACGGAGCCGGCGCCTCGCGCGAGGACTTGGAGGCGGCCGAGCGAGCGTGTCCGGCTTCGGCCATCGTCGTCGAGGAGGGGGCAGAGGATGGCAGCTAAGCGCCCCGCCGCCGACGCGTTCGACGGGGTCGTGCTCGAGCCCGACGCGCTGCAGACCTTCGCGCGCGACATACTCGTGGCCGTCGGAGCGCGCACGGCCGACGCTGCGATCGTTGCCGAGCACATGGTGACGTCGAACTCGATGGGCCACGACTCACACGGCGTCGTACTGCTCGAGCAGTACGTGCGCTGGACCCGCGAAGGCAAGATCAGACCCGACAACGAGATCGTTGTCGACCATGACGGCGGTGCCGTCGTTGTCCTCGACGGCGGCTTCGGCTACGGACAGGCGATCGCGCGCCATGCCGCCGAGCTCGCGGTCGAACGCGCCCGTGCGCACGGCATCAGCTCGATCTTCTGCCGCAACAACAACCACATCGGCCGGCTGGGCGAGTTCACCGAGATCGTCGCCGCGGCAGGCCTCGCGGCGGTGATGTTCTCCAACGGCCAGGGCGGTCAGCTACACGTCGCGCCGCACGGCGGCTACGGACGGCGCCTGACGAACAACCCGGTGTCTCTTGCCGCGCCGAGTGCCGGCGAGCCCGTTGTGCACGACATGGCTCTGAGCACAGTCGCCGGCGGCAAGGTGCTCGTTGCGCAGGCGCGAGGCGAGAAGATCGCCGAGGGCTTGTTGCTCGACGCCGACGGTCATCCGTCGACGACTCCCGACGACTTCTACACGGGCGGCGCGCTCACACCGCTCGGCGGCCACAAGGGCTACGGGCTGATCCTGCTCTCAGAGATCCTCGTCGGCATTCTCAGCCGCGGCGGCGTCAGTCGTGAGGACGACAAGGAGTTCTCGAACGCCTTCCAGCTGATCGCCATCGACATCGAGCCGATCGTCGGGCTCGACGAGTTCGGCGCCGACGTCGAGGCGCTGCGAACGTTCATCACCGACTCGCCGAGGCATCCCGGCGCGCCCGAGATCCTCTTCCCGGGTGACATCGAGCGGGCCACGGCCGCGCGGCGACGCGCCGACGGGATCGCAATCGAGCGGTCGACCTGGGACGTGATTCTCGGGGTGGCGTCAGAGGCCGGGGTCGAATCACCCGTCTGATCAGTCCGAGACGACGCGGCACGGCAGCCCGCGAAGGAGCCAGCTGCCCATGATCGGGTCGCAGCTGTCGCTCGCGTCCTCCGTGCAGACATTGATGTTCGTCTCCCAGAAGCCGAAGGGATCGTCCGCATCGTCGGCCCGCTCCGGGTACCACCAGCGATCGGCGTGTACGACGAGCGGCGCTAGCGCGTCCGTGAGGCGAGCCTGCTGTCGCACGGCCCCGACAGGCGTCTCGATTCGAACCCAGTCTCCGGCCTCGACTCCCGCATCGGACGCGGTGTCCGGGTGCATGCTGACGACGGGGTGCGGGTGCTTCTCGCGAAACCAGGGCATCTGCTGGGCGTTCTGGTGGAAGCCCTCGAGCTTGCGCCCGCCCGTCGTGAGCACGAGCGGGTAGGACTCCTCGGTGCCGGCGAAGATGGCCGGAAGCTCGAAGTACGGAAGTGGATCGATGCCCCAGGACTCGAGCAGCGACGAGCGGAGCTCGATCTTGCCGCTCGGCGTGCCAAAGGCCGCCTCCCGGACGCCGCTCGGCGTGCCGAACGCCACGTCGCCGGCGCCGGTCTTCTGCCGCGCGCCGGCACCCGTGACGGGGCCGCGGCGCTTGCTCAGCGAGGCGAAATCGAGACCGGCCGGCTCGAGCAGCCCGTCCCAGAACTCCTCGGCGGTTTCCGGCCAGTAGCTCTCCTGCCCAAGCCTGCGGCCGAGGTCTCGCCACAGCTCGTAGTCGCTGCGGTGCTCGAACGCGGCCGAGATCGGCGCGGGCTTCGCCTCTGCGTAGTCGCCGGCCATCCCCATGTAGCCATAGCCGAGTGAGAGGAAGGGCTTCTCGAGCCAGTGCGAGGCCGGCAGTATGTAGTCAGCTAGTCGCGAGGTCGCGTTGAGGAAGAGGTCGTGGACGACGAGCAGGTCGAGCTTCTCGCTCGTAAGCGCCTCGGCAACCGTTTTCGCGTTCGCGCCAGCGCCGACGGCGTTGTGGCATTGGAGGATCAGGGCCTTGACGGGATACGGCCGCTCGGCCGTGATCGCCCGCCAGAGCGTCGGCTCGTGCGCTGTCGCGAGCCAGCTCATGACGTGGCGCTTCCCGTACCAGGCGCCGCTCATCGCCTCGTCGAGGGCGCCGTAGCCGCGCCCGAGCTGAGCGAACGTCTCGGCGCCGAGGCGCTTCTCGCGCTGGATGTTGGACAGCGCCGGGGCCAGCACCGCGTCGCCGTTGGCAACGAGGTCGCGCGGGGGGCCGTTAAGCGCGTGAGCGCCGTCGCGACCGATGTTCCCGGTGATGGCGATGAGGCATGCCAGAGCACGGGCGCTCTGTACGGCATTCGTGCCGCTCTGGCAGAGGCCATTGCCGCCGTGCACGAGCGTCGGGCCGTCGCGCGCGATCATGCGCGCGGCGGCGACGATCTCCTGCCCGGGCACCCAGCTGAGCTGTTCACCTGTCGCCGGCGAGTAGTCGAGCGCCCGTTCGCAGAGATCGTCGAAACCCGTTGTGTGCTCCTCGACGAACGCGGCGTCGTGCAAGCCCTCGCGGACAATGACGTGGATCAGCGAAAGCGCGAGCGCCGTATCGCTGCCGGGGCGGTTCTGCAGCCAGACGTCCGCAAGCTCGGCCTCGTGCGTTCGCTGCGGATCGACGACGATCAGTTTGGCGCCCGCGCGACGCGCCCGCACGATCTGTCCCCACAACAGCGGCATCGACGCGCTGGGCCGGAAGCCCCACACCACGATGCAGCGGGTCTTCCCCGCAACCGGGGCGGTCGAGAACGTGGGCCCGAAGCCGTACGTGAGGCACTCGCCGAGCGCGTTGGGCCCGGAGCAGACCTTGTCCTGACCGACGGCGTTCGGGCTGCCGAACAGGTTCATGAACCGCTCGCCGAGTCCCCAGTCGGCCCCATGCAGCGTGCCGAAGCCGTACGCGAGCGCCTCGGGACCGAACTCGTCGCACAGCCCGGAGATCGTGCTCGCGATCTCGTCGAGAGCCTCGTCCCATGTGGTCTCCTGCCATTCGCCGCTGCCCCGCGGACCGACGCGCTTCAGGGGAACGTGGATGCGTGAGTCGTCGTGGTGGAGCAGATGCGCACCCGAGCCCTTCGGACACACGAAGCCGGCGCTCACCGGATGCTCCCGGTCGCCCGTGATGGCAGTGACCCCGTTGCCTTCGACCTCGACGAGCACGCCGCACTGCTGCGAGCAGGCGCAGCAGACGGCCGGCTCGGTGCGGATATGCGTCTCGACGGACATAGATCAAAAACGATCCTAGATGCTTGATTCTGAACGTCCGCCGCCGGTGCTGCGCGCCGCGTGCGCCGAGCTAGCGTGAGGCGTGAGCGTTCAAGTGGAACCTCACGAGAAGAACTCGCGAATCGGTTTGACCGACGTCTCCACCGGCGCCGTCAGAAAGAGCTCGAACGCGTCGTGCTCGGGGAAGTCCGCCAGCTGCGCGTGTGCCGGGAGTAGCGGGATCGCTCGTTTGGTCTGCTCCCAGATGTCGTCGTGGGTCGCCAGCACGAGCAGAGGCTGCTCGATCTGCTGGACGAGCTCGCCCGTCGGGTAGTCGAAGACTGCGTGCGGTGTCGTGCCGGACAACAGGTAGTTCATCACTAGGAAGTGCACCATCTCGGCCTCCCACCTGCCCGGGCGTGCTTCCTCAGCACCGATCGTGTCGAAGAAGCGCCAGCACTCGAGCAGATGCGAGCCCTCCTCGGCGGGCTCCGGCGGCGCCGAGAACTTCGCCTTGAACGCTGAGCGCTCCTCGTCGGCGAAGTGCGGCACGGCCACGAGACACACCCGCTCGACGCAGCTCGGTCGCATACGCGCGAGCTCGATCGCCTCACAGCTTCCCGTGTGCACGCCGAGAACATCGAACCCCTTGATCTCGAGCGCGTCGAGAGCGTCGAACGTCGCCGCCGCGTAGTCTGCGATCGAGAGTGCGCCCGCCGGGTCGGAAGCGCCGAAGCCGATCCGGTCGGGCACGATCACCAGGCGATCGGCCGCGAGCTCCGGCAGCACCCGCCGGAACTGGAGCCCGGAGACCGGCGACTGGTGGAGCAGCACCAGCGGCGTTCCGCCGCCGCCCGCGGTCCGGACGTGCATGTACCCGTGCCGGGTCTCGAGGAGCTGTCGTCGAACCGCTGGCAAAGCCACGTGACCCTGTGCCGGCTCGCTACTTCGGCGCTGCGTCCATCTGCAGCATGCTCAACATGTCGAAGGAGTGTTTCACGGGGTCCATCGCTTCCCGCCTAGCTAGTTGATTCCAAAACTGCGTCGCTCACACCGGGGCCGCAGCGGTGTCGCGCAACACGGCCCGGCGCGCCTCGGTCGCCTCGTCGTCGACGAACCACTTCTCGGGATTGCTGTCCGTCGTGTCGACGACCACGCCGTACACCTCTTCTGCACGCTCTCGCGAGACGAGCTCGTCGCGCACATCGATGAGCACGGCCGCCGGCGCGCGCTCGTGAGCGAGGCCGTAGCCGCCACCGCCCGAGCCCAGAGACAGCATCTCCTCGTCCGGCATGATCGAGGTGCCGTCGATCAGCGGCAGCTCGGTGTGGCTGCCGTCCGACTCGATCTTGAACGCCTCGCTCCGCGCGGCGATGCCGCCGCCCTTCACCCCGACGGGCGGGTTGTCGTGCCCGTCGATGATGTAGTGGACGATCATCTCCCGGTGCCGCGGGCTGAAACGCGCCCGCGTGCCCGGCGAGCCGCGGTGCTTGCCCGCGCCCTCGCCGTCTGTACGAAGCTGCTGCTCCCAGGCCACGAACGGGTACATCTGCTCGTCCATCTCGATCGAGTCCTTCTGCACGTAGCCGCCGCAGGGGGCGTTCAGCCAGTTGGCCTCCCAGCCGTCGACCCAGGCGCTTGCCGGCCCTCCGCCGACGCCGAGGATGATCTGCGTCTGGTAGTGGAGTCCACGCACCTCGTCGAAGCCGGAGATGACACCGACGCCCGGGCCCATGCCGATGCCGCCCTCGGCGAGGCCGAGATCGTCGCCGGCCTGTGCCAGGGCGCGCTGGGTCGCCCCGATGATTCGCTCCGAGACGTGGTTGGTCGAGACGCTGCAGCACGCCGGCCACTCGGGAATGCCCGCGACGCAGTTGCGCCTCAGCTTGAGCGTGAGGCAGCTCAGTGAGCCGCGGTTGATCGGCACCTTCTCGGGAAGTGAGTTCAGAAGGGCGACGACCGGGCTCGTCTGCGCCGTGGTCTCTGAGACGTTCAGACCCGCGGGAATGCAGTCGATGTTGTCGGTCAGGTCGAACTCCATGTGCCCGTTCTCGGCATCGACTCGGACGGTGACCCCTACGGGAATCTCGCCGAAGATCCCAGGGATCTCGTCGTGCGCGCACTCCACCCGGTACTCGCCGGTGTTGAAGCGACCGATCAGCTCGATCATCATGAACTTCGAGTAGCGGAACCACTCGTCGATGAACTCCTCGAGGCCGTCGCGTCCGTACTTGTCGAGGAACTCGATCAGCCGCTTCTCGCCGATGCGGGCGGCGCCAAGCATGGCCAGGTAGTCGCCGTACCAGGCGTCCGGGGTCCGAACCCTGCTCGTGCACATCCGGATGATGTCGTCGAGCTCCTGGTAGTCGCGCTCGATCCGGACGCAGGGCAGGTTGATCGCCCCCTCCTCGAAGATGTCCTTCGCCTCGGCCATGTAGGTCGTCGGCTTCGAGTTGCCGCAGTCGGCCATGTGCGCCTTGGCGTTGACGGTCAGGACGTGCTCGCCCTTCCAGAAAACCGGAACGATCACGTTGAAATCGGCGTGGTGCGTGTTGCCGAGGTAGGGGTCGTTGTGGAGGAACGCATCGCCCTCGGCGATGTCCGGGATCAGGTCGGTCATCGAGCGGGTCAGGTCCTCGGTGCCGACGAGGAAGACAGGGAGTCCGTCGGCGGCCGTGATCAGGCGGTTGTCGGCGGTGATCACGGCGCAGGAGACGTCCTTCGCCTGGTTGATCACCGAGGTTCTGGCGGCGCGCAGCAGCGTGTTGTTCATCTCGACGCCGATTGCGTCGAGGCGGTTGGCCATGACCGCGGTCTTGATCGGGTCCTTGAGCTGCGCGCGCTCGTGCGATTGGCGCTCGCTCGCGGTCTTCGGCGCGAACGCCGCAACCTGGTCGACCCCTTCCAGCTCGACACGAATGAGCCCGTCCTCGTTGATCGAGGCGGTCGAGCCAGGGTGGAGCACAAGCGTGGTCGTTGGGTTCTCGATGACGGCCGGGCCCTCGAGCTCTCGGGCGACGGTGCGCCCCGCGCCGAGCACAAGGACATCGCACTCAACCGGCCCGAGATCGCGGAAGAAGACCTCGCGCCGCTCCATGCGTCCCTCGTCGACCCCGCTGGACGGCAGGTAGGCCATCTCGGGCTTCTGCTGGGAGAGGACGCGTCGAACGAGCCAGGAGACGAGCTCGACGGTCTCGTCTTCGTTCGCCACCGTGAACATGCGCCGGTGGAAGTCGTGGAAGTCCGCAGTCAGCTGTTTGAGTTCCTTTTCGCCTGATACGGCGCCCGAGGGCAGCAGTGTGCGGAGCTCCCATGCCTGTAGCGGGTAGCGGACGTTGGCGATCACGTGATCGGTCGCCTGGGTCGTGCCGGTCTCGTCGACGGCGCGCAGGCCCTCGTGCACCTCGGCGCGCACCTTCTCGATCGCCGCGGCAACGCCCTCGTAGTCGAAATCGGCGTCGCTGGTCATATGCGTCAACGCCCGCTCGAGGACGACGTCTGCGAGCTGCGCCCCGCAGGCGGAGAATCCGGCCGCCATCGGGGGAGCGATGATGCCGCGAACGCCGAGCTCCCGGGCAACCGGCACCGCGAACAGCCCGCTCGCGCCGCCGCCGGCCACGAGCGTCGCCTCGCGCGGGTCGATTCCCTGGGCGATCGTGGTCTCGCTGATAGCGGTCACCATGTTCTCGGAGGCGATCGTGAGGACGCCCGCCGCGGCCTCGCGGCGGTCCATCTCCAGCGAGGCGGCGAGCTCGTCGAGTGCGGCTTCGGCACGCTCGGGCTCGAGCTTCATCGCGCCGCCGAGGAAGTAGTCGGGGTCGAGATAGCCGAGCACCAGCGCGGCGTCGGTCACGGTGGGCTCGGTGCCTCCGCGCCCGTAGCACGCAGGGCCGGGGTCAGCGCCGGCGCTGCGTGGCCCAACGCGCATCAGGCCGCCCGCGTCGACCCAGGCGATCGAGCCGCCGCCGGCACCGATCGAGTGGACGTCCACACCCGCGAGGCCCGTGATGTGACCGGTGAGCTCGGGGCCGGTCCAACGCTCGTTGGTCAGGGCGATCTCGCCGTCGCGAACGAGGCTGACGTCGAAGCTCGTGCCGCCGGTGTCGATGACGATCAGATCGTCGCCCGCCGCCGCCGCATCGGCCCCGGCCCACGCTTGCGCCGCGAGCGGAGCCATCGCCGGGCCGCAATCGAGCGCGAGCAGCGGTGCCTCGATCACGGCCGAGAGTGGGAGCACCCCGCCGGAGCTGGTCGCCATCTGCGCCGGGCAGCCGAGGCCCAGTTCGTTGAGACGCTCGTCGAGCTCTTGGAGGTGACTCTGCAGGAGCGGCTTGAGCGAGGCGTCCATAGCTGTTCCAGAGGCGCGCCGGTACTCACGGATGATCGGGTTGACGACGTTGGAAGCGCTGATCGCACAGTCTGGGCAGTGCTCCTCGAGGATGGCGACGACGCGTTGCTCGTGCTCGGGATGGGCGATCGACCAGAGGAAGCAGACGGCGATCGCCTCGACCTCGAGCTCCTTCATCCGCTTGGCGATCTCGACGACCTCGGACTCGACGAGCGGGATCAGCACCTCGCCGTCCGAGGCCACGCGCTCCGTGACCTCGAAGGTGAGGTAGCGCGGCACGTAGGGCCGTGGTGTCGGCTCTGTGTAGTCGAAGGGATCGGCGCGGCCTCCCTCCTTGAACAGGAGGAGATCGCGGCAGCCCCGGGTCGTCACGAACGCGGTCTTCGCGGTCGTTCCCTCGAGAATTGCGTTGGTGGCCTTGGTGGTCGCGAGCACGAAGCGCTCGGCATTGCCGAGCAGCTCCGCGAGTTCGAGGTCGAGCTGATCGGCGGCGCGCTCGAGGGCTGTCTCGATCCCCGCGGCCATGTGCTCCGGCGTGGTCGAGGCCTTCGCGAGCGTGCGGAACCCGTTCTCGTCGGCAACGACGAGGTCGGTAAAGGTGCCACCCGTGTCACACGTAATTCGCCACGCCATCCGCTGCGCTCCTTCCGAGGGCTCCTGACAAGTTCGCGAACTCTAGATGCTTCTACTCGGCTAGCTCAACACGCAGCAGCGAGGCCCCGCTCGGCGACTGTGCTTCGCACGACGATCCGGGAGCAATGACCGCGACCCAGGCGTCGTCCATCTCCTGCTGCTCATCTGCGACGCGCAGGCGCACGGCCCCCTCGACGACCTGGACGAGCTCCTCGTCGGTCGCGCTCCAGATGCTCGCAGCTCCCTCCTCGAGCGTGACTCGGCTGACCACGACCCGCTCGCCCATTACCGTCTGCGTGACGACACCCGACGCGTCCGCGACCGCGTCGAGTTCTGACCAGGTGACGTGTTGTGATCCGAGGTCGCGCCCATCTGCGAGTCTGGCGGGCTGACCCGCGCTCGGGTAGCTCAGTGAACTCTCGCCGAGCTCGGGCTCGTAGAGGTTGTCCATGTCGCGTGGGGTGTTGATCTCAAACACGCGGCTCGGCGCGAGCGCGCCGCCCTCGTGATACGTGCCGATCGGGATGAGGCTGACCTCGCCCGATGAGAGCGCGCGGTCATCGGCGCCGACCCGCAGTTGCAGCCCGCCCCGGAGTACCTGGACGACCTGCTCCGAGTGGTGGACCTGCGGATCGACGACGAAGTCGTCGGTGATTTCGACGGTCAGCAGCCAGCAGCGTTCGGTCCCGATCCGCCAGATCGTGATCTTGCCGTCTCGCTCGGTGGACGGGACGTCGTCCCAGCGCAGGAACGGGCCGGCGAGCGGATCCCCGTGGGTGTCTTCGAGGCTCGTAGCCGGCCGAGCCTACCAACGAGCGGAGCGCAGTCTGATGCGCGAGGGGCGTCCGGGGAACGCGTGCACCGCTCCGACGTCCCAAGAAACGGGATAATCTGTGCCCCTGTGCCCGAGTCCCTTCGCATACCGGTCTGGTCCGTCGACCCGCGCTACGACAAGGACGCGCCGTGGTTCCCGCGCAGCCTGGCCAACCCGGCGACGTACCTGCTGCAGGCGCTCTGCTACGACTCGCTCGCGGCGCCAACGCCACGTCCGGACCTGAACGGGATCAGCTCGCCGAACTTCGAGGCGATGGAGCCGCGGCTCGCCGAGGAGTGGGGACAGACCGGCGAGACGAGCTGGTGGGTGCGCCTGAAGGAGGGCGTCACGAGCCACTGGGGGAACGAGCTGACGGCCGAGAGCGTCAAGTGGGGTTTCGACCGTGCCTTCGCGCTCGGCAACGTCGCCTCTTGGCGCTGGGGCCAGGTGGCCGGGATTCCCGATGCCGACGCCGTCGAGGTGATCGACAAGTACACGGTCGGCTACCGGCTGCGGGCGCCGAATCCACACTTTCCTTCCTTCCTCTTCTTCGCGACGCCCGTTGTCGCCGACGCCGTCGAGATCTCTCGACACGCAAGCACGGTCGACCCGTGGGCCGAGGAGTGGTGGTCGCGCAACGTGGCCGGCTTCGGCTCGCACGCGGTCGTCGAGCACAACGAGAGGCGACTGCGGCTACGGGCGCGGCCCGAGTACTGGGATGGCGAGGTTCCCATCCAGGAGATCAGCCTCGAGCTCGTCGACTCGCGTGCAGAGGCGCTGCGCGTGCTCGACCTGCCAGAGCCGGTCATGCTGTTCGGGCTCCGCTCGGACGAGATCCTCGCCGTCCGCGACAAGCCGAACGTCGAGCTCGTCTCCTCCTGGGCCGGACACACCTCGCTCGAGATCGGCTACCACCGGCCTCCGTTCGACGACATCCGCGTACGGCACGCGCTCAGCTACGCGACGCCCTACGAGGAGGTGCTCGAGCGCGGCTTCCTCGGCATGGCGCGACCCTGGCGGAGCGGTGTCAAGACATTCGCAAGCTGGTACACCGAGGAGGGCTGGCCGTACGAGACCGACGTGGCACGCGCCCGCAGATTGATGGAGAAGGCGGGCTATCGGGATGGCTTCTCGACGCTCCTGTACGTCCAGCAGCGACCGGACATGCTGCGCGTTGCCGAGATCCTGCAGGCGGCATACGCCGAGATCGGGATCGACGCACAGCTCGAGAACCTCGATGAGGCGCCGCCCGCCTGGATGCCGCCGCTGCACCTGCGCACCGAGTGCTCGCACATCATGACCGAGCCTCTCTACGACCTCGCCCACGACTATGCCGCGATCAACCCGATCTTGCCGGCGCCGGGTGGCTCTGTCGGTGTTTGCCAGTGGCGGCCGCGCTACGTCGGCAACCGCGAGACCGAGGACATGTATCGGGACACGCTCACAGCCGAGACGGCCGAGCTTCGCCGCGAGCGCTGCGTCGCGCTTCAGAAGCATGTCGTCGAGTTCGCACCGAACGTCTTTCTGGCGGAGCTGCCCGAGGTGCACGCGACGAACAAGCATGCGCACGCCTGGGCGCGCCATTATCGCAATCGCATGGTGCAGCTCACCCTCTGGGCCGACAGCAACACCTTCTACCTGCCCCCCGTGTAGGGCCGCGCTGCTGTCAGCCGCGGGTAGCACCGATCAGCGCCACGCCCGCCGCGACGAGAAGTCCCGACGCGACGACGCGGCGGTTGATCGCGTCGCTCTTGCCGAGCAGGAGCGCCGAGAAGACGAGTGTCCACAGGGCGGCCGTCCCGATCAAGGGAGAGACGACCGTGACCCGACCCCGCTCGAGCGCCTCGAAGATGAACAGGTGGCCGAAGCCAACGAGAAGCCCGAGCAGGCCGAACGGCACCGATGCCCGGCGCAGACGCGCGAACGGGCCGGGCTCGCGGCTCGTGTACAGGAGGTAGAGCGACATCGTGAGCACACCGGTCGCGAGCGTGAGCGCTGTGGCGACGCTGGGCGCGATCTGGTCCCCCTCGCCCGTCCAGCGCACGGCGGCGTCGCGGCCGCCGATGATGATCGCGCTCAGCAGGGCGGCGCCGAGGCCGAGACGGTATGCAGCCGTGCGGAGGGTGAGCGGGGGGCCCGCGGCGAGCGCGAGCCCGGCGGCGCCCACGACGACCAGGACGGTGCCGAGCGCGAGCCCGAGCCGCAGCGGCTCGCCGACGAGCCCAATCGCGAAGATCGCGGCAAACAGGGGGAAGGTGTTGATCAGCACCCCCGTCCGCGACGCGCCCGTGTCGCGCATGGCGCGCACGTACAGGATGCTGGAGATCCCGGGCGAGACCGCGCCGATGACCAGAAACGGCCACACCTCCGACCAGACGCCGATGCGCCGCTCGAAGATCACGATCGCCATGATCGCCACCACCAGCGCGCCCGCTGTCATCACCAGGGAGCCGGCCGCCACGTCGGGTGCCCGGCGCAGGCCAAGGGCCGTCGACGCGTTGACGAGGCCGGCGATCACACCGACGGCGAGGGCGAAGAGAACGGCGTCCACTGAGCGGTCGAGCTACCTCTTCACGACGGGAAGCTCGCGGCGGTGCTCGAGCAACCAGCAGGACTCACAGAACGAGCTCGAAGCTCACGTCGAAGTGGCGCCCGAGGCGCGAGAAGGCGAGCCCCGCGGGCGATCCGTCGTCTCCGTGACCTCACCCAAGGGGGCGAACGCCTCTCGGGTCATCGGCTCGAGCTTGAGCTGTCGGACTTCGGCCATGAAAGACTCCATACACTCTCAGATCGCGTGCTGAGAGAAACAACCTACGCGCGGGTTCGCCCGCGAGACGCCGCAGACTCGAGGTAAGCGCGGTGAGCTGGGTCGTCGGCAGCGACACGGGGGGTACGTTCACCGACCTGGTCGCGCTCAACGAGGGGGGAGAGCTGCGGATCGCCAAGGTGCCCTCGACCCCGCCGGCCTTCGAGCGCGGCGTGCTCCACGGAATCGAGAAGCTCGGCGTCCAGCTGGCCGACGTGCGCACGATCTTCTACGCGACGACCGCGACGACGAACGCCGCGATCACCTGCACCGGCGCGAAGACGGCGCTGATCACAACCTCGGGGTTTCGCGACATCCTCGAGCTGCGCCGCTCCGATCGCGCTGACCTCTACGACATCCTCTGGGATCCGCCGCCGCCATTGATCCGCCGGCGCGATCGGCTCGAGGTCGCCGAGCGGGTCAACTACGCCGGCGAGATCCTGGAGCCGCTCGACGAGGAGAGCGCCGGCGACGTGGTGCGCATGCTGCGCGCTCGCTCTATCGAGGCGGTGGCCGTCTGCCTGATCAACGCCTTCGCCAACCCGGCGCACGAGCAGCGCGTGCGCGAGATCCTCGCCGCCGAGCTCCCTGATGTTCACGTGTCGATCTCGACCGACATCCTTCCCGAGCCGCCCGAGTTCGAGCGCACGGCGACCACGGTTGCAAACGCCTACCTGGCCCCGGTTCTCGCCCGCTACATGGACGAGCTCGACGCGGCTACGAGACGCGGCGGCTACGAGGGGCGCTTCGTGCTCGTGATGCACAACGCGGGCGGAACGATGAGCGCCGACTACGCGACCCGGGTGCCCGTACGAACACTCCAGTCAGGGCCGGCGGGGGGCGCGATCGCCGGAGCTGCGGTCGCCCGAAGCCTCGGTCGAGACCGGGTCGTCTGCCTCGACATGGGCGGCACGAGCGCCGATGTCTCGCTGATCCTCGACGGCCAGCCGCTGCTCACCCAGAGCTCGGAGGCCGAATGGGGCCTGCCGATTCGCTTTCCCTCGATCGACGTCGTCAGCGTGGGCGCCGGAGGTGGCTCCATCGCCTGGGTCGACGGCGCGGGCACGCCGAAGAGCGGCCCCGAGAGCGCCGGGGCCGTTCCCGGGCCGGCCTGCTACGGACGGGGCGGCGAGCGCCCGACGACGACCGACGCGCACCTCGTGCTCGGCAACCTGGGAACGCGAGCTCCGCTCGGCGGCGAGGTCGCGCCCGACCACGACCTCGCCGCGCGAGCGCTCGACGAGCACTTCGCAAGCTCGCTCGGACTCGAGCTCGAGGACGCGGCCGAGGCAGTGATCCGAGTCGCGAACGCCAACCTTGTGCGCCCGCTTCGGCTGCTCACGATCGAGCGTGGCTTCCATCCGCGCGAGTTCACGCTCGTCGTCTTCGGCGGGGCCGGGGGGATGCACGGCGTCGAGTTGGCACGCGAGCTGGGGATTCCCGAGGTTGTCGTGCCCGCCCACCCCGGCGTGACCTCGGCGCTCGGCTTGCTCTCGGCGCCTCCCGCCGACGACTTCTCGGCCGCGATCAACCAGCCATTGGCGGCCGCCGCGATTGCGGCGGCGCAGACGCGGTACGCCGAGATCGAGCAGCGCGTGCGCGAGAACCTCGAGAGCCAAGGCGTCGAGCCGGGCGAGATCGACGTCGGCTACTCGATCGATTTGCGCTACGCCGGCCAGTTCCACAGCCTGACCGTGCCGCTAGCGGCGCCCGATGCCGATGGGTTCGCCGAGGCCCGTGCGGCCTTCGACCGCGAGCACCAGCGCCAGTACCGCTACTCGCATCCCGAATGGGACGTCGAGCTCGTCGTCATACGCGCGTCGGCGCAGGGCCGGCGCGAGGTCGGCGACGCGAGCTACTCGGCGGGAGCCGACCAGACTGCCCTGGCGCCCTATACGCGGGGGGTGCGCTTCGCGGGGGGCTCGAGCTCGGTCGAGTGCGACGTCGTCGACCGCCGGTCGATCACGCCGGGCGATCGGATTGACGGGCCCGTGATCGTCGAGCAATCCGACTCTACGACGGTTATTCCGCCCGGCGCGTCCGCAACCTGCACGGAGACCGGCAAGCTCGTGATCGCCACCCAGGAAGCTCGACAGTGAGCGACGCGACCGCCTTCGCCGACCCGGTCCGCTTCGAGGTGCTCCGACACGCGTTCATCGCCGCTGTCGACGAGATGTCGCTGATGCTCTCCCGCGTCGCGCACTCGATCATCGTGTCGGAGGGCGACTTCTCGACCGCCATCTGCAACCCGGTGGGCGACCTCGTCGCCGAGGGCCAGCTCGACCTCCCCGCGCACGTGGGAACGCTCTCGGCCACCGTCAAGGGCTCGATCGAGTGGCTCGGGCGTGAGTCAATCCGGCCGGGTGACGTGATCCTGATGAACGACCCCTATGTCGGCGGCTCGCATTGCCAGGACATGCGCACGATCAAGCCGGTCTTCTGGAAGGGCGAGCTCGTCGCCTTTGTTCTGAACAGCGCGCACTGGTCGGACGCGGGCGGCCCGGTGCCGGGCAGCTTTCACACGACCGCGCGAGATGCCTACGGCGAGGCGCTCTACGTGACCCCGATCCGCCTCGTCCGAGAGGGCGAGCTCGACGAGGACGTCATGCGCCTGGTCCTCCGCAACGTCCGCGTGCCCGAGCTCACCCAGGGCGACATCGTGGGCCAACTCGCGGCGCTCGAGATCGGCGAGGGCAGGCTCCACGACCTGCTCGAGAAGTACGGCCGCGACGTGGTCGTGCAGCAGATGGACGATCTGATCGCCTACTCCGAGCGCCTCCTTCGCGCCGAGTTCGCGCGGCTCGCCGACGGCGCCTACGAGTTCGAGGACTTCGTCGACTTCGATCCGCTCGGCGACCGGCAGACGCCCATCCGAGTGCACGTCGCGCTGAGGATCCAGGGCGACCGCGCGACCTTCGATTTCTCGGGCTGCGACCCGCAGGCGAAGGCGGCGATCAACTCGCCCCGGTCGATGACTCGCTCTGCCTGCATGATTAGCCTCAGGAACGTCTTCCCCCACGTCCCGCAGAACGAGGGGATCATCCGCAGCATCGAACTCGTCTTGCCCGAGGGGCTCGTCGTCAACCCGACCTTCCCGGCGACGGTGAACGCGACCTTCGCGACGACTTACGAGAAGATGGCCGCCTGCATCCTCGGCTGCTTTCTGCAGGCGGCCCCGGAGCGGAGCATGGCCTGCTCGGGCAACGCGGCGAACTTCATCATCGGCGGCTTCGATCCGCGCCCCGGCTTCGAGCAGGACTACGTCTACTACCTCTGGCGCGAGGTCGGCCTGGGCGCACGCCCGGGCAAGAAGGACAACCACAACGCCCATCCGCTGGTCGGCTCGGGTCTACGTAACCAGCCAGTCGAGCTGCAGGAGCGGCTCTACCCGATTCACACAGAGCGTTACGGACTCATTCCCGACTCGGCGGGCGCTGGCAGGCACCGGGGCGCGGCCGGGGTTGCCCGCGACATCGCGCTGACGCACGGCGAGGGTGTCCTGAGCATCGTCTCCGACCGCGGCCGCCGCGGACCCTGGGGCTACGCGGGGGGGGGGGGCACGACTCGCTGCCAAGCACGCTCGTCTACGCGCCAGGCACCGACGAGGAGATCGACATCGGCATGATGGCCTCGAACATCGCGGTCGAGGCCGGGCGGCCGATCGAGTTCCGGGTCAGCGGTGGCGGCGGCTATGGCGACCCCACGGAGCGCCCTGTCGAATGGGTGCTCGACGACGTCATCGACGGGGTCGTGAGCCCGGAGGCAGCGCGCGAGCGCTACGGCGTCGTCGTCGAACTCGTCGACGCCGACGCCGGCGAGTACCGGGTCGACGAGGCCGCCACAGCTGCGCTGCGCTCGAAACGTGGGTAGCCTGAGACGAGACCTCGGAGGACGCATGAGCACGACCCAGGATCCAGCCACGGCGACGCAGAGCGACCTGCTCGGCCTCGACAACTCACACCTCGTCCACGGCTACGGCACACCGGGGGGTGACGCCCAGCCGGCGATCTTCGTCGAGGGGCGCGGCATGCGGCTGATCGACGCCGAGGGCAACGAGTGGATCGACGCCATGGCCGGCCTCTGGAACGTCGCCATCGGCTACGGCCGCGCGGAGCTGGCGGAGCCCGTGGCCGAGGTCATCTCACGGCTCGGATTCGTCTCGAGCTTCGGGCCGAACGGGCACGCGCCCGGCGCGCGGCTCGCGGCAAAGCTCGCCAGCATCACCCAGCCCGAGATGAACCGCTTCTTCTTCACCGGGGGCGGCTCGGACGCCAACGAGACGGCGATCAAGCTCGCGCGCTACACCCATGCCGCCCGCGGGGCGCCCGAGAAGACCAAGGTGATCGCCCGCCACCTCAGCTACCACGGCGTCACGATGGGCGCCCTCAGCGCGACCGGCGACGACATCTACTGGCGGAGCTTCGGCCCCCGGCTCGAGGGGTTCTCCTACATCGATCAGCCGAACGCTGAGGGCGCGGCCGAGCAGCTCGAGCAGGAGATCCTTCGGCAGGGTCCTGACACCGTGGCCGCCTTCATCGCCGAGCCGATCTCGCTGCCCTCCTGCCTCGTGGTCCCACCACCTGACTACTGGCCGCGGATACGCGAGATCTGCACGCGGTACGACGTTACGATGATTCTCGACGAGGTGATCACCGGGTTCGGGCGAACCGGCCGGATGTTCGCGCACGAGCACTGGGGAATCTGCCCCGACCTGCTCGTCATGTCGAAGGGCATCACCAGCGGCTATATGCCCCTCGGCTCGGTCGGCATGACCGACGCCTTCTTCGAGGACCTCAGCGCCGGTGGCGAGCTGCTCCTGCACGGCTTCACGACCGCCGGCAATCCCGCGTCTTGTGCCGTCGCGCTGGCGAACATCGAGATCATCGAGAACGAGGGCCTCGTCGGGAACGCAGCCCGCGTCGGCGCGCACCTGCGCGTGCGGCTCGGCGAGGTCGCCGCGCGCCACTCGGTCTGCGCCGACGTCAGAGGCTTCGGGCTGTTGGGCGCGATCGATCTCGTCGCCGACTCGGATGCGGACGAGAAGTTCCCCGCCGAGCTACAGGTCGGCTTGCGCGTTCTCAACGAGCTCCGCGAGCGGCGCGTCCTGGCCCGTTCGATGGGCGACTGCATGATCATCGGACCGTCGCTCGTCGCGACCGAGGCCGACATCGACGAGCTCGTCGACGCGCACGAACAGAGCATCGTCGCCGTCACGACGAGCCTCTAGATGGTTAGGGCCGCGCGAGACGCCTGCGCAGGAGCTGCGTAGCCTCCAGATCGATCCGCCCCAGCTCGGGATCGCTCACAACGACGCCGTACGTCCGCTCGGACGCCTCGAGCGAGACGTAGTCGTTCTGCACGTCGAGTCCGACACGTGCGGGGTCGCGCTCGAGCGGGTCGCCGTATCCGCCGCCACCCGCGGGTGTGACGACGGCGACGTCCCCCGGGGCGACCGGGATGTCGGCCCCCTTTCCGAGGCGCAGCTCTTTGTCCGTGTCCGGGAACATCACCACCGAGTTGCGAAACGGCGGCGACTTGCCGCCCGCGAGGCCGCGCACCTCCGACGCGCGCGACTTCTCGACGATGCCGACCGCGGAACCTTCGCTCTCGAACACGAACTCGGCGGCGGCCGACAAGCCGCCCCGAAACTCGCCCGCTCCGCCCGAGTCGGTCACGAGCTCGAAGCGCCGCTTGAGCACGGGCATGCGCGTCTCGAGGATCTCGGCCGGCATCGATTCCGAGCCGGCCTGGATGGAATGAAGCCGCGAGCTCATGCCGTCGCGGTCGCGCAGAGCGCCGTGACCGAGCCCGCCCAGGTCGAAGAAGAAGCAGAGGCGCCCCGAGAGCGGGTGTCGCAGGTAGGCGAGGAAGTTCATGATGTCGCCGCCGTTCTCGGCCGGGATGCGCTCGGGCAGCGCCGGCGCCAGCGCCTGCAGGATCATGTCGCTGAGCCTCAACGCCACCAACGCGCTGATGAAACACGGCGCCGGCGGCTGGGGATCGAAGATGCTCCCGGGCGGCGCCGTCACGGTCAGCGGCCGGTAGCCGCCGCTCGACGGAGGCAGATTGGGCGTCGTCAGCCGTTTCAGGGCAAACCGGCACGCGGTGAGCGTGTAGCCCCACGGGCAGTTCATCGGGCCGCGCTGCTCCGGCGCGGAGCCGGCGAGGTCGACGGCCATCTCGGTGCCGTCGATCGTCACGGCGCAGCGGAGCGTGATCGGCTCACGCTCCACGCCGTTGTCGTCGAGGCTGTCCTCGAGCACGTACGTTCCGTCGGGAATCTCAGCGAGTGCCCCCCTGGTCGCCCGCTCGCTCTGGTCGAGCATCTCCTCGATCGCGGCGAGATAGGTGTCTCGGCCGTAGCGCTCCACGATCGAAAGGAGCTTGCGGCTGCCCGCACGAAGGGCGCCCACGCCCGCGAGGACGCTGCCGGCGGTCTCGGCCGGAAGCCGGGAGTTCTCCTCGATGATCTTGATGATCGTCGCGTTCAACCTGCCGCGCTCGTACAGCTTGAGCGGCGGAAACAGTGTCCCCTCCTGGAAGAGGTCGGTCGAGTTGCACGGGTAGGGGTTGATCGCGCCGAAGTCGCCCATGTGCGCGCGCAGCGCGCCAAAGCCGATCAGCTCCCCGTCGTGGAAGATCGGCTCCGTCAGCGCGGCGTCGGCGGTCTGCCCACCCATCAGGTAGGGGTTGTTCGTGAAGAGGACGTCGCCGAGCTTCAGCTGCTCAGCGCCGCCGATCCGCTCGATCGAGCGCGCCACGCAGGTGTCCAGCGAGCCGACGAACAGAGGGATCCCGGGCGCGTCCGCCACCAGGTTGACCCGGGCGTCGAAGAGCGACATGCCGAAGTCGTTGAACTCGTACAAGAGCGGCAGCATCGCCGTCCGCTTGAAGACCCAGTAGATCTCGTTGGCCGCCGAGATCAGCCCGTTGCGGACGACCGCGAAGGTCATCGGGTCGAGCCGGGCACTCATCTCGCACCCTGCCTCGCCGGCTGACCGGTTCCGGCACGGGTGATCACCATGTTTCCGAGCTCATCGATGGTGAGCGTGTGCCCGGGGGGCACGAGGGTCGTCGTCGTCATCTCCTCGACGATCGCCGGGCCTTCGAGTCGGTTTCCAGCCTCGAGCCGGTCGCGCTCGTAGACGCTCCACTCGAGCAGCCCGCCGCTCTCTCTGTGTTGGGCAGTGC
This sequence comes from Gaiellaceae bacterium, assembly GCA_965223695.1. Classification (GTDB taxonomy): domain Bacteria; phylum Actinomycetota; class Thermoleophilia; order Gaiellales; family Gaiellaceae; genus JAUVPB01. Next base: position 144,876 of record CBDCXJ010000024.1, on the reverse strand, counting down.
GGCGGCCCTTGCGCGCGTGGTCGCTCGCCGACGACCCGTGGGGCACAGGTGGATGAGCAGGCTTTTCGAGCGAGCCGACGGCGCGCACGCGGTAGGCGACCACCTCGACCGGCTCGCTCAGCGAGTAGCCGTAGGCGCTCTGGTGGTGCTCGTCGAAGCGGGCTCTGAGCGTGGCCGGCTCGAGAGCAGAGGCGTCGGCCGCGGGAACGCTGAGCGTGTGCTCCTGATTCTCGTAGCGCATGTCAACCGAGCGAATGAGTCGACGTCTCGAGGGGGGGACGCCCTCTCGCTCGAGCGCCTGAGCGGCTTCGCTCTTCAGCTCGGAGAACGGCTCCTCGAGCTGACGCGCATCGAGACGCTCGAGCATGCCCACCTGCGTCCTCGAGAAGTCGTGGACGATGTCGAGCGTGAGCATGCCCCACGCGGAGAAGGTCGCAGGCGAGCGTGGAACCACGACGGTCGGGATCTCGAGGTAGCCGGCGAGCGCGCTCGCGACGAGCGGTCCGCCGCCGCCGTATGCGACAAGTGAGAAGTCGCGCGGGTCGAAGCCCTTACCGACCGTGATCTCCTCGATCGTTCCGGCCATCTTCGCCTCGGTGAGCGCGACGATCCCGTCGGCTGCGTCCTGCGCCGACACCCCGAGGGGTCGCGCGATCTGCGCTTCGATGCCGGCCTGCGCCGCCTCGAGATCGAGCTTGACCTCGCCGCCGAGAAAGTAGTCAGGATCGATCAGACCGTTGACTAGCGCAGCGTCGGTGAACGTCGGCTCGGTCCCGCCTCTCGCGAAGGCGATCGGCCCGGGATGGGCGCCCGCGCTCTGCGGACCAACCTCGAGCGCGCCGCCGGCGTCGAGCCAGGCGATGCTGCCGCCTCCGGCCCCGATCGTGGCCAGGTCGATCGAGGGCATCAGCATCGGCATTCCCTCGACCCGAGCGATCGGCTGGAGCTGTGGCTCACCCCCCGTGATCAGCGCGGCGTCGAAGCTCGTGCCTCCCATGTCCACCGCGATCAGCTCGGATAAGCCCAGCCGGCGCCCGAGCTCGGCCGCGCCCATGACGCCGCTGGCCGGGCCCGAGATCAGGGTGCGCACACTGCGCTCGGCGACCTCGTCGGCGCGCATGACCCCGCCGTCGCAGCGCGAGACGAGGAACTCTCCATCGAAGCCCTCTCCGGCCAGGCGCGACGCGAGACCGTCGATGTACCCGGCCATCCGTGGCTTGACCATCGCGTCGATCGCGACCGTTGACGTGCGCTCGTATTCGCGGTACTCCTGCGTGACGAGATGCGAGAGCGTGAACTCGACGTCCGGGTACTCCGCCGCGATGATCTCGCCGGCACGCCGCTCGTGCTCGGGGAAGGCGTAGGCATGGATGAAGCAGACCGCGATCGACTCCACCCCGTGACGGACGAGTCGGTCGACCGCCTCGCGTAGCTCCGACTCGTCGAGTGGCACGACGACCGAGCCGTCGGCACGAAGGCGCTCGGTCACGCCGCAGCGCAGATAGCGCGGCACGAGCGGCGGCGGTTGATCCCAGTGCAGCTGGTACATCGGCCAGTTCAGACGGGCGATCTCGAGCTCGTCCCGAAAGCCCTTCGTCGTGATCAGCCCCGTGCTAGCGCCGGTGCGCTCGAGCACCGTGTTGATCCCGAGCGTTGTGCCGTGGAAGAAGAAGTCGGCGCGCGCAAGCGAGACCCCGGCCTTGTCGATCGCGTTCAGGACGCCTTCGGCGGGAGCGTCCGGCGTCGTCGAAGCCTTCGCGTAGCACACCGCGCCCGTGTCGACGTCGAGGACGACTATGTCGGTGAAGGTCCCGCCGACGTCGACGGCGAATCTCTCGGTCATCGCATGGCCCCGGTTTGCGCCATTGCGACCCTAGATGGTTGACGGCCGTCGGCTACTCAACCGTCGAGCAGCGTCAGCTTCGTCACCCGATCGCTCGGGGTGACCTCGGCAAGGTAGAGGTTTCCCTGCGAGTCGCCGTAGACGCCATGCGGGAGGTAGAGCGCTGGCCGGCAGCGGCCGACAAGCGTGCCGTCCGAGGCGAGCAGGCTGAGCCGCGGAATCTGGTCGGTCACGTAGATCATCCCATCGCCGTCCACCCAGATGTCCATCGGGTTGTAGAAGTCACCCCATTCTTCAAGGTACTCACCATCGAGGTCGAAAACCTGGATGCGACCGTTCTCTCGGTCGGCGACGAGGACACGATCACTCGGATCGACCCAGATCGCATGAGGCGTCGTGAACTCGCCGGGCCCTGTGCCGGGCCGCCCCCAGGTCTGCTTCAACGTCCCGTCCGCTGTGAAGCGATGGACGGTCGAGTTACCGTATCCGTCGCACGCGTAGACGTCGCCGTTCTCGGCGACCGCTACGTCGGTGACGTGATTGAACGGCTCCTGGAACCGCGGAGTGTTGCGCTCACCGATCGCATGCAGCAGCTTGCCGTCAGTATCGAACGCCCGTATCTGATGCGCGTCGCGGTCGGCAACCCAGACAACGTCGCCGGGAGCAACATAGATCCCGTGCCCGTCGGCGATCTCGCCCAGGCCCCAGCAACCGGCGTAGGTTCCTGAAGGGTCGAAGACGACGACCGGCGGGCCCACGCGATGAAGCACGTACACGCGGTCGTTTGAGTCGACGGCCACCGTGCTCACGGTGTCGAGCTTCAGCCAGTCGGGGAGAACTCCCCAGGGGCGCTCGATCCGATATGAGCGCTCTCCTAGCGCGACGACCAACTCGTTGCCCATGGCGGCCTCCGATCGCGTGCTGCACTAGCGAGTCCGAGCGGCCATTCTGATGGGTCGTCGGCGCGGGTGTCAAGCTGGCGAAGCCTGAACGCGGCCGGGCTCACTCATGGCGAAGACTCGTACACTGCCAACGGTCCCGCGCGCCCCACGACAGGAGACCCGAAGCCGATGTCGATCCTGATCAAGAACGCACGGATAGTCACGGCGACCGACGACTACGTCGCGGAGATCTACACCGAGGGCGAGACCGTGGCGGCGATCGGCGCTTCGCTCGACGTCGACGCCGATCGAGTCATCGATGCGACCGATCGCTACGTGCTCCCCGGCTGCATCGACCCGCACTCGCACATCGAGCCGCCGGCGCCCGAGGACTGGGGCGGCGGCTACGGCTGCGACGACTTCACGACCGGAACGATCTCGGCGGCCTGCGGTGGTGTGACGACACTCGTCGACTTCTGCATTCAGTGGCCAGGCCAGACGCTCCACGAGGCGCTCGATACCTGGCACGAGAAGATCGAGCGCTGCGCTCCCGTGATCGACATCGGGTTTCACATCGCTGTGACCAATGCTCGCGGTGGCGAGAGCCTGAAGGAGCTCGAGACGCTCGTCGACGAGGGCATCACAAGCTTCAAGTTCTTCATGTGCTACAAGGGCGCCTACATGGTCGACGACGAGACGCTGTTCTCGTCGATGCAAGTCGCTGAGCGAACCGGTGCGCTGATCATGGTGCACGCCGAGCACGGCGACTCGATCGATCTCCTCATGCGCCAGGCCGTCGCCGACGGGAACGTCTCGCCGATCTGGCACGCACGAACGCGCCCGCCCGAACTCGAGGCCGAGGCGACGAACCGCGCGATCCAGCTCGCACACGTCGCGAGAGCACCGATCTATGTCGTTCATGTGTCCTGCCGGCCCGCCGCCGAGGCCGTCGCGCGTGCCCGCGCCGAGGGGTGGGAGACCTGGGGCGAGACCTGCGAGAAATACCTCGTGACCGACGAGTCGGCCCTCGAGCGGTCCGACGGCGCCAAGTTCATCTACACGCCGCCGCCGCGCACGCGCGACCACGTCGAGTACCTCTGGGACGCCCTCGCACGCGACGAGCTGTCGCTAATCGGCTCAGACCACGTCTCCTGGCACTTCAAGCGTCAGAAAGATGGGAAGGACGACTTCACACAGGTTCCCAACGGAGCTCCCGGCAACGAGAACCTGCTGCACCTGGTGCACGACAAGGGAGTCCGGCAAGGTCGGATCTCGCTGAACCGGATGGTCGAACTCATGTCGACCAACGCGGCAAAGGTCATGGGCCTGTATCCGAAGAAGGGAACGATCGCGGCCGGAAGCGACGCCGATATCGTCATCTTCGATCCTGAACGCGAGCACGTCCTCTCGGCCGAGACCCATCACATGCCGAGCGACTTCAACCTCTACGAGGGCACGCGCGTGGTCGGTGCGCCCGAGCTCGTGATCGCACGCGGGAAGGTGATCGTCGAAGACAACGTGTTCGTCGGTAAGCCCGGGTCGGGTCGGTTTATCGCGCGAGCGCGGTACGGCGAGCAGCTGCGCAACACGGTTCCGGTCTAGCTAGCGTCTAGAAGACGCGCCGCGCCTCGATGCCCCGCGCGGCCGGAACAACGGCCTCGCCGAGCCGCTCCACGAGCTCGATCTGCTCTCCGACCGTGCCTGACGGAACCTCCGGGTAGATCGTGCAGTGCGAGTAGCCGTGCTCGGCAAAGCGCGCCATGTCCTCGAGGATCTGCTCGGCAGTTCCGCAGAGCGTTGGGCGCGGCTCGGCGCACGCCAGCTCGTGAGAGGCGTCAGTGATCAGCGCCGACACGAAGGCGAGGAGCTGGAACTCGGAGAGGTCGCGCCCGACCCTCTCCCCTTCGCGCGCCGCGGCTTCGGCGAGGTCGTCGAAGCGCGCCGGGTCCGCCATACGATCGAGGAACATCGGGTAGAGCCCGTCGCAAAGACGTGCGGCGCGCCGTGCGCCGGCGGGAGTCATCCCGCCGTAGATCAGCGGCGGGCGGGGATCCTGAACCGGCTTCGGCTCGAGTGAGACGTCGCTGAACTGGAAGAAGCGCCCCTCGTACTCGAGCCAGGGCTCGGTCCAGGCGAGCTTGTAGATCTCGATGCACTCCTCGGTGACTGCGCCGCGATCCTCGAACGAGGCTCCGAGCCCGGCGAACTCGCCCGGCGCCCAGCCTGCGCTCACGCCCATGATCACGCGCCCGTTCGAGACGGCGTCGAGCGTCGCGAACTGGTGCGCGACGGCGAGGGGGTGGCGGTACGGAGCGATGATCGTCGAGGAGGCGACCCGGATCGCGCCGGTGCACGCGGCAGCCGTCGTCATCGCAACCACCGTGTCGAGCATCACGGGACGGTCCGCGTAGGCGCGCTTCCCTGACACGTTGGCCGGGTGCATCGAGTCGGTGGGGCGCTCCATCAGGACGTGGTCGCCGAACCAGAGCGAGTGGTAGCCGAGCCGCTCGGCGAGCTGCGAGATCCGCGGCAGCTCCATCTCGGCCGGATCGAGGTTGTTCAGCCGCGCGTCGGTCTCGTCGCGGTAGACGAGGCCATGCGTGTTCATGCCGAGACCGATGTCCACAGCTGCCCGAGCGTACTGCTCCTGGCGCGGGGCGGGTGCGCCGGCGGCGTCGTATGGTTCCCCCGTACATGCGAAGGGCAGCGAGGCCGACCGAGCAAGGAGCCCGAATGGATTCGATCGACGTCTTCGAGACGATGCGCACGCAGCTCAGCGCACGCGGATATACCGACGAGCCCGTCACCGACGAGCAGGTCGAGCGGATCCTCGAGGCTGCGAGCTGGGCGCCCAATGCGGGGAACCGCCAGCTCTGGGAGTTCATCGTGGTGCGCGACGGTCAGCTCAAGAGCGACCTCGCCGACCTCTACCGGAGATCGATGGAGCTGTTGCAGGACTCGATGCCGGGTGCGACGCTCGATGAAGCGGCGCCCGGGGAGATGCCCGCAGCGGGGCTGACTCCCTCGGTGCGCGCCGCCTACGTCGGCGGTGCGGACCCCCGGACGGCACAGCAGACGATGATGAAGTGGGGTGCCAACCTGGCCGAGACGATGCAGGACGTTCCGGTGCTCATCGTGGTCGGCTACGACCGTGCCGGAATGCCCTACTCGACCGACGGGAGCTTCAAGTGGTTCAGCGAGGAGACCGTCTACACGGGCGTCATGCCGGCCGTGCAGAACCTCATGCTCGCCGCTCGCGCACTCGGCCTCGGCACCTGCCTCACGACCGTCGCGAACATCTACGAGGGGAAGGTGAAGGAGCTGCTTGGCGTGCCTGGCTCAGTTCAGCTCGTCGCGCTGATCCCGCTCGGTCACCCGACGACGCCGTTCAAGGCGCGGAAGCGGATTCCGGTCGACGAGAAGATCCATCGCGACGGGTGGTAGGGAGCGCCCCAGAAGCATCGCTGCAGCCGTAGGCTCCGATCGCGGCCGTCAGACGCGCTCGACGACGAGCGCGCCATCGAAGTCGGGTGGCCACTCGGACTCGGCGTAGAGCAGCCGGAAACGCTCACCCGCCTCGAGGATCAGCGTGTCGACATCACCGTGGTGTCGCTGCTCGTTGACGATGAATCCGCTACCGACCGGGTCACCTGAGGCGTCGTTCAGCCGAAGCCTCCAGAGCCGCTGACAGTGCAGGACGGCGCCGCCGGCGTCGGACTCCTCGATGTCGACCACCAGCGCGAGTCGATCGTCGAGGGTGACGATGTCGTAGACATCCAACTCCACGGGCGACTCGTACTGGAGCCGCCGCGCCACGCCCGACCCGGAGGTGCGAAGGATCACCGGGTAGCGCCGCACGAACGGCAAACTACCCTCGTCTCGTCGGGCGATGCGGTGGCGGTGTTCGTATCCGGTGCCTAGTCGGGAGTGCGATCCCGGAGGCTCGCGTTTCCGCGGGCCCGTCCGAGCAGATTCGCGATCACCGGGCCGAGAGCAAACGCGTCGTCGACGGGCTCCGCGGTCGGCCCTCGGCGCCAGCCCTCGGCAATCGCCAGGGCCTTCCCGGAAACCTCGAAGACGCGCCCGGTCACTTCGCGCGACCCGGTGCTGGCGAGCCAGACACACAACGGCGCGACCCAGCGCGGCGACATCTGGTCCTGGTCGCTCATCCCGAGCTCGTCGGCCAGATCGTCGGTGAGGCGCGTTCGAGCTGCCGGCGAGAGGGCGTTCACGGTGACGCCGTAGCGCTCGAGCTCGCGCGCGGCGATGATCGTGAAGGCCGCGACCGCCATCTTTGCGCTGCCGTAGTTCGTCTGAGCTGGATTCGTGTAGATCCCCGATGCCGAGGTTGTGTTGATGATTCGCGCGTCAACGGGCTCGCCGGCCTTCGAGCGCTCGCGCCAGTGCGCAGCCGCGTGTCTCGACGGCGAGAACGTGCCCTTCAGGTTGATGCGGACGACGGCGTCCCACTCATCCTCGGTCATGTTGACAAGCATTCGATCGCGGGTGACGCCCGCGTTGTTGACGAGCACGTCGAGCCGACCGAACGCCTCGATTGCCTGCTCCACGAGAGCCCGAGCGGCATCGAAGTTCGAGACATCGGCGGTGTTGGCGACGGCCTCGCCGCCGGCCGCAACGATCTCGGCGGCTACCTCGGCCGCGGGACCGGCATCGCTGCCGGAGCCGTCAGGCGCGGCGCCGAGATCGTTCACGACGACCTTCGCGCCGTGCTCAGCGAGCTGCAGTGCGTGCTCACGACCGACGCCCCTGCCTGCGCCGGTCACGATGGCAACGCGGCCCTCGCACAACCCGCTCACGTGTCCCCCCTAGATGACATGATTGGCGGCAGGCGTAGTCCGGCCGAGCGCCAGGAGACGATGGATGAAGAGTGGGAGCGACAGGGTTAGCTTCATTGTTCCCGCCTATAATTGACTGTGAGACCGTTGCGGCACAGTTGCCTCCATTACCGACGGGAACCTCGAAGACGGGGACGAAATCATTGTCGTCAATGAACGGCTCCACCGATGATACGCCCGACGTATTGCGCGCCGCATAGCCTCCCTTGTTGAAGCTGTGATCCATGACTCGTATGGCCCGCTCCTGAGATGCAAGCTCAGACAATACGGCTGTAGTAAGCTCTCAGCACGAGATCATATTCTGTCTGGACGCCGACAACGTCCTGGTACGGGGCACCGTCGCAAGGTTGCGCAGTCATCTGCGGGAAGCCAACCTGGACGTCACCTGTCCGCAGGAGATCAGATTCTTCCAGGGTGAGGTCGGCACGGTCACGAACACGTGGCTCTTCAAGGAAGCGGCGTTTAGCTTTGCCGACTATCTCTCCACATCAAGGGTCCCGGGCGCTAGCGGGAACTACATGTACACCAAGGCCAGCTGGCGACGCGCCAGGGGCTATCCCGAGGTTCCCACCCTGGACACATGGGGGTTTGGCCTGAGGCAGGTTGCAACGGGCTCGAGTCTGGCTGCCACTCCGGGTACGCACTACCTTCACCGGCACGGCTACGACTCCAACTGGGTACGGGAATACGGGAAGGGGAGAACCGCGTTGGTTGCCCTGCAGATCCTCATCCCGTTCTTCCCGTGGATCGATGAAGAAGACATTGACTACATGATGAGCTCTCGCGACCGCTACACCTGGTTGGACAACATAGATTCCCGACCCATTCGGGTCCTGGATCAACCGCGAAAAAGGCCGTATCAGGGAAGCACACGGCTGGGTAATTTGAGCGACCAGGTAGGCGGTCTGCTCTCTAGCCTCGGCCGCGCACCTCGTGGAGGATGAACTGGCGCCCTGACGTCGTCGGCGGCTTGTTGTCCGCTCTCTGCCGGGTCCGCGGCGATCACCCCATCAAGACCAGGCTGGTGGCGGCGCTCGTGGGCATGCCGCACCGCTCGGCACGATCGTGGTATGGGCCGCGATTGCGAAGCGGGGGCAAGGATTCGACCTACTGGTGCTGCCTGACCGGTGCGTACGGCGACTACGTCGCAGACACTCTGCGCTCGATGGACCGGGAGTTCGTGCTGCTGGACATCGGCGCCAACATCGGCCTGTACTCCTTGCTCGCGGCCGCGGGGCCGAAGTGCCGCGGTGTCCATGCATTCGAGCCCAATCCGGCCGTGTTCGAGGCGCTACGGGAGAACATCCGACTGAACGGGGCGCGTATCGAGGCCCATCGTGCGGCGGTCTCCGACGGCGTGCCCGGTACGCGGACGCTGCGCGTGCCACCGCACCATTCGGGCGCGGGCTCCTTCAGGCACGCAGCGCTCGACGCCGAACAGGCGAGCTCGGTGACCGTCGACGTCGTCGGCCGCGCGTTCCTTGATGGCCTGGCCGCCGAGATCGAGCACCCCGTTCTCTGCAAGGTCGACGTCGAGGGCGACGAGGTCAAAGCCTTGCAAGAGCTCTTCGCGAGCGCCATCGCCGATCGCGTCTGCGGCGTGATCGTCGAGGTCGCTGCGTCGCACCATGGCGACGACGCGGCGCAGCTTGACGCCGTGCTGACTGGTGCCGGCTTCGGACTCGCTAGTACAAGTGGGCCGCCCGAGCATTACGACGCGTACTGGACACGGTAAGGCCAGGGCCGTTCGCAAGCTAACCTGCTAAGGGAGGGCTCCAGACGATGGCGCGCTGCGCATATAGCGGATGTGCCTCGTGAAGCGCGGCGCTCTCTCGAAGGTCCCGTTTCCCGTGAGGGTCGTCGGGGTGGTCGGGCTCGTCGGCGCGCTGGCAGCCGTGGCCGTCGTCCTCCTCTTCATCATCGGACCTTTCGGCGATGCCAGCCGCCAACCGACGCCGTCGGCCGAGCCTCTGTGGCTCGCGTCCGAGGAGCTCGAGCGCGTCTACGTTGGGCGCGGCACTTTGACGGCGCGCGACCTCGTAGGCGGGGCCCTGCTCGCCATGGCCGCCAGCGAGGCCGAGGCCGACGAGCGCGCCGACTCGGAGGCGGAGCGCCGCGAGGCTCTTTCCGACCGCATTCGCGAAGTAACCGATGCCGTCCCCGATGAGGTGCCGCGCGAGTTCGAGGACGTCTGGCGGGCATGGCGTGTTCTGACCAACGACGGCGCCGATCCCGAGGAGCTGCTCGTCGACACCCTCTGGGGAATGGTGCGCGCGACCGGCGATCCGGGGGCGCAGGTACTCGTGGGAGTGTCGGTCACGGACGACGACTACACGGCCGACGACTACGAGGGGATTGGCTCGCTCGTCGATCCGCTGGCCGACCAGTTGATCATTACCGTGCCCGTCCCCGGGGGGCCCGCGGCCAGGGCCGGCCTTCGATCGGGCGACGTGGTCGTGGAAGTCGATGGCGAGTCGGTAGAGGGACTCGGCGTTCAAGAGGTGATCGCCCGGGTTCGCGGTCCGGCTGGCACGGAGGTGCGCTTGACCGTCGAGCGTCCAGGCGTCGGCCGGGTCGAGGTGCCGGTCGTCCGCGAGGAGGTCGAGTTCGCAACCGTGGCGTCTCGTCCTCTGCACGGCGAGATCGCGTACCTCTCGATCTCGCGGTTCGACGCCGAGACTCCCGATGAACTCACCCGTGAGCTCGAGTTCCTCACCGGACAGGGGACCCGCGGGCTGGTTCTCGACCTGCGAGCGAACCCCGGGGGAAGCCGGCCGGCAGCGATTGCCGTGGCCGACCAGTTCATCGACGGAGGGGGCGTCTACCGCGAGGAGACACTCGATGGCTTCACGATCGAGCACGAAGCGGAACCGGGCGGGCTGGGGAGTGATCTCGACCTGGCCGTGCTCGTCGACGGGCGAACGGTTGGCCTCGCAGAGCTCGTGGCCGCGGCGCTCCGGCACCATCGGCGCGGCCCGCTTCTCGGCCAGACGACGGCTGGGAACGCCCTCCTTTACGGCCCCCACCAGGTCGGAGAGGAGCTCGTCGTCGTCGTACCCTCCGGCCGCTGGTTCACGCCAGAGGGCGGTGACGTCTTCAACGCCGGCCTGGGACCCGATGTCGTCGTCAACGTGAGCCGGGACGATCTGCTGATCGGGCTGGACTCCCAGATCCAGGCCGGCTTCCGGTTCCTGTGGACGGTGTTGTACGACGCGGACCCGACCGAGGCGCCGGCCATCGAGGAAGTAGCTCCTCAGGGGTAGAGGTGGCAAGCAACCCAGTGGCCCGGAGATACCTCCTGAAGAGTCGGTGAGACCGTCTCACAGGTGCCCGCGATGGCCATGGGGCAGCGCGGGTGGAACGTGCAGCCCGAAGGTACGGCCGCAGGGTTCGGCGGCTCTCCCGGGATGACCTGCCGAAGGCGGGAGCGATTGGCCGGATCGGGCTCGGGCACGGCCTCGAGGAGGGCCTGCGAGTAGGGGTGAAGAGGTTGCTCGATTAGCTCGGCCGACGCCGCCAGCTCCACGACGCCGCCGAGATACATGACGGCGATGCGATCCGAGAAGTGGCGGGCGCTGGCGATGTCATGTGTGATGTAGAGGAAGGTCAGTCCTCGGCCCTGCTGGAGGTCGCGGAGCAGGTAGAGAATCTCTGCCCGACTGGAGGCATCGATCATCGAGACTGGCTCGTCGGCAACCAGGTACTCGGGGCCCAGCACGATCGCCCGGGCGATGCTCACTCGCTGGCGCTGGCCACCCGAGAGGGTGTGCGGATAGGTGGTAGCGAACTCGCGAGCGGGGGTGAGTCGGACCTGCTCCAGCGCCTCGAGCACGAGCTCTTCGCGCTCCCGTGAGCCGCCGTGGATGCGCAGAGGCTCCTCGACCGCGGCGTAGACGCTCATGAAGGCGTTGATGCTCGCGTAGGGGTCCTGGAAGATGGCCTGGGCCCGTCGCCGAAACTCACGCAGCGACCGATCGTCGAGCTCGGCCAGGTCTGCGCCGTCGAAGACGACCTTGCCCGCAGTGGGCTCCACGAGCCGAAGCGTGGCCCGCCCGAGAGTCGTCTTGCCGCTGCCCGACTCACCGACGAGCGCCACCGTCTCGCTGCGAGCCAGCGTGAGTGAGATGCCGTCGACGGCCCGCACCGTGGCCGTGCGGAACAGCCTCTGCCGCGCCTGGAAGTGCACTTGCAACTCCTCGATCTGCACGAGCTCTTCCATCTGCCTCATGCGCTCGTACCGGACTCGTCGTATAACCAGCAGCGAGCAACGTGGCCCGGGCCGACGTCGATCAACGGCGGGTGCCTGCCCTCGCACGGCTCGAATGCCTCCGCGCAGCGATGGTGGAAGCGGCAGCCTGCGGGCGGCGCCGCCATGTCCGGCGGCTCCCCGCGAAGGAACTGGGGCACGTCCGCCGATCGGAGCCGCGGAATGCTGGCCAGCAATCCCCGCGTGTACGGGTCGCGGGGTTCGCCCAGCACGTCGTCTGCGGTCCCGTACTCCCTCACCTCGCCGCCGTGAACGACCGCTATGTGGTCGGACAGGTCGCTAGCCAGTGCGATGTCGTGCGTGATGAACAACATCGACACGTCGAGCTCCCACTTGAGCTCTTTGAGCAGGTTCATGATCTGGGCCTGCACGCTTGCATCGAGGGCAGAGGTGGGCTCGTCGAGGATCACGAGCTGCGGCTTCATGACGAGAGCCATGGCGATAACGACGCGCTGCTTCATGCCGCCGCTCAGCTCGTGCGGATAGCGGCGAGCGGTCCCGGCGGGCAGGCCAACGAGCTCGAGCAGGCGATCGGCCTCCCGGTAGGCCTCGTCTTTCGCCACCTTCTCGAGCAGCAGAGGCTCGGCCACCTGCCGGCCCACCCTGAGCACCGGGTTGAGGGAGCTCATGGCTCCCTGAAACACCATGGAAACGGTGCGCCAGCGGATCTGCTTGCGGAACTCCTCGTCCGAGAGCCCCATCAGATCGGTTTCCTGAAAGCTGATGCGGCCCTCGTAGCGCTCGACGTTGGCGGGAAGCAAGCGCATGAGCGCGAGCGCCATGCTCGACTTCCCACTCCCGGACTCTCCGATCAGCCCCAGCGCCTCCCCCGGACCTTCGAGGCTGAATGAGACGCCGTCGACGGCATGGACCGACCCCCGGGTCGAGGCGTAGTGGACGTGCAGGTCTTCGACGCTCAGTAGGGCCATCACTCAGCTCGCGTCGGTCGTGCCGCCCGGGGCCGGAAGAGCCCCGCGCGGAACAATCCCCCGCCGGCACGCCGCAGCCGCGGGTTGACTACGGGCTCCATCCCCAGCGCGAGCAGCATGAAGGTGACGGCGGTGAGCACGATCAGCAGCCCCGGCGGCACCAGCCACCACCAGTAGCCGAGGAAGACCGCCCCTGTGCGGAAGCCCGACTCGAGGATCTGACCCCAGGTCGGAATGGAGGGGTCTCCCAGGCCCAGGAAGCTGAGGCCCGCCTCGGCCAGGATCGCCGAAGGAGCGAAGAAGATCAGCTGCGCGAATACGAACGGGGCGATGGCCGGGAATATGTGCCGGGCCATGATTCGGGCCCGTGTGGCGCCAAGAGCGCGGGCGGCCTCTACCCCCTGCCCCGAGCGGAGCTGCAGCACCATCGAGCGGACGACGATAGTGAGCCCCGGCCAGCCGAAGGCAACGAGGATCAGAAGGATCAGCCAGAGCTCGGAGCCTAAGACGAAGACCATGAAGATGAGCAGGGGGAGCGCGGGGACGTTGGCCACGACATCTGAAAGCCGCTGTATGGCCGTGTCGGTCCATCCACCCATGTATCCGCTCACCAGCCCCAGCGATGCTCCGATCAGCGTGGTCAGCACGGCGGCTGCCAGCCCGATGACGAGCGCCACTGGCAGGCCGAAGAGGAGGCCCTCGGCCAGGTCCCGCCCAAGCGCGTCTGTTCCCATGGCGCCGAATGACGACCCGCCGGCGACGGCGCGAACGAACCCGACCGAGTCGGCTGGCTCGTGGGTCGTCACGCGCACCTCGAAGCTGTAGTCGCCCTCGAGGATCTCGAGCCGCCCATCTGGATCAGGGCGCCCGAAGAGCGCGCCCAGCAGCTGGTCGGCCAGCCGCTCGCGCGCCACGGTGATGCCGTACTCCCGCTCGAGAAGACTCTTCGCCTCGTCGACCACCCCGGGCTCTTCGCTCACGACTACCCGTAGCGGCGTAGTGACGTGTCGATGGAAGGGCGGTGCCTCCCCGTCGCGCGGGCCGGCGATCACCTGTCGGGTGAGCACGGCCTCGGCGCCATCCGGACGAACGAGCACGAGCACCACGGTCGGCGGCCGCTCATGGAAGGTCACGTCGCCCACCGAGAAGGAGAGGAAGGTGGGCGGCTCGTCGGCCCGGAAGGTGAACGGCAGCAGGTGCAGCTGCACCTCGGCTCCGTCCGCAGTCAGCGTCTGGTCGGGAGCGTCGGACTCGAGGACGACGTGCGGCGCACTACGGGTCGAGGTGAAGACATCGGCCCAGCCGGGAGGGGAGCTTTTTGGATTGTCGGCCCACCGGGCGGGGTTGCTCCAGCGCGACGACCCGTAGTCGAGCGGATACGTGGCGACGACGTAGAGCGAGACGACGACCAACAGCGCGAACAGACCCACGCCGGCCTTGCCTGGCCCCGTGGCCAGGAGCTCCCGGAGGATGCTGCGTCGCTCCATCGCTATCTGCTCTCCTCGTACCGAACCCGCGGGTCGAGGACGACGTAGAGGATCTCGAGAACGATCCTGGCGATCACGTAGAGCAGGGTGTAGATGAACGTGAGGGCGACGATGAGGGACTCGTCCGGCGTGCCGGCGATCGCGTCGAAGTAGAGCCGGCCCATCCCTCGCCAGTTGAAGACCGTCTCGACGAGGATCGACCCGCCGACGGCGCCAGCCAGGCCCAGGATGAGTCCAGTCACGATGGGCGGTGCCGCAACACGCAAGATGTGCCGATTCGTGACGAGTCGCTCCGGAAGGCCCTTGGCGCGCGCAACCGTGACGTGGTCCTCCTGGGCGACGTTGAGCGTCATCGTGCGCACCACGTACACGTAGGGGCCGACGCCGGCCAGCACGAGAGTCAGGACGGGAAGCACGGCATGCCAGACGAGATCGCCGAAGCGGGCAAGACCGCCCTCGGGCGGCGGGGAGCTGAACATCCCGCCTGAGGGCAACAGCTGGAACTGGAAGGCGAAGACGAGGATCAACAGGATTCCCACCCACCACGCAGGCAAGGCGTAGGACACGGCCGACAGCGAGGAGACGACCCGATCGATGGCGCTCCCCGGTCGTGTGGCCATCCGCACCCCCGTGAAGAGGCCGATCGCGGCGACGAGGACAAGCGCCGTGAGTATCAGCAGGAGGGTGTTTGGGAGCCGCTCGAGAACGATGTCTCCCACGCGGCTGCTGCCGTCCGAGCTGCGCAGGTTGCGCGCGTCGCCCAGGTCGAGGGTTATGACGCGGCCCACGGTTGCCGGGAGCCGGGCGTACCAGGCGCGGTCGAGGCCGTACGAGCTCTCGAGCTCCTGCCGCTGGACCCGGAGTGCCTCCTCGAGTCGATCCGGATCCCTGATGGTCTCGGCGAGGGCGGGACGCAGGGCCCGGACCTCCTCGCCCACCACGGCCTCGAGGATCCTGTCGGAGAAGCCCGTGGCGCCCAGGGTCACCACGAGCAGCACGAGGACGGCGACGAGGACGCCGACCATGCTGAGGATGCGAACCGCGATGGGCCAGAGCAGCGACACGCTCGTCTTCGCCCTCCTCTCCGCGCCTCAGCGGCGTCCGGTCAGGGCATCAGCTCGAGATCGACCACGCGCTCGGTGATCAGCGCAACGGAGTCGCTATGCGCCGCGAGGAAGAGGCGGTAGAAACCCGAGTCGAGGCCCGCCGTGGCGTCGAGCGTGAGCGACACCTCGCCTGCGGAGTCGGCCGCTACGTCGCCGGACGCGAGCACCTCCTGGCTGGTTGGATCGAGCAACAGGTAGCGCAACCCAAGCGCGCCGGGGCCCTCAATCGCAACGTTCGCCGCGGCCACCTCTCCCTCGGCGACGGCCGGCGCATCGACCTGGCCGATCCGAACCGCGGGCGGCTCACCGAAGTGCCAGTCCCCGGGCTTGAAGGGGTAGCTCTCGTCGCGGAACGCCTGCAGCTCGGCAAACTGGGCCGGCGGATCGTAGCGAGCCAGGAAGAACGGGCCGTTACTGATGACGAGGTGCTGGCGCTCGTCGAACCACTCCAGTGCGGCCGCGTAGCGCCCCTGTGCCTCGTCGGCCGCCACGAGTGACTCGCCGCCAATACTGAAAACCTCTTCGGGCACGACGCCCCGGGCCTCGAAGTCGCGCAGAGTCCGCTGCACGAGGCGGGCGTCCCGCTCGAGAACGAGGCTCAGCCAGGGGACGTTGAAGCGGGCGGCGGCCGTGTCGCTATAGGCGGCCCGGCGCTGCTCGAAGACCAGCGAGTCCATGGCGGCCAGGATCTCCCAGGGCATCCCTAGCGAGGTCGGGCTCGCATATGAGGCGATGCTGTTCTGCTCGAAGTGCCAGTAGTCGACGTACACCTCGATGCGTGACTCGTCGAGGACGCGGTAGCCGCGGAAGGTCTCGAGATAGGGCCGAGAGGTTACGGCCAGGGCCGTCTCGATCCGCACCTTGTCCTCGTCGAAGGCCAGCTCGTAGCCCTGAGCGATGCCGTAGACGACGTCGGCCATGGTGATCGGCTGCCCGTGGTGCCAGCGGGAGTCGGTGTAGCGCGAGTAGTCGAAGATGACCTTGCTGACCGCCGTGGCGCCCGCCTCGACCTGCCGCCAGCGGTTCGCGCTCGGGTCCCACGTCACGGCGTCGGCGGGCACGCTCAGGGTCCCGCTCGGCCCGCCGGTCTCGAGCTCGAAGCCAACGCGCATCGGCTCGGGGATTCCCGTGAACGGGTGGTTCCAGAGCGGAGGATCGGCCAGGTTCCGCCAGACGTCGACGCTGTAGACGTCGCCGAAGCCGCCGACCGGGTTCCAGGTCGTGCGCTCGGTCCACACCCACAGGTTCCCGATCGTGAGCTCCTCCTCGCCGGGAACGTAGGCTTCCCGCACGGTCCACGGGCCACGGACTCCGGCCACCGGGTCGCGGGTTACGCCGACGAGATCAGCACGGGTCGGGAAGTGGCTGACGGCGGTCGCCAGCCAGATCCGGACTGACTCGTCGAGGCCCAGCTCGGTCATCCTCTTGTAGGTCTCGTTGCGCTCCTCGAGGCTGTCGAACTCGCCCCGGAACAGGTGTTGACCGAGCGCGTCAATTTCCTCGTTCTCGTACTGCCAGAACCCGACCTCCTGCCAGCCCGGCATGTTCCCGAGCCAGGGGGCGGTCATCTGGTTGATGGTGGCGAAGTCGTAGCGAGTAGGAGCAGCGCGCCCCCAGCCCTCGGTATAGATGTGCCAGTCCAGCGCCTGCGGGTCGGTCGAGTAGACGCGCAGGACCGCGGGAGCGAACGGCTGGTACGAGATGGCGACCTGGAATCCCGCCTGCTCGAGCTCGGCGCGAATGAGGTCGGCGAGGTCTCGTCGCTCGTCTTCCACGCGGCCGATCAGGGTGAGCCGGACCGGCCGGTCCCCGAAGTTCCAGACGCCGTCCACGAGCTCGGCGCCCGCGTCTTTCATGCTTCGCTCGATCTGGTCGCGGGCAAAGTCGGGGTCGTACGTGATGCCGGAGCCCCGGTCGACGTCGTAGACGGTGAGGAAGTCGAAGTCGAGGGGGCTGACGTGGCTGATCATCGGGAATGCCAGGCCGCGGAAGATGTCCCTCGCGATGAAGTCCCGGTCGACGAGGTACTGCATGGCCTGGCGGATCTCCTTGATGGAGAAGGGGTTGAGCCGGCCTTCTGGAGCGGGCGCCGGGTTGAGAACGAGAGACAGCGTCGTTGCGGGCGCCTGGTAGAGGTTGACGCGCTCGTCGTCGGCGAGCTCCTGGGCGGCGGCCGTCTTCAGGCTGAACATGTACATGTCCATGCGGCCCGCCTCGAGATCCCTGGGGGCCCGATCGACGTCGAAGGCCTGGAAGAACACGCGCTCGGCCGCGGGCCCGGGCTTGTCATGCGCGGGTTCGTAGGGCTGCGTAGTCGCGCCGCCTCCAAGCTCGACGGCGGCCGGAGCGTCCTCGGTGATCGGCGGCGGCTCGGACGAGTCGTCGCCCCCGGTGCAGGCGCTCAGACCAATGGCAAGGGCCAGGACGAGAAGAGCTAGGCCGAAGAGCCGATCTGGCCTTCTGGCGTGCACCACACGACCCGGTATCCGGCTAGGTGTCCGGGCCACCGTCCCCGCCCTCCGACCCGGCGACCGCAGCCTTCGGACTCCGGCGCCTCAGTAGCAATGTCCCTGCGCCCAGGACGCCCGCCAGGAGAATTCCCACCACAACCCAGAGGGGCCACGGAACCGAGGAGCCCCCCGTATTTGTTTCCTGTAGTGCCTGGCGCACGTCGGCGAGCTCCTGGATGAGCTCCTCGGCCCGCGGGGTGTCGCCAAGGATGTCGCCGAGCCCGACCAGGTCCTGGATATTGCTGAAGCCGAACTCGGTGAAGAAGCTCGTGGAGGCCACGTTGCCCGAGTCGTCGAGCACCCGCACGGTCTGGTCACCCTCGCCCGCCACCGGCACGAACAGGCGGGTCTCGAAGAAGCCGTTGTCGTCGGTACGGGCCGTCGCGATCGTGGCGTCTTCGAGCTGGATGAACACGTTGATATCCGGCTGGTAGTCGAATCCCTGAACGGTGATGGCCTGCCCGCCCGGCCCGGCGGCAGGCGAGATGAAGATCTCGGGCGTCTGGATCGGGCGCCGGCGGGTGAAGCCGATCTTCTGGTTGACGGGGCCGAACTCGCCCAGCCGGGTGTCCGCCCACGTCATGTAGACGTCCTCGCTCGTAGCCTTGAGGGAGAAGTAGTCACCGATGAAGAGGCCGTTTGGGAACCCGAAGTTCGGGTTGGAGGCAAAGTCGGTGACGCGCGAGTCGCCGACCTGCAGATTCTGCTCTTCGAGCTCGAACCCCCAGCTCTCTCCCTGATTGTCCGAGCGCGTGTAGTAGATGTGGTAGCGGCTCGACTTGGAGTCGTCACGCATGTCGCCCCACATGACGTGGACCGCCCCCTCGGGATCCACGTCGATCGACGGGTGGAACTGCACGGCGGTGCCGTCGTCGTCGTTGAGGCGAGCCGGCTCGTCCCAGCTCTCGCCGCCGTCGAGGGAGCGGACGACATAGATGCTGCCGTCGTCCTCGACCGGGTCGCCGGGACGGGCCGTATAGGCGACGTAGAGCTCGCCCTCGGGCCCCACCGCGAACTGCGGGAAGGACGCTCCCCAGAAGCGGAAGAAGGCGTTGCGCGGCCGGAAGCCGATCTCCCGGAACGTCGAGGCGAGCACAGGACTCGAGAAGCTTGCACCGCCGTCGGTGGAGCTGGCCACATACATCTCGGCCTCCCCTTCGAAGCTCCCGTCGTCGGTGCTGTCGAGCCAGACTGCGTAGACGGTGCCGTCGGGCCCGACGACGGGCTGCGAGCCCTGTACGACCCGCTTCGAGGTCGTCGTTCCGGGAACCGCGTCGCCGTCGTCTCCCCCCTCGTCTCCGCCGAACGTCCTGGCCACGGTGGGGCTGACGGCGACCGGGTCGGACCAGGTCTTTCCACCGTCCTCTGACTTCACGAGCCGGATCGTCGTCTCGACTGCCGTTGGGAGGAAGGTCGGCACCTCGCCGATCCAGAGGATGTCGTGGAGCGTCTCGAAGTCGGTGTAGGTGAGGTAGATGACGTCGCGCTCCGGGTCCTCGTGGTGGGGCCCGATCGACAGCCAGGGCTTGTCGAGGAACGAGAGCTCGATCGTGCCGCGGAGCCGGCCCAGAGGATCGGGGCGAAGATCTCGCGTCTCAACGCCACTCCGGGCGGTCGACACGGGGTCGTTCCAGTTGAAGCCGCCATCTTCCGACGTCGCGACGCTGATGCTCGACACCGTGGTGAACGCGACGACAGGCCCGAAGCTGAACTCCTCGACGCCGATCGAGATGGCGGCCATATGGACGTTCCCCGCGCCGTCGAAGTCGAGCACGGGGTCGCCCCCGGAGACGCGGTCCTCGAGCAGGTAGGGAACCTGCGAGGGACCCTCCCAGTTCGCGCCGCCGTCGAAGCTCACGTATGCCGAGTTGGTGGGGAAGTTGAAGTCGATCGTCCCGAGGACCAGGTGGTCAGGGTCGTCGGGATGGACGGCGAGGTGGGGCTCGGTCTGGACGGGACTCCGGCTCGAGTCCCTCGTGATCAGGAGATCACGGCTGAAAGCAGGCGCCGGATCCCGGAAGGGGACGAGGGAAACCGCGCCCGGTTGCTGCAGGCGCGCGGCGGAGGGATCGCCGGCGAGACCGGGTGCTGTGAAGAAGCCGGTTCCGAGCTCCATGCGGGTGAGCGGGTTCCATCCGGGCCGCCTTTGCAGGCCCGGGTCGAGCCCCTCAGCAAGCAGCCATGACCGCCCGGAAAGGACGTCCTTCGTCGGCCCGAGCAGGTCGACCATCTGATTCGCGGAGCCCGGCCTCTGGGGCACCGTGGGAATCTCGATCTGCTCCTGGGCCGATGCAGCCGCGGGCAGGCCGAGAAGCGCCGACCCGAGCGCCGCCACGACGGCCACCAGCCACCTCTGGCGACGCAACGAGGAGCCGTCCCGCGCCGGAGGCGACGCGGGCGAACGAAGCTGGTGTACGTGAGGTGCTCCCAACTCGCGCCATGCTAACGACGGGTCGGACGTCGAGCGCCGGTAGGGAGAAGCGAGAAGCGGAAAGTGTGCAGGTGTGTTAACGGGAGCGACGGGACTCGAACCCGCGACCTCCGGCGTGACAGGCCGGCGTTCTGACCAACTGAACTACGCCCCCGAGGGCCCGCGCATTGTAGCTGCCCGCGAACCGTGATCCAGAACGGTTGAGGCCCGGGATTTCCCGGGCCTCAACAAGGCTCGCGTCAGGAGGACGGAGGAGGCAAAGTGGACGTTGCGAGCCTCGAACCAACCTGGGTGGAGCGGTACCACCCGTTCCCATGCGGTTTGACGCGTTGGTCGGCGTCGTGTGTCTGCGGTACTTCTCAAAGTAGCCAGGCCACATGAGCAGACGGCGGCACTTTCGTGAGTGTCCTTGCACACTCCGCCCCTCGTCTGGGTGAGCAGTCACGCATATGGGGAATGGCGAGGGCGCACTTCCGCTACGGGCGTGACATGACCCGGGCGAACCACCGCCAGCAGTGGTCTCGCGCGCGCAGCCGCATCTACACTCTCGAGCCATGTCGCGGAGCGCGAAACCGACTAGATCGCGCGAGCGGCTCGCGTGGATCCGTGTCCCGACCGACGGCCAGCTTCCCGAGGACCTCCGCGAGCTCTTCGCCCGAGCCCAGGAGAAGCTCGGGATCGTCCCGAACGTCTTCCGCCTCTTCGCGCTCAGGCCCGAGCACCTGCGCCGCTGGCGGGCGCTCTACGACGAGCTGCTCCGGGGCGAGTCCGGGCTGACTCCCGCGCAGCGCGAGATGATCGCGGTCGTCGTCTCGACGCAGAACCGCTGCTTCTACTGAATGACGAGCCACGGGGCCGCGTTGCGTGACCTCACGAAGGATCCGGTGCTCGTCGACACGCTGATGTCGAACTACCGCCACGCCAAGCTTCCGGCGAAAGAGCGGCGGATGCTCGACTTCGTGATCAAGGTGACGACGGCTTCGGAGACCTGCCGTGAGGCCGATGTGAAGGCGCTGCGCAAGGATGGCTGGACGGACGAGGACGTGATGGACATCGTCGAGGTGACGGCGATGTTCAACTTCACGAACCGTGTCGCGAACGCGCTCGGCTGGAAGCCGAACAGCGAATACCACAGCTTCGCGCGCTAGCGCTAGACGGTCGATTCCACGATTTCGCGGGTCCGGAGCGCTCGTTTCCTCTGCCCGAAGCCAGATTTCGCCCTGAACCCTTAAAAGAGTGACGCTTCCGGCCGACATATGGGGGGATGGACAAGTCAGACTTCCAGCAGGACGAGACAGCAGACACGGCCCGGTTCGTCCGCTACGTCGTGCCACTGCGGCGAAGCTCTGGTATCGAGATCCCGATCTCGGTCTGGGCTCCCGTAGGCGAGCCCGAGGACGCACGAGTCTGTGCAGCGCTTGTCTCGCGCCTGGATCGAGATCCGAACACAACGTGAGCGCGGTCATAGCCGTTGCAGCCGCGCTCGGCCTCGTCGGGCTGGGCATGCTCGTCTCACCCGAGATGAGCCGGCTGCGCGCGCGACGGCAGCGACGCAAGGAGACGACGGATCCGGCCCCGACAACGGTCAGCGCCCCCAGCCCGCCTGGGCCGCCGACGCTTCGCGTCATCCACGGAGACGGCGGAACCGTGCTCCCGTTTCGCCCGCGACAGGCCGAGACGTTCCTGTCGGCGGCGCCGAGCGACCCGCGCGGCGACGGCCCTGACGCCGCCTGAGCAGGCGTCGGCTCGAGCCGACGCGCGGGTGCGCGGCGGCCGGTTCCTATCATGGCGCCGTGATCGACCTCCGCTCTGACACGCTGACCGAGCCGAGCGAGGCCATGCGCGAGGCGATAGCACGCGCACGGGTCGGAGACGAGCAGAAGCGCGAAGATCCGACCGTGCTCGAGCTCGAAGAGCGCGGCGCCGCGCTGCTCGGCCATGAGCGCGCGATCTTCGTCCCGACGGCAACGATGGCGAACCAGATGGCGCTGCGCGCGCACAGCGAGCCGGGCGACGAGGTGATCGCGCACGAGCAGGCGCACGTCTTGCGGATGGAAGGCGGCGGCCCGGCCGTCCACTCGGGGCTCGCGACGAAGGCGCTCCCGGGCGATCGAGGAGTGTTCGAGGCGGCAGCGCTCCGCGAGGCCGTCAACCCGGACGTTCCCCATCGTCCGCGCACGCGCATCGTCTGCGTCGAGAACACCCACAACGGTGGCGGCGGCAAGGTCTGGCCGCTCGAGACGCTGCGTGAGCTCACAACGTCGGCCGGCGAGCTCGAGCTCAGAGCGCACCTCGATGGCGCGCGGCTGCTGAACGCGGCTGTCGCCCAGGGAGTCGCGCCCGCCGAGATCGGGAGCCTCTTCGACTCGGTCACGCTCTGCCTCTCGAAGGGGCTCGGCTGCCCACTCGGCGCGCTGCTGGCTTGCTCGGACGAGCTCGCCCGCAGGGCGTGGCGGCTCAAGTTCCTCTTCGGAGGTGCGATGCGCCAGGCAGGCATCGTCGCCGCGGCCGGCGTGTACGCGCTCGAGCACAACGTCGATCGGCTCGCCGACGACCACGCGCGCGCGCGCGCTCTTGCGAGTGCGTTCGCCAGCGTAGGGCTACCCGTGAACGTCGACGCCGTGGAGAGCAACTTCCTGCAGATCGACTGCAACGAGCTCGACCTCTCTCGCGAAGACGTGATCGAGCGACTCGAGCGGGAAGGAGTGCGCGTGTCGATCGCGGCACCCGCAGGTGTCCTTCGCGCGGTCACGCATCTCGGGATTGACGACGCCGACGTTCAGAACGCAGCCGAGGCGGTCGCGAGGGCATTCGCGGTCCCGGTCGCCGGCTGACGTGACCGAGCGCCATATCGCGAGGGCGGTCGTCTTCCGCGGCGATCACGCGCGGGCTCGCGGCGCGCGAGCAAAGTGAGGCGGTTGACTAGGCCTCGACGCGCACGCTAGGCGTCGACAGGGCGGCGGCGCGCGAGAAACGGCAGCCGCCGGTGCTCGAGCAGCCAGAGCCCGAAGCCCGCGAGCGCAGCCCAGAAGAGTGCCTGACTCGCGATCGACACGACCCGGAAGCGCGCGAGCAAGCCGTTGGCGACCGCGGTGGTGATCTCATCGCCCGGTAGCAGCACGAAGGCGATCGCCGCGGGCACAAGGAGCGCCGCGAGTACTGCAGCCAGCTTCGTGGCGACCGCTCGTCGCGCGCCGCTCGCGCCGGCTGCAGGCGCCCCGCGGCGCGAGAGCCGCGTCCATACGGCGCTGGCGAGCAAGACGCCGCCGAGGCCAGCGAGCACGAGCAGCAGGTAGGAGATCTGGCGGCGCTCGACTTCGAGCACGGTCTCGACCCCAGGCGGCAACGGTGGGAACTTCAGCGCGGGAAGCACGAGCAGCGCCCAGACTCCGGCGGCGACGAGGCCAAGCCAGAAGCGTTGCGGCGTCATCCGGGTGCGCCCGACCATCAGTGCCGCTCCGGCAACGAGCAGGCCGACCGCGAGCCCGAGAACGGCCTGTCCGATGATCATGCCGCCCTTCTGCTCGCCCCTGGTAAAGGGCTCGGCCACTGCCGTCACGTGCGTGTGCCCGGCCTCCTCGGCTCCCGCCGCCTCCCCGGAGCCCCCGGCCGGGGCGGCGCCCTCGAGGGCGATCGCCTCATCGACGACGCGCTCACCGACACCGAGGTTGAAGGCTGCGGCAACGAGCCCCGCAGCCACGCCAGCCACGAGCGCAACGCGCAGCCAGCCGGCTCCAGGCCAGGAGCGGGATTCGCGCTGGGTCACGGCGCTCGGCCCTAGTGGCAGGGCACGCCGCCGAGGTGGCGGCCGTCGTGGAAGAACTCGTGCAGGTAGTTCTGGTTCGCCGCGGCAGAGCCGATCAGCACGCCGAGCAGCTGACCCTGATCAAGCATCGCGACGTAGTAGATGATCGCGCCGAGCACGAGACAGGTGGCGCCGAGCAGCCGCTCGTTCGCGCGCAGGGCCGTGGTCGTCGCGTAGGCAGCTCGTGCGATCAGCATCAGGGGTTCCCTCTCTCGGCCGTGGCGTGGTCGTGCGCGTGCGACGCGTGGTGATGACCATGGTCGCCGTGATCGTGGTCGTGCTCATGCTCGTCGCTTGCCGCGAGCTCGCTGGCCCGTGCGTCGAGCTCGGCCGCAGAGAGAACGCCCTGTTCGAGCAGAACGTCTTCGAGCGAGGCGAGCCAACGCTCGTAGTAGCGCGAGCCGTCGTCCTCCTCGGCCGCGTCGATCTGCGCGATCAGCTGCTGGCGGAACTCATCCCAGTCGTAGGTGCCGGCCTCCGTAAGCGCGACCGCAATGCCGAACGCGCGCCCTTCCCATGGAGCCTCGAAGACGAGTTCGCCATTGCGTCGCGGCAACGCGGCCGGACCAGCCGGGTCTGTCACAGCCGAGTCGGTCACTCGGCCCCTACCGTGATTCCGAGGGGCCTCACGATGCCTCCGCCCGCGAGACGCCGATCATCGAGTCGCGCGTGACGAGTCCGGCCAGCTCTTCCTCCGAGAGCGCGTCGGTCCCCTCGGGACGCTGCGGCAGCACCATGTAGCGGATCTCGGCACTCGAGTCCCAGACGCGTAGCTCGACCGACTCGTCGACATCGAGGCCAAGCTCGGCGAGCACGGCACGCGGCTCGATGACAACCCTGCCGCGATATTCGTTCGACTTGTACCAGTACGGCGGAAGCCCGAGGACCGGCCACGGGTAGCAGGAGCAAAGCGTGCAGACGACGACGTTGTGGACGTCTTCTGTGTTCTCGAGCGCGACCATGTTCTCGCCTTGCATGCCGGCGATGCCGAGCTCGCCGATCGCGGCCGTCGCGTTATCCAGGAGCGCCGACTTGTACGCGGGATCGACCCAGGCCCGTGCGACGACGCGCGCGCCGTTCAGCGGCCCTATGTCCTCCTCGTATGCGGCGACGACCTTGTCGACGGCGTCGCTCGCCAGGATGCCCTTCTCGACGAGTAGGGCCTCGATCGCCCGCGTCCTGAGGTTCGCGTAGGTAGTCGCTGCGCTCTCGTCTGCCATCTTCCCTGCCTCACGCAGGGGTGAGGTAGCTCTCCCACACGTCGACGTAGACGGGCGCGCGATCCTCCGCGTCGCCGCCCCACACCTCGTCGGCCTCGAAGCGCACGCAGTAGCACCACTCGGGGTTCTCGCCCTCGCCAAGGACGTTCGTCTCGGGGTAGACGAAGGCCTTGTCGAGCCGCGTGATCGTGCCTTGCTTACCGCGGACGTAGCGCGGTAGGCGAGTATGGCCCGCCGCGTCGGTGCCGCTCGCGATCACGCGATCGCCAATATCGAAGCGACGCTCTGCCTCGACCTCGCGCTCGGGCGACATGCCGCCGTGTATCGCACCGAGCAGCATCTCGCAGGACTCGGGCTCGTCACGTCGCCCGATCTCGGCATCTGGGTCGCGCGAGAGCTCGGCCGCGCGTGCGTCGATCTCGTCCTCGCTCAAGACGCCGGAGCCGATGAGATTGTGCTCGAGCGTCGCGATCCAGCGCTCGTAGTAGCTCGACTCCATGTAGGGCAAGATCGGGATCTGCTCGATCCCGGAGCGGAAGTGCTCGATGCCGTACAGGCCCTTGCCGAGCGTGGCCATGGTGATGCCGAAAATGCGCCGCTCCCAGTCTGAGTGGAAGACCGGCTCGTTCTGCTCGATCTCGACCGCGCCGAGCCCCTTGACCCCGCCGATGTCATGTGCCCGCGCCATGCGAGCGCGAGTATGTCACAGGGGCGTTAGGCGCCGTCCGTCGCGAGATGCGTCCCGGCGATGTAGCCGAGTCCGAGCGCGGCGAGCAGGCCGTTGCCAGCTAGGTAGCCGGCCGCGCCGTGGCCCGAGATGCCGACGGCGGCACCACCCGCGGCATAGAGGCCCTCGAGCGGCGCGCCCCTCGCGAGCACGCGCGCGTGCGCGTCGACCTTGAGGCCGCCCTGGGTGTGGAAGAGCGCTCCGGTGACCTGAACAGCGCGGTAGGGAGCCACGAGCGGTGCTTCCCAGCCGGTGCGTCCAAGGGGGTCGGTGTCGGCGCCGGCGGCGAAGCGCTCCGAGGCCGCCAGCGTCTCGGCGATGGCTGCAGGCGAGCAGCCGACTATTGACGCTAGCCCCGCGGCGTCCGCGGCCTCGAGCACGGCGCCGGCCTCGAGACAGCGCTCGTAGTCGGCGAAGGTGCGCAGGCCGGCGTCGATCCGCTCGTCGTAGATCATCCAGGCGCGCGCGTCGGGCTGCTCGAGGACGCTGCACGCGAGCTCCGAGTAGCCGGGCGACTCGTCGGCGAAACGCTCACCGCGCTCGTTGACGAGCACGGCGCCCTGAACGACGGTGCCCCACGTCAGGAGCACACCGTGAGGATGGGCCACCGAGCCATGACCCTGGTAAGCGTCGAGGCAGGCCGCGTCGGCGCCCAAGCGCCCGCCTATGTCGAGGGCGTCGCCATTGCTTCCCTCGCCGCCGAAGTAGAGGCCTTCAACGATCTCCGGGCAGTGGCGGGCAACGAGCTCCGGGTTTGCACCGAAGCCGTTCGTCGCCAGAACCACGGCGCCCGTAGCAATGCGCTCGCTGCTGCCGTCGGGCCGCTCGACGTGTGCCGCAACGACGCGGCCGCCCTCGACCTGGACGTCGGCGAGTCGCGCCGGGCAGACGAGCATCACCTCGTCAACGGTTGCGAGGGCTTCCATCAGGAAGCGATGCAGCGTGCTGCCCGCACGGTCGTGGACGGTGTGGCATCGAAGCGCCGCATGCCCTGGATACAGGAACTCTGTGGAGAGCTCGAGCGGGATCTGCCAGCGCTCGGTGAGCCACTCGATCAGGGCCGGACCGACATCGACGAGGGCGTCGGTCACGGTCGGGTCGGCCTTCTCGCCGGTCTTGCGCATGATGTCCTCGCGGAACTGCTGGGCCGAGTCGGCGACGCCCGCCGCCGCCTGAGCCGGCGTGCCTGCGGCCGGGATCATCGACGTGCTCATCGCCGTGTTCGAGTCCTCGCGGAACGTCTCACGCGCCTCGAGCAGGATCGTCGTGCGGCCGGCGTCACCGGCCGCGAGAGCCGCTGCAAGTCCGGCGCCGCCAGCTCCTGCGACGACCACGTCGGCGGAGACATCGCTAGCGGCCTCAAAGCGCTCCACGGGCGCCGATCGTAGCGGTCATGGGGCCGGCTGCTCGGGCCGATAACAGAGGTATGGCCAGGCCTCTGCGGACGCGCCGTGTGCGGGTGGGCTATGGACGCTCGCGTAGCACCGATCTAGTGTGCGAAGCGATGCCCTCCCGGTTGCGCACGCTCAGACTTCTGGCCCTTGCGGGCCTGCTCGCCGCGGGGCTAGCCACGGCGGCCGCCTGCGGCTCGAGCTCGAGCGAGGGCTTGGGCCAGGACGCAGAATCGAGCTCCACCCGCGAAGCCGCAGCTGAGCCGCTGGCGTCGGCAGCGCCCCCCGGTGAGACCACCGCGCCGCCTGCTCCTCCGAGTGGCGAGACAGGCGGGGCCACGAGCCTCTTCGACCAGCTGCCAGGCGTCGTTCGCGAGACGCAGCCATCGATCGTGACCGTCCTCGTGACGACGCCCTTCGGACCCTCGAGCGGAAGCGGCGTCATCTGGAGCAAGAACGGCCTGATCGTTACCAACAGCCACGTAGTCGCTGGCGCCGACACGATCGAAGTGGTTCTTGCGAGCGGCGAGAGAGTGCCGGGTACGTTCGTGGCAGACGACCCGCGGACCGACCTCGCGATCGTTCGGATCAAGCGCAAGGGTCTTCCCAAGGCCAGGTTCAGCGACGGCCCGCCCCAGGTCGGGCAGCTCGCGATCGCGATGGGCAGCTCGCGATCGCGATGGGCAGCCCGCTCGGCTTCGAGAACACAGTGACCGCCGGGATCGTGTCGGGCCTTCATCGCTCGATTCCATCCGGCGGCTCGACACCGGCCCTGGTCGACCTGATCCAGACCGACGCGGCGATCTCGCCCGGCAACTCCGGAGGCGCGCTCGTCGACGCAGACGGACAGGTGATCGGGATCAACGTGGCCTACATCCCGCCGCAGGAAGGCTCGGTCTCGATCGGCTTCGCGATTCCGGCACCGACCGTGCTTCGCGTGGTCGAGCAGCTGATCCACACGGGACGGGTCGAGCACGCGTTCCTCGGCGTCGACCTCCGCGAGTTGACACCGCAGATCGCGGCGCAGTTCGACATCCCCGTCGCCGAGGGGATCCTGATCTTCAGCGTCGTACCGGGCTCAGGCGCGGCCGGGGCGGGCATCGAGCCGGGCGATGTCCTGACAGCGATCGACGGTGAACCGCTGCGCAAGGTTGAGGACTTCCTGCGCATCCTGCGCAACCGAAAGCCGGCCGAGGCGATCGCGATCGAGCTCGTGCGTGGACAGGACACGCACAGCGTCAGCGCCACGCTGACCGACCGTCCCGACGGGTAGCGGCTCCGCCGCTACCTTGCGAGAACGGCTGGCCAGCCGTTCTCGGGGCGGCTGCTTGGCGCTACGGTGCGCGCCATGTCGGTTGCGCGGCCGCTGTACTTTGCTCATCTCACGACGGAGCAGGCGCGTGCGCTGCGCGACGATGCGCGCACGTGGGTGCTTCTGTGGCCGGTCGGCGCTACTGAGCCGCACGGGCCTCATGCTCCGCTCAGCACCGACCTCGTGATCGCGGAGGGCCTCAGCAGGCGTGTCGCCGAGACGCTACGTGACGACCCGAACGTTGGCGCGCTCGTGCTCCCGACCCTGCCGTTCGGTGTAACGCGTTACGCGAGCGCCTTCACCGGCTGCCTGCATGTCGAAGAGAGCACGCTCCAGGCGATGGTCGCCGACGTCGCACGATCGCTGATCGCGCAGAGCTTCGATCGGCTCGTCGTCGTGAACTGCCACTTCGAGCCCGAGCACGTGCGCACATTGCACGCGGCGCTCGACGCAATCGACGCAGAGACCGGCGTGACCGTCGGCTACCTCGACCTCACCCGACGCGAGCGGGCCCAGCGCCTCACCGAGGAGTTCCGTCGTGGCGAGTCGCATGCCGACCGATACGAGACCTCTCTCGTGCTCGCCGAGCAGCCGGAACTCGTTGACGAGGAGCTGGCACGCAGCCTGCCGACGGTGCCCGTGAACATGGCGCGCGCGATCGCCAGCAACGTCAGCGAGTTCCGCGAGATGGGGCTCGAGCGGGCGTACGCGGGCTCGCCGGCGGCGGCATCGGTCGCCGAAGGCGAGGCGACGTTTGCCGTTCTCGTCGAGATGCTGACGGAGGTCGCGCGGGATGTCGCCGGCGGCACCGGCGGCCGGGACGAGCCCGGCCTTTTCGGACGCGGCTAGCTTCGACTCGACGCCGGGGCACCCCATCCCGCGCAACCCCCGACTGACCGGCCACCCGCCGGGGGGCACATCTCTCCGCGATGGGTGACTGACTGGTCAGTCACCCATCGGCGAACAGTTCGCCCCGCGCATGCGACGGCCAGCAACCGCACAGCGAGATATCGGTCGGGGCGTGCACGCCGCCGGGCGCGCGCCCCTAGAGGTCGGTCTTCCAGTCCCCCGCGGGTGTGATCTTCCTGGCTTCGGGCAGCACATCACGGGCCAGCCACTCGACCTGCTCCGTCAGCTCAGAGAACGATGCGGAAGGACAGACCGGCGTCATCGAGCAGATCGAGTACCCACACTTCGCGTAGCGCTCGAGGTCAGAGAGGATCTGCTCGGGCGTCCCACCGAGGTTCCAGCGTGGCTCTCGCGTGGCCTCGGGCTCGTCCGGCCCTGAGAGCCGGAACGAGACGAACGCGACGTTGGCGAGCTCTCGCGTATCGCGCCCGATCTTGTCTGCCTCGACGCGAATCGCTTCCTGAACGTCGAGGTACTCTTCCGGCTGCTGGTCGGGCCGCGTGAGGATCGGGAAGAAGCCGTCGGTCTTCTCGGCAATCAGGCGCGCGGTGCCCTTGCTCGTCGCTCCGACGACGATCGGCGGCCTGGGTCGCTGTGGCGGCAACGGGAAGACACCCATGCTCTCGAAGTCGTAGAAGTCGTTGTGGCACGTGACGATGCCCTCGCGCCAGGCCTGGTCGTAGATGTCTATGCACGACTCGAGTACCGCGAGGCGGCGCTTGAAGAAGGTGTGGCCGAGCGACTCGAACTCCTCCTTCATCCAGCCCGTGCCGACGCCCATGATCAGACGGCCCTCTGAGAGCACGTCGACGGTCATGAACTGGCGTGCGTCCGAGAGCGGGTGGCGATAGGGTGAGATCAGAACACCGGGCGCCATCTTGATCCGGCTGGTTGCCTGGGCGATGGCGCCCATGACGACGGCGCCGTCGAGGATGTTGGAGCGGGGCGGGTAGTGTCGGCGTTTCGTTCCGCCAATCGGAGTGACCGAGTCGGGGGACTCCTCGGGCAACGAAACGTGGTCGCCCATCCATACCGAGTGGAAGCCGAGGCGTTCGGCTAGCAACGCTGACTCGACGGGAGCGATGTCCTCCACCTTGGTGTCCTGGTGCCACCAGTCGCCCTCTTCGCGATTGCTGATCCCGTGCGTCGATAGGAAGAGCCCGAGCTCCATTCATCGCTCCTTCGTTCGTTTGGCGAAAGCGCGGGCATTATGGCGCCGCGAAGACGGCCGCGATAGGCCACGTGCCGAGGAGTCGCAGATGCAGGATGGGAGGTGCGCCGGCGCACCGTGGCGATGCGGCAGGCGGCCACGGTGCGCCGGCGCGTTACGGGCGCTAGGCGCCCGTGCGGGCGCTTTGCGCCCGTTGCGGGAAGTGGCCCGAAGCGAGCGTGGGAGGTGCTATGCGGGCCCTGCGGATCTTCCCCACAAATCGAATTCTCGTCTCGCCCCCGGTGTAGCCGACGCTGACGGATGCTCGGAGCCGTTTCCCGCGCGTGCCGCCGGGGATCGACCAGCGGCAGGTCGCGCGCACACGCCCCCTGTTGGCTACCCGAATGAGCCTCGCGCTCAGGAGCGGTACAGCGCTCGAGCCGATCCGCGCCGGGCATGCGACCTGCAAGCCGAACGGCACGCGCCTCGGACGCGTCGACATCCCGAAGGTCGCTTGCGCGCTGAACGTGCGGCCGGCTCGCAGCCTGCGCCCCTTCACGCGCCACCCTCTGACAGCGAGGCGCTTGTTTCCTCTCGCACCAGGCTTGACCCTCTTCTTCGGCTTCTTCGGCCTCGCTGCGTTCTCGGGCGGAGGAGGCGGCGCGGAGGACCCCCCAGGAGGCGGCCCTGTGCTGGGCGGAGGGGTCCCCGCGCCGGAGTTGGCGGCAAGCACTTTGAAGGCAGAGAGTGGAATGGGAGCTGCGGTCGAGCGGCTCACGAGCCTGGCCCACCGGGCCGTGCCCTGGAACTCCATCATCACTTTCGAGCTCCCCGAGTTGTCGACGACGTACATGCCGTAGCGCTGTAGCGCGTGGGCGATCGTGAGGCAGGGGCCGGTGCAACCCCAGGCGCGGATCTGTGCGTCGCTCAACCCGGGGTCAAGCTGAAGTCGGGTGCCCTCGGGCAGGGCGCTCAGGCCCGCGCCGCCGCCGTCCGACTTCCCGGCCGGATAGACGAAGCCGGCTCCAGGCGCGTCGTATGCAAACGCAAGCGCATGCTCGATCGAGCCGCGCCGCACCTCGCACGGACGCACGAGGCCCGCGAGATAGGGCACGCCGGCGCCGCGGGCGACGAAGCCGTTGCCGTTGGCGTTCGTCGCGGGCGCGCCGTTCAAGCCGACGCTGTAGCGGTAGCCGTTCTGGGCCCGATAGGCACCGGGTCCGGCCGCTCCGAAGTTGTAGAAGCCCCACTCGCGGCCGCTCGCGCGGTCGATAATGATGACCTGCGCGTCGCTTCCCGACGCGGGCGCGGCGCCGGCGGGTACCGGCACCTGAACCGTCGTCTTCTGGATGTTGGTGAACGTCGTGCCGTCTGGCCGTGTCCGCGAGAACCAGCCGGACAGCGTTACTGGCCGTTTCGGCGTCGACGCCGTCGCGTAGTAGACGGGGTAGGTGTACTGCGTCGGGTCAGAAGAGAGGTTGCCTCCGATCGCGTTGACACGGGCGGCGCTGTTTGGCAGGTAGCCGGCGCCTGCAGGAATAGGCGTGTTCCACGGGCTTGCGTCGCTGTAGGGCCGTGTGCATTCCGGCGCCTCTCCGACGCCTGCCTGTGCAGCGTCTGTGGTGGCCAGCAGTGCAGCGAACAAGGCTGCCGCGAGGGCACCGAGGCTGGCGAGCACCACGGCCGGTGAGACAGTGCTTCTGTCTGGCAGCTCAGTTGCGGAAGCTCTGGTACGCACGGTCCACCCCCGGTCCGGTACCAACGTGTTCCTCGTTGCGGCGGGCGCGCGCTCCCGGTGCGCGTCTTGCTCGCCGCTGGTGTCCCCGCCACCATAGGCGAGCCTAGATTGAGCTAGGTTGCAGTCTCGTCACGATCTCGTTCGGTCGGTGTAAGGGAGAGATGAGGAACGAGCGCTCGGCAGGAACACGCGTCTTGCCCCTCGGTGGGCGCATCGGACGTCCTGAGATGCGAAGCCGCGCGCTCCTTCTAGTTGCACTTGCCGCGCTCGTAGTGCTTGTGGCGGCGTGCGGCGGCGACGATTCCGCGGCGCCCGCGGCCGAGCCGAGCGCAGCGCAGGAGTCCAGACCGGCCGCCGGGCAAGACGCCGAGCCGGCCGAGCCAGAGCCCGAGCCGGCACCCCCGCCCGCCGAGGCGCCCGCACCCGCCGAGGCGCCCGCACCCGCCGAGGCGCCCCCACCCGCCGAGGCCGCGCCGATCGCGCCTCTGATCCCGGTCGATCAACCGGGCGCGCGCGAAACGGTGACGCTGCAGATCGCTGGCAACGACCTCCAACTCACGGTCGTACTGCCCGACGACTTCGCGCCGGGGCAGGAGCACCCGGTCCTGCTGGCGTTCCCGCCGGGCGGCCAGGGGCAGTCCGAGCTCGACTTCGCGCTCGATGCGTACTGGGCAGCCGAGGCGCAGAGCCGCGGCTGGATCGTCGTCTCGCCGGTCGCGCCCGAGGGCGTGCTGTTCTTCCAGGGCTCCGAGGCGATCGTGCCGGAACTCCTCGACACGATCGCGGCGACGTACCCGCCCGAGGGCGGCCGCTTCCACGTCGGCGGCATCTCGAATGGCGGCCTCAGCTCATTCCGGGTGGCGATCGAGTCGCCCGAGCGCTTTGCTTCACTCGTTGTGCTGCCGGGATTCCCACCGACCTCCGACGACGTGGAAAGGCTCGACGCGCTTGCTGAGATTCCCGTCCGCATGTTCGTTGGCGAGACCGACGCAGGCTGGGTCGAGCCCGCAGAAGGCGCCCGTGACGTCCTGGAAGCCGCCGCCGGAGACGTGGAGCTCAGGATCGCACCTGGCGAAGGGCACATCATCCAGTCGCTCACCGGCGGTGAGCTCTTCGACTTGCTGGACGCTGCTCGCTCCTAGCGCCGCGCGCGCTTCTACTAGACACTGAAGCGGCCCCTGGCCTCGGAGCTGCTTCAATGCCAATCTTCCGCAGTCCGCCACCGAAAGTGGCGCACCTCCCATGCCGGACGCCTCCTCGCGTCCGCGTACCTGGTCACACGACGGCGTACGAGGCGATCTTCTTCCGTTGCCCAGGGCGCCCGTATCGGGTTCTCGTAGCATTCGACGAGTGCCTGAGGCAGACAATTCGGCAGCGGGAGGCCAGGCAGCGCGCTTCTATGCGCAGATGTTCCTGATCCGCCGCTTCGAGGAAACGTTGCTCGAGATGTTCTCGGCGGGCAGGCTGGTGGGCACGACCCACACCTGCATCGGCCAAGAGGCAAATGCGGTTGGGGTCATCGACGCGCTCGATCCGTCGCGAGACGTGGTCTTCAGCAACCACCGCTGCCACGGTCACTACCTCGCGTTCACGGACGACGTGCGCGGCCTCCTCTGCGAGGTGATGGGCCGCGCGGGCGGCACATGCGGCGGGAAGGGCGGTAGCCAGCACCTCTGCAACGGCAACTTCTACTCGAACGGAGTCCAGGGGAGCATCGTGCCGGTCGCCACCGGCATGGCCCTCGCAGAGCGCGAGCAGGACACAGGCGCGGTGACGACGGTCTTTCTCGGTGACGGAACGCTCGGCCAAGGCGCCGTCTACGAGTGCATGAACATGGCCTCGATGTGGTCGCTGCCCCTGCTGGTCGTGCTCGAGAACAACTTCTACGCGCAGTCGACCCCGAGCCACCTGACCGTGGCTGGCTCGATCCCCGAGCGGGCCGAGGCATTTGGCATCGAAGCGCGCCAGCTCGATACGACCGACGTCGAGCAGATCGCCGAGGCGGCTCGTGCCGCCACACGGGCGGTTCGCGAGCAGGAGCGGCCGTTCTTCCTCGTTCTCGATACCTACCGCTTCAGCCCACACAGCAAGGGCGACGACAACCGCGACGAGGCCGAGATCGAGGCTCGCCGCGCGTTCGATCCCCTAACCGTGTGTGCGGCCCGGCTCGCTGGCGACGAGCGCCGCGCGATCGAAGAGGCGTGCGAGGAGCGTGTGGCTGCCGAGCTGGAAGCGGCCGAGATGTCGGCGCCCGCGGGGGCGCTCGCCTAGCCATGGCAGAGCGCTGCGTCCACGAGCTCAACAGCGCACTGCACGAGCTGTTCGAGCGGCGCGACGACGTCTACCTGATCGGCGAGGACCTCCTCGACCCCTACGGTGGTGCCTTCAAGGTCTCGCAGGGATTGAGCACGCGCTGGCCGTCGCGGGTGATCACGACGCCGATCAGCGAGGCCTCGCTCGTCGGCGTCACGGCGGGAATGGCGATCCGCGGTTTGCGTCCGATCCTCGAGATCATGTTCGGCGACTTCATCGCGCTCGGCTACGACCAGATCGTCAACGGTGTCTCGAAGTTCCGCGAGATGTATGACGATCAGGTCGAGGTCCCGCTGGTCGTCCGGCTGCCGATGGGCGGCGGCCGCGGCTACGGGCCCACACACAGCCAGTCACTCGAGAAGACGCTGATCGGCGTGCCGAACGTCGCTGTCGTGGCCATGAGTGAGTTCCACGACGTCGGCGGCCTGCTCACGGCGGCGGTCGAGGACGCCGAGCCCGTCTTCTTCGTCGAGAACAAGCTGATGTACGGCCGAGCGCTTCGACGGGCAGCGGATGGCTACGTCGGCGAGCTGCGCGCGCGAGAGACGGACGATGCCTACCCGGCCGTGTCGCTGTCGGGAAGCGAGTTCTCGGACGACGCCGTCACGATTGCGACCTACGGGGGAACGGCCGCGCTCGCCGTCGAGACGGCGACGAACCTGATTTTCGAGCACGAGGTGTTCTGCGAGGTCGTCATCGTCTCTCGGCTTCAGCCGCTCGACCTCGACCCCGTTCTCGACTCGGTCAGGCGAACGGGAGCCCTGGTCACGCTCGAAGAGGGGACGCTGACCGGCGGGCTCGGAGCCGAGCTCGCTGCCGCCGCACAGGAGCACGCATGGGAAGATCTACGCCGACCCGTACAGCGCGTAGCCGCGGCCGACGCGATTATTCCGGCAGCCCCCGGCCTCGAAGCACGGATGCTCCCGAGCGCCACCGGTCTGGTCGACGCCGTGATGGCCGTCGCCCGGGCGCGGGTCTAGATGCTCGAGGTCTTGTTGACCCGGGAGGACGCGAACACCGAGTTCGCGCTCCTCGCGGAGTGGCTCGTCGCCGACGGAGAGACCGTGGCGGGTCGCGACGCCGTCTGTGTAGTCGAGACGAGCAAGGCGACGGTCGAGGTCGAGGCACCCGGAGCGGGCGTCCTCGTTCACCTGTTTGCTGCAGGGAACGAAGTCGAGCTCGGCGGCGCCGTCGCGCTGATCGCCGAGAGCGACGCAGAGCTCGTCGAGGCTCGTGGCCGCGCCGCGCCCGCAGCCGAACTCGATGCAGGCGATGCGCCGCGCGCCACGCGCAAGGCGCGCGAGCTCGCGGCGCGGCATGGGATCGACCTCGCAGCGATCGACAAGCGCGGGTTCATAACGACGGGCGACGTCGAGGCGCTCGTGAGCGCCCCGTCCGGGACTCCGTCCGGGACGAGCCCCGGACTGTCCGGGACTGCTGCCGCCCCAGACGACTCGAATACGGGCCTGCTCGCGGGTCTTTCTACCGCCGGTGTGACACTCCCCGACTCATGGAGCGGCGACGCCGGGGAAGGTGAGCTCGACCCGGCATTCCTGGCGCAGCTGCGAGAGGATCCAGGCGAGTTCCTCGCGCTCTCCTCCGCGCAGAAGTGCGAGGCCTACCGTTCGCACGGCGCCGTCATCGGCGACGACGTCGTCCTCGGAAACCGCGCGCTGATCATCGCTGGTCGGCTCGTGCTCGAGGACGGTGTCGAGCTCGGCGAGCGCGCCCGCGTCGAGTGCACCGACGCGTTCTGCATCGGCACCCTCACCCGCATCGGCCGCGATGTCGAGGTGAGCTGCCGGCGCGCCTACCTCGGCACCAACGTCTACGGCGGGCGCGAGGTCCGAATCGGCGGCGGCGGTCGCCGCGACCCGTGGGCGATCCTCGCGATCGGCGACCGCGCCTACCTCGGAGACGAGACCTTCGTCAACGTCTGCCGCCCAGTCCTCATCGGGCAGGAGACGTTCGTAACCCAACGATCGATGATCGTCACGCACAACATCGGCCACTCGCTGCTCGAGGGCTTCGAGAATCGCTTCGCACCGGTGGTCGTCGAGGACTACGGCCAGGTCGGTCTGGGTGCCGTCGTCTACGCCGGCTGCCGCATCGGCGCGCGCGCGGTCGTTGCGTCGAACTCCTACGTCGTCTCTGACATTCCCGCCGGCAAGCTGGCGATCGGCGTGCCCGCGCGACCCGCCGGCGACGTTCAGGTGCGCCTGAGCGACGCGCGCCGTGCCGAGCTCGCCCACCAGATGCTCGACGATCTCGGTGAGCTGCTCGCGCTTCGGGGCCACCGGATCGAATGGCTCGACGACGAGAGCGCACGTTGCCTGCGTGTGACCTGGCACGGGGGATCGGGTCGTGTGGCTCTCACGGAGTCGTTGAGCGAGGCCATCGGACCGGCCGCCGCCGAGGAAGAGTCTGTCCTGCTCACGCTCGACACCCGCGGCGCGGCGCCCGACGGCTGGGTCGTGTTCGATCTGCTCGGCAAGAAGATCAGCGGCAACGGCGGGGCGCTCGCCGACGCGGTGCGCGAGTTCTGTCGCAAGCGCGGCATCCGCTTCGGTGGCGCTCCGTGGCGCTACGCCGGCGGCCTGATCTAGGTCTAGCCCGTCGCGGGTCGAGGCCAGACCGAGCCGGCAGCCACGATCGACCCGTCGGGAACGTCGGTGGTCACGACCACGCCGTTCCCGACGATGCTGTCGGCGCCGATCGACACGCCGACGGCGGTTGTCACTCCCATCCCGACGAGCGTGCGAGCGCCCACCTGAACGTGCCCAGCGAGCAGGGCGCCAGGTGCGATGTGGGTGTGCTCTCCGATCGAGCAATCGTGCGAGACAACGGCCCCCGTGTTCACGATCGTGTCCGGCCCGAGCTCGGCATCGGCGCAGATAGCCGCCTGCGCGAAGACCTGCGCCCCAGCGGCGAGCCGGGCCGAGGGAGCGACGTAGGCCCTCGGGTCGACGAGCGGCGGCAGCGTGAAGCCATGCTCGATGAGAAGCTCGTAGACGGCGACCCGGGTCGCGATCTTGCCGATCGCCCCGACCGCGTTCGCGGCCAGCGCCGTGCCGTGCTCGCGCAGGGCGGGCAGAACCGCTCGCGTTCCCGCCAGGGGAATGCCGAGGACTGCGTCGCCAACATCGGGAGCATCGTCGACAACGCAGAGCGCCTCGAGCCGCTCGTCGGCTCGCACGAGCTCGATGATCGACTTGCCGAGCCCGCCAGCGCCGAACACCACGAGCGATCGCTCGCCGATACGCTCGATGATCTCGTCCGCCAGCTCGGCAGGGACCTGTGCCGCTGCGACCGCCGTGATGTCGCGCTCGGTGAGAAACCGTCCCGTGGGCAGAGTGGCTACGTCCACGCCGAGCTCGGCAGCTAGCGCCTCAGCCTTCTTCGTCAGGCGCGGCAGGTCTGCCGATGTGCCCTTGCCCTGCGCCGCCGGCTCCTCGCGCTGGGGAGGCTCGGCGAAGATCTCGCAGACCAGCTCGCCCGCCGTCACCCGGTCGCCGAGTGCCACTGCGATAGCGCCGAGGTAGCCGTCGTGCTCGCACTCGACCTCGAATGTCGCCTTGCTCGTCTCGACGACGAGCACGACGTCGCCGCGCTTGACCTCGGCGTACGGCGCCCGCGGCAGCGCGACGACCTGTGACTCTGGCTCGTTCGGGTTGACCAGCGGCGCCTCGATGCGCCCGATCGGTGCCGGCTCGCTCACCGAACGGCCGTCCCGAGGCTCTCGGCCACGCTCGCGAGAGCGGCGTCGACCCGTTCGCCGTAGTCGACCTCGAGATCGTCGTTGTCCATCGGCTCGAAGGGCTCGAGGGGCGAGCCGCGCAGGACTGGCGCGGTGCCCTTCCCGCCCATCAGCTCGGCGACGCGCGTCACCGCCGACTCGGGGTCGGCGCAGAGATCGGCGTGCGCGATCTCGACCACGTGGTCGCCTCCGAGGCGCGCGGCAACCGTCTCGATCGTCCGCTCGAGCACGACGACCTGCGCCGCAACCTGCCTGATGGGGTCGTCACCTCCGAGCGCCTCGGCGTCGCGGGGCTTGAGCGATGCCCACTGCTCGATCGAGCCGAACAGCGCCTTGCGCATCTTCAACAGCGAAAGCGCCACCTGGCGCGGCTCACGACGGATCCACGCGTAGCAGGTGAGCGGCATCGCCTCGAGCATCGCCTCGAGGTGCCAGACCAGCAGCATCGGCTTGAACACGAGCGGACGCCCGGCGACGTGCGTCATGTTGACGAGGATGCGGCGCAGGTAGACCCAGTCGATCGTCGAGCCGTGCCCGGCCTCGCGCTCGGCCAGGTCGGGGTAGCGCAGGTGGTCGTTCCAGAAGTAGCCGAACTCGTGCGGCTCGCTCAGGTCGCCAGTGCGGCCGAACGTCGACACGAACGAGGAGCTCTCCTCGCCGACTCCGAGCGCTTGCGAGAGGCGCATGCCGTAGGTCGGCGCACGCCAGAACGCCGCTGCCAGGTTGTCGACGTAGCCGAGCTCGAGCCTGCTGATCAGCGCTTGCTGCAGCATCGTCGTTCCCGAGCGCGGCGCGCCGATCACGTGCAGCGTCGGAATCGTCTCCTCGAGCGGCAGGTGCTCGGCATCGGCGTGCAGTACGAGCCAGCCGTTGAGGCGCTCGAGGAACTCCTCATGCTCCGCGTCCTTCGCATACGCCTGCGCGAGCTCCGGATCAAACCGCCGCTCGTAGACGTACCTGGCCTCTTCCTCGGTCATCAGAACGGTGGGATCGTACGTGCGCCAGCCCCGAGGCAACCCTCGTGCTACACGTTGCCGCCCGCGATCCGTAAGAATCCGCGGCGCGGCGCAGCGAGCAAAAGGAGCAGACGCCATGACGTACACAGTCCTCGCAAGCAACCCCGACACGGGTGAGATCGGGATCGCGTCGACGACGATGACGATCAACTTCTCACGGACGTTCCCGGTCCACCGTCACCTCGACCCAGAGCTGACGGACAAGGGGATCATCGTCGCGCCGATGGCGACGATCCACCCGCAGAACGGCCACAAGCTCTGCGACCTGCGCGACGAGGGCGTGAGCTGGGACGACCTCGAGGCCGAGCTCGAGAAGCAGGATCCGAACTGGAGCTGGCGACAGATCGGCGCCGTGACCGCCACTGGCGAGACGTGGGTGCGCACCGGCACCGACGCCTGGAACCACGCCAGCCACATAGTCGACGACGGCTCGATCGCGATGGGCAACTACATGGACGGCCCCGAGCCCGTCAAGCAAATGGCCAAGGCACTGAAAGACAACAAGGGCGAGCCGATGGAAGAGCGGCTGCTACGTGGGCTCGAAGCGGGCAAGGCGGCCGGCGGTCAGGGTCAGCCCGACCTCGGCTCGGTACCCGAGTCGTGGGCGATGATCAAGGTCTTCGACGGGAAGCAGCCCTGGCCCAAGGTCGACGTGCGCGTCGACTTCGACGTCGATCCCGTGCCGAAGCTACGCCGTCTTGTCACGCAGCTGAAGAACATGGACAAGGTGCTGCACACCATGTCGTTCGAGCCGTCGAAGACGTTCGACGTCTACGGCGTGGTCTTCGATATGTACAACGCGCAGGTCTAAGCCGAATGCGGATAGACGAGCTCGGGATCCTCGAGCTTGTTGCTGAAGATCTCGCCCTGGTCCGTCCACGACCACGAGCCGGCTTCGACGGCGACGCACACGGGATCATGGGCGCGCAGCATCCCGCCAAGGCCAGGGTCATCCATCCCTGCCGGCGTTACGTAGCGCTCCCAGCAGCGCTCGGCGATCTCTGTGGCCTCGGCCCCCTCGATCGTCCGGGCCGGACCGTTCGCCGCCGCCGCGCGCATCGGGCCCGTGCCGCGCGAGTCGACGATCACGGCCGCGCGCGGATCGCGCCGAACGTTCTTCACCTTGTGAGCCTGCTCGAACGTGGGCAGGTAGACCGTGCTGTCCTCGGCGACGTACCAGTTGGCCGTGAGCTGGACCGTGCCGTCGGCGCGGTACGTCCCGACGATGGCGAGGTAGCGGCCTGCGAGGAACTCTTCGAGGACTGCGGGATCAACGGGCACGGTATCTCCTAGCGTCGGTGGCCAGCGGCGTCGGTCACGAGCCTAGACGCTTGGATCGTGGCCGTTCGTGTCCTCGCCAAGGTAGGCGCGCTGGACGTCGGCGTTGTGGCGAATCTCGGTGGGAGTTCCCTCGGCGAGCACGCTGCCGCGGTTGAGCACCGTGACGCGGTCGGCCACGCTGAAGACGACCTCCATGTCGTGCTCGACGAACAGCACGGTGAGCCCCTGGTCGCGGGCAACCGACTGAATAAGCGCCACCGCCTCTTGCGTCTCACTGGGCGACAGCCCGGCCGTCGGTTCGTCCAGCATCAGGAAGCGGGACTCGACCGCCAGGGCCGCAGCGAGCTCGAGCGAGCGCTGCTCGCCGTGTCCGAGCTCGGTCGCGGTGACATCGCCGGCGTGGGCAAGCTGGACGGTCTCTAGGCGGGCCGCCGCCCGATCGCGAAGGTCCTGGCTATGGCTGCCATAGAGTCGCTGGTTCGCACCACGCGCCGCCGCTTCCCCGAGCAGGACGTTGTCAAGCGCCGACAGCGCCCAGAACAGGCTCGCCTGCTGGAAGGAGCGGCCCATGCCCTTCTTGACGAGCCTCCACGGAGCCTCGTCGCTGACCTCCTCGTTCCTGAAGAAGACCCGGCCCGAGTCCTGCTCGATCAGCCCCGTGACGAGGTTGAAGACCGTGGTCTTGCCGGCGCCGTTCGGCCCGATAATGGCATGGATCGTGCCCTCATGGACTTCGAGGTTGACGTCGTCCACCGCGACCAGACCACCGAAGCTCTTGCTGAGCCCCTTGATCTCGAGCAGTGGCGCTCCGCGGCCGTTGCCGCCGTTGCGGCCGTTGCCTGAATACGCAACGGCCGGCTCGGGCTGTACCGCGGGCCTTGCGTCCGGCTCGGCTAACGCACCCGCGCCGGCCGCGACCGGTTCAGGAACCGGTACCGGTGCGCGACCCACCGCGCGATCGCCGAGCGCGATGATCATCACGACCAGCCAGCGAATCGCGCCGACCAGGCCCCTGGGCGCGAGCAAGATGACGGCGAGAACGACGACTCCGATCGCCAGATCCCAGAGAATCGTGCGCGAAACCAGCTCCTCCTGAACGAACGAGTAGAAGAGAGCTCCGACCGCGGGACCCAGGAACGCGCCAACACCGCCGAGCAAACCGACGATCAGCGGCAACGCCGAGCTTCGCCAGTCCATGATCGTGCTGCTGACCAGACCCGCGTGCATGGCGAACAGGCCGCCCGCGATGCCGCCGAACGTCCCGGCGATAACGAACGCAGTGAGCTCGTAGCGCTTTACCCAGACGCCCATGAACGTCGCGCGACGGCGATTCTCACGAATTCCCCTCAGCGTGTCGCCGAACGGGGATCGCGTGATGATGTAGAGCAGACCGATGCAGAAGACCACCGAGCCGAAGATGAACCAGTACTGGTCGTCAAAAGACTGGAGCCAGCCGGGCGCGTAGTTGCCCGGCACCCCGTTCTCGCCCCCGGTGAGGTTGCGCCATCCGTTTGCGGTCGCCCAGAAGAGCTGGGCGACGCCAAGCGTAAGCAGCCCGAAGTACAGGGCCGTACCACGTAGAACTATCAGCCCTGTGACGAGCGCCGTGACCGCGCCGACAGCCGGCGCGATCACCAGGCCGGCAAGCGGCGGCCAGTCCATTTCCGAGACGGACAGCGCGACCGCAAAGCCGCCGAGCCCGTAGAACATCGCGTGGCCGAAGCTCATCAGCCCGGTGGTCCCGACGAGCAGGTTGAGGCTCATGGCGAAGAGAGCGAGGATCAGCGCCTCGCGCATCAGCAGCGTGTCGCCGACCCCGGCCCAGAACGGCAGCACTGCGAATGCGGCGATGCCGGCCAGCGTCAGCATCCAGAGGCCGCGGTTGACACGCGCGTCCTCGACGGGCGGGAGCTCGGCGCGCGCGAGACTGGGCCGCGGCAGCGATACGCTCGGGCGCGGCAGCTTCGCGAAGAGCCGGCGTAGCGCACTGAAGGGTGACCAGCCGGTGGTCAGCCCCTCGGGCTGTGCGGATCCAGCGAGCTCGAAGGGCACGCCGCTTCCGAAGATGCCCTGGGGCCGCAGCACGAGAGCGATCACGAGCACGGCAAAGACGATGGCCAGCGACGCCTGAGGAACCCAGAGGATCCCGAACGCCTC
Source organism: Gaiellaceae bacterium (assembly GCA_965223695.1). Lineage (GTDB taxonomy): Bacteria > Actinomycetota > Thermoleophilia > Gaiellales > Gaiellaceae > JAUVPB01. The sequence goes on along the minus strand of CBDCXJ010000024.1, from coordinate 101,790 downwards.
TGCCACGCCGACGACGATCGATCCAACGAGCGCGCCGCGGATGCTGCCCAGGCCGCCGATCACCACGATGATGAACGCCTTGAGGATGATGGCGATGTCGATGCCTAACGACGCCCCAGCGATGGGCGTGACGGCCGCGCCCGCGACGCCGGCGAGGAACGACCCCAGCGCGAACACACCGGTGAACAACAGTGCGACGTTGGCCCCGGATAGTGCAAGGAGCTCCGCGTCACTTACGGCCGCACGGACCATTCGCCCCAGGTTCGTGCCGTAGAGCACCCACCACAGCAGACCCGCTACGAGCAACGCGAAGCCCATCAGGAAGATCAGGTAGACCGGGAAGCGGCGATCGAGCACCGCAATCGAGCCGTCGGCGAACGAGGGGGTCCTGACGATCCGTGGCGTCGTGCCGTATGTCGCTCGTATCGCGCCGCCGATGATGAGCACGAACGCGAACGTGACGAGGAACTGCGTCAGGAACGGCTGCGAGTAGATCCGCCTGAAGATCGTGACCTCGGTCACCGCTCCGAGTGCGGCAACGAACAGCCCGGCGACGAGGATGGTGAGCCAGAACCCGAAGCTGTTCGAGCCACCGCCGAACGTGAACGCGAGCGTCGTCGTCAGGAACGCGCCGATCATGTAGACCGAGCCGTGCGCGAACTGCACGATGCGCAGCGCCCCGAAAATCAGCGTCAGGCCGGACGCAACGAGGAACAGGATCGCAGCCGAGCCGAGGCCCGACAGCAGAGCGATGATGTACGTCGCCACGGCTTAGCGCGCCAGGGGCGCTTGGCAATCAGTCGAGGCCGGCGCTAGGGCCTCGACTCGAACGGTCGTGAAGTGCGGAGGACCGCAGCGGACTCGAGCGGGGCTCCAGTGCGCGAAACACCGGTCGCTGCTCGTTTCCACCGCGGTCCTCCGGTCTATCCGACTCCTATGAGCCGCCTGCGATTCGCTCGGCGGCTTCCTCCGCCGAGAGCACGTCCGCCAGGCAGTAATGCCCGGAGTCGTTCGGGTCGTAGTTACCCTGACCGATCTCCGGGTCGAAGATCGCCAGCCCGACGTCGGCACAGAGGTCGGACATGTTGTTGAGTCCGTCGACCGCCGTGAGTCCCTCGTTGTAGGCGGTGACGTAGCCGAAGTCACCCTCGTCGATCCGCGCCTCCCAGACGTCCGGGTCGACAGAAGCGGTCTCCTCGACCAGCGCCACGAGCATCTGCAGGCCGTTGTCGACCTCGTAGACCCACTCGGACGGCAGCGGATGGTCGCTGTCGCCGAAGTTGGCCTGGTAGAGCTCAAGGACCTCCTGGCCGCGGGTCGTCTCGAGCAGCAGCGGCAGCGCCCCTCGCGTGTAGCCGTAGGAATTCGGGGGCGGCGCCGCGTCCGCAGACGTTATCGACTCGAGGATGGTGCGCTCGACCAGGTACATCGTCGGAATCTCGAGACCCTGCTCCTGGAATAGCTGCCAGAGCGCGAGGATCGAGCCACCGAACTGGCCGCCGAAGATCATCTCCGGCTCTGCAGACACGACGGCGTTGACGAAGGAAACGAAGTTCGTCTCCAGAGCGTCCGGGAACTGCTGCTCGACCACCGTGCCGCCCAGTCGCTCGTAGTACTCGACGAACGCGCTGGCGACGTCCTGGCCATAGGCGTAGTTCGGCGTGAGGATCGCCGCGGTCATCCAGCCCTTGTCGATCGCGAACTGCGCCGAGGCTCGCGCTTCGTGCAGCGTCGTGATCCCAGCCTGGAACAGGTAGGGCGAGAAGTCCTCGTAGAAGGGCTGATGGTCGCCCGGGCCCGCCGCGATTACCGCCACCTTCGCCGGCGCTGTGAACTCAGGTAGCGCGAGCATCAGCGCTGAGTCGAAGAGCGCGATCATGGCGTCGTACTCGCCCGATTCGATCGCAGCACGGTACTTGCGGATGCCCGACTCGAACTCGGGGAACGGCTCGTCCTCGATATCGATCACGAGCGTGCAGCCGAGAATGCCACCGGCCGCGTTGATCTGCTCAGCGTAGACCTCGGCCCAGCGGACGCCACTCGGGCCGATGTCGCCAGCGGCACCGGCGAGGTCGGTTGTCCCGAAGAGGTTGATCTCGCCGTCGTCGGCGCCGTCGACCTGGCAGCCCTCGGCCGGTGGCTCCGGAGCAGGATCCTCGGCGGGCGCGGGATCCTCGGCTGGCGGGTCGGCTGCGGGCGCCGGCGGGTCCGGCGCCGGCGCGGCCGAATCGTCGCCGCCACAGGCAGCGATGGCGAGCGCCAGGACACCGGCAAGGGCGAGCAGCACCACCCATCGCTTGCGAAATCGCGGACTACCTTCTCTCATAATCGACCTTCCCTTCGGGCCCTGACGTAGTCGAGCCCGCCAGAGCGGGCCGACGCTTGTGTCCGTTAAGACGTCGGTAGATGTGTTTGGTCAGTCCAAAAAATGATCGTGCTACACGTGCCGAGGAGTATTAAGGGCCGAAGGCCGAGAGTCAATATTGCGAATAGCTATGCGTCGCCCGCGGAACCGGCCGCCGGCACGCGATTAGTCGGGCAGCGAGATCCTGTGCCGCACCACGGGGTACGGACTGGGTCCGCCGCTGCCGCGCTGCTCAACGGCATCCCAGTATCGACGTGATGCGGCGATCGCTGCGTCGACCTCGACCGGAGCGCCGAGACGATCTCGAGCCGAGACGCCCTCGAACGCTGCGTGGAGATCGAAGAACCAGCGCTGCTGGCGATCGCGACCGACCTGAAGCTCGTCACTCCAGACGCTGAGCCTATGCGGGGCCGGGGCGCCAGCCCCGTCCGGGCCGTCAGCACCGAACTCGATGCTCGCGCGATCGCGCCAGGGCGTGAAGTCGGCGCTCTCGGGCAGATCGAAGAAGCGTCGCCCGTAGACCGCGTCGGGGTACTTGATGCGGCCTAGCGCGCTCGAGAGCTCGGACAGCTCGAGCGGCTCGACGCGTGCCTCTTCATCGAGCCAGCTCGCGCCCTCGCGAAAGGAAATCGCAAGCCGGCTCACTCCGTGCAGGAGCAGCTGCAGATAGAGATCATCGCTCGCGCGCTCGCCGCGTTCGGGAATCATCTCGACGTAGAACGTCAGCCCGAGCAGGCGACGGCTTCGATCGAACTCGGCGTCGAGCAGGATGGCCTCGTTGAGCATGAGATCGAGGCCGTCTCGCTCCTCGGAACTCAGCGGCACGCTGGCAGCGTAGTAGTAGGCTGCCGTTGCCTCGTGAGACGCGTAGATGGTTGATCCAGGGTCGCCATCGGGCAGGCACTCGAGGAGCGCGTGGTGAGCGCCGGGCCAACCCGAGTTCTCGTCACGGGCGCCGGGTCCGGGATCGGCACTGCGACGGTAAGCCGGTTCCGTCTTGACGGCGCACGGGTAGGCGGGCTCGACGTCGATTCCGACTCGCTCGACCGGGTCGATCTCGACGCTCGCGTAGTCGCCGACGTGACCGTTTCCCAGGGGCTGAGCGATGCGGTCGACGAGGCCTGCGCGTCGCTGTCCGGCCTCGACGTTCTGGTGTGTTGCGCCGGCGTCGTCGGGCTCGGCACCGTGGCCGACACCGAGCTGCGCGAGTGGGATCGGATCTTCGCCGTCAACGTTCGCGGTCTTTACCTCGTAGCCCAGGCCGCCATCCCTCACCTACGCGCCGGCGGGGGTGGGGCGATCGTCAACGTCGCGTCGCAGCTGGGAGTCGTCGCAGTCGCGAACGCGGCCGCCTATTGCGCGTCGAAGGGCGCAGCCATTCAGCTCACCCGGGCGATGGCCGTCGACCACGCCGTCGACGGGATTCGGGTCAACGCCGTGTCACCGGGCCCGACCTGGACGCCGCTTTTGGAGGGCTTCGTCGTGGCGAGCGACGACCCGGAGGCGACACGTCGCGCGACGGAGGAGACGATGCTCCACGGGCGCCTGATCGAAGCGGAGGAGGTCGCCGAGGCGATCGCCTACCTGGCGTCGCCGCGGGCCGACTCGACGACCGGCGCGAATCTCGTCGTCGACGGCGGCTACACGATTCGCTAGATGGCGGATCGAGGTGGCTAGAGCTCGCGGCCGAGCTTCTCTGCCTCGTAGACGACGGCCACGAGCTTGCGCGGCGCGACGGCGTCACCGATGCGGTGCACCTCGGCGGACGCGGAGCGAAGCTCCCGGTACAGATCCTCGTTAGGGCTACGCGTCATCGAGAGGACGAGCGTGTCGACGTCGAGCTCGCGCCGCTGTGCGCCGCTCCACACGCTGACGACCTCGACATGCTCGCCGTCGATTCGCTCGACCATGTGCTGCGCGGTGAGCGCTACGCCCTTGTCGATCAGCCGGGGAACGACGTGCACGAGGTCGAGTGTCCCGACGATGTCCTCACCGACGAACATGTGCGGCGTGACGACCTCCACGTCGGCGCCGCCGTCGGCAAGGATCTCGGCGAGGCCGAGCGCGAGGTAGTCGGCCGACTCGTCGAGGATCAAGACGCGCGAGCCGAGCGAGCCGGAGTGGTCGAGGGCCATTTGCGTGGCCGTGGCAACGTCGAGGACGTTGTCCGACTCGACACCGGGGATCGACTCTCGAGTCGGTCGGTAGGGGCTCAGGCCGGTGCGGTCGAAGTTCGCGCCGGTCGCGCAGACGACGACATCGTGGCTTTCGGCGCTGAGCATCTCGACCGTCGCGTCGACACCGAGCCGAACGTCGACACCATGCTTCTCGAGCGGGGCGGCGAAGTTGTCGATCGCGCGCTGCCAGTTCTCGCGGGTCGGCAGACGCTTGTGCAGGTTGAGGTGGCCTCCGAGCTCGCCGTCGGCTTCGTAGAGGACGACATCGTGGCCGCGCGCTGCCAGCAGGCCTGCCGCCTTCATCCCGGCCGGCCCGCCACCGACGACGACGATCCCCTTCGCGTCGCCGTTTGCCGGCTGCAGCGAGCCGTCGCCCCAGTACTGCTCACGCCCCACGGTCGGGTTCATGACGCACGTGACCTCACGTTGCTCAAAGGCCCTGAAGAGGCAGACGTTGGCGCCGACGCAGCGGACGATCTCGTCCTGGCGCCCCTCGAGCGCCTTCGTCACGAGGAACGGCTCGGCCATCTGGGCGCGGGTCATCGCGACCATGTCGGCACTCCCGTCGGCGACGATCTGATCGGCCATCTCGACCTCGAGGATCCGCCCGACGATGAAGATCTTGGCCCGGTGGCCGACGATCTCCTTCGCCCGCTCGCCGTAGGGGATCATGAACCCGTCTTTTCCGTGCATCGGTGCAACGGCGTTGTGCATCGAGTGGTAGCCGCCGCCCGAGATCGAGAAGTAGTCGTAGAGACCGGTCGCCGCGATCGTCTCGAGCTGCTCCTCGCCGACCTCCTGCGTGATCCCCCCCTCACCGACGTGCTCGTCTAGCGAGAGCCGAAGTCCGAGCGTGATCTCGTCGCCGACCTTGTCGCGCATCGACTCGCCGATCTCGATTGGCAGCCGGCAGCTGTTCGCCACCGAGCCGCCGTATTCGTCGGTGCGCTTGTTGTAGACGCCGCTCAGGAACTGGCCGACGAGGTAGCCGTGCGCGCCGTGGATCTCGACGCCGTCAAGCCCGGCTGTCATCACGTTATGGGCCGACTCGCCGTGGCCCTTGACGATGTCGGCGATGTGCTCCTTCTCCATCTCCATCGGAATCTCGCGATGGACGATCGAGGGCACGCGCGAGGCCGCCCAGAGCGGGTGCCACTCGTCCATGATCATCGTTCCCTTGTCGTGGACGCCGCACGCGAAGAGCTGCACGAACTGCTTGCAACCGAACTCGTGGACGGCGTCGGCGAGCTTGGCGTACTGGGGGATAGCGCGCTTCTCCCAGGCCGTGCAGCCCCGGTGGAACGAGCCCTTGCTGAGGCGATGCCCCGCCTGCTGCTCGGTGAGCAGCAATGCGACGCCTCCCTTGGCCCGCTCGCGGTAGTAGGCGATGTGGCGATCGCTGAGGATATGGTCTTCGCCGTACAGAATCGTCTGCGCGGTCATCATGATCCGGTGCTTGACCGTCGTCGGGCCTATCTCGAGAGGTGTCCAGACGTGCTTCAGCTGAGAGAGATCCGCGCTCACGACTCTCGCCGGATCCTAACGGGGCCCAGTAGGCCGGGCAATCCCCCGACGCTTCCGCGATGAGCGGCGCAAAGCGGCTTCGAGACGCGCTCGCGAGCGGCGAGCAGATCGTCGCTCCCGGCGTCCATGACCCGCTGTCCGCAAAAGCCGTCGCGTCGCTCGGCTTCAACGGGATCGACCTGGGCGGGTTCGCGAGCGCCGCCTCGCTCGGAGCGATCGAACCGCTCATGACGATGACCGAGCAGGTCGACCTCGCACGGCGCGTCGTAGCGACCGTCGGCGACGTGCCGGTCATCGCCGACGCGCACACGGGCTACGGCGACGCGATCCACATCACGCGCGCCATCGGCGAGTTCGAGGCGGCTGGCGTCGCCGCCATTCACGTCGAGGACCAGGTGTTCCCCAAGCAAGCCTCGTACCACGACGGCCGAAAGCACGTCGTCTCGCTCGAGGAGATGCGTGCACGCCTCGGCGCCACGCTCGACGCACGCAGCGACCACAACCTGATGGTCATTGCGAGGACCGACGCCCGCGCCGCAGCCGGCGGATCGCTCGACGCGGCGATCGAGCGACTGGGCGCGTACCGCGAGGCCGGAGCCGACGCGCTCATGCCGATGCCGCACGGCCGGGTGGAAGCCCGGAAGGTGCGCGAGGCGTTCCCCGATACGCCGCTCGCCTGGATCGCCGGCCTGGGAAAGCTCGTGCCGCCCACCTGGGCGACGAGCGATCCCGATGCGGGCGAGGAGATCCACGTCGACGAGCTCGCGGAGCTCGGCTACGAAATCGTTATGTATGGCGTCGTCGGGATCGTGCGCGCCGTCGACGCGCTAATCGCCGCCTACGCCGAGCTGAAGGAGACCGGCGTCGTCGATGTCGAAGGCATCGACGTCGGCTACAAGCAGATCCTCGGCCTGCTGGACGCGCCGCGCTATTACGAGATCGAGGCGGGAGAGCTCGAGCGGGCGCGCGCCCCGTCGGAGTCGCCATGACCCGGCCCGAACCGGCAAGCGACCAAAGTCTGACCCGGGAGGTATTCGCGTGCGCCTGATGTACCTGATCGGTTTCCCGTTCGACGAGGAGGGCATCGCACGCCGCGCGGCGCAGATTCCTCATGAGATCCTCGGCCCGAACACCGAGGTCGAGTGCGTCACGGCCCGAAACAGCGGCACCGTCGGCGACTCCTACTACGACCTGGCGATCTTCGACATGTACACGGCCGAGGCGGGTCTGCGCGCCGAGGAACACGGCTTCGACGCGCTCGTGCTCGACACCGTCTCCGACTCAGGTCTGTACGTGCTTCGATCGCGCCTGTCGATTCCGGTGATCGGGCCCGGAATCGTTTCCTGCTGCGTCGCGATGATGCTCGGGAAGAAGTTCTCGATCATCACGATGTGGAACAAGTGGGTGCCGATGTACGAGAAGAACCTCGACGCGTACCACCTGGGAGAGAAGTGCGCCTCCATCCGCGCGGTCGAGGTCTCGCCCGACCCCGAGAAGCTCTTCGCCGGCAAGGAGGAAGAGATGAACCGGCGCCTTACCGAGGAAGGTCGGAAGGCGATCGAGGAGGACGGCGCCGACGTGCTCCTGCTCGGCTCGACGACGATGCACGAGGCCGGCGCCTACATGCAGGAGCACCTCCCGGCGCCCGTGATCAACCCGGGGCCCGTCGCGATCAAGATCGCCGAGGCGATCGTCGAGCTCGGCCTCAGCCACTCGAAGGTGGCGTTCCCGAGCCCGCTCACGCTTCAGGACGAGAAGTTCTTCTCGCTCGCTGACGCATAGCTTTCGTGGGGAGAAGCTCGCGCTTCTCCCCCACGGGCCCCCTCATCTCTACCGACTGCAGGCGCTCTCGGCTACCGCGACTTCGCGAGATCGGCGCTTAGCGCAGCGCCTCGAGCCCCTCTCACCGAAGCTGGACTGGCTGGACGGGGCGGAGATCTACCGAGAGCTCAGGTGGCGGGGAGTAACGCTTCGCGCCCCGATCGACGCGTTGATCGCGGCAGCGGCGATTCGGCTCGATTTGCCCGTGCTCCACCGCGACCGCGACTACGGACACATCGCACAGCACACGGAGCTCGAGGTCGTCCTCTAGTAGAGAGGGAGCCGCGGGAGCATCCGCTCGCAGGCCAGCTCGACCAGGCCGGGCGGATCCGAGCATTCGTGACAGAGGAAGATCCTGTCGACGCCAGTCACCTCGACGATGCCGACTAGCCGGTCAGCCGCGTTCTCGGGCGTGTCGACCAGCGCGAACCTGTCGAACAGAAAGGCCCCGAGCTCGGCCCGCTCCTCGTCGGCGAGAAGGCGCGCATTGGCAGTCTCGCCGGGCATCGAGTGCTGCTCGAACGCGTAGTTCTCGTACAGCGCCTCGAGGGGCTCGTGTAGCGCCGGGTCGACGGACTTGCCCTCGTAGGTGACGTCGAGCGCCTGGCGGCTGAACGCCATCACGATCGCGCGGACGTCGGCACGGGCCGCCTCGACGCCGTCGGCGTCATCGGCCAGGTTGAAGACGAGGAAGAGCCAGCGGTCGGGGCCGCCGCCTGAGCGCCCGGACGCGTCGGCGCCGCGGCTGAGCTCCTCGACCGCGCCCGCGGCGACGCCCTGGCCGAGAACCAGCGAGTCGGCATATGCCGCCGCCGCTCTCGCGGCCTTCGGACCGCCGGCGGTCACCATGACCTCGAGCTCGCCTGGCTCCTGCAACCGGCGCACTTCACCGACGTAGGCCGCCAGCTCCTCGCGTGTGGCGGGTGGCAGGCCGACCGAATGTACCGCGCTGTCGCCGGGCCCGATACCCATGAACGACCGGCCGGGTGCGAGCTGGTCGAGCGTCCTGAAGGCCGAGCCCTGAACGCTCCAGTGACGCGTGACCGGGTTCGTGACGAAGGTGCCGGCCTTGATCGAGCTCGTCGCGCCCAGAATCGACTGGATCGCGACGTGCGGGTCGCCGAACAGGATGGGCGACTCCGCGACGCCGATCCGCGCGACACCGGCGGCTTCCGCCCGCTTCGCTATCTCGACGGAGGTCTCGAGGTCGCGTGCGAGACCGGCGAAGCCGATTTCCATCGTCAGCTCAGCTGGCGCTCAGCGTCTCGGCCGCGGGCGCACCGGCGAGATCGGACCACCCGTATAGCTCGAGCGCGTTCTCGCGAAAGACGCGATCGTGCCACGAGCTCGGCAGCCACTCAGAGATGTAGGAGATCTCGTCACCGTCCCAGTGGGGGTAGTCGCTCGAGAAGCAGAGCGTGTTAGCGCCGTCGAACATCTCGAGCAGCTGGATCAGCTGCTCCTTGTCTGGCGGGCGGTCGAGCGGCTGCGTGGTAATGCGGAAGTGCTCGGCGAAGTACTCGCTCGGGTGCTTCTTCAGCCAGGGCAGCTCGCGCCGCAAGGCCCTGTAGCCGGCGTCCAGCCGCCACAACAGGCCGGGCACCCAGCCGAGCCCTGATTCGACGATCAGCACCTTCAGATCGGGGAACTTCTCGAATACGCCGTGCGAGATCAGGCTCGTGATGTGGGTCATCGAGCCCATGAACGTGAGCATCGCGACCTCGTAGTAGAACATCGGCATCCCGCTCGCCATCGGCGAGACGCCCTGGTTGGCGAACGCCTCGCCGCCCGTGTGGATCGCGACCGGTAGCCCGGTTTCGACCGCCGCCTCGTAGATCGGATGGTAGGCCGGGTGCCCGAACGGCTTGCCGAGCCCGCTGCTCGCGAGCAGCACCTCGGCCATTCGAGGGTGGTCGCCAACGCGACGCACCTCGGCCGCAGCCTCGTCGGGCTGCTGCGTTGCTACCAGCACAGCCCCGTACAGGCGCGAGTCGTCGCGGCTTAGCCAGTGATCGATCGACCAGTCGTTCGCCGCCCGGGCGATCTCGGTTGCGAAGTAGGGGTTCGAAAGCGCCCCGATGAAGCCGCTGGCGCCGTACTGGAGGACAGCACGCTCGATCCGGAACGGGTCGAGCAGCTGCTCGTTCATCAGGTCGTAATCGGAGGCCGCAGCTTGACCGTTCCCGGGAAATGCCTCTGGGCGATTGGTACCGGTTGGGTTTGGAATCAGCTGCGACGGGAACAGCGGGATCGACTCACCGCCGCCGTACAGCCGCCCTGGCCCCTTGACGTACTCCTGCCAGCCGGTCGACAGGTAGGGGTGCAGGTGCTCCGGCGTCGCCCAGTCGTGATGTACGTCACAGTCGATGACGGGGCCGCTGTACGTCACAGATTCACTCTACTCTCCGCGCGAGCGCCTCGATCGGCTGGGTTGGTCGCGGCGGCTCGAGCCCCGTTTCGGCTTTCGCCGTCGCGAGGAGCTCCTCCAGCGGGGGGCCGTAGTTGTACCTGGGCAGCTCGCCGCGCTCCTCACGTATCGCATCGCGCAGCCCCTCGGAGCCCGGCATGTCGAGCTTGCGCGTGGCCGGGTCGACGATAACGCCATACTCGGCGCGCGCCTTCGCGTGAGAGACGAGGCGCCGACGCACGTCTGTGGCCACGATCTCGAGCGGCCGCTCGAGCGGGTCGCCCCAGCCGCCCCCGCCCCACGTGCGGAAGATCAGCTCATCACCCTCCTGTGCGACCAGGTCGCCGATCTTCGACGGCAGGGGCTCAGGCTCACTGCCACCGGCCCTGACCATGAAGCGCTCGCCGCGCTCGGCCGGGTTCCCCCCGTTAATGCCCCACGGCCGTGTGAGCCAGCGGTCGTCCATGATCGCGACCTCGGTCTCGACGAGAAACCGATAGACGATCTCGACGCCGTTTCCACCACGATGCAACCCGGCCCCGCCGGAGTCGATGAACGGCCGGCGCCGCACGATGCGCAGGGGGTAGTAGGTCTCGATGTACTCGGCCGGAATCGTGCTGAACCACGGCCACATCGTGTGGCCGTCCATGCCGTCACCGACCGGTCGCCCCGGAATACCGCCGGCGCCGATCTCGAACAGGGTGAACCACTCGTCATTCTGGTCGTAGCCGCTGAAGATGATGTGCGGGCTCGACGAGAAACCGGCCGCCGTCGCGAAGTCCGGCGAGTGCCGACTCAAGGCGCCCGCGAACACGTCGTACCACCGGCACATCGTGTGCGTACGCGAGCCGAGCGCTGCCGGCCGCTTCGGCTGCAGCAGCGACCCTTCCGGCATGACGACCTCGAAGAGCGGGATGTAGCCCTCGTTGAACAGGATCTCCGGGTCGTACAGCGAGATCATGTACGCGCCGGCGAGCATCTTGAACATGCGCTCGTTCAAAAAGAAGTTGATCGGACCCTCGGTCTGGGGCGAGGTGCCGGTGAAGTCACACAGAACCTTGTCGCCAGCGCGCCTGATGCTCAGCGCGATCTTGAACGGCCCGTTCCCGCGCCCGTCGTCGTCGACGTAGTCCTCGAAGTAGGCCTCGTCCTCGGGCACGAAGTGTGTGATCAGGTGTTCCATAGCCACGCGCGTTCGCTCGAGCAAGGCGTCGATGGCCGCGACGTACGTCTTCTTGCCGAAGCGATCGCAGAGCTCGATGATCCGCTGCTCGCCGACCCGGCATCCGGCGACAAGCGCCATCAGGTCGCACTTGTTCAGGTCCGGCTCGCGGACGTTGTTGAGGATCAGCTCGAGGATCTCCTCCTGCAGCTCCCCCTCGCGGTAGAGCTTGACGGGCGGGATCGCGATGCCCTCGCCAAAGATCGTCACCGCCTGGGGCGGAAGGCTGCCGGGCGCCGGGCCTCCCACGTCGTTCTGGTTTCCGAAGATGGCACTCCACCCGACCAGGTCGCTGTCGTAGAAGACCGGCACCAGTACGAGCCAGTCGTTGATGTGGGAGATCGCGCCCTCGCACGTGTACGGGTCGCTGAGCAGGAAGACGTCGCCCGGGTTGATCGCGCGCGGGTACGTCTCCATGAAGTGGCCGACGAACGACCCGAACTGGCCGACGATCATCTCGCCGGCCGCGTTCGTGATCAGGGGAAACTCGTCGTGCTGCTCGCGGATGATCGGCGACATGGCCGTGCGGTAGACGACGGCGTCCATCTGGAAGCGCACGCTCTTGAGCGCGTTCTCGATCAGCTCGAGGGTGACCTTGTCGACCGCGGCGGAGGGCGCGGGCGTGCTCATGCGGCCGCTCCCTCGCTGGTGTCACGAGGGACCCACCCGTCCGGATAGATCAGCACGTTGAGTGCGTCGTCGATCTCGGCGAAGTGGCCGGGGTGGATGACCGTCGTAGAGTCAAGCTCGGTGATGAGTGCCGGGCCGCTGACGCGCGCGCCTGTCGCGAGCCGGCGCCGATCGTAGATCGGCACGCGCGTTCCGGCGCCGTCGAAGATCGCACGCCGCTCTCCGACCCGGGCCGCGGCGGCGTCCCCGGAAGCGGAGGCCCCCGCTTCCTCGCGCCCCAGTGCCACCACAGCCGTCTCGCCCGCCGCCGCGACGCGGAGGTTGACGATCTCGGCCTCCGTGTCGAGCGAGAAGTCGTAGAGGTCGTCGTGCGCCTCGCCGAACCGGCGCCGGAGGCCGTCGAAGCCCAGCTCGACCAGCCAGTCGTCGCCGACCTCCAGTGGGATCTCGAGTCCCTGCCGGTAGTAGCGCATGTCGAGCTGGTACGTGATCGTCCGGTTCTCGTCGGGGATGCCCTGGGCCGCGAGCCACCGCTCGGCCGATGCCTTGTGCTCGAGGCGCATCGCGTCGACCTGCTGCGGATCGACCCGATCGAGCCGCCGCATGATCGAGGTGACGAACTCGTTGCGATAGGGAGTCACGGCTGCTCCTAGGGCACAGAGGACGCCAGGCGCCCGTGGCACGAGCACGGGCCACGAGCCAAGGAGCCTCGCAAGCGCGTTGGCGTGCATCGGCCCGGCGCCGCCGAACGCGAACAGACAGAAGTCGCGCGGATCGAGCCCGCGCTCGACCGAGACGACCCGTAGCGCTCCCAGCATGCTTTCGTTCACCAGCCGGACGATCCCGAGCGCCGCCTCCTCGACGTCGAGACCCGCGGCGTCGCCGACCGTCTTGACGGCGGCGTGCGCCGCCTCCTCGTCCAGCTCGATCTCGCCGTCGAGCAAGGTGGGCGGAAGGTGCCCGAGCACGAGGTTGGCATCGCTCACCGTCGCCTCGGTGCCGCCGTTCGCGTAACACGCGGGGCCCGGGTCGGCGCCGGCGCTACGAGGGCCGACGCGGAGCGCGCGCGTGAGCTCGGGAACGTGGGCGATCGACCCGCCGCCAGCCCCCACCGTCGCGATCTCGATCGAAGGGATCTTGACCGGGAACGTCCCGGCCCTCGTCTCCCAGGTCATCGATGGCGTCCCGGCGCAGAGCGAGACATCGGTTGATGTGCCGCCCATGTCGAAGGTGAGAATGTTCTCGAAGCCGGCCTCGGCGCCGACGAAGACGGCGCCGGCCACCCCACCCGCCGGCCCCGACAGGATCGCGTAGACGGGCCGCTCAGCCGCATCGGCGATCGTCATCATTCCGCCGTCGGAGCGCAGCAGGTTGACGGGCGCGTCGACGTCCAGCGCCGCCAGCCGCTCGGTGAACTGCGTGAGGTAGCTCGAGACGGTGGGCTTGATGTAGGAGTTGATCACCGCCGTTTCGGTGCGCTCGTACTCACGGAACTCTGCGACGATCTCGGAAGCGGCGGTGATCGCGAGCGACGCTTCGAGATCGCGAGCGATCTCGACGGCTCGACGCTCATGCGCATCGTTTGCGTAGGAATGCAGGAACGAGATCGTCAGCGACTCGATCCCGCTCTCGAGCAGTGCGCCCAAGTCGTCGCGAAGCGCGTCCCCGTCTAGCGGGGTGATGACGTCGCCGTGGGGATCCATCCGCTCGGCGGCCTCGATCGTGTCCTCGAGATCGGCGAGCGGGTCGGGCTTGATCATCGTGATCCACCCGGCGAGTGGCCCGGGCGTCATCCCCCGTGCCAGGTGCAGCGTGCTGCCGAACCCCTCGGTCGCAACGAGCCCAACCCTCGCCCCCTTTTCCTCGAGTAGGGCGTTGGTCGCAACTGTGGTCCCGTGGACGATCTGGACAAGCTGCTTCGGATCGAGAGCAAGTCTCGAGCAGAGCCTGGCGACACCCGTTGCCACCGCCTCGGACGGATCCTCGGGCGTCGAGGCGACCTTGAGCAGCTCGGTCTCACCGCGCTCGACATCGACGAGGAGGAAGTCGGTGAACGTCCCACCGATGTCAACGCCCAGCTTGTACGGCACGCACGCGACCCTATCCCTGTGGCCGGGCCCTTGCATTGACCCTCACCGGGCGAGCGGATAACGTGATCGCACGGAGGTGAGCCCATGTCCCTCGACCGCATCATCGACTGTGACATCCACCACGACTGGCCCTCGCAGGAGGCCCTGTACCCGTATCTGTCGGAGGGTTGGCGGGAGTACGTGCTTGCGCCCACTCGCGCCGGTCTACCGGCGATCCCGCTGATTCAGACGCAGGTGTGCCCGAACCCGAACGGCGCGACGCAGCGTCCCGACACCTTTCCCGAGAACGGCGGCGCGGCTGCGTCGGATCCCGCCCTCTTGCGCAAGCAGCTGCTCGAGCCGTTCAGGATCGAGCGCGGGCTGCTCACCTACGGGCAGGGATTCTTCACGGGTGCGACGCCGAACCCGTACTTCGCCTCGGAGATCGCGCGGGCGTCGAACGACTGGACGATCGACTACTGGCTGAGCGACAGCGACGATCGCCTATACGGGACGATCATGCTCGCGCCGGCCGAGCCCGAGGTCGCGGCGGCCGAGCTCCGGCGCCTAGCCGACCATCCGCGCATGGCCGCCGGCATGATGATGTCGAGCGGGCTCGGCAAACCATACGGGCACCCCGTCTACCACCCGATCTACGAGACGGCCAACGAGCTCGGCCTGCCGATCGCCTTGCACATCGGCGGCGAGGCGGCACCTCAGCAGGGCATCTCACCGCTCGCGGGCGGCATGCCGAGCTTCTACTCGGAGATCATCGCCCACACGCCGCAGAGCATGATGACCCACCTCGCCAGCCTGATCCTGCATGGCGTCTTCGAGAAGTTCCCGGGGCTGCGAATCCTCGCGGTCGAGACGCGACTCGCCTGGATTCCCTGGTTCCTCTGGAGCCTCGACACGGGCTACAAGGGCTTGCGGCGCGAGACCCCGTGGCTGAAGCGTCCGCCCAGCGAGTACTTCTACGAGCACATCCGCCTGACCACGCAGCCGCTCGACACGGCGCCCGAGCCCGAGCAGCTCGTCGAGATCCTCGAGATGTTCAACGCAAAGGAGATGATCTGCTTCTCGAGCGACTACCCGCATTGGGACGGCGACGAGCGCGATCACGTCGAGAAGCAGCTTCCCGCGTCGTGGCACGCACGCGTGTTCCGCGAGAACGCGCGCGAGTTCTTCGGCTGGGACGACCTGGCCGCCGCCGCATGATCGACCTCGGCCCGCTCGAGGATTTCCCCGAACGCTCGATGCAGGTCGTCGACATCAAGGGCCGAGAGATTGGCGTGATGCGCTGGCGCGGCGAGGAGCTTTTCGCCTTCCACAACCGCTGCCCGCATCAAGGCGGGCCTATGTGTCGCGGGTTCTTCGGGCCCAAGCTCGTCAGCACGGGCGGCGGCGTTCCCGGGAATCTCGAGGCCGATGATGACATGCCAATCGTCGTCTGCCCCTGGCACAAGTGGGAGTTCGAAGCCGCAACCGGCAAGGGCGTTTGGGATCCCGACTACCGCGTTCGCACATATCCGATCTCGGTGGAAGATGGCCGAGTCATCCTCGCGATGCGCGTACCCCGGGAGGGGAGGGAGAAACAGGCCGCGCGCTGAGCCGAGGGAGCTGCCTTGACCAGGTCGATGGATGAGATCCGGATGATCGCGCCGACAGGCACCCTGGGCTATGGGTTCTCGGTCGCAGACCTCGCCCGGGCGATGGAGGAACACCGTCCGCACGTGATCGCGGTCGATGCCGGCTCGACCGACCCGGGCCCGTACTACCTCGGCGCGGGCAAGTCGTTCACCGAGCGAATCGAGATCCGCAAGGAACTCGAGATCCTGATCGGCGCGGCCCTCGACGCGGGGATTCCGCTGATCGTTGGAACGTCGGGCGGCTCGGGCGCGCGGGCACACGTCGATTGGACGCGCGACATCGTCGAGGAGCTCGCGCGCGAGCACGGCTGGTCGTTCAAGCTCGGCGTGATCCAGTCCGAGCTCAGCGCGGATCTCGTCGGCGAGAAGCTGGCCGCGGGAGAGATCGCCGCCTTCGAGTCCGGCGAGGAGCTCACCACCGAGGCGATCGCCGGGAGCAGCAGGATCGTCGCGCAGATGGGCCTCGAGCCGATCGTCGAGGCCCTCGAGCGCGGCAGCCAGATCGTGCTGTGCGGTCGCTCATGCGACGATGCGATCTTTGCCGCGCTCCCCGTCATGCACGGGTTCGACCGCGGGCTCGCGCTCCACCTCGGGAAGATTCTGGAATGCGGCGCGATCGCATCCGAGCCGATCAGCATGGACATCATGCTGGGCACGCTCCGCGCCGACCACTTCGAGCTCGTCCCGGGCGCCGCGCACCGGGCCTGCACCGTCACCTCGGTCAACGCCCACTCACTGTATGAGCGCGAGAACCCATTCTCGCAAAGCGGCCCCGGCGGGACGCTCGATCTGTCCGCGACCGTCGTCGAGCAGATCGACGATCGTCGTGTGCGCGTCGCCGGAGCGCGCTACCTCGCTGACGACCGCTACGCCGTCAAGCTCGAAGGCGCGGGCCGCGTCGGGACGCGTGCGATCTCGATCGCCGGTGTTCGCTGCCCGACGCTGGTCGCCTGCATCGACGACGCATTCGCCGAAGCGGCGACGCGCACCGAGAGCTACTTCGCCGACGTCGGCATCGGCCCGGACCAGTACCGGATCGATTTCCACGCCTACGGCCGCGACGCGGTCATGAAGGAGCTCGAGCCCAGGCGCTCGGAGCTTCCGCACGAGCTGGGACTCGTGATCGAGACCGTCGCCGATACCGAGGAGCTGGCCAAGGCGGTCTGTCACCACGTGGCCGGGTCCCTGCTGCACCTCGACTACCCCGGGCAGTTCAACAACGCTGGCAACCTGGCCTTCCTCTACTCACCGGCCGAAGTGGTCGTCGGTGACGTCTACGAGTTCTCGGTGTACCACCTGATGGCGGTCGCCGACCCGCTCGAGCCTGTGGAGATCGAGGTGGTCGACGTCGGTGACCCGCTCGTGCGCGAGCGCCAGCCGGAGCCGCTGGCAGCCACGTGAGTGACGAGCAGCGACCGCTCCGCGAGCTGGCGGCGGTCGTCCGTAGCAAGAACGCGGCCCCCTACCGGCTCACGCTCGACGTCTTCTTCGATCGCCGGGATCTCTTCGAGCACGTGCGCGACAGCGGCGCGCTAACCGATGAGTCGGTTGCCGCTGCCTACGGAATCGTCACCGAGCAGATCTCTTCGTCGTTCGTGTTCGAGGCCGGGATGGCCTTCAAATTCACGCTCCGGCGGCCGCGCGTACAGGGCTCGATCGGCGACGCCGACGTCTACGGCGCACAGCAGCACGCGCCGCTGCTCGACATCGGCATCCCGTGGGGCGCCGACGCTCCGGCGCTCGGCTGAGCGGCCTCAGACGCCGCTGAGCTCTCGCTCACCCACGGGCGCCAGCTCGTTCAGGTAGCCGAGCACGGTCTCGAGCGGCTCGACGTCTCCGAAGCGCGTGTCGATATCGAAGAGGTTCCAGGCCACGGCGCCGGGGACGTGGTCGCCGACGCATTCACGCACGACGATCGGCCGGAAGCCCTCGGCGAGCGCGTCCTCGACCGAATGCCTCACGCAGCCGGCAACGGCGACGCCGGTGACAATCACCGTGTCGACGCCGGAGGCGTTGAGGAGTGACGTCAGGTTGGTGCCGTGGAACGCACTGGCCATCTTCTTGACGATCAGGTGCTCGCCGTCCTGAGGGGCGATCCGCGCGTCGATCTCGACATCTTCGGAATCGGGCGTAAGACCCTCGATCGGGAGCTTGCGATGCCACAGACCCATGTCGGTGTTTGGTCCCTCGGTGACCTGGTAGTAGGTCGTCGTGTAGACGATCGGAATCGCCTTCTCTCGCGCCGCGCTCAGCAGCTGCTGGACGCCGGCGATGATCGCGTCGGTGTCCTCGCAGCTGAACGGGTTGTCGGGTCGCGTCCAGCCGTAGCCCAGATCGATGATCAAGAGCGCCGGCCGCTGGCCGAAGCCCATACGCCGGCCGAACCCTCGGTCGCGGTATATCTCGGACTCCGCCGAGAACACCTTCTCAAGTGCTTCCAAGATCTCCCGGCTCATGTCGCCTCCACGGTCGCGGATGGGTAGATCCGAGCTGCTTCGAGCGAGCCAGTGTGTCGCGGCTCGCGTCCGCCATTCTACGCGTGTACGGTCCCGCAGAAGCGTGCGCGCTCGGTGCCTGCGCGCCGGTCGCAACTGCCGTCCGTAACCGGCGAAGGAGGACGAGATGTCAGACCAGACCGTCATGACCGTCCTGGGGCCGATCGCTCCCGAGGACCTCGGGATGACGATCACGCACGAGCACCTGATCGTCGATCTGAGCCCCTGGTTCTTCACCCCCGAGGAGGCTTCGCGAAAGCGCGACCTGAACCGTCCGATCGACATGTCGATGCTGACAGACCTGCGCCGACGGCCGATGAGCATCACGCTCGACAACATGGTGCTGAACGACGTCGAGCTCGCGATCGAGGAGCTCGGCCACTACATACGCGGCGGCGGCCAGAGCGTGGTCGAGGTGACCTGCTACGGCATCTCGCGCGACGCGCGGGCGCTGCAGGAGATAGCGCGTGCGACTGGGCTCCACATCGTGATGTCGACCGGCTTCTACGTCGAGAACGCGCACCCGGATTGGGTCAAGGAGAAGACCGCCGACCAGCTCGCCGAGCTGATGGTGAAAGAGATCGTCGAGGGCGTCGACGATACGGGCATCCGCGCCGGGCTGATTGCCGAGATCGGGCTCACCGGAATCGAGAAGGGCGCCGGGCGGGCCAAGGTCGGCGCGATGACGCCCGAGGAGGAGAAAGCATTGCGAGCCGCCGGGCGTGCGCATGGCGAGACCGGCCTGACCGTCAGCGTCCACCTCGACCCGATCGAGCCGCGCGCGGCCATCCCCGCGATCGACGTCCTCGAGGAGGAGGGCGTGCCGCCCGAGCGGATCATCCTCGACCACATGGACCAGGTGAACGACGTCGACTACCACCTCGCTGCGGCTGCGCGTGGCGTCTACATCGAGTACGACAGCCTCGGACGCGATCACTACACCGACGAATGGGGCTACGACTTCGACTGGGGCCATGACTCGTGGCGCGTGCGCATGGCAAAGCGGCTGATCGACGAGGGGCACGGTGAGCAGCTGCTGCTGTCGCACGACGTCTGTCTGAAGACCGACCTGCGCTCGTTCGGCGGGCCGGGGTACGGACACGTGCCGAAAGCGATCGTGCCGATGCTCGGTGCGGTCGGGGTCGCGCCCGAGGCGATCGAGCGGATGCTGGTCGACAACCCGGCGCGGGCGCTGGCGGTCAGCTCCGCGTAAGCAACGAGGCGAAGTGGCCTGCCATCTCTTCGGGGGCGATGGCGAAGGCCTCGATATCGAGATGGGGAATCTCGATGTGCTCCGCATGGGGAGGGAGGTGCGCAACCGCGCGCTCCGTCTGGCGCCAGATGTCGTCCTGCCCGCGCAGCACGGTGAGCGGCTGCATGATCGCCGCCAGGCGGTCGGGCGTCGGGTAGGCGAGGACAGCCCGGACGGCCCACCACCAGTTCGGGCCTGCGATGAGCCAGTGCAGGAGCCACGAGTGCACGAGCTCGACCGGCCAGCCCTGGTCTGCCCCGGGCGCCGCCGGATTGACGTCGTCGCCGTAGCGCCCCTCAGCCCTGGCCACGATCTCCTGCCAGATCGCGCCGAGGTGTGATCCGTCGGCGACGGGCTCGATCGGTACGAGATTCTCGAAGAAGGCGTTCGCTTCCTGGAGCTCCCCCTCGGTCCAGACCGGCACCCCGACGAGTCCGACCCTGGCCACCCGCTCGGCGTGCGCGGTCGCAAGCTCGATCGCCTCGAGGGCGCCCGTGTGAATCGCGACCACATCGAAGCGTTCGACTTCGAGCTCGCCGAGTGCATCGAGCGTTGCGAGCGCGTATTCGGACATCTCGAGCTCGCGCGGAGCGTGATCGGACGAGCCGAACCCGAGCCGGTCGACGGCAAGCACGCGCCGGTCGCGGGCGAACAGCGGCTGAACGCCGTCGAACGCCTTGCACGACATCGGACTGTGGTGCAGCAAGACGAGCGGCGTACCGCCCTTGCCCATCGCGCGGATGTGCACGTAGCCGAAGCGCGTCTCGGCCAGCGAGCGGCGCACGCCTGCGTTATCCGACTTCGCGCTCACGCTCCCCGCCGTCGGCCGCTCAGCCTCGCGTGGCCTTCGCGAACGCGTCGACGACGCGGTTGAACTTCTCCGGCTCCTCGAGCATGAGCGTGTGCGCGCTCTCGTCGAAGACCTCGAGCGTCGCGTCGGGGATCGCGTCGCGCATGTACACACGGTTCGCCTCGGTCGTCATCTCGCTGAACGCCCCGTAGAGAAGCAGGGTCGGCACCGAGATCTGCGAGAGGCCGGCGCGGAAGTCGCAGCCGAAGGCGTCCATCAGTGACGCCAGGGCGCCATCGGGATCGGCCTTCATCGACTCCTCGACCATGAAGGCGAGCTCATCGCTGTGGCGGTCGGGATCTTTCAGCTCCATCGTCGAGAGCTCGGTGATCACAGATCGGCGGTCGCTGGCCCAGCGCTCCTTCCATTCGCCGACGCCCTCGGGGCTGAAGGTGGTGTCGACGCCGAGCTCCCAGTCCTCGCCGGGGAGGAGGCAGGGGCAGTCGTCGACGATGCCGAGCGCGCGTAGACGGTGCGAGCCGAACTGCTCGCAATAGCTCATCACCGTGCCCGCGCCCATCGACCAGCCGATCAGGAAGACGTCACTCAGGCCGGCCACGTCGATGAAGCCCTTGACGGCCGCAGCAAACTTGGCGACCGCCGGCGTCGGCAGGGGTGGCGACTCGCCGTAGCCAGGAAGGTCGATCGCCAGTACGCGATGGGCGCCCGACAGCGCCCCGAGCTGGTGCTTCCAGATCGCGGCCCCCGTGGGCCAGCCATGGACGAGCAGGATCGGGTCGCCGGCGCCGCGCTCGATGGCGCGTACCTGGACGCCGTCTCCGACGTCGTACATGGACACAGGAGCCCTCCTCGCCGTCGGCCTGCGCCTACGCGCTCAGGCCTGGTCCTTCTCGGTGGTGCGGGCCTCGATCTCGTAGAAGGCCGGCGCGTCGATCAACTCCATGATCCGCTCGTAGCGTTCGGTCAGGTTGTCGACCTCGGCAATACCGTTCTTCTTCAGCCCGCTGTAGACGGACTCGAGCGTCTCGATCGAGCGCACGAGACCGAGGATCGGATAGGTGACGATCAGGTAGCCGATCTCCTTGAGCTCGTCGGTCGTTGATTCTGGCGCGTTCTCGGCGAACGGGCCGAGGCCCGAGAACCACATCAGCGGTGTGTCCGGGATCGCGTCGGCGACCTTCTTCCCCTCTTCCGCGCCGTAGGGCATCGGCATCAGCGCGTCGGCTCCGGCCTCGGCGTAGGCCTTGAGACGCTTGATCACCTCGTCCAGCGAGCCGCCCACGGCACCGCGGCCCTCGGTGCGAGCAACGATGAAGAAGTCCGGATCACGCCGGGCCCGCAGCGCCGCGTCGATGCGCTCCTGCATGACCTCGATCGGAACCATGTGCTTGAGGCCCTTGTGGTAGCTGGCCCGCTTCGGGAAGTGCTGATCTTCGATGTGGATGCCCGCGACACCTGCGGCCTCGAACTCGCGTACGGCGCGTGTGACGTGAACCGGCTCGCCGTAGGCCGTGTGACCGTCGACGATCAGCGGAAGATCCCCGACCACCTTCGTGATGTTCTGCGCAAGACCGACCTGCTCGGTCATGGTCATCAGCGGCTCCATCGTGACGAGCGGCGCCGAGGAGGAGAATCCGCCGAGGTAAAGACCGTTGAAGCCGAGCTGCTTGACAAGCTTCGCCGAGAGCGGGTCGTGCACGCCTGGCCCAACGAACTGCTCGCCTGCCTCGATCATCTGACGAAGACGCGTGGACGTCCGCATGGTGCCTCCTTGAGGTGGCGATCTGCGCTACAAGCCGAGCGCCGAACCTACCCGCTGCCGATCGTTGTTTCAAGCCACGCGGGCGAGGTGGGCTCGAACGCGCGACTACCGGCCCGTCCTACCCGCCATCGACGTTCCGGCGCTCCTCCTTTTCGGCGGCCGGAGCATGGTCGAGGAGGCCGCGAAGTTCAACGCGGCCGTCGACCAGTTCGCCAGCGCGCACTGACGCGGGCCTTGCGCGGGATTGTGCCGCGGCGCTATCCTTGAGACTTGGCCGCTTCAAAAATGAAAGAAACGGCCGCGCCGGGTCACGCGGAGGCCGACATTCGCCACTACATCGCCTGCATCGACCTGCGTGGTCGCTCGTGCCTGGTGGTCGGCGGCGGCCCGGTCGCACACGAGAAGGCGGTCGGACTGATCGAGTGCGGTGCGCTTGTGACGATCGTCGCGCCCGAGGTCACGACCGAGGTCGGGACATTGGCAGCCGAGATCGTTCGTCGCCCGTACCGGCGCCAGGATCTCGAGGGCCGGTTCCTCGTCATCGCCGCGACATCGACGAGCGATGTCAACCGCGCGGTATTCGATCATGCCGAGGAGGCCCAGATCCTCTGCAACGTCGCCGACGTGCCCGAGTTATGCAACTTCATCCTGCCCGCGATCCATCGCGAGGACCCGATCGCGATTGCCGTCTCGACCGGCGGAGCCTCGCCCGCGCTCGCACAGCGGATCAGGGCCGACATCGCCGAGCGGATCGGGCCCGAGCACGCGACCCTCGCACGCCGGCTCCGGGCTCTGCGCCCCTGGGCAAAGCAGCGCTACCCGACGTACGCCCGGCGGCGTGATTTCTTCCAGCGCCTCGTGGAGCGGAGCCTCCGATGACCGTCTACCTCGTGGGGGCCGGGCCAGGCGACTCGGAGCTGATCACGGTGCGAGGCCTGGCGCTGCTGCGCCAAGCGGACGTCGTCGTCTTCGACCGGCTCGTCGCCGCAGAGCTCGTCGACGCGGCGCCGCCCGACGCCTTGCGCATCGCACGCGAGTCGCTCTCACAGGAACAGGTCAACGAGCTGCTCGTCGCCTACGGGCGAGCAGGACTCGCGGTCGTCCGCCTCAAAGGTGGCGACCCCTTCGTCTTCGGTCGCGGCGGTGAGGAGACGCAGGCGCTGAGCGAGGCCGCGGTCGACTTCGAAGTCGTCCCCGGCGTCTCGGTGCTGAGCGCCGGTCCGGCTGCTGCCGGCATCCCCCTCACCCAGCGAGGCACGTCCTCGCAGCTCGTGGCGGTCGCAGCGCACTCGGCTGAGCTCGACTTCGGCCAGCTCGCGCGCATCAAGGGCACGCTTGTCTTCTTCATGGGGCTTGCGAACCTCGAGGCGATTGCCGCGGGCCTGATCGGGCACGGGATGAGCGCCGAGACACCGGCCGCCGTAATCTCACGCGCGACGACACCCGAGCAGGAGGCGGTTGTCTCGATGCTTGGCAACATGGCCGATGCCGCCGCGGGCCTGCAGCCGCCCGCCCTGATCGTGGTCGGCGAGACGGTGGCACTCGCCAGACAAGAGCACCTCGAAGCGCTGCTAGCAAGCCCGGCCTGACGCGCGTCGATATTTAGCTGCGAGCGCGCTGCAGCAGCTCGCGTTGGTCGGGTTCGAGCGGAAGCTCCTCGGCAAGAGCGAGCGCCGCTGGGCTCATCTTCACGAGCGTCCTGCCGAGCACGCTTACCAGCTTCTCCTCGTCAGCGAGCTTCTCTGCCGTGCTCTCGAGCTCCGTCTCGAGAAAGACGAGGCAGAGAGCGTCTTCGAGCGCCTGAACCTCGGCGTCGGTCTCGGGCCGCTCCTTGCGAACGATCTCGCCGACGCGATCGACGGTCTGCGCCTCGTAGCCTGCGGCAACCAGGATCTCGCCGGCGACGTCGGCGTGGAAGGCTTGCGCCCGCTTACGCCAGCGTCGATAGCCGGCGCGCCCTTCTGGATAGTCGGAGCGCGGAACCTCCCAGCGACGGACGTGGTGTGCCCGGGTCGCGAGCCGAAGCGCCTCCGACGGCGACTGGACGAGCCGCCCGATCCACTCACTGGCCAGCGCCGCATGCGCGAGCTCGCGAGGGCGCACCTCGCCACGGATCGACACAGTTACCGGGTCGCGAGCGTTGGCAGCGTCGATCGAGTCGATCGCCCGGTGAAAGCGCCCCGCGTCGCCGCTCACGCGAGCCGCGACAGCAGCGTCGAGGCGTCGGTGCTTCTGGAGGTGGCGGCACGCAGCGTCGGCGGCGAGCGCGGATCGCCCAGCTCGGCGGCCTCGAGGAGCGCCTCCCCGAAGAGGGCGTCGACCGTGGGCGCGACCTCGCCGAGCGCGGCCTCGATCGCCTCATCCGTGTGCGGCGCCCGTAGCCGGTCGAGGAGCTGGATCTCAAGGGCAGATGTGTCGAAGCTCAGGCCGGTTCGGCCGTCGGTCTCGATCGCGGCCACGCAGCCGAGGGCCTTGCGCACGGTTTCGCGCAAAGCCACGTCGAGCGAGGCGTCGTCGAACGCCTTCCCGAGCGTCCGAAGCCCTGGGAGCCCGCCGGCACGATCGAGCGCGTACTCGACGTCGTGGCCAACGAGAATTACGCCCGGGCCGTCGGGCACGTGCGAGTAGTCGGCGACGTCGATCAGCAGGCCGTCGACCTGCGCGGCCTGGATGAACTCGTGGAACAGACCGATGAAGGGCTCGAGCTCGACGGGCGCGGCCGGGTCCGGCTCGATGAAGAACTTGACGGCGAGTCGCTGGACCGTCATCGAACGGGTCTCGACTGCCGACACCTACTAGACCTCGACGAGCGGGCGGCCGTTGGAGGGGCCGCTCTCCTTGGCGACGAGCTTCGCCTCGCAGGCATGGCAGGCCTCAATGAAGAGCTGTGTCTCCTCGACGATGACGGCGGCCACGTCACGGTCGACGTCAACACCGTCTCGCTCGTAGCGGTCGATCAGGTGTCGTCCGAACTTGCCCTTTGCGTACTTGTCGAAGAAGAGCTCAGTATCGAAGAACATCGCCTTCCAGCGCTCGACGATGTCGTCGGCCTCCTCGGTAACGTCGATGAACCGGGTTCGCACCAGCGAGCGCGCAGCGGTCAGCATGGCCCGGTAGGCGAGCTCGTCGGCGGTCTCGTAGTCGCCCTCGTCGAGCGCAATCTGTGCCTCGAAGGCCTGCGACTCGGCGCGCACGACCTCGATGCCGAACAGCGACACCACCTCGCCTGCGCACTCGCCGACGCCCATGTCGCCGATCGTGAACTCGCGGATATCGGCCCAGTCGGAGTAGTAGTCGGCGTTCTCGGCGTAGGCGGGGATCTTCATCAACGGCTCGAGGAAGTCGCGGACGTCGCGCTTGCCGACGCGGTTCACCCAGTCGCGGAACCGCTCGCCCTTATCCCGCTCCTGAACGTAGCGCTCGGTCAGCGCCTCGACGACCTGCGGCGCGACCTTGCTCGGCACCGCACCCACTGCCATGCCGTAGGCGCCGGCGTTCTCGTCCCACTGCCCGCCGAGCAGCACCTGGAAATGGGGAACGGCGCGGCCGTCGCTCTTTCGCGAGACGCCGTAGAAGCCGATGTCGGCGACGTGATGCTGGCCGCAGCTGTTGAAGCAGCCCGAGACCTTGATATGAAGGCCCTTGACGGCCTCGTCGAGCTCGGACGAGCGGGCCGCCAGCCGCTCGCGAAGGACGCTACCGAGCCCGCGGCTCGAGGCGATCCCGAGCTTGCACGTGTCGGTGCCGGGGCAGGCGGTGACATCGACGATCGTGCTCGCGCCCGGCGCCGCGAGCCCGGCCTCCTCGAGCTCTACGTATAGGCCCGCCAGATCGGCCCGTGCGACGTACCGGAGCACGATGTTCTGCTCGACCGTCGTGCGAATGTTGTCGCCGACGTACTTGCGGGCCAGATCAGCGAGAGTCCGCGCCTGGTCGGACGTGAGATCGCCGAGCGGCAGGTTGATGGCGACCACAAGGTAGCCCTCCTGGCGCTGCTCGGTCACGTTGCCGCGGCGAAACTCGGCGAGGCCCTCCGGCTCCCAGCCGTTCTGCGACCCTGGGCTCGCGGTGCCGCGGCGCGAGGGCTTCCCGCCGGTGTGCGGCATATCGTCGAGGAAGGCCGTCCAGCGCGGGTCGTTGGGCACGGTCTTTCGCTCCTCTGCGACGAGCCGGCGGAACTCCTCGATGCCGAGGTTTGCGACGAGGAACTTGATCCGTGCCCGGTTGCGGTTCTTCTTCTCGCCCAGCCGCGCAAAAACGCGAGCGATCGCCTGGGTCTCGGGTAGCAGCTCCTCCTCAGGCGTGAACTCAGACAGCACGTGAGCCTGGTGGGGAACGGTGCCGAGCCCACCGCCGACGACGACCTTGAAGCCGCGCTTGCCGTCGACCACGCGCGCCACATACCCCGAGTCGTGCAACTGGACCAGACCGCAGGCCTCGTGCTCGCACCCCGAGAACGCGGGCTTGTACTTGCGGCCGAAGTCCTGCACGTCAGGATGCCCGAGCAGGAAGTGCATCATCGCCTTGGCGTACGGCGAGACATCGAAGGCCTCGGTCTTGCAGACACCCGAGAGCGGGCATGCGGTGATGTTGCGAACGGAGTTGCCACATGCCTCGCGCGTCGTGATACCGACCGCTGCGAGCCGCCGCATCAGGTCCGGCGTGTCCTCGATGTGGACGAAGTGCAGCTGGACGTCCTGGCGCGTGGTGATATGGAGGATCGCATTCGAGTACTCCTCGGCGACGGCGGCGAGCGTTTCGAGCTGCGCGGGCGAGACGCCTCCGAACGGGATCTTGATCCGCTGCATACCCGGCGCGTCCCAGACCGTGTCGGGGCCCTTGCTCGGCTTGTCAGCGAACCCGACCTGGCGCTCCTCGATACCGTCGTGGCGCGTGCCGGCGTCGTAGCGCTGGCCATAGGATCCGCGCCGAAGCCGTGTCTCGGCGAAGACCTTCTCCTCGATCTTCTCCTGTTGACGAAGAAGGAGCTGGCTCTCGTAGTCGTCGATCTCCTCGGCCCACGCGGGATCGATGCGGCCGGCGAGGGCGTACTTCCAGCGCGTAGCAGTCGGCGTGTCGGCGGTCGGACTGAGCGTCATCTGATCCTCTGGTTGGCGAGAACTAGCAGTGTACACATGATTTCTTTCCCTAATGTAGTGACTTCTGTTCGGAAAGGCTTATTGCTTTCGTTGCGATAGCCAGCGGCGTTGTAGAGTCACGCTCGGACCCGAGCAGGAGGAAAGCCATGCCGTTCGTCGATCTCGCATCCGGCCAGAAGGTGTGGATGGAGGAAAAAGGCGCCGGAAAGCCGATCCTCTTCGTCCATGGCTGGCCGCTCAGCGGCAAGCCGTATCACAAGCAGCTCGACGGCCTCTCCGACAAGCACCACGTGCTCACGATCGACCTCCCTGGCTTCGGCGATTCACCACCCATCGAGGAGACGGTGACGATCAAGGGCCTCGCCACCGCCGTGCGCGACATGCTGGATGCGCTCGACCTCTCCGACGTCTTCATGATCGGCTGGTCAATGGGCGGCGGCGTCACCTTCAGCTACTTCCAGAACTTCGGCTCGCACCGCCTGCGCGCCGCCGGCATTATCGACGACGTGGCGATGCTGCTGCCGGGCGACGACTGGATCCACGGGGTCGACACGCCCTGGTCGATGGACGATCTCAACGAGTGGCGCGAGCGGGTGAACGGGGGCGATCTGCGCGGTATCGCAACCGACGTGGCAACGTCCGAGTTCCGCTTCCCCGACAGGCACACCGACTCGATCGAGCTGATCATCAACGAGTCGGCCAGGGCCGACCCGCGCACCGCGGTCGAGGCGGCCGAGGATGTCTTCCCGGCCGACTACCGCCCGGTGCTCGGCACGATGGACGTGCCGGTGCAGCTCCTCTACGGCGAGACCAGCAACATGACCATGCCCAAGACGGGTCCCTACATGGTCGAGATGATCCCTGAGGCCGAGCTCGTCCTCTTCAAGGACTCGGGCCACAACCCGCACCTCGAGGAGCCCGACCGCTTCAACCAGGTCGTCGGCGATTTCGCCAAGAGAGTCTGAGGTCTCGCATGTCCAAGTACGTCCTGACCAACGCGCTACTGATCGACGGGACCGGCGCCGAGCCCAAGCCGAACCACGGCCTCGTAATCGACGGCGACTCGATTCACAGCGTCGACGCCTCGGGCTCGCTCGCCGCACCGGCCGACGCCGAGGTGATCGACCTCGAGGGCAAGACGCTGATGCCCGGGATCATCGACGCCCACACGCACCTGACCTACCACCGCAGCGAGTACGGGCTGATCCTGCAGCAGATGAACGAGAGTCTCGAGCTGAACACCGTCAAGGCGGTCGAGAACGCCGAGATGATCCTCGACACGGGCTGCACGGCGATCGGCGACGGCGCGTGTCGCGGTGGTATCGCGCTCGCGATCCGTGACGGCGTCAAGCAGGGCCTCATTCGTGGCCCGAAGGTTGTCGCCGCCGGGCCGATGATCTCAGGGTCGTCCGGGATCGCCGACCACACGGCGACCTGGGGTTACGCAGACCACGACGCCTACCTCGGTCGCTGCGTCAACGGACGCGAAGAGGTGATCGCCGCCGTGCGCCAGCAGATGCGCATGGGCGTCGACTGGGTGAAGCTGACCGGCAGCGGCACACCAGGCAACCCTTGGATCGGCGGGCGCATCCAGGACCTCGTCTACGACGAGCTCGAGGCTGCCGTGCAGGAGGCTGCGAAGTTCAACAAACGCGTCCACGTTCATGCGCACGACCCGATCGGCCCCCAGGCCGCAGCCAAGGCGGGGGCCGTCTCGGTGCACTCGGGCGAGTTCCTCGACGAGGAGGGCCTGCTCACGCTGAAGGAGTACAACTGCGTGTTCGTTCCCACAATCGCGTGGCTCGAGTTCCGCACGAACGAGTCCTATGCCCGCGAATATTTGCGCTCGTTCAAGCCGACCGACGAGCAGGTGCAGACCTTCATCGACGAGTGTCGCGACGCCTACGAGGCGTGCCGCGAGGCGATTCCGATGGCGTACAAGCTCGGGACGCCGATGGGGCTCGGCTCCGACGCCGCGCACGTCTTCCCGCCCTGGGACATCGCCTTCGAGATGGAGTACTACGCCGAGCTTGGAGTCCCGCCGCTCGACATCATCACGTGCGCGACGAAGATGTCGGCGATCGCTGTCGCGCGCGGCGAGGACTGGGGGACGCTCGAGCAGGGGAAGGCGGCCGACCTGCTCGTCATCGATGGCGACCCCTCGCAAGACATCTCGATCCTGCGCGACAAGGAGCGCATGCCGGCGATCATGGTCGACGGCGCCTTCCAGAAGAACACCATGCGAGAGGCGGTGGCGGCGTGAGCTCCTACGACGTGGTCGTCGAGGGTGGAACGCTCGTCTCTGGCGACGGCCGGACCGAGGCGACGGTCGCGATCCGCGACGGGAAGATCGCGGCGCTACTCGCGCCGGGCGCGCCGGTCGATGCCACGGAGACCATCGATGCGAGTGGCAAGTACGTGCTTCCCGGCGCAATCGACACGCACATGCACTGGGGCTACAAGGCGGACTGGGTCGAGCAGTGCGTCGGCGACAGCCGCTCGGCCGCGATCGGCGGCATCACGACCGCGCACGTGATGCATAAGTTCCAGCCGGGGCAGTACCACGAGCTGAAGGCGCTCGCGATCGAGAACACGCACATCGACTTCATGCTCACGCCGACGGTGTTCGACGACGCGACCGCAGAGTCGATCGAGGAGGCGATCGAGGAGTGGGGCTCGCCCAGCTGGAAGTTCTACCTCTCCTACAGGAACCGCCCCGACGCGCCGCCGGGCGACGACTGGAACCAGCTCACGGACGGGCTGCTGGTGGACTCGCTGGATCGGCTGGCCGCCTACGACGGCGTGCTCGCCCTCGCCCACGCCGAGAACGACGAGATCTGCACGCGCGCGATCAACAGGCTGACAGCAAGCGGTCGCGACGATCTGGTTGCGTGGGAAGACGGCCATCCGGGCGTCTCGGAGGCTGAGGCCGTCATGCGGATCGGGCTCTTTGCCGAGTACGCGGGGGTGCCGCTCCTCGTCGTGCACATGGGCGGGCGCGACTCTTTGCTCGGGCTCGAGCGCGCGAAGGCCAACTGGCCCGAGACGTACGGCGAGACCTGCCCGCATTACCTCTTCCACACGTCGTCGACGCCCGATCGGAAGGTCAAGTTCAGCCCGCCCGTGCGCCAGCAGGAAGACGTCGACGCCATGTGGGAAGCGCTAGAGAGCGGTCTCATCGACGTTGTCGGTGCCGACAACGCCTCGACGACTGCTGCGGCGAAAGAGGGGAGCATCTGGGAAATCCCGCGTGGCGGCCCGGGCAGCGGGACGATCCTCCCGCTGATCCTCAGCGAGGGCGTCAACAAGGGCCGCCTCAGCCTCGAGCGAGCCGTCGAGGTCACGTCGAGCAACGCGGCGCGCATCTTCGGTCTTTATCCGCAGAAGGGTGCGCTGCACGTTGGCTCCGACGCGGACCTGCTCGTCGTCGACCTCGGGCTCACGAAGACGGTGACGACCGAGCTGATGCAGACCTGGTCTGACTACAGCCTCTACGAGGGCGCAGAGCTGACCGGCTGGCCCGTGCTGACGATGCTTCGCGGCGAGGTGATCGTGCGCGACTTCGAGCTGCAGGTCGGGCCCGGATTCGGGAGCTTCGTACACCGCACCGGGACGAAGAAAGTGGCGAGCTAGTTGGCGGGATCGGCCGGCGAGACGCTCTGCGCGGACCTCGGCTTTACCGAAGGGCCGCTGTGGAGCCCCGGCGGGCAGGTGCTCTTCACGTCGATCGCCGGCGTCATCTACAGCTGGGACCGGGACACGGGCGAGCTGTCCGCTGCCGACGTCGGTTGCGGACCGACCGGGCTCGTTGCGGGCGCTGACGGGGAGATCTACGTCGCGGCCTCCTCCGGCTTCTGGGGCGCGCCTTCAGACGTGCCGGCTGGGATTCACCGCCTCGGCGGCAACGGACTCTCGCCCGTTCTCACCGACGGCCTCTCAGCTCCCAACGACCTCTGCTTCGGCCCCGACGGGCTCCTGTACTTCACGGACCCCGTGGCCCCCGAAGGACTCGAGTCACCGGTGCCCGGTCGTGTGCTCCGTCTCGATCTCGCGTCGAACGAGCTCGAGGTCGTGCACGAGGGCGGCTTCTTCCCGAACGGGATCGCCTGGTCACCCGAGCGCGACGCGCTGCTCGTGTCCGAGAGCTTCGGCGAACGGGTCGTACGGCACGAGTATCGCGACGGACAGCTCGGCGAGCCGTCGCTCTTCTGTGACATCGACGGAGGCGCACCCGACGGCGTGGCCTACGATACTGATGGAAATCTCTGGGTATGCGTCAACGCGACGGACGCGATCCATGTGATCGACCCTCACGGGAAGGTGGTCGAGAGGTTCGACTGTGGCGAGGGCAGCTACGTGAGCAACTGTTGCTTCGGCGGCCCGAACCTCGATGAGCTCTACGCCACGACTGCCGGTCACGGAGCCCTGTCGCGGTTCAGTCCGGGAGTGTCCGGGCTTCCGCTCGCAGCCTGACCGCCGCCGGGACGCAGGACGACATCAGGATTGCCTACGACTTCGCGCAGCATGGCCCCCGCCGCGCGCCTCGCCGTCTACGGCGCGCCAGCCGACGAGTCGAGCAACCAATCGAGAATGCGGCGAGTGGCGGACACCGAGTCCGACGTAGACGTGCAGTTCTGACCTGGACCCGGTTTGTGTTGTCGGTTTAGGTTGCTCGGGTGTGTAGGGGTTCTCGCTTCCAGGTGGTGGCGAGTTCGGTGGGTGTTTGGTAGCCGATCCCGGAGTGGGGTCGGTGCTGGTAGCTGTTGACGTAGCTGGTGATGTCCTGTCTGGCGTGGTCGAGGGTTTCCCATTCGGCGCGCCAGGCGAGCCGTTTCTTGAACTGGCCAAACCAGGACTCGATGAAGGCCTGGGACTCGGGGTCGCGGTAGCCGCCGCGTCGGTGCGCGATCCCACGGTCGGTGAGATGGCGGCGGAAGCCTCTGCTGGTGAATTGCGGGCCGTTGTCGGTGCCGAGCGTGAGCTGGCCGGGCTCGATATGGCGCACGGCGAGCGCGTGCTCGAGACAGTCGATCGCCTCCTTGGTTCGAGCTCTGAGGTCGAGTGTCCAGGCGGTGATCTCGCGCGTTAGGCAGTCGATGATTGCGTGCATGTACGCCCAGCCGTGCTGGGCGACCCAGAGCTTCGTCATGTCCATGTGCGAGAGCTCGTCAGGCCGGGTGACCTGGAAGAAACCAGGACGCGCTCGCCTACCCGTGTGGCGGGTCGGCTGCAACAGCTTGTGCTCGCGCATGATCCGCTGCACCCGCTTGCGATTCACCGGCTCACCCAGCTCCCGCGTCGCGAGCGCTGCCACCATCCGCGTCCCGTCGGTCGGGTTGGCCTTGGCGACCTCGACGATTGCCGCATCCGTGTTTGAGACCCTGCCCGGGCCTGCTTGGCGTGGTCGGCGCCGGGGAACGCGGTAGATCGCCTGGCGTGAGATGCCTGCCACTCGCGCGACCACCGAAGGCCGGCGTCCCTGAGCGAGCTCGGCACGGGCTCTGGACACGCGGACGCTCACGTCCAGTCCCGCAACAGTTCCCCCGCTACCTCAAGCCCCTACGTCTTCTTCCCCAACGCACGCTCGAGCCGCGCCATCCGCTTCCTGGCGTCCTTCAGCTCCTGCTCACGCGGATCCCTGGCGCGCTCCCTCGCGGAGCGCAACGCCTCGGTGCCGCCCTCCAACAGACGGTCACGCCACCCCTAGTACAGCGTCTCGGCGATCTCGTGCTCGCGACAGACGTCGCGCACGCTCCGGTCGCCGCGCAGACCGGCGAGCACGATCTCCGCCTTCCGCTCAGGCGACCACTTCCGACGATCCCGTTTCTCGCTCACAAGACCAACTCCTCAATCTCATGAACAACCATCCCCCAAGCCCACCAGCTCAGGCAACCGTCAACGCACCACCAGGGTCCAGGTCAGTTCTGCATGCAAAGAACGGGGCTGTCATTGGAAGCAAACAGGGTCTGAAACAAGTCCAAGCTGCTGGGGGTCTTGGTCGTATAGAGGAGCGGTCGATTCTCAGCTCTTGCTATCGCGCCCGTTGCCTGGGCAACAAGCAGAGGCATGTACTGGCTGAACATCGTCCCGTCTACGTCGTCCGACCAGTAGTAGATGCACCGCGTCGACTCGAAACCGTCCGGGAAGAGACGTTCGGCAGTGACGAAGTACTCCTTCTTGAACGCGTTTACTCCATGCCAGGGAATGTCGGGCTCTGTGCCCAGCGTCCTGCGTACGAGATCGCGCATGTACCACACGCAAGAGAGGTAATGAACTCCGCCGACAACGTTGCGTGGTCCCTCATACTGCGCGAGCTTCTCAATTGCGGGCCTCCACATGTCACTGGTCGCCAGTACTGGGTTTCCGTCGAGACCGTAGAAGTCACCGATCACGGTCGATCTGCACAGGAACATGTCGTCATTGAAGTACAGGAATCGATCTGCCAGGCCGGGTATGCGGTGCAAGTTCATCTCGATCGCATACGAGTTGAAGGTCGGGAGGTAGAGCTCGGGCGGGCGCGGGAAGATCTCCTCGTGCGTGATCAACTCGACGCCGGTCGGTTCGCCGCTGCTCATGAAGTCGGGGAACTGCCCGTTCGTGACGACGAAGATCTTGCGAATCCACGGTGCGAAGCGTCGGATCGAGCGCACGATGTATGCGG
Organism: Gaiellaceae bacterium; assembly: GCA_965223695.1. Lineage (GTDB taxonomy): Bacteria > Actinomycetota > Thermoleophilia > Gaiellales > Gaiellaceae > JAUVPB01. The sequence continues at coordinate 67,846 of CBDCXJ010000024.1, read as the reverse complement.
CCGTGTCAAGCTCCTCTGAGAACTCCCGTGCCCCGCCGCGGTTGTCGTCCCGTCCAAGGCGCGTTCTCATGCTCGCGCGCAGCTCCTCGTCGATGCGAACCCACGTGAGGACCGCGTCAACCTCGAATGTGCCTGGGTGCACAACGTTCATATCGCCAGCCACTGCTTGAGCCGTCGCCGCAGTGGTGGCCGCGCGGGCATGTGAGACGGACGATAGACGGAGGTCTCGTTCCGCGAGGGCCTACGCGCTCGTCAGACCGGATTCGCCGCACCGACAGGTCTCACTCGTCCGTGCGCTAGGTAGGTGCGGATGTGGTACACGTTGAGCCGTACGTCCGCGTCGACGAAAACACGGGTGTCGAGCCGCCAGCCAACGTGGCCGGTGGTGTCGAATGGCACTCGGAGCTCGGCCGTCTCCTGCGGTGACGGATCGATTTCGGCCCGGCCCAGGCTGGCGATTTCGAGCAGCTCGCCCTGCTGATCGGTCAGCGTCGCCATCAGGTCGAACACGCCCGCTCGTTCAGCGGTGTGCTCGGGCGTCACGTAGCTCAGCGCCGCGATGTAGCGTCCCTCGCTGTCTATGACTGTGCCGGGGCCGCCGACCAACTGGCCGGGCTCACCGATCGAGACCCTGCCACTGTGTTCCTGGTGGTAACCGACGGCGCTCGGCATCTCTACGCAGAAGAGCAACTGATTGTCGAGCGCCGACCCATCGCTGCAAGCAGGTAACGCGCGCCGTGCGAGGAACTCGTCGAGCAGCTCGTAATCGCCGGTGGGAGCCGATCCACGGAATGCGATCAGGAGATTGGTCACCCGTTGGGCGTGCACCCAGTCGCACTCGGTGCACGTGAGACCGAGATAGAGGTCCTCGCCGTCGATGAAGAGGCTCGACGGGTCAATCAGGTTGAAGCCGCAGTTGTAGAAGTCGGAGAACAACGGGTGGAAGCGAATCTCCATCCGTTGTTGCCCGTCCATCGTCCAGGTGAAGGGCGCGTGCCGGTAGCCCGTCGCCGTCGCGTGGCCGGTGCCGAGCAGGGCGCCATCGTGCAGGAGGGCGTTGCCGCCGCCGCGGAGCATCGAGTACGGGATGTGACCGTAGAAGTGGCAGGGCAGGTTCCATTCGACGTCAACCTCGTCGCGGACCGTGGCCCGGCCACTGTCGAGGTCAACGTGCATTACCCGGAACGGCGATAGCTCGTGCACAAAGTAGAGTTGGTCGCCGTCGAGGAACGGATCAGTCTCGGCTACTGGAGCGGCGGCGGACCTCGCACCTCGACGCAGGCCACCACGGTCTCAAGGAGCCTGAGCCTCTGCCTGACGAGCCGGCCGACTCCACGCCAAAGGGACTATTCGAAGCGCGCAACGACGATCCGTTTCCCGATGACCTCGATGCGCGCGAGAGTCGATCTCTACAGCTACGAGCGAATTGGTTCAGGACGTAGAAAAACCGTGTACAGAAGAGGTTCTTCGTGTCCTGCTTGAAAGCCGACGCCCGGACTCGAACCGGGGACCCCTTCATTACGAGTGAAGTGCTCTACCAACTGAGCTACGTCGGCGCGCCACGTCTGTTTCGGCGTCGCGGCCGTCTAACTGTAGCGCTCGGCCGCGTCTGGAAACCAAGGCCGAGGCCGCGCTTTCGCGAGTCCTCGGCAGCCGCGCCGAGCGTCGTCAGCGAAGGCTCTCGAGATATGCCGCGAAGCTTCCCAACTCGGTGATCTCGACGGCATGGCGCCCCATGTGCTCGGGGTCGCCGAGCGCGGCCATCACCTCTCGCCCGTCGTCGAGCTCGATCGGGCCCGGGACGATCCCGGAGGGCTCGGTCGCAACGATCTCGTCCCAGCGCTCGTCCGAGATCTCGGCCAGCTCGCCGGCGACCGACACGCCACCGTCGTCGGTCGGCACGAGGGCCGCCCACTTCTCTTCGAGGCTGTAGAGACGGTACTTCGGCGCCGTTCGCGCTTCCTCGACGAATGTGAGGCCAGCGGCCTCCTGGTCGAAGCCCATCGAGCGTAGGGCGCTGCCGATGATCAGAACGAGCACGGACCTAGCCTAGGAGGTCGTCGAGGACGCCGTCCAGCTCGTCCCAGTGCCCGATCGTGGCGTCGGCATCGGTCTCTTCCTCGGCCAGTTGGTGGCGATGCTCGTCGTTCCGGTACAGCACGGCCCGCATGCCGTACGCACGTGCGCCCTCGATGTCCGTTCGCTCGATGTCCCCCACGTGCGCGGCGCGCGGCGCATCTGCGCCGACGCGCGTAAGCGCGGCCTCGAACGCAGCGGGGTCGGGCTTCGCGACACCCGTCTCGTCGCTGAACACGAAGGCGCTGAAGTGCTCCTCGATCCCGACCTCGGCCATCAGCTCGCGCAACACCGATCCCGGCGAGAAGGCGGTGTCGGAGATGATCGCAAGCGGCGCCTGCCGCGCGAGCCGCTCGAGCGCGTCAGCAGCACCTGGAAGCAGCTGCGGAGGATGGTCGATGACGCCGCGGGCGAAAACGTCGGCGATCCGCTCGACCGCGGCCGCCGGAAGCCTGGCGCCCAGATCCGCGAGCATCACTTCCACGAGCTCTACGGCCCCTGGCGTGCGCTGCTCCTCGAGCCAGTGGTGGCGGAAGTGCTCCATCGAGACGCCGCGCGCGCGTTCGAGATCGGCCTCGCCGAACGCCTGGCCCTCGGCCGCAAGCTCGTCGTTCAGCGAGGTGCGGCGTGAGTGCTCACGCGCCGGCCCGTTTTCGGTTCCGAAGAGCGTGTTCCAGAAATCGATCGTGACCGCGGAAGGGGTCACGATCGGTCAGGCTGCGGGCGGGCCGGAACCACCGCCACCGCCACCCGAGCCGTCACCGGCACTTCCGCCGCCGCCAGAACCGTCGCCGCGACTCCCACCGCCGCCAGAACCGCCGCCGCCGCTACCCCCACCGCCACTGGGGCCGCCGCCGTTGCCGCCGCCCGAAGGGCCGCGGCCCTCGCCGCCGCCGCGGCGTCGCCGCCGCCTCGAGCGCCGCTTCTTCTTCGGCTGGGAGCCATCTGGCTTACCCGCGCCCGAGCCATCGCCACCACCCTGGCCTGACTTCGGTCCCTGCGAGCCGGGCTGCCCGCCGGCGCTTCCGGGTGCTCCCCCGTCGGCCGGTCGTTTCTTCCGACGCGAGCGCTGGCGCTTGCGCGGTGCGCCGTCCTTTGCCTCGCCGGCTTGCTTGTCGCCGCGCTCTGATCGCTTCTTGCCCGCGCGCTCACCCTTGCCGTCGCGGTCGCCGCGCTTGCGATCGCGGCCCGAGCGGCGACTCTCGCGCTCGGGCGGTCGCGGCGGCTCGACCTTGGCGGCGCGCGCCTGCTCGATCTCCTCCTCGGTCGCCTCATGCCAGTCGTCGACCGGGATCTCGATACGGCGCGGCGAGCGGGCCTGCGGCGGCATCTCGAGCTCGACGATGCAGGCGTCCTTGGGCACGGCGTAGGAGGTCACGACGCCGAGACCTTCCTCTGTCAGCACACGCGTCCCGACTCGCGGGGCGCGGTCGCGGAAGCTCTTGTACAGGGGATGCTCGAACGCGAGGCAGCAGCGCAGCCGGCCACACAGCCCGGTGATCCGCCCAGACGTCATGGGCAAGTCCTGATCCTTGGCCATGCGGAGGCCGATCGGCTGCTCGTAGGAGGGGAAGCGAGTGCAGCACATCTTCCCTGTCCCGCAGAGGCCCGAGCCGCCGCACTGGCGCGCGGCCTCGCGCGGGCCGACCGAGCGCAGCTCGACCTTCGGCGTCAGCCGCTCGGTCAGCTCGCGGCGTAGCGCCGAGACGTTTGGCTTCGACTCTGAGCGGTAGTTGAAGACGACACGCGAGCCGTCGAGCGAGACCTCGGCATGCACCGCGCGTGCATCGACGTCGAGCTTTCGGCGCAGCTCGCGGAAGGTGGCGAGCGCGTCCTTCGCCTCGCCCTTGCGGCGCTCGACGAGCTCCTCGTCATCGACGGTCGCCCGCCTGACGACGCGCTTGAGCCGGCCCCGGACGTCTTCGTCGGGAAGCTCGTGCGCGGCCTTGACGATGCGGCCGTACTCAATGCCGCGGGTCGTCTGGCAGATCACCCGGTCGTTCCAGGCGAGTTCGAGCTCACCCGGGTCGAAGGTGTAGACCTTGCCGCCCGGGCTGAAGATCACGTTTACCGCGGCTGGCATGAACTCAGGCTAGCGCAGCGGCCTCGGCCCGAGTCAGCGCATGGCAGAGCGACACGAACACCGCTTCGAGGGCGAGGCCAGCTTGCAGCTGCAGCTCGAAGCGCCGACGCGTCTCGAGCACCGCCTCGAGGGCGGACTCGACGCCGCCCGACTCGAGGAGTTCGGCATCCTCGATCAGCTCCGCGGCGAAGTCGGCGTTGATCGCCGCCTCCGGCGCGCCGTTGACCGCGACGAGCAGGTCGCGACACCACATCGCGATCGTCTCGACGACCTCGAGCACATACGCCCGCTCCGCCCCGCGGAACGCACGCCGCTCGCGCTGCTCGGCTTCGCGGGCCGTCTGCGAGTCGTCGGCCGTCACGCGCGCGCGTGCACGCGCGTCATCTCCCCTCGCCGTCGCCGCCTCGAGGACGGACCGGGCAGCCGCCGCCGGGTCGAACGTCGCGTTGCGATAGCTCGAGCGCACGAGCTCGAGCAGCTCGCGTCGAGCGTTCGCCTCATCGGGGTCGAGCAGTCGCCGTGCCCGCTCCAGCGTTCCGCCGGAGGCGCGAGCGAGAAGGTCGGCGTCATCCTCATTCGCAGCCTGCCCCGCCAACCACGAGGACACAGCTGATCGCGACAGCCGCCGGAAGCCGACGAGCTGGCATCGTGAGCGAATCGTCTCGGGGAGAAGCGCCACCCTGTCTGCGACGAGCAGGACCGTCGCGTACGCAGGCGGCTCCTCGAGGCTCTTCAGGAGCGCATCGGCAGCGTCGGGATTCATCGAGTCGGCCCGCTCGACGATATAGACGCGCCGCTCGCCCTCAAACGGGCGCAGATGCAGGTCGTGTCGCAGCGCGTGGATGTCGCCGATGCGGATCTGGTCGCCGAGCGGCTCGAGCACGTACAGATCCGGGTGGGTGCCTCGCTCAACCCGGCCGGCGTCTCCGAGCAAGGCTGCCGCGAAGGCGCGCGCCGTCGCGCTCTTGCCCACACCGGCCGGGCCGTGGAAGAGGTACGCGTGGGCCGGTCCATCGCGCAAGGCTGCGCTCAGCAGGAGCTTGACGCTCTCCTGCTCGAGGATCGCGGCGAAGGCGTCGTCGGAAGGCGGAGGCGACACGGGTTCAGCAGCGTAGCCCGAGCCGGGCCGCGATCTCGGCGGCGATGTCGGCCTCCGAGCGCACTCCGTCGATCGCCTCGATGCGCTCGAACCGAACCGACAGCGCCTCGAAGGCTCGATCGACGCGGGCGAGAAACTCCTCGCCCTCTGCCTCGATCCGGTCGCGCCGGTCGGAGCCGATGCGAGCAAGCGCCTCCTCGACGGGAACACGAAGGAGGAACGTGCGCTCCGGCTCAAGGCCGCCCATGACCGCCCGGTTCAACTCGAGGACCGCGTCGACGCCGAGTCCTCGCGCAGCTCCCTGGTAGGCGAGCGAGGAGTCGAGGAACCTGTCGACGACAACCCACGACCCACGCTCGAGAGCGGGTGCGATCACATCGGCAACGAGCTGCGCGCGTGCCGCGGCGAACAGGGCGGCCTCGGCCCAGGGAGCGATCTCGTGCTCACCCAGTAAAAGCTCTCGCACCGTCTCACCAAGTGGCGTTCCACCTGGCTCGCGCGTCGCGACGACCTCGTGACCCGCCGCACGCAGGCGTTCGCCGAGCAGCGCCGCCTGACTCGACTTTCCCGAGCCGTCGATGCCTTCAAAGGACACAAACATCTAGATGGTTTCCATCGTAGGGAGACGGCAGGAGCGCCGAGTCGCAGGGCGAATGCACAAGCCCATGCCCGAGCAGGACGACCAGGGCCAGAAGCACGCCCGAGCAGGGCGAGGCGCCGAGGTCGGGGGTCATGAGCCCGAGCTGCCACCCGCTACAGCCGGCACACCGCTGTCTGCCGCCGCCGAGGCGGAACCCATGTTTCGCATCTCGGCCGCCTGGCCCTACGTCGGCGCCGTCGTCGGCGGAATATCGCTTGTGCTCGTTCTCGGGCTCGTCTTCATCGGCAGGCCCATGGCGACAAGCGCTAAGGCCGAGGCTGCCACGAAAGCGGACGCCGCCGACGCCGCGGTGAATAGCGGCGTCAAAGGGCCCGGCGAGCGCTTCCTGACGGAGCGCACACCGGCAAAGGCCGAGCTGCCGCGCACGAAGACCGCGGTGCTCGTCCTCAACGGCAGTGGCACGCGGGGCGCCGCTCGAGAAGCCGCTGCCCGCCTCGAGAGCGAGCGATATCGCGTTATCGACACGAACGACGCGGCGCACCCCGACTACCGCCGCACCCTCGTTCTCTATCGGAAGGGATTCCGTGGCGAGGCAGAACGACTCGCGCGCGACCTTGGACTCGGCTGGAAGCGCGTTGCCCCCGTCGACGGGATGAAGCGCCGCGAGCTCGGGCAGGCGCGCGTCGTACTGATTCTCGGCGGCTGAGCTCAGCCGCGTGCTCGACGAGCGCAAACGTGCCGAGGCCGACTACCCCTCGCGGGTCAGCGCCGAGCATCGCCGCTGGCTCGTCTCGAAACCGTTTCAGGGCGAGCGCCGCCACACCGTTCGCCATCTGATCGACGTCGGCTACGTCGTCGACTTGCTCGGCCTCGAGCCCGGCCTCAGCTTCGCCGAGCTCGGCTGTGGCTCGGGCTGGCTCACGCGCTACGCGGCCCGATGCGGGGCGAACGCGGTCGGCTACGACATCGCGCCCGAGATGATCGAGATCGCGCGGGCAGAGTCCAAGCGCGAGGCACTCGATGCACGCTTCGAGGTCGCCGACATGGAGACGCTCGAGCTCGAGCCGCACTTTGATCGCTGCCTCATCTACGAGGCCCTGCACCACAGCCCGGACCCGCTCGCCGTCCTGCAAGCGGCGCGTGGTGCGCTGCGGCCGGGTGGGGTGCTCCTGGTCGTCGAGCCGAACTGGACGCAGCGCTTCCGCGGGCGCGACGCGGCCGAGAGCTACGGCACGACCGAGCTCGGCATCACGCCGTTCCGCCTACGACGCCTGCTGCGAGCGAGCGGCTTCAATGCGATCGAGCGGTTCCATTCGAACCGCCGGCGGCTCTATAGCAACCGGCCGCACGAGGTCTTCATGCACCTGATGGAGCCGCTCGCGTTTCGTACGCTCGCTCCGTTTCGCGCGCAGGTGTGGATGCGCGCCGCGGCCTCCGAGTAGCGCCAGACACGACGCGAGGAGCGGCGCGTCGGCACCGTCAGCCGCGCAGTCACTCGTCGAGCAGAGTGAGCCGCGGCCGCCCGCAGCAGGCGACGAGATTCTCCCCATCGAAGTAGGCGATTACCCAGGTTGGCGCTCCCTGACCCGGCACCACGAGCGCATGGCGCTCGATCCCCCAGCGGCTGGCCGTGCCGTCGGGACGCTGGTAGGTGCAGAAGGGGCGCGCCGCAGGGGCACGCCGAACCGGAAAGTCGAAGCTCGACCCGCCCTCGGCCGTGCCGAAGAACGAACCCTCCTCGGACGTGAAGTACACGTCGTCGGCCCCGGTCGAGCTGACGTGCAGCGGCGCGCAGGTCGTGATCAGGACGTCGGGCCGGTGCTCATCCTCGATCGCGAATCGCAGCGAGAACCCCAGATGAACGTGCGCCGTGCGCAGGTTCGCGGGAACGCTCAGGAGCACGATCTGGTCAGCATCCTCGCTCTCGAGCAGCTCCGAGGCCCGGTCGACCAGGCGCTGAGCGAGGTTTCCCGCAGGAATCCAGTTGGTCGCGCTCCACAGGGAAAGCGACACGCCGGCCAGCACCGCCGCAGTGGCGAGCGGTCGCCGCCAGCCGCGCAGCTCGGGCCCGACGAGCGCCGCGAACGCGACGGCGAGCCCGACCGAGCCGACGTAGAGAAAGCGCTCGCCGTTCGACGTGTTCAGGTCGACTGCGAGGCGCGCTACTGGCGCAAGTGAGAGCACGAACCAGGCGAGCCCCGCAAGCGCGACCCGAACGCGCCGGTGCTCGCCACGGCGCGCGAGCGCCAGTAGCTGCCAGGCGAGCGCGAGCAGCACCACGACCGGGACGACGAGCAACCAGCGCTGACGCAACACCTCGAGCTGGGGCGGCGTCAGCGCGGCGACGACCTGCGAGCCGAGCGCCGTGACGATGCGGCCCGCGCCGTCGGGGACGTCTTCGTAGCCTCCCGCCCTACCGATCACCGACTGGCGTGCGAAGAAGATTGGAAGAACGGCCGCGAGGGTGACGGCGGCGGCGAGTGCCGCCTCACGCATACCCGCCAGATAGCGGCGGGCGCCAGACAGCGACGGGTCGTCGCGCGCGGCCCAAACCACGATCGCCGCCAGCGCCGGCAGGGCGTAGATGCTCTCCTTCGAGAGCGCTGCGAACCCGCCCAGGGCGAAAGCGAGGGCCAGCCGCACCCAGAGAGACCAGCGCGTGAGCAGTACCAGCACCGCCGGCAGCAGAAGCGCCGTCGCGAGTACATCGGTGTTCCCAGAGATCCACGAGACTGACTCACCGTGGCGCGGATAGACCGCGAACGCGACCGCACCGATCAGCGCCGACGCCGAGCCGAGCAATGCGCGGATCAGCGCCCAGACGCCGATCGTGGTCAGGGCGTAGAGAACGAGGCTGAACGCGTGATAGGCGGCCGGGTCGAAACCGAACGCCTTGAAGAGCCCGACGTTGTAGAGCACCCAGACCGGCCGGTAGAAGTGGCCCGAGCCATCCGCCTGCCCGAGATCGTTGCGCGTGAACGCCCAGGACAGGCTCTCGAATGCGCTGACCGTGCGACGGAGCACCCAGTCATCGGCGTGAAGGGCCGAGAAGGCAGCAGGGAGAAAGACAACAGCGGCGAGCAGGCCGACGCCGAGGAGAGCTAGGAGCTCAGCGCGCGACGGGTGGCGAGTCAGGCGGCGTCCGTCCCCCTCTCGCGTGCCCTGCCCGACACGGCTCACGGGCTCGGCCCGCACGGCGTGGCGTCGAGCCCGAGCGTCATTCCGAGCTCGCGAACGCGGCAGTCGTGCGGGTCGAGAACGCTCAGGCGCAGCCAGCTCGCCCGCGCCACCTCGAGGTCGCCCTCAGCGAGCTCGAACTCGGTGAGCTGGAGCCACGAACGCGGGTTCCTCGGTTGGAGTTCGATGGCCTGCAGGTAGGCCGCCCGCGCGAGCGTTGGGCGCCCGAGCACGAGCTCGGCGTCGGCGCGGGCAAAGATCGGCTCGAGTGAGGCCGGGTCGAGGGCGTGCGCCTGCCCCGCGAGCGCCAGCGCGCGCGCGGGATCGTCGAAGAGCTCCTCGGTCGACGCGCGCGACGTGCTGGCAGCAAGCGGGGGGAGCAGCAGCGACACCACGATGGGGAGGAAGACGAGCGGCGGGACGAGCGCCAGGATCGGGAAGCGCTCGAGCCACAGCGCGCGCGCCTTCCCGAGCATCACGCCGAGTGCGAGCAGCGCGGGCGCGGTGACCGCAAGGAAGTCCCACTCCACATCGACGAGCGCATGCAACGCGTAGAGCACGAGGATGATCACGAGCGCAAGACCGGCAAGCTGCTGATCGTCGGCCAGGCGCCGCGCCGCCCGACCCGCCGCGACCACACCCGCGGCTGCTGCGACCGCCGCGAGCAAGGCCCCGACGAGGCCCGTTTCGGCGAGGAACTGCATCAGCACGTTGTGGGGCGAGGCGACCGAGATCTCATCGGCCCGGTACAGGCGATGAACGACGGGAAAGGTGCCGGCTCCGCTCCCGAGCGCCGGCTCGTCCCGGAACGCCGACGCTGCCTCGGCCCACCAGTCGAGGCGCTTGTTGGCGTTGACGCTGGTCAGTCGCGCAGGGTCGTTCGAGACGAGCTCGGGGCTCGTGAACTCGTCGACCTTGTCTCCAACCCAGGTCGCTGGGTTGCCGACACGGACAACAAACAGGACCACGCCGACCACGATCAGGCCGAGCGCGAGCCAGCCCACGACCCGTAACACGCGCTCTCTCACGGCGTCGGTGAGAGGCCGGCGGGCCTCGACCCGTGCGAGCACGTAGGCGATAACCACGACCGCGATGAAGGCGAGGCCCACCGTCCAGCCGAACGCGCGGCCATCGCTCGCGCGTACGGAGAGCTCCTGGAAGTCGTCGACAAGGCCCGGCTGCCCGAGCGCCCATTGACCCACGGCGGCTCCCGCCGGGACGGCCAAAGCGAGCGCTGCCACCAACTCGAGTCGCCCCGGAGCCAGCAGGAGCCACGCTGCCGCTGCGAGCAGCGCCGCCAGGATGCCCGAGCGAGAAACCGTAAGCAGCGTCGCCGGGACGAGCAGAAACAGCAACCCGACGCCGAGGGCACGCACGAGCGCCGCATGACGCCGGGCGCTCGCCCAGAGCGAGAGCGGAACGCCGAAGGCAAAGAGCAGCGCAAGCGGGTTCCAGAAGCCGACGGGCTCGCGCAGGCGAGCCCTGCGCAGACCGTCCTCGAACAGCGACGGATCGATCTTTCCGGCAAGGGCCCAGACGGCAGCGGCCGCGATCGCAACCGTCAGGATCGACGCGAACACGAGCGGGGCACGCCGCACGAACACGGTGAAGAAGAGCCCGACACCGACGAGGCCGAGGTAGGCGAGACCACGGTTGAAGTAGCCCCAGGACAGGTCGGGAGCCAGCGACCAGGCCACGCTGAGGCCGCTCCACAACACAAAAAGCGTCAGGGCGGCGATCGAGACGAGCCCGAGCCGCGAGAATCGCGGCAGCGGCAGGGCCCCGGCGAGCGCGAGCGCACACAGCGCGCACACGACGCCCAGCGAGCCGATGCCGATCCAGACGATGGCGCCTGAGCGGGCACCGCCGCCGGCAAGGACGCTCGCGCCGAGCAGGATCCCGATCGCGCCGCTCGCCGCTACAGGCGCCGCGCGCGCAACCAGCTCGGGCGCCGCGAACCCCACTCGCAGCCCCGGAACGGCGGACATCGCGCGGACGCTAGCACAGGCCTGATTGCCGCTCGCGGGGCCCGACAACGACGTGGCGCGAGGGACGCAGCGCTTACGAAATCCTCATACGCTGCCGAGAAACTACATGTGCTTCACCGTATCTATCATCCCCCGGGTTCAGGTCAACCCGTGACGCCCATCCGCATCCTCCTTGCCGTCGGAGTACTCGTGGTCGCGACCGCGGTGCTCGCGCCCATCTCGCACGCACGCACGGCCTGCGTCGACCGCATCCTCGACGAGTGGGTGCACCCGTCGAAGCCAATCGGGACAACACACGCGCTGCGCTGCTACGACCTTGCGCTCATAGAGGCCCCTGAGGACGTCCTGCTCTACACCAACTTCGAGACCGATGTGCGCGCGGCCAAGCAGGCGGCGATTCGCGAGCAGCAGGCGAAGGTCGGGCCGCCCGACGACGCGTCGCCACCGGCCCCGACAAGCCCACCCGCGCCACCAGCACCGCCCGCCACGCCCGCTGAGCCGCCAGCACCCGCACCGGCGCCCCCAGTCGCACTCCCCGAGCAGGAGCTCGTGCTCGAGCCGAAGCAACCGGCGTCCGACCCGGCCGGGACTACGATCGCTGACCCGCTCGCCGTCGAGGAAGCGCCGACCATCGAGGATGTTGTCCCGATAGGCGACGTAGCGGCAGCGCGGGCCGAGGGCGAGGCGGCCGACGCTCCCTTGATCGACGTGCTGCGCAACATCGGACCCAACGACGCCGGGTCGGTTCCCGTTCCGTTGATCGTCTTGACGATCCTCTGCGGGCTGCTCGCGATCATCGGCGGCACCGTCCTCGCAGCACGCCATGTACAGGCCCGGCGCCTGGCCGAGAGCCCGCCTCTGCCACCCCGAACGGCCGGCCGCGGCGGCGCCGACTCGGACATCTAGACTGACTTCACAGAGCCGTGCCGCCCGCCCGCGAGCGGCGAGGCGGGTGCCGTCCGCCGTTCCCGATACCTTCCGGTTCCCGCTTCACGGCGGGCTTCGTTTCTCGCGATACTCTTGGAGGAGACATATGGCCGTCGAGGCAGCACGTACCGCCCCCCAAATCGACGACGCCCAACTCGAGAACACGGTCGTCGACCAGGAGCGATCGTGCGGCGTCGATCGGTACTTCACGATCCCCGGACGTGACCCGTTCGAGGAGATCGAATGGGAGACGCGCGACGCGCTCATCCCCGGCGTAGACGGCCCCGCCTTCGAGCAGAAGGGCGTCGAGTTCCCGAAGTTCTGGACGCAGACGGCGACCAACATCGTCGCGCAGAAGTACTTCCGCGGCCGCCTCGGCTCACCCGAGCGCGAGACGAGCGTCAAGCAGATGATCGGGCGCGTCGTCGAGACGATCGGTGCGTGGGGCCGCGAAGGCGGCTACCTCGACGGCGACGAAGAGGCCGAGACCTTCGAGGCAGAGCTCAAGGCCATCCTCGTCAACCAGCTCGCGGCCTTCAACTCGCCGGTCTGGTTCAACGTCGGCTTCGAGTCGAAGCCTCAGTGCTCGGCCTGCTTCATTCTCTCGATCGAAGACTCGATGGAGTCGATTCTCGACTGGATCCGCCGTGAGGGCATCGTCTTCCGTGGCGGCTCCGGCTCGGGCGTCAACCTCTCGCGGCTTCGCTCCTCACACGAGCAGCTTTCAAAGGGCGGCCACGCCTCCGGACCGGTGAGCTTCATGCGGGGCGCCGACGCCTCGGCCGGCACGATCAAGTCGGGCGGCAAGACGCGTCGCGCTGCCAAGATGGTCGTCCTCGACGTCGACCACCCCGACGTCGAGGAGTTCGTCTGGTGCAAGGCCCAGGAGGAAGAGAAAGCGCGCGTCCTGCGCGAGGCCGGCTACGACATGAGCCTCAACTCGCCTCACTGGGCCTCGATCCAGTACCAGAACGCGAACAACTCCGTGCGCGTCACCGATCAGTTCATGGAGGCCGCCGAAGAGGGCGCCGACTGGAGCCTCGGGGCGCGCACCGACGGCACCGTGGTCAAGACACTCGACGCATCGCAGCTGCTGCATCAGATCGCCGACGCGGCCTGGCGCTGCGCCGACCCCGGCGTGCAGTACGACACGACGATCAACGCCTGGCACACGTGCCCGAACTCGGGCCGCATCAACGCGTCGAACCCATGCTCGGAGTACATGCACATCGACGACTCGGCCTGCAACCTCGCCTCACTCAACCTGATGAAGTTCCGCCGCGAGGACGGGGAGCTCGACACCGAGGCCTTCGAGCACGCCGTCGACGTCGTCTTGCTCGCGCAGGAGATCGTGGTCGGCTACTCGAGCTACCCCACGCCCGAGATCGAGAAGAACGCGCGCGCGTATAGACAGCTCGGCCTTGGCTACGCGAACCTCGGCGCGCTCCTCATGGCGCGCGGGCTGCCCTACGACTCAAACGAAGGTCGGGCCTACGCGGCGGCGATTACGGCGCTCATGACCGGCCGCGCCTATCGAAAGTCGGCCCAGATGGCGTCGCGCATGGGCGCCTTCGCCGGCTACCGAGCCAACACGGCGGCGATGCTCGGCGTGATGGCGAAGCATCGGGCAGCGGTCGGCAACATCGAGAACGCTCACACCGTTCCGCAGGATCTGCTCACGGCCGCACGTCAGTCCTGGGACGACGTTCTCGACTTGGGCGAGGTACACGGCTATCGCAACGCGCAGGCAACCGTGCTGGCACCGACCGGGACGATCAGCTTCATGATGGATTGCGACACGACCGGCGTGGAGCCCGACTTCTCGCTCGCCAAGTCGAAGAAGCTCGTCGGCGGCGGCGAGATCACAATCGTCAACCGCACGGTGCCGATGGCGCTCGAGAAGCTCGGCTACTCACCAGGCGAGAGTGGTGAGATCGTCGCCTACATCGACGAGCGAAACGGCATCGTCGGAGCGCCCTACGTCAAGACCGAGCATTACCCCGTCTTCGACTGCGCAATCGGCGACCGCGCGATCCACTACATGGGTCACGTGAAGATGATGGGCGCCGTGCAGCCCTTCATCTCAGGCGCGATCTCGAAGACGGTCAACATGCCCGAGTCGGTCACCGTCGATGACGTTGCCGCGCTCTACTCAGACGCGTGGAAGCTCGGCGTCAAGGCGATTGCGATCTACCGCGACAACTGCAAAGTCGCCCAGCCGCTCTCGAAGAAGGGCGACGAGGAGTCTCCGTCCGGTAGCCCACAACCCAAGCGCAAACGCCTCCTGGACGACCGCATGGAAGTCGGGCGTAAGTTCCGCGTCGGCGACTACGAGGGCTACATCCACGTCGGCCTGTACGAGGACGGCACGCCCGGCGACATGTTCGTCGACATCGCCAAGGAGGGCACCACGCTCGCGGGCCTGATGAACTCGCTGATGATCTCGGTGTCGCTCGGCCTACAGCACGGTGTGCCGCTCGAGGTTTACGTCTCGAAGTTCGCACATATGCGCTTCGAGCCCTCGGGCCCGACGAATGACGCCGACATCCGCATCGCGAAGTCGCTCGTCGACTACATCTTCCGCTGGGCCGGCAAGAAGTTTCTCGACACCGAGACCCAGCAGGCGCTCGGGATCATGTCACCCGAGGTCCGCGCGCGACTCGCGCAGGAGCATGCGCAGGGATCAGAGGGCACCGCGACCGAGGTCGTCCCCGACGTGCTTCCCGGCCAGACGGCGCTTTTCAACGCTTGGGAAGACGCCGTCGAGTGCGCCAAGTGCGGTGGGCGGATGATACGCACCGGCTCCTGCTACACCTGCCGCGATTGCGGGCAGAACACCGGCTGTAGCTAGCGGCTCACGGCTCCGCACAGCAGCGCGCGCCTCAAGAAAGAGGCAGTTGTCGGCTGGGGGGCTGCCCGAAAATCCTTTTGGCAACGACAAGCGTTGCCAAAAGGTTCCCGTGCAATACCGCCGACGGTCCTTCGAAACGTCGGACACAGAGGCTCTCCGTCACGAGAGTTCGCTAGCTCGTTGCTCGCCCGACGCCGTTCCGCGCACGGCCCAGCCGGCTCCGGACGCCGTGGCCAGCGCAGAGGGGTCCGTGCCGTATGGGTTGGTGAGCGTAGCCCGTGCCGCCGTGTTTGGGCGGTGCGGGATGCCCTCACCAACCAGCTGCACACACGCGGCCTTAGACCGACGCGGTGAGCCCTACGCCGCCTTGGCGTCGTGCTCGTGCTCGGCGTCGAGCCCTGGGGGCGCCGTCGGCCCAACAGGCGCGTGTGGCTCAACAGCCGGTGGCTCGGCTGGCGACTCTTCGAGTGCCTGCGGAGCTAGCGCCTGGAAGTCGGCCACGATCTGCTCGGGTGCCAACACAGTGCCGCTCTCGAGCTTCTCGGCAAGCCACTTCATAAGCTCGGGCGCGGGAAGCGGGCCACTGATGAAGCGTCCCTGCACGAGGTCGCAACCGAGGCGCTCAAGCAGGCCTGCTGTGAGCTCGTCCTCGACGCCCTCGGCGACGATCTTCAGCCCGAGGTCGCGCCCGAGCGTGACGGTCGAGCGCACGATGAACGCGTCCTTCTCGTTCTGGGCCATGTTGACGACGAAGCTGCGGTCGATCTTCAGCTGGTCGACGGGCAGGCGCTGGAGGTGGGCGAGCGACGAGTGGCCGGTTCCGAAATCATCGAGCGAGATGCCAGCGCCCATTGCGCGCAGCTGGCCAATCGCGTCGAGCGCCTTGCTCGTATCCGACATGATCGTGCTCTCGGTGATCTCGAACTCGACGAGCGACGCCGGTACGCCCGCGCGTTCGAGTCGCATCGGGACGCTCTCGATGAACTCCTCGTCAAAGAGGTTGCGCATCGACAGGTTGACGGCCACGGGAAGCTCGACTCCCGCGTTCATCCAGGAGCGGCTGTGCGCGAGTGATTGCTCGAGAATGTATGTCGTGAGCTCTCGGATCAGGCCCGTCTCCTCGGCCAGGTCGATGAACTCGACGAGAGACACACGCCCGAACTTGCGGCTGCTCCAGCGGGCCAGGGCCTCGACACCACTTATTCCACCGCTCGCCAGCTCGACTTTTGGCTGGAAGTTCAGTTCGATCTCGCCGGCCGAGATCGCCTCCCGCAGCGCGGGCACCATCGCGAGACGGCGCGGATTCACGTCCTCATCGGTTCCGTCGTAGACGCTGAACGGGAGCTGCTCGCGCTTGGCGCGGTACATCGCGATGTCGGCGCGGCGCAGCAGCTGCTCGGCGTCGTCGCCGTGCAGCGGTGCAATGGCGATCCCGATCGACGCGTCGAGCTGCAGCGGGACGTCATCGAGCGCCAGCGGGGCGGCCAGGCGATTGCGTACCTGCTGCACGATCAGGTCGGCGTCGCTCATCGACTCGAGCCCCGGCATGACCATGGCGAACTCATCGCCGCCGAGACGGGCGACCGTGTCACCGACGCGGGCGGCTTGCAGAAGCCGCTCGCCCACCTCGCGCAGCACAGCGTCGCCCTGGTGGTGGCCGAGGTTGTCGTTGACCTCCTTGAAGCGGTCGAGGTCGATCAGAGCGACGGTCGATAGCAGCCCTCGCTCCCGCCCATCCGCGATCGACTCACGCAGGCGCTCACGCAGGAGCGCGCGGTTGGCGAGCCCGGTCAGCGGGTCGGTGACCGCCATCCGGCGCAGGTACTTCTGGTAGGCGCGCAACGAGAGGCCGCCGAGCGCCATCATCAGGAGCGCCGCTGACATGAGCGCGATCTGCATCGGGCCGAATGCACCGCCGAGACCAGCGATCACAGACGGCGAGGCAACGGCGACGATCCACTCGTTCTGGTTCCCGGCCCGCTCGCGCACGCGCTCGAGGCCAACCCGCTGGTCGGCCAGAGTCGCGACGCCATTCTCGCGCTGCTGGGCGAGCGGCGTCGCGAGCGGATGCGATGCCGCATAGGCGATGAGGTCAGGGCTGGTGTTGGGTATCGGGCGGTCGGAGTCGACGAGGATCCGGCCGGTGCGACCGTCCATGATCACCCAGCTGAGACCCGAGCCGGTCGAGTCGCGGCGCAGGCTGTCGAGAGTCATGTCGAAACGCACCAACCCCGCCCGCTCGCCGCTAGCGTCGCCAACCCACGTCGCGGTCGTCACAACCCATTCGCCGCTCGAGCTCCGATAGGGCTCTGTGTGAAGGACGGAACCCGGCGGCAGATCGAGCGCGCCCAAGAACCAGGGCGCCGCCGAGACGTCGGCAGCAAGCTGGGCCGTCGGCACCTGGCGCTCGAGCGCCGTGCGAGCGAGCTCGCGCCCGTCGCGGTCTGCGAAGGAGGCCGTCCGCAAGGCGCCGGGAAGAGCCTGGCCCACCTCGCCCAGGGCCGCCCGTATCTCGGCCAGGGGGCGAATATCGCGGTTGAGCTTGCTCTCGAGCGAGCCCGAGGCGCCATAAAAGCGAACGAACGACGCGTTGCCTGCGAGCTGAAGAGCCACCGTCCGCGCCGTGGAGAAGGTGTGCTCGACCTCGCGCACCCGCTGCTTGGCGACGAGATCAAGGCGTGCGTCGAGCGCCTCGGCGCCCCGTGCGCGGTTCGCCTGGACACCGGTGATCACGCTCAACAGGAGCAGGATGACGCCGGCCAGAAGTGCGAGATAGCGAAGAAAGCGCATGGAAGGTGAACGTCAGGTGAGAGACGTGCCGCTCGAATAAGAGGCGCACTCGGACGATGCTGCGCCGCAGGCCCCCACGCATCCCCCGGATGAGGGACGCCCAACGCCCGGCCGCGCGGCGCAGCGGTTGGGTTTGCGGCCTATCGGTTGAGTTCGCGCGCTAGCGGCGGATGCGCTTGGTGAGATCCGCGCGCGCGCCGCCGTGTTGGTACACGACATGGACCAGGAAGTTGACGTCCTTGCCCCCAGCGTCGGCGGGTATGCGCCAGGCGCAATTCGCGCGATCGTTGCCCGAGCGAAGAGTCTTGATCCTCTCGAGAGCCGGTTCGAGCTCGACGCCATCGACGATCTCGGCCGTGCAGAAGATCGTGCCGCTGGAGCCAACGTCTTGCTGCGACGGGGAGGCGACCACCGAGGCGCTGAGCGTGCGGCCTGCACGCGGCTTCGTGCTCTTGAGCTTGCGCACAATCCGGAACTCGCCCGTGAGATCGAGCACGCGAAGCGACTTCAGAGGAATTCGCGAGACGGTGTTCGCGCGCATCGCGCCACGCCACTTCGCGGTCAGGTTGTGCTCGACGTAGATCTTCGGACGCCCCGATCGGCCTACCACGAACGCGCCGTAGGTCTGCAGAGCCCGGGCGATTGTCAAGCACGTTCGCTTGCAGCCCGAGGCTGCCAGATCGGCAGGCGTCAGCGCCGGATCAAGCTGTATGCGCGCTCCGATCGGGAGCGCCCCGGGCCCTCCGTCCGTGCCGTTCGTGCCTCTGAGCGGGGTGATGTAGGCGACGCTCGGTGAGTCGTAGGCGAGCGCGAGAGCGTGCTCAATTTTCCCCTGTGCGATCTCGCACGCGCGCACGAGGCCGGCGAGGTATGACGCGCCGGCGCGACTCGCGAGGCCCGCGCCGTCGGAGCCGATGGCGGGAACCCCGTCGGTCTTCGTCGAGAAGCGGTAGCCGAAGAAGCCAGTCCAACCCTTGCGTGTGCGCTCGAGGCCGAAGACGCCCCACTCGCGGCCCGTGCGCTGGTCGAGGACGATCAGCTGGCCGGTCTCCTCGGTGCCCCTCGCGCCCTTGGGGAACGGAATCCGCAGCGTGCCGCTCTTCTCGTTCAGCAGCGTTGCGCCGCCGTCACGAATCTGCGAGAGGGCCTGGAAGATCTTCACCTTGGCGGCCTTGCGCCGCTTGGGTGCCCGGTACACCGGATAGGTGAACTGCGTCGGATCGGAGGTCAACGGGCCGTTGATCTGGGCGATCCTCTTCACGCTGTCGGAGGCGATCAGCGGCGCCTCATCGATCGGTGTGTTCCACGGGCTTGCGTCGGTGTAGGGCCTGACGCAGCTTCCGCCCGCGAGGCTTCGCTCGGCCGCCGTGGCGAGATCGGCTGTAAGGGGTGACCCGAGACCCGGCGCCGCAGCCGCGCCCCCGGCAAGGGTCACGGCGACGAGGGCCGCGACGAGGGCGCCGACGAGGCGCGGCGAGCCCGCTCGTCGCGCACGGCATCGACACGTCCTCAGGCTCGTTGTCGTCCCATGCGTCATGGTGTCTCTCCTCGCGTCCGCGGCCGCAGCGAGAGTGCCGCTACCTACAGCGTGGATGCAATCGCGAGAAATCTCACCGTCGAGGCGCTGCGCGGGCGAGCAGGCCGGCCGCGCGGGTGAAGTACTTACGTGAGAGCCGCGTCCATGACCTCGCCGACCCGCTCGACCGGCACGAAGCTCATCGAGTCCCGGACGTCTTCCGGCAGATCCTCGAGATCGCCCTCGTTGTCGCTCGGGAGAACGACGCGGGTGATACCGGCCCGCTGCGCGGCGAGCACCTTCTCCTTGATTCCGCCTACGGGGAGGACCTGACCGGTCAGTGTCAGCTCGCCCGTCATCGCGACGTCACGTGCCACCTTGCGCCCGCTTGCAAGGGAGGCGACCGCCGTGGCCATCGTCACTCCGGCCGAGGGCCCATCCTTCGGCACCGCGCCGGCGGGAACGTGGATGTGGATGTCCTGGTCCTCGAACCACTTCTCGTCGACGATCCCAAGCTCGGCGCCGCGGCTTCTGGCCCACGAGACAGCAGCCTGTGCCGACTCGCGCATGACGTCGCCGACCTGCCCTGTGACCGTCAGGCGCCCCTGGCCCTGCATGGCCGTCGCCTCAACGAAGAGCACGTCGCCGCCGACGGGCGTCCAGGCGAGTCCTGTTGCGACACCGGGTACCGTGGCGCGCTTGCGCGGCTCGGATCTGAACGTTGCGCGGCCGAGCGCGTCGCGCACGAATGCCTCGCCGGCACGCGCCGTTGCCTTCTTGCCCTCGGCGACGCGACGCGCAACCTTGCGTGCGACCGAGGCGATCTGGCGCTCGAGGTTACGCACGCCGGCCTCGCGCGTGTAGTCGCGGATCAGGACCCTGAGCGCCTTCTCGGTGAACGAGAGCTGCCCTGGCTCGAGGCCGTGCTCTTCTAGCTGCCTGGGCACGAGGTAACGCTTGGCGATCCCGAGCTTCTCGTCCTCGGTGTAGCCCGAGAGCTGAATCATCTCCATTCGATCGCGCAGCGGGCCCGGGATCGGGTCGAGCTGGTTGGCGGTGCAGATGAACAGCACGCGAGAGAGGTCGAACGGCAGGTCGAGGTAGTGGTCGCGGTAGGTCGAGTGCTGCGCCGGGTCGAGTACCTCGAGCATCGCGCTCGAGGGGTCGCCGCGGAAGTCGGATCCCATCTTGTCGATCTCATCGATCATGAAGACCGGGTTGGCCGAGCCCGCATCTCGCAGCGCGCGGATGACCGTGCCCGGCAACGCTCCTACGTAGGTGCGCCGGTGGCCGCGGATCTCGGCTTCGTCGCGGACGCCTCCGACCGAGATGCGGATGAACTCGCGGCCAAGGGCGCGCGCCACCGACTGGCCGAGTGAGGTCTTCCCGACACCGGGTGGGCCGACGAGGCAGAGGATCTGGCCGGCAACGCTTCCCGTGAGCTTCGAGACCGCGAGGAACTCGATGATCCGCTCCTTCACCTTCTCGAGGTCGTAGTGGTCGTCGTCGAGCACCCGCTGGGCGTGAGCCAGGTCGAGGTTGTCTTCGGTCGTCACGCTCCACGGGAGGTCGAGGATCCACTCCAGGTAGGTGCGGATCACGCCGTACTCGGGTGAGGCCGCTTGCACGCTGGCGAGCCGATCGAGCTCGCGCCGGGCCTGCTTCTCGGCCTGCTCGGGAAGCTCCGCCTCTTCGAGGCGCGAGCGCAGCTCGGCGATCTCGGCCTGCTGCTCGTCGCCCTCGCCGAGCTCATCCTGAATCGCCTTGAGCTGCTGACGGAGGA
Source organism: Gaiellaceae bacterium (assembly GCA_965223695.1). GTDB lineage: Bacteria > Actinomycetota > Thermoleophilia > Gaiellales > Gaiellaceae > JAUVPB01. The sequence goes on along the minus strand of CBDCXJ010000024.1, from coordinate 46,955 downwards.
AGTACTCGCGCTGCGAGGACTCCATGCTCTCCTGCACCTCGGCCTGGATCTTCGATCCGAGCTCGAAGATCTCGAGCTCGCGACTGAGCACGACTGCGAGCCGCCGCAGCCTGGCCTCGACGTCGACCGCTGCAAGCAGCTCCTGACGCTCGTCGGCGGGAAGCCTGAGCGTTGCCGCAATCATGTTCGCGAGGCTTCCCGGCTCCTCGATATTGGCGAGTGCAACGCGCAACTCGTCGGGCAAGTACGGCAGCAAGCCGATGATCTTCGTGAAGAGCGCCTCGACGCTTCGTGCGAGGGCCTCGACCTCCTTGCCATCGACGTTGGTGTCGGGTGCTGGCTCGAAACGGCCAACGAGATATGGGTCGGCCTGGACGAGCTCGGCGAGGCGCACGCGCTCGCTCGCCTGCACGAGCACGCGAAGCGTGCCGTCGGGAACCCGGATCAGCTTCTGAATCGAGGCGACGACGCCGACGTCGTAGATGTCGGCCGCCGAGGAGGCCTCGTCCTCGGCGAGCCGGCCGGCCACGAGCGCGATCGAATGATCGCCCTCGACCGCATCGTCGACGAGCTTGATCGAGCGTGGCTGGCCGATAGCGAGCGGCGTCAGCGAATCGGGAAACACGACCGTGTCACGCAGAGGAAGAATCGAGAGCCCGGCGAGCGGATCTGGCGCACTGCTCGCCGGCGACTGGGCGTCCGTATCTGGTTCGGGCGAGGCGAGCGGCGCCTCGATCGTGCCCGTCTCGTCGGCCGCGGCCGGCGGCGCTCCGTTGCGAGCCCCGCTCACGTGGCGCGCGTCATCGTGATCGTGACGCTCCTGCGCAGCACGGCGCGACGCGCGACCGGCAACGTGATCGTCAGCAACCCGCGATCGAAATACGCGTCGGCGGCGCTCGCATCGACGTCGTCGGGAAGGGCGATCTGCCGGCGAAAGGCGCCGTACTCGACCTCGAGCTGGACGACGCGCTCGCCCTCGACGCGCCGCCGCCGGGTTCCGGCGATCAGAAGCTGCCCGTCGGCGACGGCGATCTCGACATCACCAGGGTCGACGCCAGGCAGCTCGACAACGGCAACGAGCGCGGGAGGATCCTCCCGCCGGTAGAGATCGACGGCCGGCTGGAAGCCGCCTCGGCCACCGGTCGAGCGCGGCAGCTGCCAGAGATCGCTGAAGAGGTCGTCCACGTCAGTCTGGGTTGGCATACGGCCCCTCGGCCGCGGCTTGGTGGTGCCGCCCCGATCCATCGTATCCAGCCGTAGATGCCGTATCTACGCTGTTAGCGACACTCGTGGCACAGATACGCGACATTCTCGCCCAGTCCACCTGCTATTCGTTCGAGTTCTTTCCGCCGAAGACCGACGACGCGGCCGAGAAGCTGGAGGCGGCGCTCGTCGAGCTCGAGCCCCTCAACCCCGGCTTCGTCTCGGTCACGTACGGGGCGGGCGGCTCGACTCGCGAGCGCACGCACGATCTCGTGCTCCGCATTAACGACAACACCTCGATGACGGCGATGGCTCACCTGACCTGTACGGCGCACACGCGGGCCGAGCTCGCCGAGCTCGTGGGCCGCTACGAGCGCTCGAGCCTCGAGAACATCCTTGCCCTCGGCGGCGATCCGCCAAAGGATCCGGACACGCCGCGGGGAGAGCTCACCTATGCGCTCGAGCTCGTCGAGCTGATCCGCGCGGTCGGCGAGTTCTCGATCGGCGTCGCCGCCTACCCGCATCCACACGCCCGCGCGCAGAGCCACGAGGATGACCGCGCGCGAACGGCCGAGAAGCTCGCACACGCCGACTTCGCGATCACGAACTTCTTCTTCGCCGCCGAGCAGTACTTCGAGCTCGTCGAATCGCTCGCCGCGCGCGGCATCGAGAAGCCGGTCGTGCCGGGTGTAATGCCCGTCCTCTCGATCAAGGCAACACAGCGCATGGCCGAGATGCAGGGCTCAGAGTTCCCCGGGTGGCTCTTCAAACGGCTGACAGCACAGGGCGACGATCCCGACGCCGTCCGAGCCGCCGGCATCGCCGAGGCAACGCGTCTCTGCGGCGAGCTGCTCGACGGCGGCGTGCCCGGCCTGCACTTCTACACCCTCAACGGCTCGACGGCGACGCGCGAGATCGTCGCGCGACTCGAGGGCGCGCACCGCGCCCCGGCGCGCTAGACGGTTGACCTAGGTCTGACCGCGCCCTACTCCACGTCCGCTCGCACGCGCAGCCGGACCGGCTTGAAGCCGCGCACGATCAGGATCGCAAGGCCGATCACGAAGCCCCCGGCGATCTGCGGTCCGCTCAGCTCCTCCGAGAGCACGGCAACGGCCAGCAAGGCGCCCAGGAAGGGCTGCATATTCAGGTAGATCGACGCGCGCGCCGCCCCGACGCGCACGATCGAGGTGAAGTAGGTGAGGTTGGCGATGACGAGACCGAACACCACGGTGTATGCCCATGCCGCCCAGGCGAGACCGGTGATCGCGCCCCAGTTCTGACCCAGTAGATGCGCAATCGCGACCACGGCGAGCGGGACCGCCCCGAGCATCATCACCCAGGTGCTGACGAGGTACGGGCTATAGCGCTCGAGCAGCGGGCGGATGCCAACCGAATAGGCGGCCCAGAAGACGGCGACCGCTAGACCGAGCAACACGCCGATTACCCCGCCGTCGAAGCTCGTTCCGCCGAAGCCGGCGACGAGGGCAACGCCACCGAACGAGACGACGGTCGCGAGCCAGTGGCGCCGCCTCAGCTGCTCGATGCCGACGGCGCTCGCGATCAGCGCCACGAAGATCGGGAAGGTGCCGAACAACAGCGACGTCGAGGACGCGCTCGCGCGATCGAGCGCAAAGGCGAACGCGAGCTGGTTGGCAACGATGCCAACGAGCGCAAGTAGCGCGAGCCACTTGAGGTCGATGCGCGCGACGGTGAGCGTCTTCTCGCGCGCCAGCGTGATCGCAGAGAAGAGCGCGGCCGCGACTGCGAAGCGAACCGACGACCAGGAAAGCGGCTCGAACCCGTGCTCGAGCGAGAACTTCGCCGCCGAGAAGTTGAACGCGTAGATCACCATCGTGACGAACAGCAGCGCCTCTGCTGACATGCGCTTCAACATCGCTCGACCCTATGGTTGATTCCACGATTTCGCGCCGCCTGCCCGGCGGAGGCACAGTGCCTAGGGCGACTGCTGCGCTTCCCAGGCCTCGGCCATCGCCGTGCGCTGCAGCAGCGTCGGATGGCTGTCGAGCCAGACGAAGGCCCAGCCGGGCGGCGTGGGATCCTGCAGTGCCGTCTCGGCGAAGTTCTGGAACAGCTCACGCGCAGAGTCCGGGTCGTTCGTCACCTGCAGCGCGATCCAGTCGGCCTCGGCCTCGTAGCGACGCGAGATCAGGTTGTCGATCGGCATCGCGAGCACGTTGAGCACGACGAAGACGAGCAGCGCGACCGGCACGGCTTGCGCCTCGCGCATGCCACCACGACGGCGCGTGAAGCGAGCGATGAGATATGCACCGGGAATCGCGAGCAGCGCGTACCAGGCGACGCCCTTCCAGATGTGGTTCTCGGAGTGGTGCGCGAACTCGTGGGTGAGCACGACCCGCACCTCACCGTCCGAGAAACGCCCGTCGAGGAGCGTGTTCCAGAGGACGACCTTGCGGCTCGGGCCGAGCCCGCCTGCGAAGGCGTTCGCGCTGTCGGTGAACTCGTCGACGTTCTCGACCCGTACGGGCACCTCCTCGACACCTAGCTCGACCGCAAGTGCGTTCGCGTCGCGCGCGAGCTGGCGGTCTTCCAGCTCCTCGATGCCCGGAAGGAGGTACGGGAACGTAAAGGCAAAGAGCAGCGCAACACCTACGAAGACCGGCGCCCCCAGCAGCCACCACCGGTGACCGAGGAAACCGGCGACGCCCATGACGATGAGAATCGCGAAGCTGACGAACAGGAACTCGGTACCCAGCGAGATCCAGTTGCCGACCAGCCACTCGATGTAGTTGAGCTCGGCGACGTCGTGGCGGCGGTCCCACCAGAGCTGGGCGATCCCGAACGGGACCTGGACGAGCCAAACGATCGCAAAGCCGAGCATCGCGAGAAGCATCCCGGTGCCGATCCGCCCGGCTGCCGACTCACGGGTGAAATGGTGGCCCCAGCGCGCATACGCAGCCAACGAGACGAGCAGAGCGACAGTCGACAGGATCCAGTTGATCCGCGAGAAGCGGTCGTAGCTCTCGGCCTCTTCGAGCTGGGCGCGCGCGAAGAAATCGGCCTCCTCGAGTGACGGAAGCTGAAGATCGCCCGGAACCTGCGTGCGCAGCAAGAGGTAAGCGGCGACAGCCCAGCCGGCAGCGATGAACAGCACGATCAGCGCCGGCAGCCAGCCGATCCGGCGGCCACGGTCACCGCCATCGCCGCGGTCGCCACGGCCGTCGCCGCGAGGATCTGGCGCGCGGAGCACGCCGCGCAGTATCGCCGCGCCGGCGGTCGAGGCCAGCCGCCACATCTACCCTGATCGCGTGCGCGTCCTCCCAACGCTTGCCGGGCTGGCGCTCGCAATCGGAACCCTCAGGTGGTGGCGACGGCGACCGCAACGCGACCGGGCCGTCCTCGCGCTCGCGGGCCTCGCCGCGGCCGCGGCGCTCGTCACCTACGGCGTCGAGCTGTACAACCTGCCCGACCTCGAGCGCACGATCGAACGAGCCGCCTCGACGCTCGGAGGCTGGACGTACCTGCTCGTCGGTGTCCTCGCCTTTCTCGAGACGGGAGCCCTGGTCGGACTCCTCGTTCCGGGCGAGAGCGCGATCATCGTCGGCGGGATCCTGGCGGGAGAGGGGGCCGTCGATCTTGCCCCGCTCATTCTCCTCGTCTGGGCCTGCGCTGTCGCCGGCGACACGGTCAGTTTCTTCCTGGGTCGCCGCCTGGGCCGCCCGTTCGTGCTGAAGCACGGCTCGCGCGTTGGCCTACGCGCGGCGCACATGGAGCGCGCCGAGGGCTTCTTCGAGCGCCATGGTGGACGCGCAGTTGCGCTCGGACGCTTTATCGGCGTCGTGCGCGCGGTCGCACCGTTCCTCGCCGGTGCCTCGCGCATGCCAGCGCGGACATTCCTCGTCTACGACATCCCGAGCGCCGCGGCGTGGGCGACGCTGACGGTCATGCTTGGCTACGCGGTCTTCCAGAGCATCGCGGCAGCTGGCGAGGCGACGAAGTGGCTGACGTACGCGCTCATCGCCCTCGTGGCGCTGCTGGTAGTCCTCGCCCGGCGGCAGAGCTCGCCGCGCGTCGTCTAGACGGTCCGGTGGTTAGTTCGTTGGCGGGCGGATCGTCGACGCGATCTTCTGGTAGGCAGCGTGGGCCGGCTGCGCGACGTTCGCGCGGTCGATGACGCCGCCCGAGGCTTCCCAGACGATCGGGTTCCGCGCTCCGGCGTCGTCGAGCATGATGAACCAGACGAACATGTCGACGTAGCCGAGTCTCTTTGCCTTCCTGACCGCCTGCTTGAGGAACAGCGCGTGTCGGGCGACAGGCACGCCGTCCTTGCTCGTGTTCGGCGGATTCGAGAAGAAGCCGTACTCGGTGATCCACATGCGTGGTCGCTTCTTCAGGCCGAACCAGCGCTTCAGGTCGCGGTTGAACCTCGGAAGGTTGTTGAGCGCGACGGCTGGGTAGCGGAAGCGTGCGTTGGGACCCTTCTTCGTCGCATTCACCGCGTACGGGTGATGCGCAAACGCAACACCCTTGCAGCGACCCCGGCAGGCCTTCGCGACGCCCCGCATGAACTCGGCCGGGAAGTGCTGTCCGGCACCCTTGTTGCGGTTCTTCTTGCGCCCCCGCGGCGAGGTGACGCCAATGCCGATCTTCGCGTCGCGGTTTCCGGCCCTGATGCCCTTGATACCGGGAAGTACCCACTTGTTGACATAGATGGCCGGCCCAACCGACTTGCGCCCGTTGTTCCTGAACTGCGGCATCAGGAAGCGCGCGGCGTTGGGCTCGTTGTTGATCGTGAAGTGCCGCACCTCTGGGAGGCCGGCGTTGCCCGAGTAGCGTGTCGCGACCGCCTTGGCAAACTGCTTGAACATGTTTGCCTTGCGGGGTGCGAAGTTCTGGCTCTTGCCTCGATTGGCCCACGGAGGCGTGCCCAGAAGCGTCATCAGGACCTTGATGTTGCGCGCATCCGCGCTCCGCACGAGCTCATCGACGGCGGCCCAGTCGTAGGCGGGATCGGTGTGATCGCCGGGCTTGGCGGGCCGGGTCGGGGCGACCTTGGCCCAGATGACGGTCGTTCGGATGATCGTCGCGTTGGCCAGCGCAGCGCGGTCAAGCCATGCGTTTCTGTCGGGCAGCTCCGTGAAGGCGCGGTCGTCCTGGAAGCCCATCCACATCTTGCGGGCCCCGCTCGCTGTGGGAGCAAGGAGCGTGGCGGTCGCGATGAGCAGAGCGAGCGCGAGCAGCGTACGAGTCGGTCTGTTCACGTAAGTCCTTGATCGGTAGTGCGCTGGACGATCTGGATCCCTCGGGAACGGCAGGATCTCTATCCCAGGGTAGCGCGATGCCGTTAGCGACGGGTAAGGAGTGTGCGACGGGCGTGTTGACGAAGCCGCGAAGAGTCACCCGGCCGAGGGGCTCTGGACCGTTCTAGTTGCGGGCGTCGGCCTCGCGTGCCCGTCGGGTGAGCTCCTCCTCGACCGCCGCCGGGTCGAGCCCGCGCGCGGCAAGCACCACGTAGCTGGCAAACCAGACGTCGGCGAGCTCCGAGACGAGCCGCTCATCACTCTCGTCAACCGCAGCCAGCGCGGCCTCGACACCCTCTTCACCAAGCTTCTGCGCACATTTCGCCACGCCGGCGTCGAGAAGGCTGGAGACGTACGAGCCCTCTGGCCGGGTCAGCGCGCGCTCAGCGACACGCCGCCAGGTCTCGGGCGCGAAGCACGATGTCGAGCCCGTGTGACAGGCGGGGCCGCTCGGCGTCACCTTGACGAGAATCGCATCGCCGTCGCAGTCGTCCTTGAGCTCGACGACGGCGAGCGTATTGCCCGAGCTCTCGCCCTTCTTCCACAGCTTCTGGCGAGAGCGGCTCCAGAAGTGCACGAGCCCGGTCTCACGGGTGAGGGCGAGCGCCTCCTCGTCCATCCAGGCGAGCATGAGAACGCGCAGCGATGCGGCGTCCTGCACAATCGCCGCCTTCAACTCGCGCTCTCGTTCACGCGGCATCGCGTAACTCGATTCCGTCAGCGCGCAGCTGATCGCGCAGGGTGCGAAGGCGGTCGGGGTTCTCGTGCAGGATGGACCCGAGCAGTGCAGCCTGCGCCACGCCAAGCGCGTCGGCGACATGACGTTCGTTGCCCGCCCCCCCTGACGCGATCACGGGGACCGAGACGGCGTCGGCGACCCGCTCGGTGATCTCGAGGTCATACCCGTCACGCGTGCCGTCGGCGTCGATCGAGGTGAGCAGGATCTCGCCAGCGCCGCGCTCCTGGGCTTCGCGAGCCCACTCGACGGTGTCGCGGTCCGCAGCGCGGCCGCCCGCGTGCGTGTAGACCGTGCCGCCTTTCGTATCGATCGCGATCACGACGGCCTGCGAGCCGAGCAGCTCGGCGAGCCGGGTGAGCAGCCCAGGGTCGGCGACAGCGGCACTGTTGACCGACACCTTGTCCGCGCCTGCGAGCAGGAGCCGCTCGGCGTCCTCGACGCCTCGCACGCCGCCGCCTACCGTGAAGGGAATGGCGAGACGCTCCGCGACGTTCTCGACCAGCTCGACCAGCGAGTCGCGGTTGTCGACGGTGGCCTTGATGTCGAGGAAGACGAGCTCGTCGGCTCCCGCGTCCGAGTACGCGGCGCCGAGCTCGACCGGGTCGCCGACATCGCGCAGGCCCTCGAACTTGATGCCCTTGACAACGCGACCGCCGGCCACGTCGAGGCAGGGAATGAGGCGTGCGAGCGGCACTATGAGGGTCTAGCGAAACGCTGTAGGCCAGTGTCCATAGGGCCTCCAGGCTACCGACGCGGGCGGTTACCCACGATCCGGCCGAGGTTTACCCATCGAGGCCGGGAAGCGTCTCGGTCTCGGGTTGCGACACTTCCGCCTTCGGAGCCTTCTTGAAGGTCACGCCAGTACTCAATGATTGCTCAAGCTGGGATAGCCGTTGGGTTGTCTTCTCTAGATAGCGTTTGCTGGCCGTGACATCTGCGATTCGAACCCAGGCAAACTCTCCGTTGGCGTCGAAGTACTTCTGATCAGCAATAGGTCTTGGAGATGCCCCGCGCTTCACGAGAGACAGGCTCTTGATCCGCCGCACTTCCCAATGCTCGGGCACCTGGCCTAGCCATTCGACGCCGGAGTCCTTCTGGGGGACGTTGGGGTCGAGGCCGCGGGTGACGGCGCAGTGGACGATCGCCTGCTTCTGCTCCGTGAGCAGCGCGATCAGCTTCCGCTTCGCCCGCACCAGCCGCCGCACCCGCCGGTCCACATGATCCAGATACCGCACGACGGCGGCCTGCTCGGGGAGAGGCGGAAGGGGAAGGCGGAGTCCTCCTACGATGGGGACAGTAACGGCATCGTAGGTGTTACCAGTGGACAACCGAAGCAGCTCTCCGCTGGCAACACCAAGGGTGTAATAGGTGAAGGTGTCATGCAAACAAGACCGAGTTCGCACTGCGCAAAGACCTCGGCCGATACCATAATCCTGGTCAGCAACATTCAGAGCGCCAACAGGTGCACGAACTGATAGCAAGATGTCGCCAGATCTGGCCGACTTGGGTAGTGTTTCACATGCTAGTCTCGCGCTAGGATTCACATACCGAAACTCGGCGTTTCCTTGCAAGCAGTACGACCGGCACGCGCTCGAACTCGATCGCCGATCCGATCAGCTCACCGAGAACCGCCTCCCCGGTGAACTGATTCCAGAGTGTGCGCGTCTGCCGGTCGTACATCAGCTTGTTGCTTCGAAAGAGGAGACCCGACGAGCCGAACGTGTAGGTCTCGCCGTCTGAAGCTCGCGCATCCAACGCGATCCCGGCCCCGCAGAGCGTGCAGTAGGCGAGCGACACGGGAACGCCTCCGATCACGTCGTTCGCCATCTCGTGCCAATCCATGATCCGCAACGGGTAGGCCCGCGCCTCACCGTTGAGCGCGATTCCTGACACCGGCTCCTCCGGTGTCAGGAAGTCGGCCTCGTCTGCAGCGACCCTGTTCGGGTTGTCGAGTGCGGGAATGCCGTCGACGGGCACACCGCCCCACACAACCTCTTCGGTGCGTACGGCGCTGGGCGTGTCGTCGCGAAGGAGCTGAGCGTACTCGGGGTCGGTTCGTCCGAGGACACGCCCCTTCCAGCCGGTGAAGCCCGGCGGTGGGCGCAGGTCGGTGGTGCCGTACCACTCGACCACTAGGTTGGCGCCAGACCCACAACTAGCCCCGCCCCCACAGCCCCCCGGGTACCGCCCACCCACACCCCAAACCACCACGCCCGCACCCGCGCGCCCTGCGCCCCCAGCACCAACCCACAACCCGCAAAGAGGCCCACACCACAGCACCAACACATAAGCCCCGCCACAAACACCGGGGGCAGGTCACCTCTGTCATACGAAGGGACGGTGGGCCGGCGAAATAGTCGATCTGAGGGACTGGCTGCGGGCGTCTTGCGGCGTTTTCGGGCGGATCCGCTACGATAACCTCCGCTCGGCGGTCGAGCGGATCCTCCGCGGCAGGCGACGTGAGGAGAGCGACCGCTTCGTCGCCCTTCGCTCCCATTATCTCTACGAGTCCGTCTTCACCATGCCGGGGATCGAGGGCGCCCACGAGAAGGGCGGTGTCGAATCGGAGATCGGGCGCTTCCGCCGCCGCCATCTCATGCCGGTTCCGGAGCTCGACTCGCTCGCAGGGCTCAACGAACTCCTCGAACGCGCCTGCGCGGGCGATCTGAAACAGCGGATCGCCGGGCGGGCCGAGACGGTCGGGGAGTCGCTTGGACGTGAGCGACGGAAGCTGCGGCCGCTCCCTGCCGAGCAGTTGGAGACCTGCGCGGTCCCGGTCTCGCTCGTCGGGCTGCGCGTGCAGGCGAAGCTAGGCGCCCGCGAGCTCGTCCTTTAACCACCCCGGACGCGAGATCGCTCGCCACGAGCGCGCACAGGGCCGCTTCGGCGTCTCCGCCTCTCTCGATCACTACCTCGAGCTGCTCAGGCGCAAGCCGGGGGCGCTCGCCGGCTCGCTGCCGCTTGCCCAGGAGCGCGAGCGCCGAGCGTGGCCCGGGGTCTACGACGAGCTCTGGCAAGGGATCGAGGGCCGCTACGGCGCCTCGGAGGCAGCGCGGCAGCTGATCGACGTCTGCCTGCTCTGCCGCGAGCTGGCTCCTGAGCGGGTCGAGCTGGCGGTCCGGGGCGCGCTCGCGGCGGGAGCCCTCGACGGGCGGGCAGTCGCCGCGGCGGGAGCTGGCCCGCGTCGTCGGACGCTACGGGCGGATCGAGCTTCTGGTGCTCGACGAGCTCGGCTACCTCGCCCTTCCCGAGGGGGCGGCCGATCTCGTCTTCCAGATCATCTCCGAGCGCAACGAGCGGGCCTCATTGATCGTGACCACCAACCTGCCCTTCGGCGAGTAGGCGAAGGTCTTTCCTGACCCAAGGCTGGCCAAGGCCGTCGTCGACCGGATCACCCACCGGGCGCACATCATCGAGACCGGCAACGAATCGTGGCGCTTCCGGCACGGACTCGCTCGAAGAGGCCGAGGGGTCACCGTCGGAGCGCGTGGCGAGGAATGATTCGATATAGAAATACAAAGAACACCGACGCGAGGTCGGGCCACTCCAGGCGGCCACGCCGAGGCCAGTGCGAGTGGCCGTTCTCACCCCATTCCACACAATCGGGCGGTCTCCTGCCGCTGCCAACGCCGCCGCCGGAAACTAGCTCCCAGGTCTATTCACCGGCCGGCGCCGGGTCAGCCGGGGCGCCGACGTTTATCGCCGCGCCTGGTGCCGGGTCTTCCCCACGTGTACGCTGCAGGCCGTGACCTCTGGAAGCGGCGGGGATGAGACTTTGGCGGAGAGGGCTCGCGGCTCTGGGCGTGCTCCAGCGATCCTTACCGCCTCTGCCCTGTCACCGACGGGCCGACTATCTGATGTCTCTATCTTTCGCCGCCGCGGTCCTTGCGGCACGCCCTACGACGGGCATCCCGCGTCCCGCCGCCAGGGGGACGGCCTCCGGCGCCAACGAGCTAGTCGGGTGAAGGGACTTGCCCCATTACTGAGTTTCTAGCCCGCGTCAGCGCGCGAAGGCCATTTTTAGTCATCGCTATCTGGGCCGTCGTAATGTTGGTTGCCGGCGGGCTCGCCGCAGACGCTGAGATGGCTCCCGGTCCGAAGCCGATCACAGACATACTCGATAAGGGCACGACAACGGAGTTTCGGCTGGGAAGCAGCGCCGAGTCCGAACGCGCCGACCGTCTGCTGAAAGACCGGCTGCGAGGCCCCAAAGCGATCAGCGAAATCGTTGTCGTCCAGTCGGACTCCCTTACCGTGGATGACCCCAAGTTCCAGGCAAAGGTACAAGCGGTCTACGAAGATGTTCTCTCCCTGGGGGACGACGTTGTAAAGCCGACCGCTCAACGAAACTACTACCTAACCAACGACCCAACCCTTGTTTCCTCCAAAGACCGCATGACCACCATAGTACCCTTGGTCATGACTGGCTCCTTCGAAGAAGCCTTAGAAAACATTCCTGCCGTCCTCCGCGTCGTCGAGGAAGCGGATAGGAAGGACGGCTTCCACGTTCTCATGGTGGGAGAGGCCAGTATCGCCCATGACAACAACGAACTGGCGGAAAATGACCTCAGGCAAGGAGAACGGATCGGTCTACCTGTCGCCCTCGTCATTCTCGCGGTTCTCTTCGGCACCATCGCTGCTGCGCTCATGCCTGTAGGTCTGTCCGTCGCCGCCATCGTAGTCGCATTGGGCATTACGGCGCTCATTGGTCAGGCCTTCGAGTTGATCTTCTTCGTCACCCTCATGATCATCATGATCGGGTTAGCTGTGGGGATTGACTATTCCCTAGTTATTATCTCCCGCTACCGCGACGAATTGGCCCGCGGCTTCGACACTAAAGAGGCCATCGAGCGGGCTGGCGCAACCGCCGGCCGCACCGTCCTGTTCAGCGGCGTCACCGTGATCATTGCCCTATGCGGTCTCCTGATCGTTCCTTTCTCCTTTTTCCAGTCCCTCGCCATTGGGGCCATACTGGTCGTGCTGGTTGCATTAGCGGCCACTCTCACCCTTCTGCCTGCCAACCTCGCGATCCTCGGTCCGAGAATCAACCACCTGCCCATCCCCTTCTTCGGCAAGTCGCGAATCACGCCCTCCGAGTCCTCCAGGCAAGGCTTCTGGAAGATTATAGCCCGCGTGGTCAGCCGGGCCCCGGTGATTAGCTTCGTCGTCGTCGCCGCTCCGATGGTGGCCGCTACCGTCTTCTACTTCCAGATCCAGACGGGGCTAAACGGCGTAGACGCCTTCCCCGAAGGGACCCAGACGCGCGACGCCTTCTTCGTCATGGAAGAGCACTTCTCTTTCGGCCTCGTCAATCCCACCGACATCGTCATCGATGGGGATATCTCCAGCCCGCAGGTCCAGCGGGCGATAGGCGAGCTTCAAGCTTCCCTCACGGCCCGCGAGGGTTTGCAGATCAAGCCCTTCATTGGCCCTTCCGGCGAATTGGGCGCCGCGCAGCCTGCCCCGTCAGGGGAGCTCGCCTTGCTCCAAGTGCTCATCCCCGGTGAACCCCGCACCCAGGCCGCCGTTGATGTCGTGGAGACCATACGCGATCAATACATCCCCGCCGCTTTCAACGGAGTCGACGCGGAGGTCTTCGTCGGCGGCGTGAGCGGGGAAGTTGCGGATGTATTCGCCATCGTCCAGCGGTACACGCCCATAGTTTTTGCCTTCGTCCTCGGCTTGAGCTTCCTGGTGCTCATGCTCGTGTTCCGCTCCATAGTCATCCCCCTCAAGGCCGTCTTCATGAACCTCCTCTCGGTCGGCACTGCCTATGGCCTTATGGTTCTTGTCTTCCAAAAGGGCGTGGCCACAGACCTCCTCGGTTTTCAGCATGCCGAGGTCATCGATGTCTGGATTCCGTTATTCCTCTTTTCCATCCTCTTCGGCCTCTCCATGGACTACCACGTCTTCCTTCTCAGCCGCATCCGGGAACGCTACGATCAGACGGGGAACAACGCCGAGTCCGTGGCCTACGGCCTGCGCTCCACTGCGGGTTTGATCACCGGTGCTGCTCTCATAATGGTCGCCGTGTTCGGTGCTTTCGCCATGGGCAACACCACCGTCAACCAACAGGTCGGGTTCGGGCTGGCTGTAGCCGTATTTATAGACGCAACCCTCGTGCGCTCGGTCCTCGTCCCGGCCAGCATGGAGATGCTGGGCGAGCGGAACTGGTACCTGCCATCTTGGCTGAGTTGGCTTCCGGATCTACGAGTAGAACCGCAGAAACATGAAGTTCCCATCGTCGAGAGCAGAACCTCAGAGGAGGTGTAAGTGAGTGCCAATAAACACACCTACTGACTACAATCGGGGTTACTTGAAGGCTCTAAAAATAGACGTCGCGATGGCGACAAATTACATTGAGCACACACGCCTTGGAGACCCGCTGGCCGAAGCGATGACGGCAGATCTAGCAGAGCTTAGTTCAGAAGAGTCACATCGACTCATCGAAGCAGCCATGAATGGCGAAGGTGAAGAAGCTCTGCGGGACGCGCCAGCCTCACTGCGACAATTCTTCAAAGAGGCTGAAACGCCGCCGGAATGGCTGAAGTATTCTGAATTCGCTCCGGCTATCCGCATGTTTCACAGGAACTCGCAGGTGATTCTTGCGGCATTCGTCGCAGGCGTTCTGATAGAAGGCTTTACGACAAATATAGCGAAGTCATTCTTCGTCACCGGGCGAGTACGAGACCAAGGCATCAGGCGTTTGGGACAGAATAACCGTCACATGATGGAGATATTCTTTCCGGACGGCATGTACAGGTATGGAGACGGTTGGAAGCTCTCAGTCCGTATCAGAATTGTCCATGCACGGTTGAGGCATCTCCTAGGCAATTTCAAGGACTGGGACGCTGAAGCTTGGGGTGTGCCGATTAGCGCGGCGCATTTGGGTTTTGCCATTTCCTCTTTCTCGGCAAGACTGCTGAAACATATGAAGTCCTTGGGCGCCAAATACAATGATGAGGAATACGATAGCTTCATGGCCGTTTGGCGCTACAGCGGTTACTTGATGGGCATTCCTGAGACCATCTTGTTCCGCGATGGCGATGAAGCTCTAAAGCTGTACGACATCGGCCTCATGTGCGAGCCTGATTCCCCCATGGAGTCAATCGTGATGGCTCACTCTTTGGTGAACTCAGCTCCTTTGATTGCCGGGATTACCGATCCGGAGGACCGCCGCCGCTTAGCCGGATACGTGTACCGTGTTTCCCGCGGTCTTATCGGAAAAAAGACCGCCGATTCACTGATGTACCCGGAAGTTTCTTCCTTCGGAGTCGTCTGGTGGTTCAAGACGCAACAACGTTATGCTCAGATCCTGAATAGACTGTTGCCGGCCCGTCGCCAAGACAGCAACTTCGCCAGATTTACTTCCTTGCTGGATACGTCGTTGTTCGACGAGGAAGGAATCCGCTATGCATTGCCGGACCACGTTTACGCGGAAGAGTCCACAAAGTGGTGAAGCAGGCCGGCAGCGCCACCGGTTCCGCCATGAAGACCGCGCTTAAACCCGCCCGTTCCGGCTGACACGACGACGAATAGCGCGGCTGAGGAGAGAGGCCGTCAAGCCGAACCGACGCTCGACTTGCCAGATCACAAGAAGATCGCATACACGAATATCAGGGCAGGTCGGACTCCCGCCTCGGAACGACTTCTCCGAATCTCAGGGAGGGATACGGAGGAACAGCAGTCCAAGCTGCTTCGGAGCTCCCCCTCCCACCCTTCCACTCGCGGTTCGAGGGCATGGTTGTGCCCTCGCTGTCGCGCTGCCGCCGAGCCTACCCCAGACTGTAGCCCTCGTTCCAACGCCTGCCGCACACGCCACGACAGCCCCTTGTCGTATTCATGCACGAGGCCACCGTCCTAGGAGGGTTTGGCGAAACGCGGAATGCCTGTATCCATGCGGGTCTGCTGGTAGTGACTTTGAGCGGTTACCCACGAATCCGGCAGTTTTTACCCACTTTCGAAGCGAAGCGACATCTACTCCTTTGGAGGTTGGGAGCGCTGAGCCTTGGTGTCTGGGTCAGTGGCGGAGGTGTTTCTAGGTGACGTTTCCTGCCGGGGCTGGCCGGTCTTCGGTGCGGGTTGTGGGAGGGGGACGCTGTTGGTGTCGGCTGCGTATGTCGGGGCGTGTCATCAGCGGGATGCGGAGTGATGTTGGCGTGGGCGGCCGGTGGCGCAGTTCTGCGGAGGCGCTGG
Source organism: Gaiellaceae bacterium (assembly GCA_965223695.1). Classification (GTDB taxonomy): domain Bacteria; phylum Actinomycetota; class Thermoleophilia; order Gaiellales; family Gaiellaceae; genus JAUVPB01. The sequence continues at coordinate 31,538 of CBDCXJ010000024.1, read as the reverse complement.
AGTGGGCAACGCGTTCGGGGGTGCGGTTCAGCCGGGTGGAGTAGCCGGGTCGTGCCGATACGCTTGGCCTATGTCGAGGTTCGTTACGCGAGCTGAGGTCGCCGATGTTCCTGAGTCGCCCGAGGTGCTGTTTCGCTCGCTGCGGACGACCGATGGTGCTGTCCGTCACTTGTGGGCACACCAGGCCGACCTGCTGCGCGACTACTGTCGCTGCCGGCCGGCACGAAGGATGTCGCGCTTGAGCTGCCCACGGGCGGTGGCAAGACGCTTGTCGGCCTTCTCCTCGCCGAGTACCGCCGTCGTGCCCACGGCCAGCGGATCACATACCTCTGCCCGAACATCCAGCTCGCCCGCCAGGCGGCGAGCAAGGCGAGCAACTATGGGATCCCCGCCGTCACGTTGACCGGACCGCAGGCCAGCTACGAACGCGGCGAGTTCTTGTCGTACCAGCGCGCCCGGGCGATCGCTGTCACGACCTACCACGGGGTCTTCAACTCGAATCCAAGCATCGACAACGCCCAGACCGTCATCCTCGACGACGCCCACGCCGGCGAGGGAGCGGTCGCCGGCCTCTGGTCGGTGACCGCCAAGCGCAGCGAGGGCACCCTTTATGAGGCGCTCCTCGCCAACGTGATCGACGCACTGCCGAACGCCTTCGCCGAGCGGATGCGCGACGCTGGCCTCGACCCGTGGCGTAGAAATGACGTCGAGCTGGTGCCCCCGCGCGCGGTCGCCGCGCATGCCGACGTGTTGCGCGAGGCGCTCGGGGCGCACGCGCACGGCCACAACGCCTACGCCAGCGAGATGATCGCCGACGCGCTCGAGCATTGCCTTGTCTATGTCTCCTGGAACGAGATCCTGATCCGGCCGCTGATCCCGCCCACCTCGGAGCACCAGCCCTTCGCCGATGCGCAGCAGCGCATCTACATGTCAGCGACGCTCGGCTCGGGTGGCGAGCTCGAGCGGTCATTCGGTGTACCGCGGATCAAGCGTCTGCCCGTGCCGGCCGGCTGGGACAAGCATGGCTCGGGCCGTCGGTTCTTCCTCTTCCCCAACGCTGCGCACGGGCCGGCCGAGGGCGACGAGTTCGTCACGCGGGCGATCGAGCGCGCGGGACGAGCGCTCGTGATCGCCCCCTCCTATGCCGACCTTGAGCGCTTCGAGGCCACCTGCTTGCCGGACGACATCGCGCGCATGCGAACAGATCAGGTCGAGGAGGATTTCGCTGCCTTCACGAGCGAGCAGCGTGCGGCTCTGCTGCTCGCCAACCGCTACGACGGGATCGACTTGCCCGACGAGAGCTGCAGGCTGATCGTGCTCAGTGGGTTGCCGGCGGGCACTCACCTGCAAGAGCGGTTCCTCTTCGACCACCTGAAGGCGCGCCGAGTGCTCGCCGAGCGCATTCGCACACGGATCGTTCAGGGCGCCGGGCGCTGCACGCGGAACCCAAAGGACTACGCAGCCGTCGTTGTCCGCGGCGAGCACCTTGTCGACTTCTGCTCGCGCGACGAGCACGTGCGTGCGATGCACCCCGAGCTTCAGGCCGAGATCGCCTTCGGTCTTGACAACTGCGAAGACCCCAATGGCGACCTGCTCGGGTTGCTCGATTCTTTCCTCGCTCAGGACGACGACTGGCAGAAAGCCGACGCCGACATCCGGGCGCGCACCGCCGATGCGGCCCGCGAATCAATGTCCAACGCGGCCGAGCTTGCACAGGCGGCCGAGCGTGAAGTCGAGGCGTGGCAGGCGCTCTTCCAAGGCGCCCTAGCTTACAGCTAGGGCATCGCCGAGGGAACTCGATCAGGAAGGCGAACACCAGCAGGTTTTCGGTGCGTTCGTCGCAGCCGGTTGATGGTCCTGCGGGCATGATTCCGACCGCTTCGAACGACGCCACGATCGGAGTGCTGCCCGGCGTCGCCATCGCATTAGATCATGACGAGGAACGCCCGGTAGAAGACGCTCCGCCCGCCACCCTGGACGGGAGGATCGAGGCGTGCCTGCTCCCCGTTCGGGGGGTCTTATGGGGTCGGGGTGGTCTAGGGTTGACCCGGACGCGTTCGCGGTTCACCTGTTTTCGCCGTGTTTGTTGCTGGGCGTATCTGCACGTCGATTTCTAGCCGGCTTTCCCCGCTGCCCTGAAAGACGCCGCGGGTAGGGGACACGTCTCGGTAGTCTCGGCCTACCGCGATGCGCACGTGCCGTTCGTCGGCGGGCCGCCGGTTGGTGGGGTCGAAGCCGACCCAGCCCAGATCGGGCAGCCGGCATTCCACCCACGCATGGGTGGCTGTCTCCGACACCTGCTCGTCGCCTAGGCCGGTGACGTGCAGGTAGCCCGAGACGTAGCGGGCGGGCACCCCCCAGGAGCGCGCGATCGTGATCATGACGTGGGTGTAGTCCTGGCAAACCCCTCGACCTGATTCCAGGATCTCCTCGATAGGAGAGACCGGTGAGGTGCTCCCGGGAACGTACCGGAAGCTGCGGTGGAGCGTGTCCGAAAGCCCCAGCAGTGCCTCCAGCGGATCTCCTCCCGGCGTAATGCCCAGACGTTCGACGAAGGCGGCGAGGGCAGGCGATGGCCGGGCAAACGCGCTCGCGTGCGTGAAGTCCCAGTCGGCGAAAGACTCCCCCCACAGGCGCATTTCCTCCCAGGCGCCCACGCCCAGGCAGTCCGGAAGCGGGGCGGGGGGCGTCGTTTCCACCGTGGAGCGAGCGGCGATCTCCAAGGCCTCATGCTCCCGATGGACGTTGAGGACGAGCTTCGTGTTGCCGAAGCAGTCCTGCTCCCCGTTCAGAGGCGCGACCGGGTCGGTCGCGACCTCGAATCGCAGCAGCCGCTGCCCCTCATCCTGGCGCGGCTTCAGGCAAAGCGACATCACACAGTGCTGCACCGGGTAGGTGTAGAAATAGCGGGAGACGTGCTCGATCTCATAGCACGCCGGGCCGGTCATTGCGTCAACGCGTCGTCAGCCGGCTCGTCGTCGCGGGCTGGGAGGTCTCCGACCGGGTAGTCGAAATAGGTGTCGGCCACGAGTTGGTGGAGGTCCTGGCAGTGCCCGTTCACCTGCCACAGCAGAGCCTCGCGATCCTCCCTGTCCGGCCAGTTGTAGTGGATCAGAGAAACCAGACGGCCGGCCAGCCGCCGGGCCGCGTCGCTGGAACCCTTGTCCGGGCCGGTGCCGATCGCTGCGAGCTCCGCCGCCGCCATGTCAAGCGACCGGCACAGCGAGCTGGGCAGCAGGGTGTCCGTGGCCAGCAGGTCCAGCACCTGGCCGGGGTCGACCTCGACGCTGTAGCGGCGCCTGTAGGCCTCGAAAGCGTGGTAGAGGCGCAGCAGGCTCGTCCAGTCCGCGTCCGAGGACTCCCCGCTGAGCTTGCTCACGGCGATTTGGGCTAGGAGCAGTGCGGCTGAGAGCTGGGCCCGTTCGATGAACCGCCCGAGCTGCATGAAACGCCAGCCCTCGCCGCGATACATGGTGGCCGCAGCCACCCCCGCGAACGTGTTGATCTCCACCGCCGTCTCCGTGTAGAAGCTCTCCGGGGAGGCCCTCCAGATGTCCTGGATGCCCAGCTTCTGGATACGCAGATAGGCCAGGTTCAGGCGGGTCCACATCTCGGCGCTGATGCACTGGCGCATCTGGCGCGCGTTCTCGCGGCCGAGCGCGACACAGCTCCACACCGAGCCCGGATGCGAACGCTCGAACGTGAGATCATCAGCGAGAGTGTAGGAATCAGCCAAAGCATAGGCGTCGCTGTCAAGGAACTCAAGACTCCCCCAGGGAGGCTGACGGTTCACGCTGCCGTAGATACGACCCCACCCGAAATAGACCTCCCTGATCGGACGATCCACCAAAGCCTCCGCCTGCAACCGCAACATCCGGCAGAGATGCTCCGCCCGCTCCAAGTAACGGCTCATCCAGTACAGGCCCTGTGCGCTACGAGCGAGCATCCGACCCAGAGCCCCCGCCGTCGTCTTCTTCAGGCATCAGCACGAACTCGGGGTAAGCTTCGGTACTCAGCTCCCCGATGTCCTGGCCCAAACGCTCGGCACTGCGCGACACCCGGGCGCTCAACGTCATATCCAATACCCGCCATAAAAACCACGACGCCGCGAACACCCCGATCGACACCACCCCGAGCAGCTGCACATGGAACCGGCCGCCCGCGGCGATACAGACCGCCAAGGTCCCCAGACCCCGGCAAACAAGTGGGCGAGCACCGCGCCCACAACGTCGTCGAGCCTGACCTTCTCCAAAAACCTGAGCCCGGGCACAGACCGCCGACATAAAAACACACCCGCAAGCGCCCCCAAAACCGTCCCTACACCAAAACGAGACCGGGCCGCGGGACGACCTCCACGCCGCACACAAGCACCCAACTCAGCCTCCGTCCGGCTCATAGCCCAGTCCTCGGCTCAGCCCTCATCCGGCCCGATGCTCGACTTGGTCTTCTAGCACCCAAAGGTCTTTGCCGCCCCCGCCCTGGCTGGAGTTCACCACCACGCTTCCCCTACGCAGAGCGACACGGCAGAAAGCGCCAGGCACGATACGCGTCTCACGGCCGTGAAGCACGAACGGGCGCAGGTCTACGTGACGCGGCTCGAAGCGTCCCTCGATCAGGCAGGGTGAACGGGACAAGGCAAGGGTCGGCTGCGAAACGAAATCGGCCGGGTTAGCGCGCATCTGCGCCGCGTACTCCTCGCGCTCCTCCGGCGTAGCATGGGGCCCGACCAGCATGCCGTAGCCCCCCGACTCGCCCACACGCTTGACCACCAGGTCATGCAGGTTGTCAAGGGTGAACTCCAAATCCTCAGGCCGGCGGCAAAGGTAAGTCTCAACGTTAGCCAACAGCGGCTCCTCACCCAGGTAGTAGCGAATCATGTCGGGCACATAGGCGTACACGCTCTTATCGTCAGCGACACCCGTCCCGGGCGGGTTCACCAGCGTCACGTTGCCCAGCTTGTAGGCGTGCATCAACCCGGGCACACCCAACAAAGAGTCCCGCCGGAAAACTAATGGATCAATAAAATCATCGTCCACCCGCCGGTAGATAACATCCACACGCCGCAGACCACTGATGGCGCGCATGTAGACGAAGCCGTCGTTTACCAGCAGGTCGCGCCCCTCCACCAGCTCGGCGCCGATCTCGCCGGCCAAAAACACATGCTCATAGAAAGCAGAGTTGTAGACCCCAGGGGTCAACAACACAACACAAGGATCAGACCGCCCTTGCGGCGCCAACTCACGCAAAGTCTCCAACAAAACGCTCCCATACTGCTCCACCTCCCGCACACGAGAGCTCCTGTACAGCCGACTCAGGCTCGCCTTAACCACCTTCCGGTTCGCGATCATGTAGGAAACACCCGAAGGAACCCGCAAATTGTCTTCGAGCACCCGGAAACCGTCGTTGGTACGCACCAAGTCGGTGCCGCATATGGCGACCCAGGTCCCGTGAGGAGCAGAGAAGCCGCGCAACTCGGCGCGGTACTGTGGGCAGCCGCGCACCACATCCGCCGGGATTACGCCGTCATGGACGATCCGCGGCTCTCCATAGAGATCATTGCTGCGGGACTCGCCGTAAACGTCCTCCAAAAAGAGGTTCAAGGCCTTAATACGCTGGGTGAGGCCGGTCTCGAGCCCCCGCCAATCAGCACCCGATATCACCCGAGGAACACAATCAACAGGAATGATCCGCTCCTCGGCCTCATCATCCCCATAAACCACGAAGGTGACGCCCTCATTCGAAAACGAACGCGTCACCCGCTCCTGGATACCCACAAGCTCCTCGGCGGAAAGCCGGCTCAGGGCCTCATAGAGCAGCCGACAATGCTCCCGGGGAGCGCCATCCGGCAAGAACATCTCGTCGTAAACGGGCGGATCTAGATCGTAGGCGTCAAAATCCACAACAGCGGCTCACGGAAGATATCTCGATCTCCCCCCTCGTGAGGAATGTTCAAGAGCGGGCTGATCCGGCATCACCACGAACACGTCAACCTCGGTGATTGCCAAGAGTCTGGCGAATTTCCAAGAAAAAAGAGCGACAAACAGCCAAACGACCACGGCAACAGTAATCACAAGCACCAGGAACATCATATACGTGATCCTAGGAGCATCATCGTCACCCCGCAGCTGCTGTTCCTCGACGAGCCGACGACCGGACTCGATCCACGCTCGCGCAACCAGGTGTGGGACATCGTCCGCGCCCTCGCCGGCGGCGGGACGACGATCCTTCTTTACACGCAGTACCTGGACGAGGCTGATGTGCCCTCGGTTTTGTGGAGCTATGTTTCTAGACTCGGGCGGCCTCGATGATCAGTTTGGAGGTCGTTTATGTCGCGGAAGGGGTATCCGGCGGAGTTTCGTCGGCGGGCGCTTGATCTGGTCGCGGCTGGGAAGCCGGTGGCGGAGGTGGCGCGGCTGTTGGAGGTCAGTGAGCAGTCGATCTACTCGTGGCGCCGTCAGGAGAGGATCGATCGGGGCGAGCTGCCCGGGTTGAGCTCTGAGGAGCGCGAGGAGCTGCGCGCGGCCAGGGCGAGAATCAAGGAGCTCGAGACGGAGGTCGCGGTTCATCGCCGCGCCACGGAGTTGTTGAAGGAGTCGGTGCGCCCAAAAGGCGGTTCGAGGCGATCGCCGTGATCGCCGGCGCGGGGTTACCCGTCGAGGTTGCCTGTCGCGTGCTTGGTGTATCGGGCGCGGGCTATTACGCGTGGCGAAGCAGGCCGCCATCGGCGCGCACGGTTCGCCATGCGTGGCTGACCGATGTGATCCGCGAGGTGCACGCGGCCGCCTACGGCAGCTACGGCGCCAGACGGGTGCACGCCGAGCTGGTCCTCGGGCGCGGGATCCGGGTTGGTCACAACGCGGTCGCGATGCTGATGCGCCGCGCGGGCATCGCGGGTCGCACGGGAGCGCCGAAACGACGAGGGATGCCGGGCCAGGCGAGCGCGGACGATCTGGTCGACCGCAGATTCCGTCGGGAAGGCCCGAATCAGCTGTGGCTGACCGACATTACCGAGCACCCGACCCGCGAGGGCAAGGTGTACTGCGCGGTCGTTCTCGACGCCTACAGCAGACGCGTGATCGGCTGGTCGATCAGCCACAACCCGACCGCCGCGCTCACCACCAACGCGCTCGGGATGGCCATAGAACAACGCGAAGCCCAGCGCGGCAGCACCATGATCCATTCCGATCACGGCACCCAGTTCACCTCCTGGGCGTTCACCGAAAGGGCTCGCCAGTCCGGGCTCGTCCCCTCGATGGGCTCGGTCGGCGACTGCTACGACAACGCGATGATCGAAGCATCCTGGTCACGCATGCAGATCGAACTCTTGAACACGCGCCGCTGGAAAACCAGGGTCGAGCTCGCCAACGCCATCTTCGAATACATCGAGATCTTCCACAACCGCCGCAGACGCCACTCCAGCCTCGACATGCTCACACCAATCGAATATGAAAAACTCAACACACCCACAGCCGCCTGAACCCAGAAACCCGACCCCACCAAACCCGGGACACTGCGCAAGCCCCGGCACAAACACCGGCGGCAGGTCACGCCATCACACCCCCATGACCCCACACCCCAGACGGAAGGAAGATGGACCAACCCCAGAGAGACAGATCGGCTGTAGGTCTGGAGCCCCCGCCGTGGGACTCCGGGGCATGGTCTGTGAAGTTGACCCGGTCTGGTTGACATCGTGATGCTTTCGGGCCTTGTGGGTTCGGGAGAGGAGCGTTGTTATGCCGAAGACGAGACCGCCGTATCCGCCGGAGTTCCGTGTTGAGGCGGTGCGGCTACTAGGAGGGTTTGAGCGAAAGGGCTAGCGAAACGCTGTCCGGACACGTGCGGCACGTCTTTTGGTGCGCGAGCTTTAGGGCGGTAGAGGGCGGTGCTGTCCTCTGGCCAGGTGGGCTCGTCGGCCCTTCGCGCTGTCCTTTGCGGGCGCCTTGGGCTCCTCACGAGCGCGTGTTGGTGCAGGCTAGCGTCTGTCTGGTTTGAGCGGTAGCGGCTTGTTTAGGCTGCGAGCGGTATTGCTCTGCGCTCTCGCGAGTGCTTGGCCGAGAGCCGGGCGAGTATCACGAGATCGGCGTGGAGCTGCGCACTCGCTCAAGGCCGCGGACGCGTAGCGGTGCGAGGCCGTAGTCGTGCTTCAAACTGCCCGAACTCTCGCTCGACTGCGGCGCGGGCACGGTAGAGGGAGCGCCACCTGGGCGTCTCGCGCGGGACGAGCGGGTGCAGCCGACTGATGCCTTCCGCCAGACGCTCTTCGGGTTGCACTCGCGGGTAGGGCAGCGCCACTTCGTCCGCTTGCGCTGGAAGTCTGCTCCAGCGAACGTCCAGGTGCCGTGCTCGCACGTCGGCGGAAGATGCTTCCCCTGCTTGACGGCGGGTGTCTTGCGGAGCGGGATGATCGGCTGGCAGCCGCTCTGCTCGCAAGCCTCGTAGACAGGCTTCACGTCGTAGCCCCTATCGAGCGCGACCGTCTCTGGGGCGAAACCGCGAGCCTTGACCGCTGTGAGCAGATCGGAGACGGTGGACGACTCATGCGTCCTCGCCGTCCTCACCGTCCAGGCGATCGGCAGATCGGTGCGGGCACAGACGGCCGCGTGCAGCTTGTACCCGTAGAAGCCACCGCCCTTGCGGGTGCTGATCGCCGAGCGGTGGCCCCAGGAGGCGTCCGGGTCGGAGAAGCGCTCCCGCTCAGGGCCCCGCCTTCGAGAGGTAGCGCTGCCCGTTCGCGTAGGCCGGAAGATCGGAAGCGTCGATGGCGATGTCCTCCCCGTACTCCGGAAGCTGCTCCCGCAGAGAAGCCGTCACGCGCTCGAGGCAGGCATCAAGGAGCGGCCTGTGCCTTCTGAGCTTCGCCGCGAAGCGGTAGCAGGCATAGACGCTCGGGCAGCCGCCGAGAGCCTCCTGCAACGCGGCGTGCTCCGCGATCAGCGCGGCCGTCTTGCTCCACGTGGGGATCGCGTACAGGCTCTTGGCGAGACACGCCCCGACAAGAGAACGGACCGGATAGCCCCTCCGCCCCGTCCAGCGAAGCCCCTCCAGCTCCCTGACCAGCTGGACGATCTCGGGTGAATCGAGAAGAACGGCAACAGACCCTGCGAGCCCGTCACGGCGGATTGGTACCGTCTCGCCTACCAAGTGAGCTGATACCTCTCTTGGTCACGGCCCTCGGAAGTTTGCGCTTCGCGGGGGCCTCTATCTACGTGACTCTAGATCCTACCGCATCTCACCCCGCTACGCCGTACCACGTACTACGCCGGCCGACCGGTGCAGTACTCCCAGTCCCCCGCCCCAGCCACACAAAGCCCACCCCCGGCCGACCCCGACCCGGCACGGGGGTAAACAGCCCGGTCTTTGGGGTGAACACCCGGCAGCCGCCCCGCGACCCCCCCAACCACGCGGCCACAGCTGTTTCGCCAAACCCCCTTCCTAGGTGTACTGGCTGCACGCCTTCGAGAGGGCTGATTGCGTCCGGGCTTCCGGTAAGCCTTGTGGTCGACCAAGACCGAGCTCGACCTGGAGGCCCGAATGCTTGATGGAACCTACCTACCGGCGCGGATGCGTTTCTCGTTTGAGTCGCGCTGCCGGATTGTGCAGTTGATCCTTGAGGGTGAGAGCCCCGCGGCGGCCGCGGGCGCCAGTGGGGCGAGTCGCGCGACTGGCTACCGGCTCTGGCGGCGCTACCGGGACGTCGGTTGGGAAGCGCTTCGCGACCGTCCCTCGACTCCGAAGCGTCAGCCGTGGCGGCTTTCGGTGGAGTGCGAGGCCGAGATCGCCGAGTTGCGGCAGCGCACACAGGCAGGCCCGCTTGTGTTGGCCGCGATCCTCGAGCGGCCGGCGGCGACGGTCGGCAAGGTGCTGCGCCGGTTCGGCCTCTCGCGGCTGCCCAAGCCCGAGCGTGAACCGGTTGTGCGCTACGAGCGCGAGCAGCCAGGCGAGCTTCTCCACGTTGACACCAAGCGACTCAACCGTTTCTGGCAGGTCGGCAAGCGGATCCTCGGCGACGGCAAGAAGCGCAGCCCCGGGGCAGGCTGGCAGTTCCTCCACGTCGCGATCGACGACCACACACGACTGGCCTACGCCGAAGTCCTCCCCGCCGAAGACGGCAAGATATGCGCAGCATTCCTAACTCGCGCGCTGGCCTGGTACCGCGACCAAGGCATCCACGTCGAGCGCGTGCTCACCGACAACGCCGGCGCCTACCGCTCCCGCCCCTGGCGCACCGTCTGCGCCCGCAACCAGCTACGCCGACACTTCACCCGCCCCTACCGGCCACAAACCAACGGCAAAGCAGAAGCCCTGACCAAAACACTCACCCGCGAGCGGGCCTACCGCTTCGCCTACCCAACCAGCACACACCGCGCCAAAGCCCTCCCCAGCTACCTCCGCTGGTACAACCAACGACGACCACACAGCTCCCTCGACGGCCGACCACCAACCAGCCGCGCCTCAGACCTCTATGGTCAGAACACCTAGGGATGCCCTACATCAGTTGCAGAGATGGTCGACCGAGCCGACGCGCTGGCCGCGCACGATGGGTATCGAGCGTGGATCGATCTCCTGCACGATCTCGTGCCCTTCGTCGTCGAGGAGATCGAGGAAACGGTCCAGGTTCTTCATGCCGTTGACGATCGTGCCTGGCGGATAGCCGACGATGTCGTGCAGGACGAGCGTCGCCCAGGGCCGCTCGCGCACGATGCCGAGAGCGCGGTCGACCCACCCCTCGGCGTCTTCCCAGTCCCAGACGGCCTTGTCGAACATCACGCACGTGTAGCCGCCCTGCTCGAGCTGCTGGATGTGCGCATGCTTGAACACGCGGTGGTCGATGTAACCCGCGTTGCAGAACGGCCTGAACATCCGGTCGGGGTGAGCAAGCGTTCCGAGCACCTCCTGGCCGCGAGTGACCTCCTTGTCAAAGGCCGTCGGCTCGTCGCTGTCACCGAGCGAGAACGAGTGCGTGTAGGAGTGGTTAGCGATCCAGTGACCCTCGTCGTGCGCGCGCTCGACCGTCTCCCGACCCTTCGGCGTCTCGAACTTCTCGCCGATCACGAAGAACGTCGTCTTGATCTGACGCCGGGCCAGCGTGTCGAGCACATGGTGGGTGACCGGCGGTTCCGGACCGTTGTCGAAGGTGAGCGTTACGCGGGCCATCCGCGCAGGCAGAATAGGAGATTCGGCCGCACCTTGGCTCCCGCGCCCCGGGCCCGTGTGTCGTACGGTGCCGGCATGCGTACTTTGATCGGCCTCGCTAGCGAGGCCGAGGAGGCAGCATGACCTGGAGGCTCGCCGTCGACGTCGGCGGAACGTTCACCGACGTCGTCGCGCTGAACGAAGACACCGGCGAGGAGGAGGTCGTCAAGACCGCAAGCACGCCGGACGACATGTCCCAGGCTTTCCTGACCGGGATCGAGGAGATCGTGTCCAGCCTGGAGATCGAAGCGCCGGACGTGGGAATGCTGTTCCACGGCACGACCGTCGCGACGAATGCGATTCTCGAGGCGAAGTACGCGCCGATGGGGCTGATCGTTCCCACCGGGTTCCGCGAGATGCTCGAGTGCGCGCGCCAGACGGTTCCCGGCGACTTCGGCGACATCATGTGGTGGATCAACCCGCCGCGCGTGGTGCCGCTGGAGCTCATTCGCGAGATAGAGGGGCGCCTCAACTTTCGCGGCGAGGAGCTGCGGCCCCTCGACGACGATGAGATCCGTCTTCGCGCGGCCGAGTTTCGCGAGCTCGGTATCGAGGCGATCGCGGTCTCACTGCTGCACTCCTACCGGGACCCCTCACACGAGGAGCATGTGCCGAGAGGTAATCCGGGCCGAGTATCCGGAGTGCTTCGTCTCGATCTCCTCAGACGTGATTCGCGAGTACCGCGAGTACGAGCGCACGCTCACCACGTGTCTCAACACCGGGCTCATGCCGCTCCTGTCTTCGTATACCAATCGTCTGGAAGAGCGTCTCAGCGGCGCCGCGCTCGAGGCGGGTCTCTAGATCATGATGTCCAGCGGCGGTGTCGCCCGCGCCCGCGATCTCATCCAGCGGCCGATCGGCGCTGGAGCTCACCGAGATCGTCAACATCGGCGTCACCGGCTTTGGCCTCCTCAAGCGCCCAACGCGGCTGGCCGTCCCGGTGAAGGCCGGCGAGCTGGTCGGGATTACGACACCCGGTGGCGGCGGCTGGGGGGATCCCCTCGAGCGGGACCCGAGGCCGTCAGGCTTGACGTGCTGCGCCGGCTGGTCTCTCAGGAGAGCGCTGAGCACGACTACGGTGTGATCGTCACCGAGAAGAAGCGCGGCCTGACCCTCGAGTACGAGGTCGACCCGGCGGCGACCAAGAAACTGCGAGCGGACCTCTCAGCCGAGCGGGGCCCCGTGAAGCTGATCAACCGAGGCGAGCACGCCGACCGGCTCAGGGAACAGGGTGCCATCACCTCCGATGACCACATCCCCGAGGGCTGGCGCTCAGACGACTGAGGGAGACGGCGGGGGAGGGGCGGTCCACTCGATATGCCTTCGGAGACGAGGATCAGAACGGAGCCGGCTGTGTGCTTCGCCTGCGCACAGCAATGCGGTCTTCTCGTTGAGATCGAGAACGGGCGCATCACGGCGATTACGGGAGACCGCGACCACCCTGTGAGCGCCGGCTTCGTGTGCCCCAAGGGAGCGGGCGCGCACGTTCTGCACTACGACGACTCGCGCATCCACGCCCCCCTCAAGCGAGTCGGGCCCCGTGGTGGCGGCAAGTGGCAGGAGACGACGTGGGACGAGGCCCTGGATGAGATCGCGGGCACGATCTCCAGGCTGAGCGCAGACTTCGGTCCCGAAACGCTCGCGCACAGCTTCGGCACGCTGCACGGGGCCGACTGGGGAATCGGCGAGCGCTTCATGAATCTGTTCGGCAGCCCGAACGCCGCGGGTCAGGACAAGGTCTGTTACGGACCGAACGCCCTCGGCGAATCCCTGACGTACGGCTTCGGGCCCACGTTCTACACCGCGCCGGTTGCCGGCGAGACGCGCTGCGTGGTGGTCTGGGGCTTCAGGCCGAGCGCGTCGATGCCGCTCCTCTGGGGACACATCAGGCGAGCGCGTCGCGAGGGCGCGAAACTGATCGTGATCGATCCGGAAAGAACGCATGAAGCCGGACTCGCGGACATCTGGCTGCAGAACCGACCCGGGAGCGATGTGGCGCTCGCGCTGAGCCTGATCCATTGCATCGTCCGCGAGGGGTTACACGACGCCGCTTTCGTCTCAGAGCACACTCTCGGCTTCGATGAGCTGCGCGAGCGCGCGCTCGAATACCCGCCCGAAAGGGGAGCGGAGCTCACCTGGGTGCCCGAGCAGGACATCGCCGCGGCCGCGCGCACCATTGCCTCCAACGGCCCAGCGGTGATACATGGCGGCAACGGCCTCTGTCAGAGCGGCACCACCGCTGTGCAGAGCGGACGTGCTCTCGCATGCCTGATCGCTATCACCGGCAACCTCGACGTCGAGGGAGGACACGCACTCGCGGGTCCCCCTCGTGACATCGTCGCGAACGGCGACGCCGTGCTGGCCGACGCGCTGGCCGACGTCCAGCGTGAAAAGCGACTCGGCGCGGACCGCTTCGCGCACATGGGTCGCGGTTATCTCGCTCTCGACGACGCGATGAGCCGCGTCTGGTACGGCAAGCGGCACATGCTGAGCTGGCTCGCGAGCGCACATGAACCGACGCTCTGGCAGGCGATCAAGACCGAACGCCCCTATCCCGTGAAGGCGTTGATCGTTCAGGGCCACAACGCTGTTGGCGCCTCCGCGAACGCGCGCGCGGCGATAGAGGCGCTGACGAGCGAGAACCTCGAGCTTCTGGTCGTGCATGACCTCTTCCTCAACCCCACCTCTCGATTGGCCGACTACCTGCTGCCCGCATCGCACTGGCTCGAGAAGCCCTTCTTCTCGACCGGCTACGGCTATCTGGCGTTCGCCGGGGACTATGCAGAGGCAAAGCCCGCGCCGATCGCCGCCGAGTTTGAGCACCGCAGCGACTACGAACTCTGGCGAGACCTCGGTCGCCGACTCGGTCAGGCGAGCGACTGGCCAGAAACGGTCGAAGAGTTCTGGGACGATCTGCTGAGGCCCGCAGGCCTCGATTTCGCCTCGCTCTGCGACCACCACGGGCCCGCCGTCGGCGCGCGCGCGCGCCGAGAAGCTACGCCGCCAGGCGACGAGCGTGCTGCGTTCGGCACACCAAGCGGAAAGATCGAGCTTCGCTCGTCGCTGCTCGAGTCATGGGGTATCGACCCGCTTCCATATTTCGAGCTCCCGGCGGTGTTCAGTGGGACCGAGGGCTCGTACCCGCTCGTACTCACGACGGGCGGGCGAACGATCGAGGGATTCCACCAGAACGCGCAACAGATGCCATGGTTCCGGAAGAAGTACCCGCACCCGGTTGCCAGCATGCATCCGGATACGGCGGCCGATGCTGGCATAGCCGAGGGGGAATGGGTTCGAGTCGAAACGCCTATCGGGGCCGTGCGCCAGCAAGCACGCGTGACCGATGCGCTACCGCCGCGAGTCGTTCACGCCGATCGCTGGTGGTACCCGGAACGCGCCGATGACGCGGTCGATCCCTTCGGCTTCTGGTCGACGAACATCAACGTTTGCACGGAGGACGCCAGCGACAGCTGCGACCCGGTCATGGGAACGTGGCTGCTGCGCGGGCTGCCCTGCCGCGTCGCCGCTGACTAGCCGCTTCTTACCGCCTAGGACCGAGCGCGACCCAGCGCGACCGCGAGGAGAATGATCAGGCCCTCGGTGAGACGGCGGTAGTGGAGGGGTACCTCTGCCAGGATGAGCCCGTTGCCAATCAAAGAGAGAAAGACGACGCCGATGACCGTTCGCCAGACGGCGCCCTGGCCGCCGCGAATGCTGGTTCCACCGATCGCGACGGCGGCAATGACCGAGAGCTCGAAGCCCAGCCCTAGCTCGGCGCTTCCCTGCCCGGAGCGCGAGGCGACGATCACGCCGGCGACCGCGGCGGCGATACCCGAGAGGATGAACACGGCGAATCGGACGTAGCTGGACGGAACGCCGGAAAGGCGCGCGACCAGCCTGTTCGAGCCCGTGGCATAGACGTAGCGGCCGAAGGCGGTCCTCGCAAGGACGAAGCCGAGCAGGAGCGCGAAGCCAATGAAGATCCAGACCGAGTACTTGACGGAGGCAAAGGTCTCTCGACCGAGCGTGGTAAAGCCCTCGTCCTTTGGGGAGAGGCGATGGCCCTCGGTGATGATGAGGGCAATGCCGCGGAACACCAGCGCGGTAGCGATCGTCGCGATGAAGGAGAAGACCCGCCCGGCCGTGATGAGCACGCCGTTGCAGGCGCCGAGGACGGCGCCTGCGACGATACCGGTTACGACCCCGGCGATCGGATCTGCGGCGATCGCCACTTCGGCGGAAATTACGGCGGCGACGGCGAAAATGGCGCCCACCGAGAGGTCGAACTCGCCAGCGATGATGACAAGCGTGGCGGCCACTGCCACGATGCCCACGACCGCTGAAGCCTCGATCACATTGAGGAGGTTTGTCTTGGTGAGGAAGGCATCGGAGAGGATGGCCAGGAGGGCGAAGAGGATGAGAAAGGCGACGACGATGCCGTAGTCGATGAGCGAGCGCCAGGTCGCCCTGCCAAGTACTCCCTCCCTGAACGCCTGTACCTTCAGCTCCAGCATCGCCCTAGCTCCGGCTACTCAGCTTTGACCAGGAGTCGACCGCGACCGCGAGCACGATGATCCCGCCCGTGAAGATCGACTGGTAGACAGAATCGATTCTGAGCAGGTTGAAGCCGTTGCCGACCATCGTCACGAAGAGAACGCCGATGAGCGTGCGCCAGACGCCGCCCTTCCCGCCGGCCACGCTCGTGCCCCCGATGATGACGGCGGCGATCGCGGGAAGGGTCAAACTGACGCCGGCGTCGACCTGAGCGACGCGAATCTCGGAGGTCTGGAGCAGACCGGCCAGCGCCGCAGTCAGGCCACCGATGACGAGCGTGAGCGCCCGTACCTGACCGACCTTGACGCCCGCCACGCGCGCCGCCTCGAGATTGCCGCCAACCGCGTAGATCTGGCGACCGAAGGCGGTAAAGCGAAGAACGAGCCAGGCTAGGATCGTGACGCCGACGAGAGCATAGGCCTCGTACTTGAGCGAGAAGGCCGACCCGCGGCCGAGCAGGTCGAAGTCGGTTGCGGTCGTACGGACCGTACCGACGCCGCTGGCGACCACGATCCCGAGTCCGACGAGCACGAAGCCGGAGGCGAGCGTGGCGAGGAAGGAATCGATGCCGACGCGGGTGACGAGGAGGCCGTTTGCAAACCCGATCACGACACTGGCGACCAGCCCGGCGAGCATGCCGAGCACGACCGTGCTTTCGCCGGTGACGATGATGGCAACGACGCCAGCGAATGAGTAGATGGCGCCAGAGGACAGGTCGAACTGGCCGGCGATAATCACCAGCGTTGCTCCGCAGGCGATGAGGCCGATCTGCGCCGACTGCTCGAGCAGGTTGCGTAGGTTGTCGGTGGTCAGGAAAGCCGAGGTCGTGATGGCGAGAGCCACGAACAGGGCGACGAACATGACGGCCACGCCGTAGCCGCGAATGTGGTTGAGCACAGCGCGTCGCTCGAGCGTCGGCCGGCTCGGCAGGAGACCCTCGAGCAGCCCTTCGTATCTGCTCGCCACCGAGCTCGTCCCCTCGTCAGATCCCTCTAGCTAGGAGCCCCAGCGAGTCCCGCAGAGACCACTAGCCGTCACTCTCGCGGTCCTGGGTCGCCGGCGTAGCCGGCGCGTCGCTCCGGTCATCGTCGCCACCGAAAGCGAGACGCATGACCGCTTCCTCGGTGATCTCGCTTCCGGCGAGTTCCGCCATCACCCGGCCACGGTGCATGACGACGACGCGGTGGCAGAGCCCGAGGATCTCCTCGAGCTCAGAAGAGATAAGGAGGACGGCCATCCCCTCCGCTGCAAGCGAGGCAAGGAGCTGGTAGATCGCGAATTTGGCCCCCACGTCGACGCCGCGTGTCGGCTCGTCGGCGACGAGGACGCGCGGCGGGCGCCAGAGCCACTTGGCAAACAGGGCCTTCTGCTGGTTTCCGCCTGACAGCGCGTGCGTGGGTACTGAAGGGTTGGCCGGCTTCACGTCGAGCCGCTTGAAGATCGCCGACGTCTCGCGTGCCTCCGCCCGCCTACCGACGACACTGGCCCGGGTCAGCTCCTCGAGGTGGGGCAGAGTGACGTTCGTTCCAACCGCCAGGCGCAGGAGAAGCCCCTGCTCCTTGCGGTTTTCTGGCACGAGCGCTATTCCGCGCCGGATGGCGGCGCGCGGCGATCGTGCCTGGAGCGATCGGCCTTCGAGCTCGACCGTGCCGCCGGTGCGTCTCTCGGCCGCAAAGAGAATCTTCGCCACCTCAGAGCGGCCGCTTCCGACGAGACCGGCTAGACCGACGATCTCGCCTGCCCGCACGTCGAAAGAGATGTCGGAGACCTGGATCGCGTCTCCGCCTGCGAGCTCACGAACGGAGAGGACGACGGGAGTGTCCGGGTCCGGCGGACGCTTCTCGGGGAAGGTGAGTGAGGCGTCACGGCCGAGCATCGCCCGGACGAGCGTCTCCTGCGTCTCCTCGGCTGCCGGGGCAGTGCGGATGAGCTGCCCGTTCCGAAGGACCGTGACCCGGCTTGCGACCGAGAGCACCTCTTCCAGAAAGTGCGAGACGTAGATGATCGTCGTTCCGCCTTCGGAGAGCAGGCGCATGATGTCAAGGAGGTTGGCCGCCTCAGTGTCGCTCAGGCGCCCTGTCGGTTCGTCCATGACGATCACGCGCGCGCCGCGCACGAGCGCCCGCAGAACCTCGACTTTCTGCTGGTCCCCGACCGAGAGCCCTTCGACAAAGGCATCGACGCGGAGGTGAAAGGAGAACTCGTCGTTAAGGCGCGCGACATAGCGCCGCACCCGGCGACTGTTCTTGAGCTGCCCCTTCCGCGGCAGGCCGAGGACCACGTTCTCGGCCACGGTCATCGCCGGAACGAGGGCGAGCTCCTGCTCGACGATTGTCACGCCGTCTCTGAGTGCGTCGCGAGGCGAGTGGTAGGAGATGGCCCGCCCTGCGATGTGAAGCTCGCCTGCGTCGGGGCGGATGACGCCGGCGATGATCTTGCCAAGCGTCGACTTTCCGGCGCCGTTCTCGCCGACGAGACCGTGGATCTCGCCGGCGCGGATCTCGAGCTCGATGCTCGTCAGCGCCTGGACGCCCCCGAAGCGTTTGCTGATGCCGCGGATCTCGATCAGAGGCGGGTCGGTCATTCTGGTAGCCGCCATCCGTCGCGAGGCTTACACGGGCGTTCCGCTGCCACTCTTGTCTTCTGCCGCGTCTACTGCCGACGGCCCGGCGGAGTCCGCAAAAACGTGCGGGTAGTACCTCCGCGCGTGCGCCTCGGTGATGTAGCCGTCGCGAAGATCGTCGAGGACGGCTTTGGGTTCGCGCTCGGAGGGAGGGCCGAAGCCTCCGCCGCCGCCCGATTCGAGGACGTACCTCGATCCGGTTGGCAGGCTGATCGCGGTCGCTTTTGCCGCCGGGATGACGGTTCCGTCAGGCAGGTGCAGGGCGGCTGAGTTGGGCCTTCCTTCGCCGCCGTCCGCGAGGCCCCACGCGCTGCTCCTCGTTCGCTCCACGACGGGCGTTCCGTAGGTGCCATCATCACGAGATTCGAACACGTTGTCGATTCCGAGACCGCCCCGATGCTTGCCGGGGCCGCACGAGTCGGGCGCGAGCTCTTCCTGGACGATCATGAGCTGGGTCTTCGTCTCGTACACCTCGGCCGTACATCTGCGTGCAATCCCAAGGGCGTAGTGTTGGAGGGCACTCGCCCCATCGCCCTGAGCGTGGGCTCCCTGGCCACACGGGTGGGGTGCAGCCTCAAACCACGGTTCACCTGTTTGCGGGTGGCTGCCCCACCACTGAAGTCCGTGCACGTCGCCTCCCGAGCTTGCAGGTACCCGGTCTGGGACCGCCTTCGCGAGAGCCCGGTAGATCACGTCGACCGCCTGGGATGCCGGCCAGGCGAACAAGAAGCAAGGCGACGGAGGAAGCGGGTGGAAAAGCGAGCCGGGGCGCGTCACGATCTCGACCGGCCGGTACATGCCCTCGTGCGGCGCGCTCCCCCCCGCCCGCGAAGAGACTCATGGCCAGCCGGGTGACAGACACAGTGCATGGAAGAGGGCTGTTGGTCGGTCCCCGCTGTGCCTCAGGTGCGTTCGAGTAGTCGATGCGCACGGTCGAGCCCTCGATCTCGACCGCGATCTCAAAGGGGATCGGCTCGTCATCGACTCCGTTGTTGTCCAGCTGTCCGTGGGCGGCGTAGCGTCCGTCTGGCACGTCCTCGAAGCACTGCCGTGCGATCGCCTCACCGTGATCGAACATTTGCTCTGTTGCGGCTCGAAACAGCGGCAGGCCATAGCGCTCGACGAGGCGAGCGAGCGCGGTGTATCCCGCTCGTAGACCCGTGACCTGGGCGCCGACGTCGCCGGCTAGCAGCTTCGGCATGCGCGAGTTGCAAAGAAGCGTTCGGTAGAGGTCTGAATCGCGCTCACCCCGACGGAAGAGCTTGACCCCCGGGAAGAAGGTGCCTTCCTGGAAAACGTCGGTCGTATCGGTGCAGTACACCTCTTTGGCGCCGATGTCGACCCAGTGCTCCTTGATCACCGCGTAGCCGACGAACTCGTCGTCGTTGGCGAATATCGGCATGACGAGCGCGGCGTCGTTGGCGTGCGAGCCGACTCCGTAGGGCCAGTTGTAGAGAATGATGTCGCCGGGCTCGAGGTTCTCCTCGCCGCCCACGCCTTCTACTGCATGCTCAATGCAGAAGCTCATCGTGCCCATGAAGACAGGCAGGCTTGGCGCTTGCGCGAGCAGGCGGATCTGCCGGTCGTAGAGGGCAACCGCGAAATCGAACACCTCGTAGATCACCGGCGAGAAAGCGGCTCGAGCAACGACCCACTTCATCTGGCCAGCTGCCGAGTTGAGGGCGTGACGGATGACCTCCGTCGTGACGGGATCCGCGTCAACGGCCACGGCGAGAGCATCCTCATCTTCTCGAGGCTGGCTTGCTCGATGGATGACGCGCTCGACGTCGACAACGACGTCTGTTGCGGCCACTTCCGGGGCCACTATGAGGCCTCGGCTGGCCCGATGAAGAGCGCGCCGGACGGATCCACAGACGCCTGGAACCCGGCATCGAGGTAGGTCGTGGCCGTCTCTTCGAGGACGATTGCCGGTCCGGCCACCATCGTGCCGGAGCCGAGCTCTGCTCGCCCAACGAGCGCGAAGTCGAGCCATTCGTCGTGGACAAACGAGTAGGCGGAGCGCGTCTGTGACTGCTGGGATGTCGTCGAGTCAGGAGGTGCCAGCGCGGCAGTCTTTCGGCGTGGCAGCGGCTCCCGGAGCGTCGCTCGGAGGGTGACGATTTCTGGCTCGAACTCGAGCGTGTACGAGAAGGTCTCCAGGTACTGCTGGGTAAACAGCTCGTGGAGCTCGCCTGCGGTCAGCTCGATCCGGTCCTCGTTCGTAGGAACCGCCACGGTGACGGTGTGCTCTTGCCCCTCGTAGCGCATGTCGAGAGCGACCTCGTGCAGGCGCTGCTTTCCGTTGGTCTTCGCTCGAGCGGCTGAGGCCGAGAAAAGCTCCGGCAGCAGCTGATTTGTCACCTCTAGCGCGGAGTCTCCGAGCTTCATGACGCGAGTTCTGGTTGCTGTCCTGCGTAGGTCGACACCGAGCATGCCCCAGGCCGAGAAGTTCCCCGGATACGACGGGATGACGACCCGGGGAATGTCGAGCTCGCGGGCGAGCAGAGTGGCGAAGAGCGGGACCGGCGCCGCCATAGGCCACCAGCGTGAGGAGCCGGGGGTCACGGCCCTGCTCGACCGTGATCTCGTGCATCTTCCCTGCCATGGCGGCACTCGCGATCAACACGATCCCACGTGCGACAGCGGCGATATCGAACGCAAGCGCCTCTGCGAGTGGGGCAAGCGCCGCCTCTGCTCTGGCTCGGTCGAGACGGAGGCCTGAGGCCAGAACGTCGGGCAGCAGACCGAGGCAGAGCGCGCCATCGGTGACGGTGGGCTCCGTGCCTCCTCGCGCGTAGCAGGCCGGCCCCGGGTAGGCGCCGGCGCTCGTTGGGCCGACCTTGAGGAGTCCGCCGGCATCGACGTAGGCGACCGAGCCGCCGCCAGCGCCGATCGAGCGAACGTCGACCCAGGCGGTCTGGATCGGCATACCCGCCACCTCGCCCTCGTACATGAGGTGCGGTTTGCCGTCGCTTACCACTGCCGTGTCGAAGCTCGTCCCACCCACGTCGGCGGTGACGACGTCGCCGAGCTCGAGCGTCCGCGCGAGCTCGGAGGTGCCCTGGACGCCCCCCGACCGGCCCGGAGAGGATCGTCTCGAAGGGTCGCTCTTTGGCCTCGCCGAATGAGATCGCGGCCGCCGTCGGGACGAACCATGAGCAGTTCGCCCGCGAATCCGACCTCCCCGAGCCCTCGCTCGAGGTCCGTGAGGTAGGCACGCATGGACGGCCGTACGTAGCAATCGACCACCGCCGTCGCCGTGCGCTCGTACTCGCGGTACTCGCCTGAGACCTGGTGGGAGAGCGAGATCTCGCTCGTGAAGCCAGCCTCGCGCAGGATCCGCTCGGCGAAAAGCTCGTGGGCCGGGTTCGCGAACGAGTTGAGGAAGGCGATCGCGATTGCCTCGACACTCTCGTTTTCGAAGCTGGCGAGGGCACGACGAACGTCGTCTGCCTCGATCGGGGTGTGGACCTCGCCGCTCCCGCGGATCCGCTCAGTGACCGGGAGACGTAGCCGGCGGGGAACGATGGGTACCCACGGCGTGGTCAGAAGTTCGTAGGGGTCGACTCGGTCGGTGCGGCGGATCTCGAGGACATCCCGGAAGCCGCGGGTAGCGAGCAGGCCAACCACCGGGCCCGAGCGCTGGAGGATCGCGTTCGTGCCGACGGTCGTGCCGTGGAGAAAATACTCACAGGCATCCACCTCGCTGCGGGAGAGGAGGCTCGAGATCCCGGCCTCCACCCCCTGCTCGAGCGCAGACGCCACCGTCGGCACCTTGCCAAGGCGGACCTCGCCCGACAAGTCGTCATACAAGACGATGTCGGTGAAGGTCCCACCGATATCGACGCCTACCCGCGTTGCCGTTGTGCTTTCTCCAGGTACCGGCTGCTCCGTTGTCTGGTGCGTGTCTTCGTCGCTGTCTAGCCCTCCCACTGAGCTTCGAAGTCGTTAGCGTTCTCCTGCGTGATGTAGGGCGGGACGTCAAAGAACTCGAGCGGGTTGACGGTGGACGGGAAGCCGGTCTCGCCCCGGGCAGCCCCGACCGCATACTCGGCCGCGAGGGCGGCCTCGTCTTGCGGGATGCGCGTGACGGTCGAATACCAGGCTGGACGCCCTTCTCGAAGCGCCTCGACTGCCAGGCGGCTTGCCGCCATGCTGGCGATCTTGATGTCGTTCTCCAGGCCGGCCTCTATCAGCGCTTGCTCGGCGCCGATGGACTGCTGGTCGGCGACGGAGAGGATCAGCTGGACGTCGTCGTGTATCTGCAGGAAATCCTTGGTCAGCTGGTAGGACTGGTCGGCGAGATACCCACCCTCGCCCTCGGCGACAACGGTGATGTTGTCGTGTTGATCAAGCACGTCGTTGACGCCTTGCTTGCGGATCTCCTCACCGGAGAGCACGAAGAGGCCCGGTAGGTAGATGACGTTGCACGGGTCCGTGTCGCCGCAGAATTCCACCGCCGACTCGCCGCCGAGGCGGCCCTCGTCGTACCAGGGAAGATCGATCATCGAGACGACGCCGTCGATCTGATTCTCCCAGAGTGTCGGGTCCGGGCCACAAAGGAACAGGCAGACAACGGTGATTCCCTCCGCGATCGCCTCTTCGAGCGCGGGAACCACAGCCTGGCCGTCGACCGAGGAGATGACGAACGCGTCGTATTCACCGCTAGCGATTGCGTCTTCGACCTGCGCGACCTGCTTTGCCGGATCGAACTCGGCCCCGAAGCCCTGTACCGTCGCGCCGAGCTCCTCGGCCCTCGCCGTCGCGGCGTCGAGCTGCGCCGTCCAGTAGGTGTTCTCCTTGGCGCCGACGAACACGGCGAGGCGCACGGGCTTGTCTTCCATGACCTCGCCCTCTGCGGGCGCGGCGGGCTCCTCTGCCGGGGCGGCTGGCTCCTCGGCCGGAGCGGCCGGTTCTGCCGGCGCGGCCGGCTCTGGCGGAGCGGCCGAATCGTCGCCGCCACAACTAGCCCCGATCAGGGCGAACCCGAAGACGAGGATCATGAGTGAGAACAGCTTGGTGGTCGTCTTCATAGAAATTCCTCCTGCGTAGAAATTCCTCCTGCGTAGAAATTCCTCCTGCGCTCGTCTGTCCCCTCGTCCACGAGCTCGAGCACAACGATGATGACTTCGCGTCCGCTCTGCACGGTGGTGAATATACCGTCCATCCGGTCCATTTGCGGGCTCAGCACCGCCGCGCAACGCCACGATCTTCTGCCGAGTGCCCGACCTCCCGATCGCGTTCGGGGCCACCGAACCAGATCGCGTCACCGATTGACGCTCCTCACCAGCAAGACTCGAGGAGAGAAACGAGGTCATCGCGCGTCACGGGCCGCGGATTTGTCTGGAGCACAAGATCGTTCAGCGTGTGATCGGCGATCTCGTGGAGGAGATCGCGGGACACCCCGGATTCGCGAAGTGAGCTCGGGAGCCCGAGATCCTCGATCAGCGACTCAAGCTCGCGAATGACGCCGTCCGCAATGCTGCTCTCGGACGAGGCGGTCGTTTCGACTCCCATCGCCTCGCCGACCCAGCGGAGCTGATCGGGAACCGCCGGCGAGTTGAAGGCGATTGCACGAGGAAGCGTGACGCACGAGGTGATCCCGTGCGGTATGCCGAGCCGCGCGCCCAGTTGATGGCCCAGGGCATGGGAGACACCGACGCCGACGTTCGCGAGACCGAAGATCGACATCCACGCTGCCACCTGACACGTCGCCCGCGCCTCGATATCTCCCGGATCGGTGGTGGCCGGGAGTAGCGTTCCCACCAGCGCTCTGATCGCACCGAAAGCGAGAGCATCGGTCATTGGGAACCGCTTGCTCGAGAAGGTTCCCTCGATCGCGTGGTCGAGTGCCTTTATTCCGGTCGACGCCCACAGAGACGCGGGGGTCTCGGCGGTAACCACGGGATCGAGAATGACCGCCCGGGGAAGGAACTCTCTCCCCGAGAAGATGTCCTTGACACCACGAGCTTCATCCAGGACGCCAAAGATCGACGTGAACTCGGCGCCTGAAAGCGTGGTTGGAATTGCGACGATCGGCAGGGGTAGACGGCTTAGTTTCCCGACGAGCGAAGGGACCTCGAGCCGATCGGGGTACTCGAAGCGCACCCGATAGGTGTCGAGACCGGCCTCCTTCGTTATCCCCTGGAGTAGACACAGGGCAACCGCCTTCGCGCAATCGGTCTGGCTCCCGCCTCCGAGGCTGACGATGGCATCGACGCCGTGTCTCCGTGCCGTGTCCGATGCCTGGAGAATGCACCTCCGCGGGGCATGGGCTTCGTTGTCGAAGAAGGTTGCGGCGAGGCGGTCTCCCAGACACCGCTCGAGGTCCTCAAGCAGGCCACTCTCACGAAGAGACCGTGGGGCTATTAGGAGTGCGGCCTTTACGTCGTATCGATCGAGGATCGTGGCTATACCCTCGAGCGCTCCCGAGCCCTGTACGACGCGCTCTGTCAAAGGGAGAAGAAACTCGCGGGGCTTGTGCTCCGCGCCGCTAGCAATGGCTCCCCCTACGTGCGTTTCTCCCGCCGGCCGCCCGTCTGCCACTAGGTGTATCGCACGAACCGACCCGTCCGGCCGAGTGGTGCCGCGTCGTCTCCGTGATCTGGCTGGAGAATCGTAAGCGTGTGTGCTCGGGGATCCGCACGCAGCGACTGGCCCGGAAACACAACGATGGTAGTGCTCTCACCCTCGACGACAGCGGGACCGTCTACGAGCATGCCGGGCTCAAGGCCCGCGCTCTTGTAGATCGGCGTCAGAACAAAATCGCTGACCTCGTGCATGAACACAGGACGTTCCGAGGCTGGTTCGGGCGGCTTCTCCGATGACTCGGCCAGTTCGCTCTCGGAGCCGAGTGGGGATGGCGAGGAGCCGATCCCGGCCACACGCCAGTGGAGGACATGTACGGGAAGTGACCTCATCGAGTACTTGAAGAGACGCTCGTGCTGTTCGTGAAACGCGTCCTCGATCTCGCGGATGCCGTCGGGCCGACTCGCAAAGTCGGACGGAACGTCGACCGTGAGCTCATGCACCTGGTTGGGATAGCGAGCGTCAATTGAGCGAAGAAGGCGAATACGATCGTCTTCAAAGCCGTCACCGACGAGCATTTCCTGCGCCTGTGCCTCCAAGTCCCCGAAGATCGCCTCAATTTCGTCGGTGGACGTTGACGAGGTGGCGACCTCCACATGTCGAGAAAGGTCATGGCGCACATCAGTGACCGTCATACCGAAGGCGCAGTAGAGGCCCGCCTCGGCGGGGATGACCACCTGCGAAATACCCAGTTGAGCGCCGAGTCGGCCGACGTGGATGCCACCGGCGCCACCGCCTGACACGAGCGCGAATCCTCTGGGATCTATCCCGCGCTGGACCGAAACTGCACGGATGGCGTCGACCATGTTGGCGTTGACGGCGCGGTAGATTCCAGCCGCCGCGGTCTCGGTGTCAAGATCCAGCGGGGCGGCGACGCGTTTCTCTACGGACTTGGCGGAGAGCGCCTTCTGAAGCGTTCGGCGACCGCCGAGAAACGCGCCCTCGTCGAGGTAGCCGAGCAGGAGATTCGCGTCTGTCACGGTCGGCTCCGCGCCGCCCTGGCCGTAGCATGCAGGGCCAGGGCGCGCCCCGGCGCTCCGGGGACCGACCCGGAGCGCACCTCCCGGGTCGACCCACGCGATGCTCCCTCCTCCGGCCCCAATCGAGTGTGTCTCCACGCCGCGGACACCGATGGGCGCGTCTCCAACCATCATGTCTCGCGAGGTAACGGCGGCACCTTCCCGAAGGAGGCACACGTCGAAGCTCGTTCCACCCATGTCGATGCTGATGAAGTTCTTCGAGGGGCTCTCGGCGCCGAAGTAATTCGCGGCTGCGGGTGCGGCAGCGGGGCCTGAGTTGATGGCATAGACGGGACGCGCCAGCACGTGATCGACGCTCGCGCACCCGCCGTTGATCTGCATGATCAGAGGGCGCCCTGGCAGGCTCTGCTCCTGGACGAACGCCTCGAAGTCGCGCATGTAGCGAGCCATCCGTGAGAGCACGTACATACTGAGCACTGTCGCGGAAGTCCTCTCCCACTCGCGGATCTCGGGGAGAACGTCGGATGACAGCAACACGGGCACGTCTGGCATGTGCTCTTTCACGAGCTCGCCCACGCGCCTCTCGTTGGCGCTGTTCACGACTGACCAGAGGAGCGCCACAGCCACCCCTTCGACGCCCGCATCACGAAACGTCTCGCAAGCGCGCTTCACGTCCTCCTGGTTGAGCGGAACAACGACTTCTCCACGCGAGTTGATTCGCTCGTGCACGCCGATCCGCAGAAACCGCTCGACGAATTCCACGGGATGCGCGAGGTGCCGATTGAATCGTTCCGGCTTGAAGCCGTCTCGGAAGTAGAGTGTGTCTCGAAAACCCTGGGTGCAGATCAGCCCGACGCGCGCGCCGTTGCGTTGAATAATCGTGTTCGTGGCGATCGTCGTGCCGTGAACGAGAAGATCGCAGTCGGAGAGCAGCGCTTCAGTCGATGCGACGCCAAGACGCTCAGCTGCCGCTGCTAGTCCTTCGCGAATCGCCCGGCTTGGGTCATCGGGCGTCGAATCTTCCTTCCAGAGGCGGACCGCTCCATCGTCGTCGAGCACCGTGATGTCGGTGAAGGTTCCGCCAATGTCGATCCCGATACGTCTTCCCATCCGACCACACCGTCCTTGAGGTAATGAGAGGGAGTTGAGGGGAAGTGTTCTCTCGTCGCCTGGCTAGTACGTACCCGGGTTGACGAGGTACTCGTCCCCATCGCTCATGTTTCGCTCGAGCCAGTCGGCTGCGTGTGGCTCAGTTGGATCGATCGCAGGTCGTTCAGCTCGGTCGCGGCTAAGCTGTGCGCGCAGCTCGGCGGTTTCGCTCTCGAGCACGGCCGGCTCCGTCTCTGCCGTGAGCATGACCCCGTACACGTGCTCGGCCGTCTCTGTGCCAACGAGCCCGTCCCTCACGTCTTGGGCGATGGACGCCGGATCGCGATCCAGCGGGTCGCCGTATCCTCCACCACCGGAGGAAACGCCGACCCAGATCTCATCTAGCGCAACGCGCACGACGTTCGTCGCGTTTACGAACCGCCGCTTGCCCGTCGTCCGGTTCTCGACGTACGCGCCCCCGCCGAATCCCGGAGTACCGCCGAGGGCGCCGTGAGGCGGATTATCCCGACCATCGCCGTACTCCACACAGTAAAAGGGCGCGTCGACGGGCTCCAGCACGAATCGATTTCCCGGCCCTCCGATCCACTGCCCATCGCCCATCGAATCGGGCTCGATCTCCCACTCTTGGACGAAGAGCGGATGAAGGAGCTCGAGCTGTTCGACTTGCAAGGCTTTGATGCCACCGTAGCCTCCGATCGGAGCCATGATCGGCCAGCCGTCAGTTCCCCTTGACGCCCCGCCGCCTCCGTCGTTGTTCATGATCATCGCACCCCAGGTCGGCTCTCCTGTCGATTCGTCGACACCAAAGGGCGTTGGAATGTTTGCCGGGCGAGCTGTTCCACCGGTGACGAGATCCGGGATCGCTTGGGCGAGTGCCTTATTGACGGTGTCCTGCATCGCGTCGGTCGGAACGATCGTGGCCAGGGAGGTGGATCCCGGGTATTTCGCCCAACAGATGCTTCCCTCCTCGGCCGTCGACTCGATATGCCGGATGCTTCCATGGATATGAGGGATGTCTGGATCGAGACACATGAGGACCTGTATTGCACCTGCAGCCGTCATCGTCGCAAACGTACCGTTGCAGCCGCCGCGACCTTGCGGTGCGCTTCCCGCGTAGTCGATGTAGACCATGTCGTCCTCGATGGTCACCCGTGCCTTGACGAGGAGATCGCTCCCCTCGATGCCGTCACTGTCAACCCAGCCCTCGGCTTCGTAGACACCGTCTGACCAGCCTCGGATGGTTTCGGCAGTTCGCCGATCGGCGTACGCAATGATCTCCTCGACGTACTGCTTAACAACGTCGGGCCCGTACTCGGCCGCAAGCTCGAGCAATCGCTCCTCTCCCTTCCAGATCGACCCGAGCTGAGCGTAGAGATCGCCGCTGAGCAGTTCGCGATACCTCACGTTCGAGAGATAGAAATCGAGCACGTCCTCTCTCGGCTCGCCTCTCTCGTACAGCTTCACCGGAGGGATGGTTAGCCCTTCCTGCCAAACATCCCTGGACGCGGATGTCACACTCGTGGGAATGAACGCCCCACAGTCAAGCTGATGGCCCTTGGTGACCGCCCAAAAAAGGAGCTCTCTTTCCCAGAAAATAGGACAGGCAGTGACGAGATCTCCAACATGGGTATTCCCGCGGTACGGGTCGTTGCAGGCTATGACGTCGCCTTCGTAAATGTTTCCCTCGAATGTTCGGACAATTTCGCTGAGTACAATATGGAGTGATGTCGTATGCATGGGGAGACCGTCTTTCATGGCAATCTGACGGGTTTGCCAGTCATAGATTGCGCACGAATAATCTCGCGCTAAAGCAAGAATCGAAGTCCAGGCAGATCGCTCGAGAGTGAGCGTCATTTCGTTCGCGATATTGTCGAGACGGCTCAGAATGACGCTAAAAGTGATCGGGTCGACGGGCGTGCGGCGATCGTGGCTGGCTTCTACGCTCAACGTTTGTCTCCCTGTCCGGCTGCGTGGGGAGTCTATACCAGACGGCTGGAGGAACGCCCACGCAGGCTCACGTGGAAAACTCGTGGAGCCGCGTCACGGCGCGAGGTTATTGCGCTTGTGGTCGGTCGTGTCGACGTCAGAGGCTGCGTAGAGAGTGCGCCGGTCCGTGCCGCGGTCGCCCCCGAAGTCTCCCTCGAGATAATAAGCTGCCACCACCTTGGCGTCGCGGGTCGGAGCAACTTCCTTTGCCGTCCCGAGCCGTAGCGTCGCGTCTCCTGCAGAGGCCCGGAGCACCCGCCCGCCGATGTTGCGGTAGATGACACTCAAGAAGTCGGCCTTGCCCTCATGAGGCGAAGGGATGCTCTTCACGAGGAGGTGATGCGTCCACTCCCACTCTCCGCGACTCGCGCGATCAGAGAGTGGAGCGAACTCCTCTACCCCGGCTAGATCTCTTCCGAGCTGAAATTCGAGGTGCATGAGCTCAGCGCCCCCGCGCGTCGTCGTGCAGCCGATGCGTGACCTCGTCTGCTCGAAGCCGACGTCAGCGATGAGCTTCGGATACCCGAACACTTCTCGGCCCGCAATCATCGCAACGTCGGTCGAGACGAAGACCACCGAGTGGAAAATTCCTTCGACTCCGTTGTACGAGACCGGGACGGCGACCCCACTCTCATTGAAGCCGCCAAGGCTGTGGCCGCTGAGATCGTCGGTGAAAATCTCGCACCGCGATCCGGTGGGCTCGAACGGTGTATTCGCTAGCAACTCGCTCATCGCATCGCTGCCGATGTCACAGACGAGGCTGACGCGTTTGAAGCCCTTGCAAGACCAGATTGGCTCGTACGGTGGGGCAAAGAAGGGAAGTGAAAGCGGGGCAAGATCACTGGCTTGATTCGTCATGCGGACCTTCCTACGCGAGGCTTGTCGTGCTTCCGTTCGTGAAGGTTGCCACGACGCTCACCCGGCGCGCGCCGGACGGGCTAGAGTGACATTACGCGAGACAGGCGGCCGCGTGCTCGGCGTTCTTGCTGCAGCAGCGCGTGAGCGTCGCCAGGAAGCTCTTCTCGCTTGGCGACAAGGGGCAACGCGCGAGCTGCGCGGTGCAGAGTGTGCGGGTCATCGGCCCCGATCCGGCGAGCCTGAAGGCCTCGAGATCGCCGCGCTCGACCTCCTCGATCACGGCGTAGCGCGAGAGGAACGAGTAGCCAAGACCGGCGCGTGCGGCCCGTTTGATGGCCTCGCTCGAGTCAGTTCCCACGTGTGGCTCGCCATCACGCCCGCGCGCGAGCGCGGCCTCAGCGATACCGCGCGTGCTCGACCCCGGAGAGCGCACGAGCATCGTGTGCCGGGCCAGCTCGCGGGGTTTGGCCCGGCCCGCCTTCAGGCTGAGGGTGCCGGGCGGCCGCGATTCCGACGATCTCGTCGTCCAGGAGTGGCGCGAGCTGGATACGCTCGTCCGTCGTCGTTTCGCCGACGAGCGCCAGCTGGACGCGACCTGTCAGGAGGCGGTCGAGGATCTCCCCGGTCGAGGCAATCTCGACCTCGACGCTGACGTTCGGATGGTCGTCTCGGAAGCAGCCGAGCGTGTCGGGGAGCAGGTAGATCCCCGGCGTCGACGAGGCGCCCAGGTGGATCGTGCCGCCCTCGAGGCCGGCGAGCGCGCGTGGCTCCTGTTCGCCGGTATGAAGCGTCGCGATCGCCTGTGCTGTATGCGTGGCCAGCACGCGACCGGCCTCCGTCAGGGTGCTGCCACGGCCGTTGCGCTCGACGAGCCGCTGACCGGCCGAGCGCTCTAGCGTTCGCAGGTGGCTGCTCGCGGTTGGCTGGCCGATCCCGAGTTCCCTGGCAGCCGCCGAGACGCTTCCGTGGCGCTCGATCTCGACGAGCAGTCGGAGCCGCGTCCAGTCCCAGATAAGTGAGAGCGAGGTATCGCTCAAAGTGATAGGTCCTATCGTTAAGTTCGTCTTGATCAATGGTAGAGCGGCCTAGCCGTGCAGAAGAACAAGCCTAGGAGTGGAGTTGACCCGTTTTGGTTGACATCTGGGGTCTAGGCCGCGATGGCCTTTGTTTGGTGTTGTTGTTCGTAGTTGATGGGGCTGAGCATGTCGAGGCTGGAGTGGTGTCGGCGGGGGTTGTAGAAGCATTCGATGTACCAGAAGATGCGCATGCGTGCGTGCTCGCGTGTGGTGAAGCGTTCGCGTTTGAGGAGTTCTTTCTCGAGGCTGGCGAAGAATGTCTCGGCGAGCGCGTTGTCCCAGGGGTCGCCGACGCTGCCCATGGAGAGATCGATTCCCGACTCCTTGGCATGGCTGCCGTAGGCCAGGCTCGTATATTGGGAGCCGTGATCGGAGTGCGCGATGACGCCGGCCGTCTCGCGCGTGTGGGCTGCCATGCCGAGCGCGTCGAGGACGAGCTCTGTTTTGAGGTCGTCGCGCATTGAGCGGCCGATGATTCTTCGGCTGTAGACGTCTTGGACGCAGGCGAGGAAGAGGAAGCCTTGCCCGGTCTGGACGTACTTGATGTCGCAGACCCAGAGCCGGTTGGGC
>CBDCXJ010000023.1:0-289844 GCA_965223695.1 Gaiellaceae bacterium | reverse complement strand
AACGCGGCCGCGTCTGTTGCCAACGACGGGTCTGGGAGCGTGGCTCCGTTCTCCTCGGGCGGGCTCAGCTTCGACGGCGTGCCGCGACCCGATCTCGTGGCTCCCGGTGTCGCGCTCGCGACCGCCGAGGCACGCCCTGCGCCGGGCGCGGATGCGTCCTACGCGACGGTGACGGGCTCGAGCGCGTCGGCTGCGCTGACGGCAGGAGCCGCCGCCCTTGTGGCAGCGCGTCGTCCGGAGTTGAGCGCCGGCGAGCTGAAGGCGGCACTCGTGGCGAGCACCGCTCCGCTCACGACCGCCAGCAGCCGCGCGGCCGTCTCGGCTCAGGGCGGGGGCCTCGTCGACATCGCGGCAGCGCTCGAGACGAGCGTGATCGTCGAGCCCCCGCTGGTCTCCCTCGGCGCGCCAACCCGTGGCGAGTGGAGCTCGGAGGTGCTGCTAGAGCTGCACAACATCGGCGAGAGCAGCGAGCGGGTGACATTCGCCCTCGTGGCCGACGGTGCCGAGCCGCTCCCGCTCGAGTTTCGCATCGATCCACCGACGCTCACTATCGAGCCCGGCGCCAGCGAGAGCGTGCGCCTCGGCGTCTCCCTGGCCGACACGGGGACAACGTGGGAAGGATGGATCTCGGCTCGATTCTCGTTCAGCCCGACGGGGGGCGTGCGACCCGTGTGCCCTTCGCGACCGCATTCGCGACGATCCTCCGGCACCCCTCGTCGATGCAGCGCGTCTGACGCCTATCGGTGAGGACGCGTCCGACGCGGGCTTGCTCTCGGTTCTCTCGTTCCGTGTCGGGTGGGTCGGTGAGAGCCCCGACGGGCTCGCGCTCGGGCCGGTCTCGCTGCTCGAAGTCGAGCTCTGGCGCGGCTCGGTCTTCGCTGGCACGATCGCGAGGCTGCGTGACCTGCTTCCCGGCCGCTACAGCATCGGGCTGACCGGCAGAGCGCCCGATGGCTCTCAACTCCACGCCGGTCGCTACCGGGTGCAGTTCGTCGCTCGCCCGGCCGTCGCCGGGTTCGGCGAGCTGGTCAGCGTGGCAGGCCCCTCGTTCCGGATCAGCCCGCGCGAGCAGGAAGGGCGCTTCGCCTGGGCGGGCCGCTACTACGGGCCGGAAGATAGGGAGGCCTTCGAGGAGTGGCTTGCAGATCGCGGGACAAGCTACGGCCGCTGGCAGGCGGCTCCCCCGGCCGCGGCCTGCACCACCTTCGACGACTGCTAGCAATGGCGCCGAGCGGGTCCGGTGAAAATCGCGTGCCGAGCAACGTCGTCCTCTACTCGAGTCCGGGCTGACACCTGTGCGAGAGCGCGCGGCGCGTGCTCGAGAAAGCCCGAGTCGAGATCCCGTTCGAGCTCGACGAGATCAGCATCGACGGCGACGCCACGCTCGAAGAGCGCCATCGTGAGCGAATTCCCGTCGTGACGATCGACGGGGAGGAGGCGTTCGTGCTGTTCGTCCACCCGGGCGCCTTACAACGGCGTCTGGGTGGAGGCTGAGGCTATCCTGCGCGAGATTGTGTCGATTGGTACAGGGTTTGAGGAGTACGGGCCGGGCGGCGTCCCCGAGCGGCTGTCCGTGGGCGTTGCCGCGCGCCTGAGCCGCTACCTGCAGGTTCTTACGCAGGCGAGCAAGATGGGCCGCGAGCGGATCTCGTCGCAGGAAATCGCCGAGTTCACGAACGTCAACGCGACACAGATACGGCGTGACCTTTCGGGGTTTGGCAAGTTCGGCAAGCGCGGGGTCGGCTACGACGTGGTGCTGCTGATCGAGGAGATCCGCAAGATCCTCAGGACGCAGGGGCAGTACGAGATGGCGCTGTTCGGTGCCGGTCGCCTTGGCCAGGCTGTTGCGCGCTCAGCCGTCTTCGCGGACCACGGCTTCACGATTGCGGCGGTCTTCGACATCGACCCGGCGAAGGTGGGGGAGCCGATCGGGAAGACAGAGGTCAGCCACTACGGCCAGCTCCGGCCAGTTCTCGACGAGCTCAGCGTCACGATCGCCGTGCTCGCCGTGCCCGCCACCGCGGCACAGCGTGTCGCAACGGACGTGATCGACGCCGGCATCAGGATCATCTTCAACTACTCAGAGGCGCTGATCCAGGCTCCCTCCGACGTGACCGTGCATACGTCGAACCCGGCGGCCGAGCTGCTGCACGCGCTCTACTTTTCGCTCGCTTAGTCGACCGACTGGAGCGGGCTGCTACGGGGCGAGCTCGGGGACGGCGCGCACCTCGATCTCGCCGGGCGCGCGCGAGGCGAGGACTTCTGCTGTCGCCTCGATGTCGGCCTCGGCGACCTCGACGCTTCCGTCCTCGGCGATCAGCGCATCGATGCCGGCTCCTCCGAGTAAAGCGACGACCTCCTCGGCCGGGCCGAGGTGAGCGAGAGCACGGCCGGGTCTGCGGCTATCGGGTCGGCGGGCGCGGGATCCTCGGCCGGGGCTACCGGCGTCGGGCTCGCGGGCCCGGCCGGTGCCGCCTCGGCCGGCGGAGGCGGCGGCGCGGGGTCGCCGTCGCCGAGCTCGGTCTCGGCGGGCGGAGGATCCGCTGCCGGCGCCGGCTCGGGGGCCGGCTCCGCGGCAGGTGCGGGCTCCGGGTCGGACGATCGCCTGCTCGCATCTGCGTCTGCTTCGCCAAGGGCGTCCGCGGGCCTCTTCCTCGGCCGGCGCGGCCGCGTCGAAGGGCCGGCTCCGCTATATCCGGCTCGGCGGGCGCCGGCGCATCGGCGGGCGCTGGCGACGCCGGCTCGGCGGCAGGCGTGGCCGGTGCGGCCGAGTCGTCTCCGCCGTCTGAAGATCGCGCCACAAGGACAACGACGACGATCACGCCTGCGATCGCAGCCGCCGGAGCCAGGACGAGAGCCAGCGCTGAACTGAGAACCCGGCACCAGCTCGACGCGGCGCTGGGTCCTGCGGCGCAAGGTGTCGAAGCGTCTCCTCGAAGGCCTCCGGGGGTAACTCGAACTGGGGAGCGGCACGAAGCGCCTGTTCGCCGGCCTGCGAGAGCGTCAGCAGCGACCGGCACTCGTCGCAGCGGCGAGATGGTGCTCGGCGTCGACTCGCTCAGCCTGCGATAGCTCGCCGCTGGCGTACTCGAACAGCTCGATGTCGTTGAGGTGACCGTTTTCCATCATTGGTTGGACTCCGGAGCCGCGGCCGAGGTTCCAAGCAGCCGCGCCAGCTCGGCGCGACCACGGAAGATCCTCGACTTCACCGTACCCTCGGCGACGGCCCAGACACATCCGCTATCTCGCCATACGACATGCCCGAAACGTCTGACATGACGACCGCCGTTCGGTAGGTCTCGTCGAGCGTGCTGAGGGCCTCCTGCAGCGCGCTCGAGAGCTCGCTCGTGTGGATCGCGTCGCGCGGATCGGCCGGCTCCGGGATGTCCTCGAGCGGCGCGCCGCTACCGCGTGAGCGCTTCGTGCGCTGATCGTGGATCGCGTTCAGCTGGATCCGGTAGATCCAGGTCGAGAAGCGCGACTCGGCTCGGAAGCGAGGCAGAGCGCGCCAGGCGCGGATCAATGCCTCCTGCACCGCGTCCTCGGCGTCGGCCGCCGAGCCGAGCTCGCGTACGGCGAGCGTGTAGAGCCGGTTCTGCTCCTGCTCGACGAGGCGCGCGAAGGCACCTGCGTCGCCCTTCTGGGCACGCTTCACCAGCGTGGCATCGGTGTCCACCGGTAGTCGTTCTCCCTCGCTGCCTGCGTTTCCTCGTTCGACGAAACGGCGCCAGGATTGTTGGTGAACCAACGACCCGCCCGGCTCACGTCGGGCGACGGCGGCAAGATTAGCCGGGTGCGAATCCTGATCTGGCACGGCTACCTGCTCGGAGGGACGGGCTCGAACGTCTATACACGCCTCGCTGGCGCGGGCCTGGTCAGGGCTCGGTCACGACGTCACGGTGATCTGCCAGGACCCCGAGCCCGAGCGGCACGACGTCGGCTCGGCCACGGTCATCCGGCCCGAGATCGGGCCGGTGCTGCCGGTCTTCGTTCGCGACAACTACGACGGCTTCGACGTCAAACTTCTCGGCGAGACGACCTGGGCAGAGCGAACAGCGTGTCGTCGAGGCCAATGCCGCGGCGATGCGTGAGCTGCTGCCCGTCGACTACACGCTGACCAACCACGTCCTGCTCGGCGCCGCGGTCGGGGTGGAGTTCGGCGAGCCGTTCGGCGTGAAGGTGCACGGCAGCGAGCTCGAGTTCGCGATCCGGGGGAACGCCGAGCTGCAGCAGTGGGCGAGGGTCTCGCTTGCGGGCGCGCGTGAGGTCTACGTTGGCAGCGCCCACATCGGCAGAGCTCTCGAGGAGACGATTGGCCCGGGCCCCCACTTGCGCAGGGTCGGAGAGATTCCGCCCGGTGTGGACGTCGAGTTGTTTCGGCCGCGCGAGCGTGCGAGCGCGCTCGCCGAGCTCATCGCCGAGGCCGAGGCCGACGTTGCGCCTGCGGGTGGTGCGGTTGAGCGCTTCCCCGACCCGGGCAACGCCGAGCGCTTGGCGTTGTTCTTCGCACAGGAGCGGGCGACGGTCGGCTACGTCGGCAAGCTCAGCGACGAGAAGGGCGTCCACCTGCTGCTCGAGGCATTGCGTACGCTCGACGCGCGCTGCGTGATCGCGGGCTTCGGCGAGGCGAGGACGGCGCTCGAGCGTCAGGCGGCCGATCTCGACGTGCTCTTCACCGGAGCGCTCGAGCACCGTCACCTCGCGCGGCTCTGGCCGCTGTGTGACGTCGCCGTCGTTCCCTCGATCTTCCCCGAGGCCTTCGGGATGGTCGCCGCGGAAGCCGCGGCGAGTGGGGTTCCGCCTCTCGTCGCACGGCACTCGGGGCTCGCGACCGTCGCCGAGGCACTCGAGCGGCAGTACCCCGAGAGCGCGGCGGCGCCGGCCTCGTTCGAGAGCGGCGACGCCGTCGACCTGGCTCGCGCGCTGGGAGCCCATCTCGACCTTTCGAGTAGCGAGCGCCACGCCCTCGCGGAGGCCGCGCGCGAGACCGCGGTGGCCAACTGGGGTTGGCAGAGCGTCGCGGAGCGCCTGATCGAAGGCGTCCCTACGCGCTCGTAACTACACCCAAGTAGCTGGTAGTTTCGACGCGTGGGAGACGCCCAGACGCTCACTGCCGAGGAGCAGCTAAAGCTCGCCCGCGAGCAGTTCGAAGAAGGCCGCGACTTCACGCTCGCGGTCGAGGAGGAGTTCGCCCTTCTCGACCCCGACACGCTCGGGATGGTCAACCGCTTCGAGGAGCTCGAGGCCGCCGGGCTCGGGACGCCCCTCGGTGAGCACATCGCCGGCGAGCTGATCGCCTCGGAGATCGAGGTGAAGACCGGCAAGTGCGAGACGTTCGCGGAGGCGGCCGAGAAGCTCGCCGAGCGGCGCGTGCAGCTGCTCGAGCTTGCGGACGCACACGATCTGCTCCTCGGCGCGACCGGGACGCACCCCTGGGCGCCGTGGCAGGAGCAGCGGATCATCGACACGCCGCACTATCAGCGAAACGATGAGATCTTGAAGTACGTGGTCTGGCGCAACAACACGTTCGGTCTGCACGTGCACATCGGCATCCGCGGCCCCGACCGAGCGGTCGCTGTCTGCAACGCCCTGCGCGGGTACCTTCCCGAGCTGCTCGCGCTGTCGGCCTCGTCGCCGTTCATCGAGGACTGCTACACGCACCTGCACTCGGTGCGCTCACAGAGGTTCACGAAGATGTTCCCGCGCTGCGGCATTCCCGACGCGTTCGACGACTGGGCCGACTATCAGGAGTTCCTGCACTACCTCTATACGACGGGCTCGGTCGACGAGCACACGCAGCTCTGGTGGAGCGTGCGTCTGCACCTGCAGTTTCCGACCGTCGAGATCCGCATCTGCGACGGCCAGCCCGAGCTCAGCGAGGCGCGATCGGTCAGCGCGCTCTGCTACGCCCTCGCCGCGCGAATTGCTCGTGCTCTGGACGAGGGCGAACCCGTTCCGGTGTATCGCCCGCGCCTGATCGAGGAGAACTTCTGGCGGGCGATTCGCAATGGGCTCGCCGGTGAGCTACTCGACTTCGCGCGGATGGACGAGTTTCGCCTTCGCCCTACCCGTCAGGCGCTTGAGGAGCTGGTCGAGTGGGTGATGCCCGTCGCCGAGGAGCTCGGCGTCGCCGGCTACCTCGAGGTTCCCAGCGCCAACGCGGCCGAGCGCCAGATGGCCCGTCACGCCGAGGGCGCCGGGCTGCGCGAGGTATACGCCGAGCAGGTTGAGCGAACGCGCGACGTCGAGCGCGCGGTAGAACACCGCCATGTCTGAGCCCAGCCAGGAAGAGCAAGAGAAGTTCGCGCGCGAGCTCGAGGAGCAGCTGAAAGCGCTCCGTGTCGAGGACGTGCTCATGCAGAGCCTCGTCACCGTCTCGTCGATCGGCTTCCGCCGGCTCGGCCTCTCGGCCGACACGCTCGAGGACCGTGACCTGCCCCAGTCGCAGCTCGCGATCGAGACGCTCGACGCGCTCGTGCCCGTGCTGGAGCGGTTTCTCCCCGAGCAGCTCGCAGGCGACTTCAAGCAGTCGGCGGCGCAGCTAAAGCTTGCCTACGTGCGCGCGGTGGGGGAGGCGTCCGCGGACACGGAGCCGGCCGAGGAGGCGGAGCCGGCTGCGGACGACGAGCCCGAGCCCGCCGCGCCCGAGACCACCGAGTCCACCGAGCCCGACGCCACCGAGGGCTAGCCTCCCATGTCCGTGCAGCTCGGCGTCTTCGGCGGCTCGGGCTTCTACGAGTTCCTCTCAGACGCCGAGGAGGTCGAGCTCGACACGCCCTACGGCTCGCCGTCGGCGCCGGTTGCGGTCGGCGAGGTTGCGGGCGTGGGTGTCGCGTTCATTCCCAGGCACGGGAAGAAGCACCAGCTGCCACCGCACCGGATCCCCTACCGCGCGAACGTCTGGGCGATGCGAGAGCTCGGCGCGCGGCGCATCATCGGGCCGAACGCCGCGGGAGCGCTGACGTCAGAGCTCGCGCTCGGCGACTTCGTCGTCTGTGACCAGTTCGTCGATCGCACGTCGGGACGCGACGACACGTTCTACGACGACGCGCCGGTGACCCACGTCTCGGCGGCGGACCCGTACTGCCCGACCCTTCGCCAGGTCGTCCTCGACGCGGCCGGTCCGCTCGAGATCACGGCCCACGATGGCGGCACCGTTGTCGCCATCCAGGGGCCCCGCTTCTCGACGCGGGCCGAGTCGGCGTGGTTCCAGTCGATGGGGTGGGACGTCGTCAACATGACGGCCTACCCCGAGGGATACCTCGCCCGTGAGCTCGAGCTCTGCTACGCCAACATCTCGATGGTCACCGACCACGACGTCGGCGTTGAGGGCGTCGAGCCGGTCTCGTTCGAGAGCGTGGCCGAGACCTTCCACGGCAACAACGCCCGCCTGCAAGAGCTGCTCCTCGAGGTCATCCCGCAGGCGGCCGGTGCGAGCTTCGAATGCGGCTGCGGCGCGGCGCTCGAGCGCGCCCGCGGCTAGCTGTCCTCCTTGAGGGCGGGCGCCGCCCGCGCAAGCGCGGCCGGAAGCCGATCAACCGGGTGACGTCGCGCGCTGAGCCGGGGCCTGGGTGACCTTCGCGGTGAGCATCCTGGCCGCCGCCTCCGAGAGCAGGTGATCGAGCGTCGGATTGCGCCACTCGTCGGAGTCGGTCACACCCAGTGTCAGCGAGAGCATGTAGCCCTCGCGTGACTCGTTTCGCTCGTCGAACGCGCGACCGAGCCGCTGCGCGACGGTGGGGGCCGGCGCCGAGC
The DNA here is from genome assembly GCA_965223695.1 of Gaiellaceae bacterium. Taxonomy (GTDB): domain Bacteria; phylum Actinomycetota; class Thermoleophilia; order Gaiellales; family Gaiellaceae; genus JAUVPB01. The sequence continues at coordinate 282,089 of CBDCXJ010000023.1, read as the reverse complement.
CGTCGGTCAGAGCGACGCAGAACTCGTCGTCGCCGACCCTCGCGATGACGTCCATCGCGCGGACGTTCCGACGCAGCACCTCGGCCGTTTCGCGCAGCGCCTCGTCACCGATGCTGTGACCGTAGGCAGCGTTGATCTGCTCGAGGTTGTCGATATCGAGGAAGAGAACGGTGAACGCCGATCCCAGCCGCTCCGAGGCGTCGAGGGCGCGCGCGCCGATGACCTTGAAGCCACGCTGGTTGAGCAGGCCGGTCAGCGGATCGGTGAACGCCAGACGGTCGAGCTCGAGGCGGCGCTCGTCTCGTGCGACTCCACGTCGTACCGCGTGCAGCAGCGCATCGGACCCGAGCATGGCGCGCGGCACGAAGTCCTCGGCGCCTGCGTCGAGAGCCTCGACGGCGCGCGCCTGATCTTCGGACTGGCCGACCACGACGACCGGGGTGTCGCCGATGGCTGCAACAAGCTGACGCACCGCGGCGGGTGCCTCGTTCACCATGCAGCGCAGATCGATCACGGCGGCGTCGAAGTGGCGCGATGCCGAGGCGACCGCGTGTTTGAGCTCGGGCACGACCTGGACGTCGAACTCGCCTGAGGCGCTCGTCGACGAGCAATCGCTCGACCGGGTCGCCGAGCAAGGCGAGCACGCGGCCGGTCGAGAACGAGATCGGCGCTTCTCTACGGGGATCGGGCGCGGCCCCGTCAGTCGTCTGGGCCGGCTCTGCGCTGGTGTTCCGCGACGACGCGTCGTCGTCGTCCCGCGTCACACGTAGCGACGCCCGCACCGAGCTGATGGGCTGGTTAGGCGGGCTGTCGGGTGGCGGCTCCGGTGCTGAGTCGGGCCGGCGTGCGGGATCGCGTTGAGCAGGGATGCGCGAGCGCGCCATGCGAGTTCCTCGGTCGGGGACGGGGACGCGTTTGCACGTAAATCGGCGCCCACAACTGGGCGGGTATCCCCCTTTTGGGGGAGTACTGCGGCGGGTCCGGCCGCAAGGCGCTATCCCGAGGGTCTCGTGGCTAGAGCGTCGAGGCGGCTTGGTCGCGCGCGTCGATGCAGTCCTGCTCGTAGCGCGCGGGCACGATCTTGCAGAGCTCGTTGGCGTTGTCGAGCCCGTGGTCATTGAAGACCGCGTTCTTCACGGCCCCCTGGAAGCAGTGCTTCTGAAGCGCCGGGTCACCGAGACTGCAGAGCTCGACGACCTTGGCCGACTCGCGGTGACTGTTGCCCGAGATGTCGCGCCCCATGCTGCGGTAGCAGGTCTCGACATAGCCCTCGTCGGCCTCGGTCTCGCAGAGCTCGAAGCCCTTGCCGTAGTCGTAGTCGACGGTGCGGAGCGCGTACGAGGTCTGCATCAGGTAGCAGGTCTTCTTGTACTGCTCCACGACCGCGGTGCACGGGTACATCGGCTCGTCCGGGCGAAGCTCGCGGCTCTTGTGCGCCTCGCCGTCAACGATGATGTTCTGCATGAACACGCCGCTGTGACATGACTGCTGCTCCCAGCGGCCCTCGAGCGCGTCGCAGACCGGCAATGCCTCGAACACACCGTTGTCGAAGCGCCAGGAAACGCCGTGACCGAGGCCGTGGACACAGTTGTAGTAGTCGAACGAGTAGGCCTGCTCCGGATCCTGCACGCACACTCCTTGCACGGCTTCGTCGAGCTCGGTGACCTTGTACTTGAACATGAGCGCCTCGAGCGTCCCGTGTGTAAAGCCGCTCCAACAGGTGCCGTCCTCGAACTGGACAGCGCGCTGGAACGAGCCGAACTTGTCCATCGCGGCGCGCCCGATCGAGTGCGTCAGCGGGTGGCACTCAGAGCGCACGAACGAGTCTCGATCGGCGAGCGACGCGAGCTCGACGAGGGCCGCCGGAGGCCCCTGCGTGTTCAGGATCTCTACGAGGTATGCCTCGTAGCAGTCGTACTCGCGCTCGATCGTGTTGATGCAACTGGCGTCGAATGCCTTGCCGTCGCTTGACGGGCTCGCCTGAGCCGATGTAGCCGACGCTCCGGCGGCTGGGTCGCTCGGAGCGGCTGCCCCATCAGCTTCGGCGGAGTTCGTCGAGGACGCGACCGCCGGTGTGTCGTCATTCCCGTTCCCGACCACCACGACGAAGACCACGACAAGCGCGATCGCCAGGGCGCCTGCGAGACCCCCGGCCAGGAAGAGCCGCCTTCGCATTTCACCAGTATTGCAGCGCGTACCCGTGGGCTCGCCACTTGGCTCGGTGGCGCGCATGGGCCGGGCGGAGAAGCTCCGAAACGGCGAACGGCGCATCCGTAACCTGTGCTACTAATCCCGGCCGGCGAGCCTGCCCGCCGTGATTGTGCAGGCATGCGCTCCCTGGGAGCGAATACAGCACGGTTGTACGCCGATGGCAGCAGCGTGAGAGGAGCCTGACCCGATGTTTTTCCAAGACCACGCCGTGATGTTTGCGCTGATCTGCGCAGCCGTCGGGGTCGGCTATGGCGTCTACCTCACGGTCTGGCTCCTCGGTCGACCGGCCGGCAGCGAGCGCATGCAAGAGATCGCGCGCGCGATCCAGGAGGGCGCTGCCGCCTATCTCAAGAGGCAATACATCACGATCGCGATGGTCGCGATCATCCCGTTCCTGCTGCTCGGCTTCTACGACCAGCTCGGTTGGGGCGCCGCAATCGGCTTCCTCGTCGGCGCCGCACTCTCAGCGGCCGCCGGCTTCATTGGAATGAACGTCGCGGTGCGCTCGAACGTGCGCACGGCTGCGGCCGCGCAGGACGGCTTGCCGCCGGCACTGAACGTCGCGTTCAAGGCGGGCTCGGTCACGGGCCTGCTCGTGGTCGGACTGGGCCTCCTCGGCGTTGCCGGCTACTACTGGGTGCTCACGACCGGCCTCGACAACTCGGCCGAGTCAGCGATCGACGATCTGATCGGCCTCGCTTTCGGCGGCTCGCTCATCTCGGTCTTTGCTCGCCTCGGCGGCGGAATCTTCACGAAGGCCGCCGATGTCGGCGCCGACCTCGTCGGCAAGATCGAGGCTGGAATCCCCGAGGACGATCCACGTAACCCAGCCGTCATCGCCGACAACGTTGGCGACAACGTCGGCGACTGCGCAGGGATGGCCGCCGACCTGTTCGAGACCTACGCCGTCACCGCCGTCGCCGTGATGTTGCTGGGCACACAGTTCGGTGAGACCGACATCTTCCTCTACCCGCTTTCGATCGGCGCCATCTCGATCATCGCCTCCGTGATCGGCACATTCTTCGCGCGCGTTCGCAACGCCGAGTCGTCGGTGATGGCCGCGCTGTACCGGGCGGTGGGTGTCGCGACCGTCCTCTCTGCGATCGGCTTCATACCGGTCACGCTCGCCTTCGACGAAGGCCCCTTCAGCTTCTGGCGGCTCTACGGGGCCGCGCTCGTCGGGCTCGCGGTGACCTTCTTGCTCGTGGTCTTGACCGAGTACTACACCGGAACCCGCTGGCGACCCGTAAAACGCATCGCCGAAGCCTCTGAAACCGGGCACGCCACGAACATCATCCAGGGCCTCGCAATGGGAATGGAGGCAACGGCAGCGCCGGTCATCGTGATCGCGATCGGCCTGGTCGCTGCGTTCGAGATCACCGGCAGCCTCTACGGCATCGGCGTCGCGGTGATGGCCCAGCTCTCGATGACGGGTCTGATCGTCGCTCTCGATGCGTACGGCCCGGTTACGGACAACGCCGGCGGCATCGCCGAGATGGCCGATCTGCCCGAAGAGGTGCGCAACATCACCGACCCGCTCGACGCCGTCGGCAACACCACCAAGGCCGTCACCAAGGGCTACGCGATCGGCTCGGCCGGCCTCGCAGCGCTCGTGCTCTTCGACGAGTACATCCGTGGGCTCGCTGACGAGGGCCTCGAGACGATGTTCAGCCTCAACGACCCCTGGGTCATTGCCGGGCTGCTGATCGGCGGCCTGATGCCATTCCTCTTCGCTGCCCTGGCGATGCAGGCGGTCGGCAAAGCCGGTGGACAGGTCGTCGAGGAAGTGCGGCGGCAGTTCCGCGAGATGCCGGGGATCATGGACGGCACCCAGCGACCCGACTACAGCAAGTCGGTCGAGCTCGTCACCGCCTCGGCGATCAAGCTGATGCTGCTGCCGGCCGCGATTCCGATCGCCGTGCCGATCATCGTCGGCGTGATCAACGAGCGCGCACTCGGCGGCCTTCTGATCGGGACGATTATCACCGGCATCTTCCTCGCAATCGCGATGACGGCCGGTGGCGGAGCGTGGGACAATGCCAAGAAGCTGATCGAGGACGGCGCCCACGGCGGTAAGGGCTCAGATGCTCACGCCGCATCGGTCACGGGAGACACGGTCGGCGATCCATACAAGGACACGGCCGGCCCCGCCATCAACCCGATGATCAAGATCACCAACCTGGTCGCGATCCTGATCATCCCGATCATCGTTTCCATCCACACCTAGTAGCCGACGCCGGCTAAGCCGGCATCGGCGGCGAAAGACGGCGCGGGTCCGGACCGGTGCGGTGGGTCCGCATCGGCGGCGGGGACGGCGGGCGCTACGCCGCTTCGCTTTGCGCGGCGAACGACTCGCAGATGTCCACCGTGCACTGCACGAACGCGTCGGCGGCTGGCGAGCGATACCGCTCGCTGTGCCAGGCGATGGCGATGCGGCGGGGTGGCAGCTTGTCGTCGAGAGGGAGGATGCCGACGTCACCGCGGCTCGGGTCGACGACGAGGCGGGGGATGATCGCCGAGCCCATGCCCGCTGCGACGAGTCCCTGGAGGGTGCCGTTGTCCTCGGTGCGGAAGACCACGTTCTGACGGAACCCGGCCGCTTCCATGTGCTGGGTGGTCAGGATCACGTCGCGGCAGCAGGTGTCTTTGAACGCGATCATCGGCTCGCCGCGCAGCTCAGTCAGCGGCGGTGGATCGTCGAGCTCTGCCAGCGGCGAGTCGAGCGGAACGATGAGGACACGCGGATCGTGCAACACGACGCGCGAGTCGAGCGGCCCGTCGGTGAGCGGGATCACCGTGAACGCGAGATCCAGCTCGCCCCGCTCGACGGCGGTCAGGAGCTCCTGGTCGCCGTTGGCCTCGCGGAGATCGACGTTGATGCCGGGCCACTCCGTGCGCAGGCGCTGAAGGACTGCGGGCACGATCGTCGCGCCGACGCTCTGGTACGTGCCGACGCGAAGTGTTCCGGCCCGACCCGAGGTCAGGGCGTCGAAGTCGGCGCGCGCGGCCGCAAGCCGCGCCTGAATTGCGTCGGCGTGGGTGAGAAGGAGCTCTCCGGCCTCGGTCAGCGCAACAGGCCGTGGGCCACCCGGGCGCTCGAGTAGGCGAGTCCCGACGATCCGCTCCATCGACGCGATCTGCTGGCTGATCGCCGACTGGGTGTACCCGAGCGTTCGTGCAGCCTTGCCGAACGAGCCCTCCTCGGCGATCGTCGAAAGCGCGGCGAAATGCCGTAGTTCGAGGCCGTTCCAATCAGTCGTGCTAATGAACATCATCGTAACATCGATTTGTGCTTATGTCCTCGCGCGACGACACTGAGAGCACGTCCGGCCGGTGTCTCACACCGGAGCCCGGCTGGGCGTTTACACGTCATGCAGATGCCGAGGCTCCCGTCGCTTCACTCCGTGTTCTCACGCCGATCGCCGGCGCGCGTCAGCGTGGCTGCCTCGATCGAAGTCAGGTGGGCTGAGGCCGGCGATGGCCCTGCACTGGAGCGCGTCGCCGCGCTCGACGAGCGCCCGCTTCCAGGCGGCCCGCTGCTCGTGGCCGAGGTCGACGGTGCGCTCTGGGCCGCACGTGCTCTCGGGTCGGGCGACGCGGTTTCCGACCCGTTCGTCCCCGCCGCCGACGCCGTCGAGCTTCTGCGGCTCCGGGCGGCTCAGATCGCGGCCGCCGGCGCGTCCCACCCGGGTCTCTGGAGCGGCTGGAGGCGCGACAGGGCCTCTGCTACCGTCGGCGCATGACGCGGTTCGTCCAGGGCGCATGCCCGCTCGACTGCCCGGACACGTGCGCCTGGCAGATCGAGGTCGATGACGACGGCCGCGCGGTCAGTCTGCGCGGTGACCGCGAGCACCCGTTCACGCGAGGCGCGCTCTGCGGGAAGGTCAACCGCTACCTCGATGCGCTGCACGATCCCGAGCGCCTGCTTTACCCGATGCGTCGCGTCGGGCCGAAGGGCTCGGCCCAGTTCGAGAGGATCAGCTGGGACGAAGCGATCGAAGCCGTCGCCGCCGGTCTCCAGCGAGCCATCGACGAAGCCGGGCCCGAGTCGATCCTTCCGTACTACTACGCGGGCACGATGGGGCTGGTGCAGGGCTGGACGCTCGGCCCGCGCCTGTTTGCCGCACTCGGTGGCTCACGACTAGGCACGACGATCTGCTCTGCCGCCTCCACGGCCGCGCTCGAAAGCACGTTTGGCGGCAAGGTGGGTGTCGACCCCGAGGATCTCGCGCACTCGCGGCTGATCATGATCTGGGGCGGCAACCTGCTCAACTCCAACGTCCACCAGTGGAAGTTCATTCTGGAGGCGCGCGAGGCAGGAGCCCACGTGGTCGTGATCGACCCGCTGCGCACGGACACGGCCGATCGCTCGGACGAGCACGTTCAGCTGCGCCCGGGCACCGACGGCGCGCTGGCGCTGGGCTTTATGCGCGTCGTCGTCGACGAAGGTGCGCACGACGTCGCCTGGCTCGAGCAGCACGCTGTCGGCTGGCCGGAGCTGGCTGCCCGGCTCGACGAGTGGCCTGTCGCTCGTGTCTCCGAGGTCACCGGTGTCTCCGAGGAGCAGATCTCGACGCTCGGCCAGCGACTGGCAACGACGCGTCCGGCCGTTCAGCGGCTGGGGCTCGGCCTACAACGTCACGGTGGCGCCGGTGCTGCGTACCGGGCCGTTCTCTCGATTCCGGCTGTGACGGGCGATTGGCGTCACGTCGGCGGAGGCGCGGTCGCGACCGTCGGCGGGCATTTCCCGCTTGCGCAAGAGGCGACGGTCTCGCCACCAGATCTCGAGCAACCCGCGGCGCGGACGATCAACATGTCGCGCCTCGGCGAGGCGCTGACCGAGTACGACGACCCGCCCGTGCGCGCGATGGTCGTCTTCAACGCCAACCCGGGCGCCTCGAATCCGAACCAGACGCTCGTTCACGAGGGGCTCGAGCGCGAGGACCTCTTCACGGTCGTGCTCGAGCATCGGATGACCGATACGGCCGCCTTTGCCGACATCGTGCTGCCGGCGACGATGCAGCCTGAACACATCGACCTGCAGCCGGCCTACGGGCATATGTACATCGCCTGGAACGAGCCCGCGATCGAGCCCCCGGGCGAGTGCCTGTCGAACACCGAGATCTTCCGCCGGATCGCGACCGCGCTCGGTCTCGACCACCCGCGCCTGCATGACAGCGACCTCGAGATCGCGCGCCAGCTGCTCGACACCGACGGTTGCCGAGAGGCAGGCGTGACGCTCGAGACCCTGCGCTCGAAAGGCTGGATGCGGATCGTGCCCTACCCGACCGGGACGGCCCCGTTCGCCGAGGGTGGCTTTCCGACAAATGACGGCAAGGTGCTGCTTCGCAGCGACGGTCTCACCAGCCTGGGTCTCGACCCGCTGCCTGGCTACACGGCTCCCTACGAGGCGGCCGATGCGGCGCTCGGCGAGCGCTACCCGCTGGTGTTGCTCTGTCCAGCCAGCCGCTTCTTCGTCAACTCGACGTTCGCAAGCCTGTCGTGGCACCGAAAGAAGACGGGGCCGCTTGCGGTTCATCTCAATCCCGAAGACGCCTGCGAGCGCGAGCTCGACGAGGGCGACCCGATCCTCGTCCACAACGACCGCGGCGAGTTTGAGGCCGTCGTCACCATCGACGACGCGACCGCGCCCGGCGTCGCCTTCCTCTACAAGTCACACTGGCCACGGCTGCTGGGCGGTGGCGCGAATGCGAACGCGACGACGCCCGAGCGCGATGCCGACATGGGCGGTTCGCCCACGTTCCATGACAACCGTGTCGATGTGACCGGGCTGCGTCCGGCCCGGCGCGAGCGCGAGACCGCGGCAGCGACGGCCTAGCGGGGCACAGATGGCCGCAGGCGCCGCGGCTAGGGCGCAGTGACGCTAGGCGCTGCGACGCTTGACTGCCGGCCCCGTCTGGGCCCCGAGCGAGGCGTAGGCGAGAGCCTGGAGCGAGTCGTTCAGTGTCCTCACCTCGTGGGCGATTCGCTGCATGCCGTCCTGGGTGTCGAGCCGCTCGTTCAGGCGCTCGAGCTCGCCCGCGATGCGGTCGAGGCGGCACAGGATCTCGTCGAGCTGGCGATCTTCGAGGACGTTTCCTTCCGGCACAGTCCGCAAATGGTAGCCACGCCAGCCGAGAGCGCTAGCCTCGGTGGATGCGCGCCGCCCTGGCCACGTTGTTGCTCGCGGCAGCCGGCGCGTTACTCGGAGCCTGCGGAGCCAGCGAGAGCGGGCCGGCGCCGGCGATCGAGTCGCCGCGGTCGGAGTCGCTCGCGACGCTCGAGCTGCGTGGCGAAGGCGCGGCGGGCAAGGAGATCGCCGTAGACGTCGCCGACTCCAGGCCTCAACGCACCCTGGGGCTCTCTGGCCGAACGAGCTTGCCACCGGATCAGGGCATGCTGTTTGTGAACGAGCAGGACGTCAGCTCCGGGTACCACATGAAGGACACACTGATCCCGCTCTCGCTCGCCTTCATTGCTGCAGACGGCGCGATCATTGCGATCGTCGACATGGAGCCCTGCGCGGCCGAGCCATGTCCGGTGTACGAGCCGCCGAGCGCCTATCGCTTCGGACTCGAGGTCAACCAGGGCGCGTTCGAGCAGTGGGGAATCGAGGTCGGGGCTCGAGCGACGCTCCGCGACGAGTAGGCGTTCTCGCGGGCACGGGCAGGTGCCGCCCCCGCGAGAGCGCTAGCCGGACGCGTCCGAGAGCAGTGCCTCGAGCTCGGCACGCGTAGCGACGTATGACGCCACGGTTTCGCAGCGCTCGCCTGCCGGGACGCCGCCTCGGTACGACGTCACGAGCCGCACGAGGCCGAGGTGACTCGCCGCAACGTCGACGAGCTCCTGCGGCGCGTCGGATACCACCTTCACGTCGGCACCACCGGAGCCGAGGCTGCGCAGCGCCGCGGCCACCTTCGCGTCCGTCCGCAGGTAGACGGGCATGTGGTCCTCGCAGAAGCGGGTGAGCTGCCCGCGCCAGTCGCCAATACCGGAAGCCGCCCACGTGTCGAGCTGCTCAGCGGCCTCGGTACGCTCGGCTGCCAGCTCGGATGGCTCGAGCGGCTCGATCGCCGCGAAGCGCCGTGCCAGGTGCGCCAGAAAGGCCTCCCAGATGGGGCCCGTATCGCCGACGACGCCGTCGAGGTCGACGACGATGCTGGTCTCGGTCACGGGGCGTTCCCGGTGACTTCGTCCTGCGCCGTCGGCGGCCTTCTCGGGCCGGCATCAGCTCGATCCGACTTGTTCTGCGCGCGGCCTCGTCGCTGCCGCCACAGGTGCACGGCCGCGAGCGTTATCACGACGCCCGCGGTGTCGATCGCCCAGTCACTGACCGACCCAACGCGGCCCGACACGAAGGTCTGGTGGTACTCGTCGGTTGCGGCGTATCCCGCGGCCAGGGCTGCCGCGCCCAGGGCTGCGGCACCGGAAGCAGCGGCGGGCAACTGTCGGCGGAGGGGGTACCAGATCAACAACGCGAGCAGGCCGAACTCGGCCGCATGTGCGAGCTTGCGAAGCAGGAGGTCCCAGAATCCCAGTCCCGTCCCGAGGCTCGGAATCGAGCTGAGCCCAAAGATCAGCGCGGCCCAGGCGATCGCCGGCAGCCAGGGCTTGAGTCGGCGCGCCTGCACCGCCGCAGGGTAGCCGCCGCAGAATCACGCATCTCGACATCGCATCTGGCCCTGCTAACCTCCGCGCCCACATAGCTGAGAGGTGGTCGGCGAAGGGAAGCCGGTGAGAAGCCGGCGCGGTCCCGCCGCTGTATGGGGAGTTGCACCCGCACCACGTCGTCACTGGCGGAAGCTGGGAAGACGGTGCGAGTGGGGGCCCCGAGCCAGAAGACCTCCCGACCACCGGGCAACGACCCCTCGGGGAAGGAGGAATCGTGCACCCACGTTTCGCAATGCCTGTTCTGGTGGCGTTCATCGTCGCCGCGAGTCTCGCCGTGTCGGCGAGCGCCGGTGGACACACTCCCACCGGTCGCAGCGGCACCGAAGTAACGGTCCGCGTCGAGGGCAAGACACGAACGATCTTCGGCTCGCGCACGCTCACACCGTTCCAGGGCTCGCTCCATGCCGCCGATGACGCAACGGTCGAGGTGGTCGCTCCGACGCCGCTCGGTGCCCTCGAGTCGGCGAGCCTCGCGGGCGAGTTCAACTACAACCTCCGGCTCTTCTCGTTCGGGTCATTCGTTGACCGCATCGCTCGGTTTGGCTCAGGAGGCAGCGCGGGCTGGTTCTTCAAGGTCAACGGCGCAGCCCCCGAGGTGGGTGCGGGCGACGTCGTGCTCGAGAGCGGCGATTCGGTGCTGTGGTACTGGGCGAAGCTCGATCCCAAGACCTTCGACGGTCCCGACACTCTGAATCTGATCCGCAAGCGTGGCTGCCTGATCGCCCAGGCGGTGAACGCCAAGGGGAAGGCGACGCGTGCCAGGAAAGTTGTCTTCAGATTCGACAACGCCCGTCGCCGTATCCGATCGAAATCGGGTCGCTTCTGCGCGACGAACTGGCAAACGGCTCAGGTGGTCAAGCGAGGGCACGTGCGCTCGCAGGTGCTGAGAGCGAAGTAGTCGTGCTTCGCGGAGCTCTTCCCGTCGCGATCGTTCTGGCGCTCGCGGCCGTGCTTGTCGGCTGCGGCGGGTCCGATCGCGTGGCAGCCCCGGCGGCCGAGGCCGCACCGGCCCTCGAGGCTGACGCAGCGCAAGCCGCGCAGGCCGACGCCGCGCCCGCACCAGACGACGTCTCGCGAGGGTCGGCCCCGCCCGCTCCGGCCCCGGCGCCGGCCGCGAACGCGGCGGAAGCAGCGCTCTCGGCGTCAGACGTCACCGTCTGGGTCACGCGCGATGCTGGCGCCGATCTGCTCCGCGCCGAAGAGGTGAAGCCGGGCCTAACCGCAGTTCAGGCCCTTGAGGCTGCCGCAGAGATCGAAACCCGATACGGCGGCCGGTTCGTCACGAGCATCGACGGGCTCGAGGGCGATGCCGACGGTCAGATCGACTGGTTCTTCCTCATCAACGGCATCGAGCCCGACGTCGGTGCCGCCGAGGTCAAGGTCGAGGCCGGCGACCTCGTCTGGTGGGACCGCCGCAGCTGGATCGACGACGCGGGCCACCCGGCGATCGCGATCGGCGCGTTTCCACGGCCGTTTCATCGCGGCTGGAAGGGCGTCGTACGGCCCGTGAGTGTGGTCGGGCCCGCGGCGCTCGCGGCCACTGCAGCCGAGCTCGAGATGTTTCTCGGCATGAACGCGCCGGACGACCCGAAGGCGAAGCCACATGCCTTCGAGCTCGTGCTACGCACCGACGCCGACGGTGCGGAGCTCTCGGCAAGCATGGGTTCGGGCAACGGCTCGGCCGTGAGGTTCGTCCTCGCCGGGAACGAGGCGGCGATCCGCGCCGCCGCCACCGCGCTGATGGCCCGCCCCGAGATCATTGCGCGACGCTACGACGCCCGCTTCAACGACGCAGGTGAGGTGCTCGAGCCGTGATCGCCCCGGGCGCCGCGAGCTTGCTGTTGGCGGGGACCGCTGCGGCCGCGCTCCTGACGCGGCACGTCTGGGTCAGCGGCGCGATCGCCGCCGTGCTGCTGGTGCTCGTGCTACGCGCGCCCGCCAGGCGACGCTGGCCCTACCTGGTCGCCGCGTTCATGTCGAGTGCCGCTGTCTTTGTGCTCTCGCCCTTCCTCGCAGTCCACGGTACGTCGGTCCTCTGGAGCGGCCCGATCGTTCCTGTCCTCGGCGTCATCGACGTGACGAGGGAAGAGATCGTGGAGGCCGGGCTTTTCTCGACCCGGTTGCTAGCCGTCGCGCTCGCGTTCGCCGTCTATGCGCTGCGCCTCGATCACGACGCGCTACTGGCCGCGGCCGGGCGTGTGCGGCGCTCGGCGTTCATTGCCGCGCTTGCGATCCGGCTCGTTCCGTCGCTCGAGCGCGACGCCTTCGGCCTCGCCGAGGCAGTCAGGGGGCGCGGGGTCGCCGTCGAGGGCCTACGCGCCCGTTCGCGTCTCGTCTCGCCGCTCGTTGCCGGCTCGCTCGAGCGCGCCCTCAAACTTGCCGAGTCGATGGAGGCGCGTGGCTTCGGTCGAGCTGGTCGAACGCGGCTGCCCGGACGACGCTGGGCGACGGGCGACCGGCTTGTGGCGGCGGCCGCGGTCGTTCTACCGCTCGTGGTGGCGCTGTGGCTCTAGCGTCCGTCCAGGGGCTGAGCGTGACCTACGGTGGCGCCACGGCGCCCGCGCTCCGCGAGATCGCGCTGACGCTCGAGGACGGCGAGGCGGTCGGCCTGCTCGGCCTCTCGGGTGCCGGCAAGTCGACGCTTCTGCGCGCGCTCGCGGGCCTCGTTCCCCATTTTCATGGCGGCCGTTTCGAGGGCACGGTCCAGGTCGCTGGTCTCGACACACGCCGTGCGCGCCCTGCCGATCTCGCGGGAACGGTCGCCGTCGTATTTCAGGATCCCGAGGATCAGGTTGTGATGACGCGGGTCCTTCGCGAGGTTGCCTTCGGGCTCGAGAACGTCGGAGTGCGCGCGGGCGAGATCGAAGGGCGTTCCGAGAACGCGCTCGACGTTGTAGGAGCTCTCGAGCTGCGCAACCGGCGGGTCTCCGAGCTCTCGGGCGGCGAGCTTCAGCGTGTGTGTCTGGCCTCGGCGCTCGCGCTGCGCCCGCAGCTGCTGCTGCTCGACGAGCCGACGTCGCAGCTCGACGAAGCTGGAGCCGAGAGCTTTCTCGAAGCGGCGCGCGCCGCCGGCTGCGCTCTCGTCCTCTCGGAGCAGCGGATCGAGCGAGCGCTCGGTGCAAGCGAGCGCGTTCTCGCGCTCGAAGACGGAGCCCTTGCGTTCGATGGATCGGTCGCAGCTGCGCGAGCGTGGCTCGAGGACGAGCCCGAGGGGCTCGGGGCGCGACCGATCGGCGCGCCGTTGCCCGAGCCGGGCGAGCGGGTCGTCGTGGAGCTCGCCGGCGCCTCGTACGCCTACGACGACCGGCTCGCGGTCGAGGGCGTCGATCTCACGGTCAGGGCGGGCGAGATCGTCGCGCTCGAGGGCCCGAACGGCGGCGGCAAGACGACGGTCGCGAAGCTGGCGGCCGGGTTGCTCGAGCCCTCGGCAGGGGTCGTGCGTCGTGACGGCCGAGCCGGCTATCTCTCGCAGGACCCGGGCCGCTACCTGGTGCGCGACCGCGTCGTCGACGAGGTAGGCCTCGGAGCGGGCGGCAACACGGCGCGAGCCCTCGAAGCGCTGCGCGCCGTCGAGCTCGAGTGGGCGGCCGAACGACATCCGCGCGATCTCTCGAGCGGCGAGCGCGAGCGGCTCGGAATCGCCGCGGTCACGGTCGGCGCCCCCGACCTTCTCGTCCTCGACGAGCCAACACGAGGGGTCGACCCGATGCGTAAACGCGCGATCGAAGCACTGGTTCGCGCGCACGCCGAAGGCGGAGCCGGCGTCATCGTTGCGACGCACGACCGCAGCTTCGCCGCTCACCGCCGCGTGGCCCTGCCGAGCAAGCAGCTCGCCCATGCCTAGGCCGCGCGCGCACGGTGTCGAGAAGGGCGACGAACGTGTCTGAGCGTCTGATCGCGCCGTCGGCGACAGGCACGGCCCCGCGGGCTCCGTTCCTCATCGCCGGCCTCGGTGTGCTCGCGGCGGCGTTTGCCGCCTCGACCTGGGCCGCCCTCGACCCCTCGCGGGCCGGCCTCTCGCTGCTGCTCGCCGCGGGCTCGCTCGTCATCGGCGTGGCCATCTGGCTCGAATCGGGCAAGAGCTCGACGAAGGAGATCGCCCTGATCGCGGCGCTCGGTGCGGTTGCCGCCGCCGGGCGCGTGCTCTTCGCGTTCGTCCCCGGCGTGCAGCCGGTCACCGTCGTCGCGATGGCGAGCGGCGCGGCGCTCGGCGCGCGCGCCGGCGCAGGTGTGGGAGCGGTCGCCGCGCTCAGCTCAAACTTCTTCCTCGGCCAGGGCATCTGGACGCCCTGGCAGATGCTCGGCTGGGCGGCCTGCGGCGCCGTCGGTGGCGCGCTTGCCGGGCTCCTGCGGCGGCGCGTCGCCTTCGTCATCGCCGCGTTCGTGATGGGTGCGCTTTTCTCGCTGATGATGGATGTCTGGGAGTGGTACAGCTTCTACCCGCACACCTGGCAAGCGCTGACGGCGCTCGTCGCACGCGGCTTCCCGTTCGTCCTTGCCCACGCGATCGGCAACGCATTGCTTGTCCTGATCGCCGGTCCCGAGCTGTTCCGGATGCTCGATCGCTACGGCGTGCGGCTAAAGACGGAGGTGATCTGGAGATGAAGTCGATCGGTGCGCTCGCCGCACTCGTGCTCCTGATGCTGGCCGGGACGGCCTCCGGCGCGACCAGCGTGGCAGAGGAACGGATCGAGCGGGCGGTCACGTTCCTCAGCTCGCACCAGAACGTCGACGGCGGCTTCGGCGAGCCGGGCGCGGCAGCGTCCGACCCGACCCTGAGCGCGTGGGTCGCACTGGCGCTGGATGCGGCCGACGTCGACCCGGCGCAGCTGCGGCGTGGTGGGGCGACGCTCGGCACTTACCTCGAGCAGCAATCGCCCGAGGAGGCGACGGATATCGAGTTGCAGCTCCTGGCGCGCGTGGCGCTCGGGCTCGAGACAGTGCCTCTCGTCGTGGCACTCCACGACGAGATTCGCGTCGGCGGACGCATCGGCCCGCGCCTGAACTCGACGATCTGGGGAGTGCTCGCGCTGCACGCGGCGGGTGAGCCGGTGCCACGGAAGGCCGTCCGCTACATCCGCCGCAACCAGGATCGCCGTGGCGGCTTCTCCTTCGCCGCGAAGGGCCCGCCCGACACCAACGACACCGCCGCGGCGATCCAGGCGCTCCGCGCCGCCGGCATCGGCCCGCGGGCGAAGCCCATCAAGCGGGCATTCCGCTACCTGGCCCGGACACGTCGCTCCGCGGGCGGGCTACCGCTCGTTCCGGGGAAGGCACCCGACGCCCAGTCGACTGGCTGGGCGCTGCAGGCGTACGCCGCAGCCGGGCGCAAAGCGCCGAAGCGAGACCGCCGTTTCCTCGTCCGACTTCAACGGGCCGACGGCAGCGTTCGCTACCGCAAGAAGCAGTCGATCACCCCGGTCTGGGTCACGGCGCAGGCGCTGCCCGGCCTGCTCGCGGCACCGTTCAGCACGCTCGCGTGACCTCGGGTCGCCCGTCGGCGAGCGGCGAGCCGAGACCCGATTCCTATACTCGACGAGTGGCCGATGCGCGCACCGCAGTCATTCTGACGGTCGGCAACGAGGTCATCTCCGGCGACGTCGAGAACACCAACGGCTCGTGGCTCGCGAGGCGGCTCGCGACCCTCGGTATCGAGGTACACCTGCTCGCGACGCTGCGCGACGAGATAGACGTCATCGCCGCGTTTCTCGATCAGCACGCGGCGCTGCACGAGCTGGTGATCGTCACCGGGGGGCTCGGCGGAACGCCTGACGACATAACCCGCGAGGCCGTCGCGGCGGCTTTCGGCGTCGAGCAGGCGTCGCTCGCCGAGCTAGCCGCGCGCCTGCACGCGCGCTTCGAGCCGCACGGGCTCGGCGACTACGCGGCCCGCTGGGCCAACATCCCCGACGGCGCCGACCCGATCGACAACCCACTCGGTGGTGCGCCCGGCTTCGTGCTCGAGAACGTCTACGCGCTGCCCGGCCTTCCCTCCGAGATGGAGGCGATGTTCGAGTCGATCGAAGAGCGCTTCAAGGGCGAGCCGATCGCTACCTGGCGCTGTCGCTACGAAACTGGTGAGGGGCAGATCGTCGATCTTCTCGAGGAGGCAACGCGCATGCACGCGGCGGTGTCGGTGGGCAGCTACCCGCGTTTCGGCACGCACGGCCCGACGGTCGAGATCGTGCTGAAGTCGACCGACGGGGACGCGCTCGAAGACGCCCGGGACTGGTTCGCAGAGCGGCTCGACGGGCGGGCCAGACCAACCCGGTGAGCGTGCGGAGCCCCGAGGAGTACCTCGCCGACCTCAACCCGGCGCAGCGCGATGCCGTGACCGCGACCGAAGGCCCCGTACTCGTCGTCGCCGGCGCTGGCTCGGGCAAGACTCGCGTCCTGACCTACCGGATCGTCCATCTCGTGGCGAGCTGCGGCGTCCGGCCCGATGAGGTGCTCGCGATCACCTTCACCAACCGCGCCGCGAACGAGATGGTCGACCGCCTCTGGGGCCTCGTCGGCGGCGTCGTTCAGACGATGTGGGTGATGACGTTCCACGCCGCCTGCGGTCGCATCCTGCGCCGCGAAGCCAGCCGGCTCGGCTACCAGTCCGCGTACACGATCTACGACCAGGCCGACCAGGTCCGCGTGGTCAAGGCCTGCCTGGCCGAGCTCGAGCGTGACCCAAAACGCTTCTCGCCGACGGGCATCCACGCGCAGATCTCGCGCGCCAAGAACCTGCTGCTCACTCCCGATGCGTACCGCACGCAGGTCTCCTCGTTCTACGAGCAGACGGTCGCCGACGCCTACGAGCTCTACCAACGCCGGCTGTTCGGCTCGAACGCGATCGACTTCGATGACATGCTCATGCTCACCGTCGAGATCCTCGAGACATATCCCGACGCCCGCGAACGCTGGCAGGGCATGTGGCGCTACGTCCTCGTCGACGAGTACCAGGACACCAACCACGCGCAGTACCGGCTCCTGCAGCTGCTCGCCGGAGAGCATCGCAACGTCTGTGCGGTCGGCGACCCCGACCAGTCGATCTACGCGTTCCGCGGCGCCGACATCGGCAACATCCTCAGCTTCGAGGCCGACTTCGGCGAGGTCACGACGGTCGCGCTCGAGCAGAACTACCGCTCGACTAACCGCATCCTCGAGGCCGCGAACGCGGTCATCGAGAACAACGAGGATCGAAAGCCCAAGCAGCTGTGGAGCGAGCTCGGTGACGGTGAGCCGGTTTGCGTGGTCGAGCTCGAGGACGAGCACGCCGAGGCGCGCTTCGTGGTCTCGGAGATCGTGGGTCTGATCGACCAGGGCTTCTCGGGCGCCGAGATCGCTGTGTTCTACCGGACGAATGCCCAGTCACGTGTGCTCGAGGATCTGCTGACCCGCCAGCAGATCGCCTACCGCGTGATCGGCGGGCCGCGCTTCTACGAGCGCGGCGAGATCAAGGACGCGGTCGCCTACCTCACCTTGCTTGCCAACCCCGCCGATGCGGTCGCGCTCGCGCGTGTCATCAATCGCCCGCGTCGCGGCATCGGCGATACGACGCTGGAGCGGCTTCGCACACACGCCGGCGCGCAGGGGATCACGCTCTGGGAAGCCGTCGGTCGAGCCTCCGAGGCCGGGTTGCGCACTGCCACCGAGCGCAGCGTCAACCAGTTCTTCGCGACGATCCAGGCGGTCGCGGCCGAGCGCGACGGGCTCGGCGTCTCGGCGCTGCTCGAAACGATGCTGCGGCGCACCGGCTATCTCGAGGCGCTCGAGGCCGAGCGGACCGTCGAGGCCGAGGGCCGGGCCGAGAACCTGCAGGAGCTGGTCAGCGTCGCGCACGAGTTCGAGGCGCGCGAGGGAGCAGACGCGACGCTCGAGCTCTTTCTCGAAGAGGTTGCGCTAACGACCGAGCGCGAGGCCGCTGAGGAGGGGGAGAGCCTCGTGACCCTCATGACCCTGCACAACGCCAAGGGTCTCGAGTTTCGCGCCGTCTACATCACGGGAATGGAAGAGGGCGTCTTCCCACATTCACGCTCAATCGAAGAGGACGACATCGAGGAAGAGCGCCGCCTCTTCTACGTCGGCGTCACGCGCGCGCAGGAGCTACTCGGGCTCACGCACGCCTCGGCACGCGCTCTCTGGGGAAACCGCGACTACACGCGACCGAGCCGCTTCCTCGACGAGCTCGGCGCGGGCATCGAGCGCGACCGGTTGGCGCCCTCGTCCTGGTCTGGCTATGGCCACCGGGCGCCCTCGATCGAGCCCCGCGAGGAAATACCCGACCTGGGCACTGGCGACGCGGTCGGTCACGAGACGCTCGGCGAGGGGATCGTGACCCGGATCGAGCCCGGCGGCGTTGTCACCGTTCGCTTCGCCGACGGGGCCGAGCGGCGACTGATTCTCGAGTACGCGCCACTGAAGCGACTCGGCTAGCCGCCGCTCCCGCTACCCCGGAAACGGGGTAGTGCGCCGACCCCCAGGTGGGGGACGGGCGGCCTCAGGGCGGGTGCGGGCGTGACCGATGCAGCTAGCGAGCGCTGTGAGACTCTGGCTGCCGCAAATCTCCGGGGACGCCGAACAGCCGGCCGCGGGCGCAACCGCACGCTGGAGCATCGGCGTTGTCACTGTGCTCGTGCTCGTCTTTGCGGCGGCGGCGACGGCCGCCGCGTACGTCGTCGGGCACCAGCATGTCGCGGCGACCGAGGAGCGCCTGCTCGAGGAGCAGGCGCTTCAGGGCACCACTGCGTTCGAGTCGGTCGGGCAGCAGATCGAGTCGATCGTCGCGGCGAGCGGCGCGATCGCCGAGGCCTCCGACGGTGACCCGACGGCATTCATCGAAGCGATGACACCGCGCGCAGACCAGACCCTGCTCTCGAGCGTGGTTCTGCTCCGTGTCGACGGGCCGGAGGTGGGCACGATCGCGCAGGTGGGTCGAAACGACGCTGTGCTCCTGCCGGGTCTCGACGCGCGCGTCCTCGGCCGCATCCGCGAGATCGCCGCGGCCGGAACGCTCGAGGTCGTCGAGCTGACGACGCTGGCTGGCGATCGTGTGCTCGGGTTCGCCGCGCCGGCGAACCCCGGCAGCGAGTACGTGACCTATGCCGAGCTCGTGTTGCCGGAAGTGCTCGTCGAGACCTCGGACGTGACGCCAGACGTCGGCTTTGCCGTCTACATCGGCAGCAGGGAAGATCCGGCGAACCTGATCGTCGCGAGCCACCTTCCGGGCGCGCCTGGCAAGCGCATCGAGCGCCTTCTTCCCGCCGGTGACGAGACCATGTTGCTGATCTACACAGCGACCCGCCCGCTCGCATCCGCAACAACTCGCGCGCTCCCCTGGATGGCCCTGGCGGGGGGCATCGTCTTCACGCTGTTTCTCGCTGGGATCGTCGAGCTGGGCCGACGCCGTCGTCTTCGTGCCGTCGCGCTCGTCGGAATCGTCGAGGCGAAGAACGAGCAGCTGAACCTGAGCGAGGAGCGCTACCGCGAGCTCTTCGACAACGCCAACGACTTCGTGTTCCTGACCGACGCGCGTGACCGTATCGAGTCTGTCAACGCGGCCGGCGTCGAGCTCACCGGCTTCGCGCAGTCGGACCTCGAGGGCGTGCAGTTCAGCGACCTCGTATCCGACAGCACCAGGGGCACTGCCGACGCGATGCGCGATCGCAAGCTGAGCGGCGAGGTTGAGAGGACGACGTACCAGGTCGAGCTCGCCACCAAGTCCGGCGCGCTGGTGCCGGTCGAGCTCAGCACCCGGCTCGTTCGCCACGGCGACGAGATCATCGGCGTGCAGGGAATCGGTCGCGACATTCGCGTACGTAAACAGCTCGAGGCGCGATTCCGCTGGCTCGTCCAGAACTCTTCCGACGTCATCTTCGTCGTTGGGCCAACCGGCGTCATCTCCTACCAGTCTCCATCGACGAAAGAACTGCTCGGCTACGACTCTGAAGAGCTGATCAGCGCGTCGATCGTCGCTGTCGTGCACGAGGCCGACCGCGAGGCCCTGCTGGCGTTCCTCAGCGCGACCGGAAGCGAGGGCGGTGTCGTCCGCACGGACGTGCGCGTGCGCACAAAGGATCGCGCCGTTGCCCACGTCGAGCTGGTCGCCAACAACCTGCTCGAGGATCCGACCGTCGAGGGCATCGTCGTCACGCTGCACGACGTCACCGAGCGCAAGGCGCTCGAGGCTCAGCTCTCCTACCAGGCCTTCCACGACCCGCTCACAGCGCTCGCCAACCGTGCCCTCTTCCTCGACCGCGTCGAGCACGCGCTCGAGCAGCGCGCGCGTTTCAAGGGCGAACTGGCCGTGCTGTTCCTCGACCTCGATGACTTCAAGACCGTCAACGACAGCCTCGGCCACGAGCGAGGCGATCAGCTCTTGAAGGCAATCGGAGGTTGCCTGCGCGGGACCCTGCGCACCGGCGACACCTGTGCGAGGCTCGGCGGCGACGAGTTCGCGATCCTCCTTCACAGCTTCCCCGACCGGGCGTTCGTCACGACCATGGCCGAGCGCCTGCTCGAGTCGCTCGCCGAGCCGCTCGCGCTCGACGACCGCGAGGTCACCGTGCGCGTGAGCGTTGGCATCGCCGTCGCCGCCGGCGGGTCGATCGAAGCCGACGACCTCCTTCGCAACGCCGACGCGGCCATGTACACGGCCAAGCGAGAAGGCCGCGGCTGCGCTCGCTTCTTCGAGACCGATATGCATACTGCCGCGCTCGCGCGCCTCGATCTGAAGAATGAGCTGGAAGGCGCGCTCGCTCGCGATGAGTTCGAGCTTCACTACCAGCCGATCGTCTCGATCGCCGACGGCACGATCGAGGTCGTCGAAGCGCTGCTGCGCTGGAACCACCCGGTCCGTGGGCCGATGATGCCGGCGGACTTCGTGCCGCTTGCCGAAGAGACCGGCCTGATCGTGCCGATCGGAAAGTGGGTTCTCGAGCAGGCGTGCCGCGATGCCCGGGCATGGCCCGGCCTGGTGCCGCCTGGTGCCGTGCCGCCGCGCATCAGCGTGAACGTGGCCGCACGACAGCTGCAGCAGGCGAGCTTCGTCGGCGAGGTGGCCGACGTCCTCTCGGAGACCGGCACCGACCCGCGTAATGTCGTGCTCGAGATCACCGAGTCCGCGCTTGTGCGTAACACGGGCGAGGTTGTCGAGCGCCTCGAAGACCTGAGAGCGCTCGGGATTCGCATCGCGGTCGACGACTTCGGCACCGGCTATTCGTCGCTCAGCTACCTCGAGGAGTTCCCGGTCGACGTCCTCAAGATCGCGCAGCCGTTCATCGACAGCATCCTGCGCGGCGACGAGGAGTCGCTGGCGGGAGCGATCGTGCGACTCGGTGGAACGCTCGCGCTCGAGACGGTTGCCGAAGGCGTTGAGACGGCCGAGCAGCTGGCCCAGCTCACCGAGCTCGGATGTGAGATGGGGCAGGGCTATCACTTCGCGCGTCCGCTGACGTCCGAGCGCCTCAGCGAGTTCCTGCGCAACGGCGTGGACGAGGGCGCGGTCGCCGCATCCGGCGACGTCCCGGCCGAACTGCGCGACGCCGCGTAGCGTCGCGCCGGCCTAGGCGGCGCGCACTCGCGATCTGCGTGCCGCTGCCTAGAACTGCCGCGGCCCGGGCGGCAGATGCCGGCCCGGGCCGCTGAACGCTGGCTCGTGTGCTCTCGCCCGGGAGGTGTGGCGGGCACGCGCGAGCCGCGCGGGAAACGGGGGAGGGGACGGGGAAGGGGAAGGGCGTGGTTAGAGCTGGACGTCCTCCTCGCTGTCAGCGGAGGGTGCCGGCGCGGGGATGAAGCCGTCGGCGCCGGGGCCACCCGGGCCGTTCGGGCCGAAGCCGAGGCCGGGGCCACCGGGGCCGTTCGGGCCGCCAGGGCCGCCGCGGAAGAATCCGCGCTTGCCACCGCGATCGAAGCCATCCTCGGGGATGGTGCGCTCGACGATGTCGCCCGCGCGCTCGGCGATGCGATCGCTCAGCTCGGCCGCGCGCTCGGCGTCGATCCGCCCGTTGGCGACGGCCTCATCGAGTCGCTCCTGGCCGGCGGCGACGATTGCCGCCTCGAGATCGGCGACAGCGACGCCCTGCTCCTCGGCAATCGCCGAGAGCGAGGTTCCTGGCAGCATCTCGCGGAGCTCCTCGGCGCTCAGGCCGAGGACCTCGGCTGCGGGCTCGAGTGCGGCGCGCGGGCCACCGAAGCCCTTGCCATGGCCGTGATGGCCGTGATGCCCGTGGCCGCGCCGGCCGCCGAGCAGCGGCGTCTCTGCCGACTCGATGCGCTCGCGCAGCTGGGTGGCGCGCTCCTCGGTGATCTCACCGTCGGCGACGGCCTCGTCGACGCGGTTGACCTGGGCGTCGCGGATGGCGTCCTCGAGCGCTTCCTGCTCGACGCCGAGGCTCGTCGCCACGTCGCCGAGGATTGCCTCGCTGTCGGCCTGGGTGCCGAGCGCGAGGGCGCTTCCGGCGCCGACCATCACGGCCAGTGAGGCGGCTCCGATTGCGACGGTCTTGCGGCTGATGAGCTTCACGTTTCTCTCCTTGTCTCTGCGGGCTGCTGGGCGATCCGGCGGCCCTGGTTGCTTGCTCGAACCTCATCTCACCACCGCGTCCTGAGAAGAGATGAAGAGGCGTCTCAGAATCTCCTAAGAACCGCGCGTGACCGCGTGCGCTCGCGTGGATGGGCCGCGCGACGGCCCACCGACCTGCACCAGGGCCCGGCCAACCGTTATCGTCCGGCTCGTGTTCAGCCTCGAAGGCAAGGCGGCTCTCATCACAGGCGCCGCGTCAGGCATCGGCGCCGAGACCGCCAAGCGCTTCGCCGCGTCGGGCGCCGATCTGGTGATCGCCTGGTACCCGGGTGATCCGCACGACATCGGCCCGACGGCCGATGCGGTCAAGGCCGCCGGCCGCAAGGTCGTTGTCGTGGAGGGTGACGTCGCGAACACCGACGACGTCGCGCAGTGGGTGGCCTCGTGCGTCGAGAGCTTCGGCAAGATCGACGCCGTCGTCGCCAATGCTGCAATTGCCCGCGACGTTCCCTCGCCCGAGCTCGACGACGAGCGCTGGAACCAGCTCATGGAGATCAACCTCCTCGGCGTGTTCCGCTGCTTCCGCGCCGCCCTGCCGCACATGATCGAGCAGAAGAGCGGGCGCCTGATGGCGACGAGTTCGATCGCGGGCAGCGTCCAGGGCTGGCCCCAGCACGTCCACTACACGGCGTCGAAAGCCGGCGTCAAGGGCATGATTCGAGGCCTCGCCGTCGAGGTCGCGCCGCATGGGATCACCGTGAACGGGATCGCCCCCGGCGTGATCGTGACTCCACAGACGCTCGACGAGGTGAACTCGCTCGGGCCGGATGGCCTCGACATGTTCGGCCCGACCGTGCCGGTCGGCCGCAACGGGCGGCCCGAGGAGATCGCGGCCGTCTTCCACTTCCTCGCAAGCGACGAGGCGTCCTACCTGACCGGACAGGTGATCACCGTGGACGGTGGCGTGTCGCTCTCGCTGGCCTAGGCCTCGAGGGCCGGACGCGTCACGGCAGGGGAGCGCATCGGGTGGCAAAGACGCAGTACGACCCGACGTTCAGCAAGATCTTCACCGGTTTGCATCGGGTGATGTACAAGCTCTCGCGTGGCCGGATCGGCGGGAAGATCGAGGGCGGTCACATCGTCATCCTCGGCACCACAGGTCGCAAGACCCGCAGAAAGCGCGAGAGCCCGCTGATCGCACTCGAGCACCCGACGGGCTGGGTGGTCACCGCGAGCAACAGCGGTCATGACTACGCGCCCGGCTGGTACCACAACCTGATGGCGAATCCGTTGGCAAAGCTGCGGCTGGGCAAGCACGTCCACAATGTCGAGGCACGCGTGACCGAGGGTGAGGAGCGCGACGAGCTGTGGAACAAGCTGGTCGCGATCCACCCGGACTACGCGGCCTATGAAGAGGTCACTGACCGCAAGATCCCGGTGCTGGTGCTCGAGCGCCGCTAGCCGCCTTTTCGCCGGGTCGGGTCGAGCTCCGTTGCAAAATACACGGACGCGTCCTTCAAGATCGCGTTCGCCCGCTTCAACTCCGCATTCTCTTTACGGAGCCGTTTCAGCTCTACACGCTCCTCGCTACTCAGCAGATCACGCCTGCGGCCGTTGTCGGCCTCGGCCTGACGCACCCAGGTACGCAGCGACTCCTTGTGAACCCCGAGATCCTGGGCAACATGCGCTATCGGGCGCTTCGACTCGAACACGAGCCGCACCGCCCGCTCACGCAACTCATCGGAATACTTCCTCGGTCTCGCCATCGCAGGAGCATCTCCTATCTCCCAACAAAACCCCGGGATCGGAGCCTCCAAGAAACCCAGGGTGGATCACCGGTTCTGGTTTCACTGTGTGCGGCGGCCGTGCGCGCGTCGCTCGCGTCGGCTGTTCCTCGTTGATCTGTTCTTCGTGTGTCGCGTGTGCGCCCGCGTTCGCTACTCGAGCCAGACGCACCCCAAGCCACGTCGTGTCGCACCCCGACGTCACGTCCCTCAACGGTGTACCGGACCAGCTCGCGGCGGCCGCGTCTCGGTAGAGTCGTTACGCGCGTAACAACGAAGGCATGCGTCGCTTCTGCTGCCAGCGCTCGCAGCGCCGCCGTAATGAAGGCTCTAGTGCGGCGGCGAACATCACCCCTGCGTGGCCGCTCTTGAGACCATCCTACCCATCGACGTGCGGTGCGTGAGCAGCCGGTCGAGCTCAGGCAATCGCCACCGGGCGGACCATCGAGCCAGTTGCCCCGCGAATCTTCAGCGGTAGACACGCGAACAAGAACTCGTAGACTTCGTCGCGCGCCAAGTCCTCGAGGTAGACCATCTCGAGGATGTGGACGCCGCGCTCAATCAGCATCGCAACGTGGACGGGCAGGGGATTCCCCCGCACCTTGGACAGCTGGTTCTCCAGCCCCTCAGTGTCACCGCCCACCGCGACCGCACCCATGTCCATGAGATACTCGGCAGCCTCCCGGTTGATTCCGGCCTGCCGATGCTTCTCCATGTCGCCCGGATCAGGCCAGACCGAGAGATAGCCGGTACGCACGAGCACGATGTCGCCCGACTCGATTCTCGAGCCCTGACGCGAGAGGACGTCCTCGATCTCACCGCGGTCGATCTCGTAGTGTGCCTCGAGCGCGGCCACGCCCTTGGCCCCCGCAACGTCGACGAGCACCCCGCGGGTAACGATCGGGGGAATCGAGGACGCGTCGTGAGCCAGCACGCCGAAGTCGCCGAGATTCCTGTCGGGCGTGGCCCCGCCGAACCAGTGGTTGTCGGAGCCGCACGTGATGTGCGAGTGTCGTGGTAGCCGATGATCCGAGGGCCAGCGCCCGCAGTGTCCAGCGCAGGCACATCTCGCCGGATTGCCAGCGCTTGGTGTTGCGGCTGGTGCGCCGGCAGATCTCGATCATCGACTCGCATCGATGTGTGTACCGGTGTGCGTGGAGCCGATCATCGAGCTCGCTCAGGTAGAGAAGATGAACCTCGTTCCCTCCCATGCTCGGAGGCGAGATGTTCGTGCGCCCTTTCAGCTCGATCCCGTCGAGCATCATCACCGCCAGCCTGACGTCGTCGAGGCGGCGGCTCATCAGCTCCTCAAGCGCCACGCGGGTGCGCTCAACGAACGCCCGCGACACCGACGACTTCGACGTCGAGCGCGCCTTGGTCTCGACGCCAGTGCCGACCGGCTCCTGCGTTCGCGCGTAGCGGCGCGTCGAGACGCCGGCAAGCATCCGCTCCAACACGACCCGCGAGAGCAGATCACGATCGGCGAAAGGGGGCATGACCGATGCGCTAACGGCATGCCGTGCCAGCGCCCGCAGTCCTCAGGTCGTAGATCCTGTCCCCGTCTTGACGACACGCGAGACTGCTCGCAGCACGTGCTCTGCCGACAGAGACTCGACTGGCGGTCTTGGGGTTGCGTCATTCATGTCGCTCCTCCTTGTCTCTCCTACAGCCGAAGAGGTCCACCGCGTCGGTTTCCGGCGCGAGATCGCTCTCAATGCATCGCCTGGCCACCGTCGATGTTGATCGTTTGTCCCATTATGAAACCGGCTTCATCCGAGGACAGGAACACGACAGCCCCGGCGATGTCGTCCGGAAGACCGCTTCGCTTGATCGCTTGCAGGCCGATCGATACGTCGATCCACTCGGGCAGCGTGCGGCGGACCGTCCGGGTTAGAGTACGTAGGGACCACCCCCGGTCGACTCGACGTAGCAGGCGAGCCCAAAGCCGACGTAACGCCCTTCCTTTCGGGCCTGAGCCTGCTCCTCGCGAAATCGCTCGTACTCGATCGCTTCCAGGAGCATGTCGAGCTGCTTCGAGTGGTCCACGCTGTCCAGCGCGACCGTAAAGCCGTCGACCGTGACGAGCCCTTCACGCCTGTGCGGAAACCCGTCATGTCGGACGAAGTTTCGTCGCCGGATCTCGATCCGATCGATGCGGAGCTCACGAGCGAGCTTGTCGAGGACGCGCTCTACCACGAAACAGGCATGGGGACGGCCCGCACCCCGGTACGGGGTGCACATCATCGTATTCGTGTAGACGGCCTTCAGCTCGATCCGGAGGTTCGGAATTCGGTACGGCCCGCAGATATGGCTCGCGCTGGCTCTCGCCAACTCCAGGCCGTATGGAGTAAAGGCGGTGGTAGGGGCGCGGCTTGCCCGGCCCCTACAGAGTTTCGGCCCAAGGTCGCCCCGCTCTTGCGTCGAGCGTGCCTGGACGGTCCGGGGCCGGCCCAGGCGTCCATAACGCAAAGCTTGAGCGCTCCCTACGGGGAGATCTCCTCGCCGAGAACCGCGACGCTGTACGCGTGCTGGATGCGCCTGCCGAGCACCGGGTCATCCATCGTCAGCGTCCACTCGCGGCCGTAACGGATGCTCTCTCCCTCGGCGACAACGGTGCCTCCGAAGACGATCCGCGCGCCATCGACGGGCGTGGTGCGGTCGCGCAGGCTGTCAAGCATGTCGGTCGGTGTCCAGAATTCCGCGACGCCGGCGCGCTGATAGACGACGCGCTCGCCACCGTCGACGACCGTGCTCTGCAGCGTGACCTCGTCCCAGTGACCCTCGACGTCGACCCACCGCCAGACGGTTGGCGCCAGCACGTTCGGCGCGACCTGCTTGGCCCATGGAATATCGAACTGTTCGAGCGCGCGGTCGGTCTGATCGCTGCCGACACCGACGTAGAGCTCGCCGGCGTCGTCGATCGTCACGATCTCGATTTCGCCGCTCGTCCTCGGGCCCTGCACCTCGATCTCGGCGGCGGTGAGCGTTGCCCACGGGCTGATTGGGAAGATGATCGGAGGCCGCGTGGGGGCCTCCACGGAGACACCTTCCTTCTCGAGTTCGTCGAGATGGCGCTGCATCTTCATGGTGTCACGCATCGTGAACCCGATGTTGTAGACGCGCGCGACATCCAACGTGAGCTCGCGCTGCCCCTCTGCGCTGTCCACAATAAGCTGGAGCGTCTGACCCATTAGTCGCCCGCAAGGCCCGCTGTGACAGCCACGATGCTGCGTTCGTGCGCATCGACCATCTCGTCGACGTCATTGGCGCTCGCAACCAGCGAGGGTCCGATGATCATCGTGTCACCCATCGACCTGGCCAGGACGCGCCGCTGGCGGAGGTCGTCGAGGACGCGCGCGCCCACTAGAAGCTCGGCGGGGAACGGCTCTCGGCTGCGCGCGTCCGCAACCAGATCGATCGCCGAGCCGCACGCCGCTTCCCTCGACGAAGATCGCGGGCTCCTGATCCCCTCCTGCTGGGGTTGCGTAGCCGTGTACGAGGTGCGATCGATCGAGCTCAAGGAGCTCCTCGTGGGCCGAAGCCCTCGCATCACGGAGAGTCGTGACCTGCTCGCTCATCGAATTCTGCCTAGCATCGACGACGCACACTACGTCGGCGGCTCGTCGTTTGCGTGACCCACGCGGTGGCGCAGGACGGCGGACGCCTCGTCGTCGATGCGGTACGCGTCCGCGTCAGCGTCGACCAGCTCGATGGCCACGCCGTACACGTCCCGGGCAGCCTCCAGGCTCAGGAGCCCGTCGACGGCGTCGTCGAGCACCCAGTCTGCGGGTCGCTCCCTCGGGTCACCGTAGCCGCCGCCTCCGCTCACCCAGAACTCGATCAGGCGGCCTGACTTGATCGCGACGTTCGACGCCATCATCCCGATGTCGAGCTCCTCCCTTGTCCCCGGTGCGTAGACCAACGTGCTCGGTAGCGAGTCATGGCCGCCCGCATAGCCCCACGGAGGCCCTCGCGCCGCCGATCCTCGCGCGTCGCCCACTCGATCATCGTTAGCGAGGGCGATTTCAGCACGGCGATCTGTAACGCGACGGGTGCTCGAGCTGGCAACGGAGCACATGGCCCGCGCCATCGAGGAGATCACGGTGAACCAGGGCATCGATCCCAGGACCGCAGTGCTGATCGGCGGGGGTGGAGCCGTCGGGCTGAACGCCGTCGCGATCGCGCGGCGGCTAGGCTGCCCGCTACTGATCATTCCGGAGCCGGCCGCGGTCCTGAGCGCCGCAGGCGCGCTCATGTCGGATCTGATGGCTGACTACGGTGCGACCCATCCAACAATGACGCGGAACTTCGACCTGGACGGAGTCAACAATACGCTCGCAGGACTCGTCGACCGCTGCAACCAGTTCATCGAGGGCCCGGGTACCGGCTCGCTGGACTCGCAGATCGAGCTGGCGGCCGAGGCTCGCTATCCGCACCAGAACTGGGAGATCGAGGTGCCCCTGCAGGTCGAGCGGTTCTCGCACGCGGACGTCGAGCAGCTTCGCCAGGACTTCCATGCGCGCCACCACGAGATCTTCGCGATCAACGACTCCGAGTCCGCCGTCGAGGTCGTCGGCTGGCGCGCCCGTGTCCGCTGCCGGCTTCGCGAGACGCAAGCCCGCCAAGTCCTCGCGCAGCGTGCGACGCACAAGCCGGACGGGGCACCAGGCGCGCCTACTTCCGCGACGCCGGCGAGGTGGACGCCGCCGTGCGGCTCTTCGACGCGCTCGAGCCCGAGAAACCTCTGAGCGGCCCCGCGCTCATCGAGTCGCCCACGACGACCGTCGTGATTGAACTAGGCGCGACGGTCGAGCGGAAGCCCTCCGGAAGCCTCGCTATCCGCCCGACAGGCGAATCGGAGCTGACGGCAGGGGCGGTCGGCGCGCAGGTCGGCGAGGGAGCTGGCTGATGGTCACCGAAACGGCTCGGGCCCGGGACGTCCCGGCGGACAGCCCCTCCCTCGACGGGGTCCGCATGGCCGTGCTGTCGAACCGCTTCGAGGGAATCGTTCGGGCGATGATGAACACCCTCTTCCGCACAGGACGTTGTTCGGTCGCGTGGCGGGTGGTTGTTTGCCGAGGGCGTTGTGTGGTCGTGTGTAGTTGTAGCGTTTGAGGTAGGTGGGTAGCGCGTTGGTGCGTTCGTGTGAGCTTCCGTAGATGCGGGGGTAGGCCCATTCGTTTTGGAGTGTTTGGATGAAGCGTTCGGCTTTGCCGTTGGTTTGTGGGCGGCCGGGTCGTATGCGGTGGTGTTTGATACCGAGTTCCTGAAGAGTGTTCTTGTAGGCGTCTGAGATGTAGCAGGAGCCGTTGTCGCTCATCAGTGCTTGGATGTGGACGCCTCGCTCAGCAAACCAGGTGAGGGCCCGGCGGAGGAAGCTGATGGCGTGTTGTTGTGACCTGGACCCTGGTGGTGCGTTGACGGTTGCCTGAGCTGGTGGGCTTGGGGGATGGTTGTTCATGAGATTGAGGAGTTGGTCTTGTGAGCGAGAAACGGGATCGTCGGAAGTGGTCGCCTGAGCGGAAGGCGGAGATCGTGCTCGCCGGTCTGCGCGGCGACCGGAGCGTGCGCGACGTCTGTCGCGAGCACGAGATCGCCGAGACGCTGTACTAGGGGTGGCGTGACCGTCTGTTGGAGGGCGGCACCGAGGCGTTGCGCTCCGCGAGGGAGCGCGCCAGGGATCCGCGTGAGCAGGAGCTGAAGGACGCCAGGAAGCGGATGGCGCGGCTCGAGCGTGCGTTGGGGAAGAAGACGTAGGGGCTTGAGGTAGCGGGGGAACTGTTGCGGGACTGGACGTGAGCGTCCGCGTGTCCAGAGCCCGTGCCGAGCTCGCTCAGGGACGCCGGCCTTCGGTGGTCGCGCGAGTGGCAGGCATCTCACGCCAGGCGATCTACCGCGTTCCCCGGCGCCGACCACGCCAAGCAGGCCCGGGCAGGGTCTCAAACACGGATGCGGCAATCGTCGAGGTCGCCAAGGCCAACCCGACCGACGGGACGCGGATGGTGGCAGCGCTCGCGACGCGGGAGCTGGGTGAGCCGGTGAATCGCAAGCGGGTGCAGCGGATCATGCGCGAGCACAAGCTGTTGCAGCCGACCCGCCACACGGGTAGGCGAGCGCGTCCTGGTTTCTTCCAGGTCACCCGGCCTGACGAGCTCTGGCACATGGACATGACGAAGCTCTGGGTCGCCCAGCACGGCTGGGCGTACATGCACGCAATCATCGACTGCCTAACGCGCGAGATCACCGCCTGGACACTCGACCTCAGAGCTCGAACCAAGGAGGCGATCGACTGTCTCGAGCACGCGCTCGCCGTGCGCCATATCGAGCCCGGCCAGCTCACGCTCGGCACCGACAACGGCCCGCAATTCACCAGCAGAGGCTTCCGCCGCCATCTCACCGACCGTGGGATCGCGCACCGACGCGGCGGCTACCGCGACCCCGAGTCCCAGGCCTTCATCGAGTCCTGGTTTGGCCAGTTCAAGAAACGGCTCGCCTGGCGCGCCGAATGGGAAACCCTCGACCACGCCAGACAGGACATCACCAGCTACGTCAACAGCTACCAGCACCGACCCCACTCCGGGATCGGCTACCAAACACCCACCGAACTCGCCACCACCTGGAAGCGAGAACCCCTACACACCCGAGCAACCTAAACCGACAACACAAACCGGGTCCAGGTCAGTCTCGTCAGCTGGCGTCTACGACCTTTCCCCGGACGTGGTCCTGCGGGAGGAGGACGCGGACGGTGGTCTCTTCGTGTACGGCACAGCGAAGTTTGCGGCGGAGATCATATTGTGGCGCTACGCCCGAGATGTACGGATTCGATGCCGGGGCCGTGCGGCCGACCTGGCTGTACGGACCTGCTGAGGAAGTGCGCAGCACGAGGCCGGTGGTGACCCCACTCAGGGAGCTCGTCGAGGCCGCACAGCAGAACGAGCCGGTCCGGATCGAGGGTCACGATGCCCGCCGTGACTGGCTGTACGTCGACGAGGCGGCACAGGCTGCCCGTCGCCTCTACTCGAGCGGCATGGGGAGCCGCGCTCTGAACCTGTCGTCCGGAGATCCGAGGCCGCTCTGGGAGGTCGTCGAGGCCGTGCAGTCGCTGTTTTCACTCACCGTGAATGACGCGGCGAAGCGAATCGTGGACGGCAGCCCAGATCACCCTGCGGTCGTTTCTCCCGATCGAGCGGTACGAGCGCTCGGGTGGCAGCCACCGTCACTGAATCGGGGACTCGAGCGGTACGCGCAGACCCTCTCAGCCTGAGCGCTCCGGGCTCAGGCGCGCTCGCGAGATTCACTGGCCGATTTCGGCCGGGCATCACGCGCCAGGGTCCCGAGGCGATCCGATCCCGGCGACGCCGGCTGCAGCCGGGACAGCAGACGCGACGACCCGCCGGCCGATCCCTTCGCTCTTGCGCAAGACGGCTGCCGAGAACACGAGCCTCCACAGCGCGGCCGTGCCGATCAGCGGCGAGACGACCGGTCCTGCGCGGCCGTGCGTGTGCCCGCTAGCTAGCTCTTCATTGCTGGAAGCTCGCTGTAGTGCTCGAGCCACCAGCGCGCGATGTCGATCCGGCGAGCGAACCACACGCGCGACGACCCCCGCGCGTAGCGGATGAACTCCTCGATCGCCGCTGCCCCGGCGGGCCGCCCGATGTGCCGCATGTGCAGGGCAACCGTCATCATCTTCGGATGCGTCCGACCCTCGGCGTGCAGGTAGTCGAAGGCCGCCTTGAGCTGCTCGAGAAAACCGCCCGGCTCGGAGCTGCCGGGAGGGCGGAAGAGCTTCTGGTCGTTGGTCTCAAAGCTGTACGGAATCGTCAGCCACCTCCGTCCGTCGATCTCGATGAAGTACGGGAGGTCGTCGGCATAGGTGTCGCTGTCGTAGACGAACCCGCCCTCCTCGATGAGCAGCTCGCGCGTATGGACGCTGGTGCCGCGCGTGTTCCAGCCGAGCGGACGTTCCCCGGTCGTTCGCTGGATCGCCTCGACCGCCTTGCGAACGTGCTCTCGTTCCTCCTCCAGCGTCAGGCTGAACGATGGCAACCAGCGATAGCCGTGCGACATCGGCTCGTGACCGCGTGCCGTCATCTCGGCGGCCGCCGCGGGGCTGTTCTCGAGAGCCATGCCGCAGGCGTTGAACGTCACCTTGACGTCGTACGCGTGGAAGATGTCGAGCAGCCGCCAGTACGCGACGCGTGTCCCGTAGTCGAAGAACGACTCCCGGCGCAGGTCGCGAGGCCCCGGCGGCACGACGAATCCCTCAGACATGGGATCGACTGCCGAGTCGCCGTAGAGCGGCGTTCGCTCTGACCCCTCTTCGAAGTTCACCACGATCGACACGGCGAGCTGCGCCTCGTCCGGCCAGACGATCCTCGGGTAGTCCTTGCCGTAGCCTATGAACTCGCGGTCCGTTCCGATCACGTCGCCTCCGTTAGAGGTCGCTGTACCGCTCCAGCCACCAGCGGGCGATGTCGATCCGCCGCGCGAACCACACCCCGCTGAAGCCCGTCGCGTAGCGAAGGAAGCGCTCGATCTCGATCGCGCGCGAGGGCCTGCCCGCGTTTCGTAGGTGCATGCCGATCGACATCATCTTCGGGCGATCAGCACCTTCCGCGTAGAGGCGATCGAAGGTGCCTCTCATCGCCGCGAGGAAGTCCCCAGGCCGCGTAAAGCCCGACACTCCCGGCACCGTCCAGAACTTCCAGTCGGTGACGTCAGTCGTGTATGGGATCGTCAAGAAGCGCGTTCCGTCGACATCCTTGAACGATGGAAGGTCGTCATCGTAGGCGTCGGAGTCATAGAGGAAGCCCCCGTCCTCGACCAGGAGCTGGCGCGTGTGTAGGCTCGGCGCGCGGCTGTGCCAGCCTCGCGGCCGCTCGCCGGTCAGACGCTCAATCGTCTCCACGGCCAGGCGGCAGTGCCGAGCCTCCTCCGCCCGGCTGAGCGTATAAAGAGGAATGGGCCGGTAACCGTGACCTGCGGCCTCGTGGCCGCGTGCGGTGATCTCGCGGGCCGCGACCGGGTTGCGCTCCAGCGCCTTCCCGGCGCAGAAGAACGTCGCCTTGACGTCCCAGCGGTCGAAGAGCTCGACGAGGCGCCAGAAGCCTCGGCGGGGCCCGTACTCCCAGAGCGACTCGACCTGCAGGTCCCGCCTGTTGCCCTCGCTGACAGCCCCCTCGGTGTATGACTCCGGGTCCGCCGCCTCGGTGAAGTCGTCACCTTCGATTGGCGTTCGCTCGGCGCCCTCCTGGAAGTGGACCACGAGTGAGACCGCGACGCGCGCGCTGTCCGGCCAGGAAATGCGGGGCGCGTCACGGCCGTAACCGACGAGGTCTCGCGAGACAGCCACCTAGCGCACCGGCATCACAGGACTATCTCGAACGACGCGTCGAACCGCTCGGCGTAGTCGACATCCTGTGTGAGACGCCAGTTCGCCTGCTCGACGTTCTTGAGCTCGTCCGTCGTCTCTTTGGTCGTGACGATCACGAAGTTCGCCTCGGGCGGATACAGAGGGTAACGATCAAGCGAGTGCCAGGTACCGCGCTTGAGAATGTAGCCCATCGGCTTGTCGATCAGGAAGGCGCGGACGTCGTCCGGCGATGGGATGGCGTCCGGATCGTTGGGGTCGGTCGGCGCCGCCACCGCGACCGCCGACGCGGACGGCCCAAGCGCCACGAACGTCTGCGTGACGTCGAAGTGGCGCTCGAGCCTCGTGAAGTGCAAGCCCTGATACCAGCTGTTGATGGCCATGAGCTGGGTCTGGCCCCCCTCCTCGTAGTCAGGGATCCAGGCGTGCGTTCCGACACCCTCGAAATCGGGTGGCCGATGCTGATCAGTCATCTGCATGACCTCGCCGAACCGCGCGAACGCCTCCGGCGCCATGTTCTCGAGTTGGAGCGTCTGGACATCTGCCACTAGGGACACCCTTTGTTGCTCGTAGATTCGCGCGAACCGTTGGCCGGCAGTGTCATGGAGAGAGCAACGCCTGGAGGAGCGAGCAACCCTGATGTCCAGCAATCCGCTTCTGACGTCGCGTGGCGGGTGGACCGCGTGTCCATGATGCACGCCCACTCTATGCGCTGCACAGCTCGAGTGGTGGCTGCGGTTCCTCTCCCCGCAGTCGAAGACGACGACTGGTGGGTGTATCCGTTGGAGGACGTAGACCCGGCCTTTCGAGTCGACGCGACCGTGCTGACGGTGTCGAGCCTCAGCGCTTCTGGAAGGACTCCCCACGGGCGCTCGATCGAGTAGTAGCGCTCGCCCATTGCGACAACCAACTCGTTCCTCATGCGGCCTCCGAACGCGTGATGGCCGCCGACCTCGTCAGCGCGCGTTCTGAAGCCTCGACCGGTCGCGTGTCAAGCACGCCGTCGGTCGCGTACGGCGCGGCCTAGACTGGCGGGGGTCGCACGCGCCCTAACCCGCCCTAAGGGCCTGTCCAAAAAGCCCGGTTCTCGGTCCGGTCGGGGTCCTATGCTCGGTTGGGTCGAGTCGAGCGAGGGGGTGTGGGTGGTGGCGATGGGGGCGGTGAGAGGGCAGGAGGCGGCGCTGCAGGTGGCGATGGTCTGCCTGGACGAGCTTATGCCGGAGGATTGCCGGTATCGCAGGCTTGATCGTGTGATTGATTGGTCGTTCGTGCGTGAGGCGGCCGGCCCGTACTACGCGGACGAGGTCGGCCGCCCTTCGCGCCGCCGAGTTCTTCTCGGCCGCCACCCTCGAGGAGCGGGAGCGCCCTGGGCGTCTCTTGCCGACAGAGGGGCGGCGCTGCGACCGGCACCCCAGCTCGGCGAGCACACCGAAGAGGTTCTCGCCGAGCTCGATCTCCTTCCCGTCTAGCGACGGTCAGCCGGCCGCGGCCGTATGGCTCCGCGGCCGTGGCCAACCGCGGGTGGCGGACAACCGCCGTTCCGTTCTTGAACACACCGGTGACCGCACCGCCTTCTTCGAACACGGACAGATCACCAGGGTCTCCGTCGAGGACGATGGCGTCGAAGACGAAGCCGGGCTCGATTCGCCCGTAGCGGTCAGCCCCCGGCCGCAGAGCTCCGCACCGTTGATCGTCCCGACCAGCAACGCCTCCTCCGGCGAGAGACCACCGCGGCGCAGGTACGAGAGCTCGGCGGCGTTCCGCCCGTGCAGGTCGCGGATGAAGGCGTCCGTGCCCATTGCCATCTTGACCCCGTACTCCTTGGCGATCCGTACGCACTCGTCGACCTTCGGCTTGAGTTCGAGCAGCCGCTCGGTGGCCGCCGGGTTCAGAGTCCCCTGTTCTGCCCAGTCGATCAGAAGGCGATTCATCGTCAGCGTCGGCACGAGCCAGCACCCTGCATCGGCCATCTTCTTCGCCTGCGCTTCGGTCAGGAAGGTCCCATGCTCGACGGAGGCCACGCCCGCCTCGACTGCGATGTCCAGTCCCTCGCCGCCGTAGGCGTGCACCATCACCCGCCGTCCCTTCCGCTCCGCCTCGAGCACCGCCACACCGATCTCCTCGCGTGTGTACTGAACCTGCTCGGGCCACTCATGCGCTGCGAGAATGCCGCCCGAGACGACGAGCTTGATCCAGTCTGCACCGGCACGAAGGGTCTGCCGCACGGCCTTGCGAACCTCGTCGGCGCCGTCTGCGCGCCAGGCCGGCATGCCTGGAAGCTCAGGCTGAATGTACGCGAGCGAGATCTCGCTGCCCGAGCCGAGCAGGATGTCGTCGAGGTGGCCGCCTGTCTGACCGATGGCCACGACGGAGATCAGCATGTGCGGGCCGTCGACGAAGCCCTTCTCGACCGCGGCCTTCATACCCGCATCGGCGACGCAGGCATCTCGGATGAGGGTCACTCCACCCTCGAGCGTCCTGCGGAGATTGTGACCCGTCTCGAGCGCCCATTCGCTGATAGTCGTGCGGAGGTTCTCGAGTGCGTCCAGGGAGGAGATCGCCGGGTGGGTATGGGCGTCAACGAGTCCCGGAAGTACAAACAGATCCGCGAAGTCCGCTACAAGGACATCGGGCGGCGCCCGCAGGTTCGGACCCACCGTGGAGACCGTGCCGTCGACGACAAGGACATCGACCGGCCCGGTGAAGCCGCCGGACTCGTCGAGGACTGTCGCATCGCGCAGAAGCAAGGATGTCACGGTGGGCCAACCCTAAGACCGACGCGGGGTCAAGTCAACGGGGTCCATGGTCCAGCTGCTAACGCGGCGAAATCAGGTCGCGCGGCAGCGATACGAGGCTCTCGGGCCCGTCTTCTCGGACGAGGAACGTGTCTTCGAGCTGGAGAACGCCCCAGGGAAACTCGACGTACAGTGCCGTCTCGAGGTTCACGACCATGCCCGCCTCGAGGACGAACTCCTCGCGCTCGATCTCGCCCAGTGGCTGAGGGTTGTCGTAGAGCTCGATGCCGAGCGGGTGCAGAAGCGGGGTGAATCCGTCGGTCATGTGGCTTCTGACCGCCTCGCTCGCCGCCTTCTTGATGGTCACCGTCGACGAGCCCGGCTGAAGGAGGGGGACGCACTGCTCGTAGCAGTCCGCGAGCACGCCGTAGAGTTCCTCGACCCGCCCGGAGGGTGCGCCGACGCATCCGGTTCGTCCCATGTCGCACCAGTAGTGCTCGTAGGTGCCCGAGCCGTCGAGCAGGACGTGGTCGCCGTCCCTTAGCCGATACGAGCCAGAACCGAAGATCCAGGGACGATCGAAGCCACCCGCGTAGAACTCTATGCCGGCGGCAGCTCGGAGCGCCATCGAGCTCTTCCAACGGCGCGCCAGGTCACCGATCACCGTTCCTTCAGTCAGGAGCTGAGCCGTCTCCTGGAGGCACTCCTCGTTGATGCGCGCCGCC
This sequence comes from Gaiellaceae bacterium, assembly GCA_965223695.1. GTDB lineage: Bacteria > Actinomycetota > Thermoleophilia > Gaiellales > Gaiellaceae > JAUVPB01. The sequence continues at coordinate 245,082 of CBDCXJ010000023.1, read as the reverse complement.
TCGCGCAGGAGCTCGATCTCCCGCGGAGTCTTCACCAACCGTATCTCGCGGAAGATGTTGAAGGCGTCCGCCCCCGTCGACTCTGCGATACCCGCCGACTGCAGCTCGAGCATCGCACGGACATCGTCGAAGCCGAGTCTCGCGTCTGCCAGCCCCAGTTCGCGGAGCACGCCGGCCATCACCTCCTGTCGGTTCGGCGACAGGGAGCCCTTCGCGCGCATCGCCGACCAGAGCTCGCTCACGCGGCGCTCGCGCTCGGTCAAGTCGACGCCGGGCGGCACGTACGATCCGAAGCTCTCGATCATCCGTACCTCTGGCATCCAGGTCGGGTGCTCCTCGAGGTACGGCACGTCGACCTCACCCACGAAGAGCGTGGCCGGGACGCTCTCGTCGCGTGGGAAGACCGCGGCGGAGACGCCGTACAGGGCAAAGATGAACGAGTGCGAGACGCCGTAGTCGCTGAGGTAGTAGACGTTCTCGGGCGTGCACGCCACCAGCGCGTCGAGGTCGTGCTTGTCCATGACCTCGAGTGCCCGTTCTCTGTTCAGAAGCATCTTGACTCCTTTATCGGGGCTCGTTTGGACTCGCGGCGCCGCTCCTACGGGAACGCACGGGCGTCGAGGCCGTTCGCGTCGGGCAGCACCTCCGTCGCCAGCGAGCACTACTCCTACGGGAACCTGCTAGACGGCGAAATGATCACGGTTTCGCGTCTTCGCTCTGCGCGTCCTTAGACGGCCGGCCGGTTCGCAACGGCAAATGAGTGTCGGCCCACTTCTCAACGTCAGCGCGTCGCCAGAAACGCCCCGCGCGGAGGTGAACGGCGGGTGAGGGGAAATCGTCGCGTTGCGTCCACCGCCAAGCGCTGTTCGTGGCGACACCGCAGGCCTCCGCGATTTCTGACACGCCGACGAGATCCTCCTCTGTCACGAGCCGGAGCCTAACTACTGCAGGACCGGTTGACCTCTCTCCGCTTAGGGAATACTGTAGAATATCTCTACAGATTTATCGGGACGGAACTCGCACGCGAGCTGTACCCGGAGACGATCACGTTCGCCAAACTCGTCGACAGCTACGTCGACCAACACCCTCTCCAGGATTCCAGCAAGAAGACACTCACAGAACGCCTGCGCTACTCACTGAACAGGTGGGGCGACACGGACATCAGACACATCACCGTGGTCGAGGTCAAGGCCTGGCGCGCGACGTTGCCGAAGGGATCCGCGCAGGGCATTCACCAGGCGCTGAAGCAGACACTCCGATTCGCCGTCGACGCGGGCCTGCTAGTTGAGAACCCCGCTTCGAAGGTGACGAATCCGGCCGCCCGTCGCGAGGAGATCAAGCCGTTCGAATCGTGGCAGCAGGTTGACGGCGTGGCACAAGAACTCGACCCGCGCCACAGGGCCATCCCGATCGTCGCGGCCGGTACCGGTCTACGTCCGCAGGAGTGGATCGCGCTGGAGCGCGGCGACATCGAGCGTGGGGAGAGCCCCGTGGTGCATGTTCGGAGGACGTTTACCAACGGCGTTCTGAAGCGATACGGGAAGACAGAGAGGTCACTGAGGCGCGTTCCGCTTCGAGGCGTCGTCCTCGAGGCCCTGGAAGTAATGCCCACGCGGGTAGACACCGCACTCCTTTTCCCAGGCGCGCGGGGCGGGTATCTGAACCTGCGGAACTTCCGGAATCGGGATTGGAAACCAGCGGTCAGGTCCGTAGGACTCGAGAGCCAGACGATCTACTCGCTGCGGCACTCGTACGCGAGCTGGAGCATCAGCGCCGGCGAAAGTCTGTTCGCACTCGCCCGGTTCATGGGAACGAGCGTGAAGATGATCGACCAGACGTACGGTCATCTCGCTGAGGACGCCGAAACGCAGAACCTTTCGCTGCTTAACGCATGGGATGGGCGCATTTTGGGCGCGCTCGCGAACGAGCAGGCGAAATATGATCCTCGCTGAGCCGCTACAATCCGGCCTCCGAGGGCGGTTAGCTCAGTTGGGAGAGCACCAGCTCGACAAGCTGGGGGTCACTGGTTCGAGCCCAGTACCGCCCACCTCGCGAAGCCCTCGCATAGCGGGGGTTTTTGCTTTCTAGGCGGTGCTCCCGACCTTCACCTCGAGCGCCTCTTCGACGTGACTTGTGCCCATTGGCGCGCCGGGACCCGCGGCTTAGAAGGTGGTTGATCCGGGGATAGCAAGCAACGTGAGAACGTCGACGAGGCTGCGGCAGACGTGTTAGGGGTACCTCACGCGGGGCGGTGACTCGGATGGCGCCGAGGTGCTCATCCAGCCACCCTTTTTGGACAAGCTCAACACCCGCATGAGCTAGAGACACGCCGGAGCTGCGCTCGTAGCCTTCCCCTGAGGTCACGAGTGGTTCCCCCCGACGGACACCGATCAGGCATGACGAGTCTCGACACGACGGAGTCTCGACTGCCTGCGAAAGAGGCGGCAAGCGCGACGGGCCCCGACGAGACGGGCCCCGACGAGGAATGGCGAGCGGCGATGCCGGCACGGCTCGCACGGTCGTTTGTCGTCGGGGCCCTCTCGCGAGCTCTGCAGGCGATATGTCTCGTCTACGCGGGTGTCCTGGCCTACTGGGTCTGGCTCGCAAAGGACGTCGCGGCGTCGCGTCTCTTCGCCGATCCGGTGTTCTACAGCTACTCGATACTGATCACGACGTACATCGCCTCGCGCTTCTTCCTGGCGCCCTTCTACCGGCCGACGCCCGACGCCGGCTACCGGCCGACGGTCTCGATCGTCGTGCCCGCATTCAACGAGGAGGATTGCATCGGCAGGACGATCGACGCCTGCTACGCGAGCGACTACGCGCACGAGAAGCTGGCGGTCGTCGTCGTCGACGACGGCTCGAGTGACGGCACGTGGGATCAGATCCTCGCCGCACGCGAGCGCCATCCCTTGCTCACCGCCGTTCAGTTCTCGAGCAACCGTGGCAAGCGGGACGCGATGGCCGAGGGCATCCGTCGCTCGAGCGGACAGATCTGCGTGTTCATCGACTCGGACTCCGTGATCGACGCGGACGGCCTTGCCCGAATCGTCCAGGATCTGCGCGACCCACGGGTGGGCGCCGTCGTCGGAACGGCGGAGGTTCTCAACAAGAGCGCGAACCTGCTGACCAAGATGCAGCAGGTCCGCTACTTCGTCGCGTTCCGCGTTGTCAAGGGATCGGAGTCGCTCTTCGGCGCCGTCACCTGCGCGTCGGGATGCTTCTCGGCCTACCGGCGGGCCGCGCTGCTCGAGGTGCTCGAGGAGTGGGAATCACAGACGTTCCTGGGCCGGAAGGCGACCTTCGGCGACGACCGGGCACTGACGAACTACGTGCTCCGAAAGTGGCGCGTCATGTACCAGTCGCAGGCGCGAGCGCACACGATCGTGCCGGAGAAGCTCCCCAAGTTCCTCCGCCAGCAGCTTCGCTGGAAGAAGAGTTGGATGCGCGAGTCGATCCACGTCTCGCGCTTCATCTGGCGTAAGCATCCCGTCGCGGCGACGCTCACGCTGCTCAGCGTGCTGTTCCCCTGGGTCGCCCCGGTCGTGCTCATCCGCTCGTTCGTGTGGCCGCTCGTCGGCCCGGGCGATCCGCTGTTCTACGTCATGGGCGCCTACATCGTCGCAGTTCTCTACGCCCTCTACTACGCGGTGACCCGGCGAAGCCCGATGTGGTTTCACGGGATCAGCTTTGTGTTCGTGTACATGACCATGCTCGTGTGGCAGACCTACTACGCGCTCTTCACGTTGCGAGACACCCGTTGGGGGACGCGCCCGTTGACGTACGACGGCGAGGAAGGCGAGACCCTTGCGGTGGGTCCGGACCAGCTCCGCCCGGACGTCGCCGCGTAGCCGTTCGTGCGACGCAAACGCGTTCTTCAGGCCGTCGCAGGGCTCGCCATGATCCCTCTGACCGCGGTTCCGCTTCTCGTCTACCACACGCGGGATGACGTCGGGCGCCTGATCTATCTGCGCGCCCGCTACGCCCTGCTGCCACCCGAGACACCCGAGCTCTCGCAAGCGGCCGCCGGCGCCGCGGTGAGTCGGCTGGGCGAGCGATACCGCGGGGTGCCCGTGCTCGTCTACCACGGCATCGGACGCGCGACGACCGACACGGACAGTGAAAGGTTCAGCGTCTCGCGCGAGCGATTCGCCGAGCAGATGCAGATGCTGCGCGGGGCGGGCTACGAGGCGATCACCGCGGCCGAGCTCGCGCTCTACCTGCGCACGGCTGATCCCGACGTTCTCCCCGCCAGGCCGATCCTGATCACCTTCGACGACGCGCGCGCTGACGTCATGCTCCAGGCCGATCGCGTCCTACAGGACACCGGCATGAGGGCCACGATGTTCGTTCTCGGCGAGCGCACCGACTCGGGCAACCTCATTTACGCCGGCTGGAGTGACCTCGAGACCTACGCAGAGTCCGAGCGCTGGGAGATCGGCAGTCACACCCAGGATCTGCACGAGCTTCGCGACCGCGACGGCGCCCGCGTCTCGGCGCTTCTCGACCGGCACGCCGGCGAGAGCATCGACGACTACCGGGCGCGTGTCGTGGCCGATCTCGACGGCAGCCGGGACATGCTGATGGAGAAGGTCGGCCTCGAGCCGATGGCCTTCGCCTACCCGCACGGTGACGGCGGCCGCGGCGCTGACCCGGCCGCGCTCGAGACGCTGGAGCGCGCGCTCGGCGAGCGCTTCGAGCTCGCGTTCGAGCAGCAGGCGGGGAGCGGCTGGCGCAACGCCCTGCCTGGCGACGATCCGCTGCATGTCGCACGACTCGAGGCGGAGGACTGGGCTGGGTCCGCGCTGCTCGACCGACTCGACGCTGCAAGTGCGCTGGCCGAGGCCGTCCATGACGAGCGTGCCCTCGACTACGCGTTCACGGACGCCGAACTGCTCGTCGCTGCGACAGGTATGCGCTGCGCGCCCGGCGTCGCTGGCGGCGTGGTCGAGAGCGGCGTGGCGCTCGGCGACCAGAAGCTCGTCGCCCTCACCTTCGAGGACGGCCCGTCGGTCTACACACCGCAGATCCTCGACGTGCTGCGCAGCGATGGCGGCGTCGCCACGTTCTTCGTTCTCGGGTCGCGAGTCGAAGGGCGCGAGCGACTGCTTCAGCGGATGCTCGTCGAGGGCAGCGAGATCGGCAACCACGGGATGGCCGATCGACAGGGCGAGACCGTGTCGGCGGCCGCATTCCGCGACGAGGTGGACGAGGCGAATCGCCGCATCGGCGCGGCGGTTCCACGGCATCTCTGCCTCGTGCGGCCTCCGTCGGAGCGTGACGTCCTCTCGGCTGGCAACTCCTCACCTGCGCTGGGCCTGCAAACGACGCTGTGGTCGCTCGATGCCGAGGACACCGCGGGCGCCACACCGGCAGAGATCGCCGCGCGCGTTCTCGCGGGTCTCAGGCCTGGAGCGATCGTTCGTCTACACGACGGCGGCGGGGCGCGCTGGGCAACCGTTCAGGCAGTTCCGATCATCCTGGCCGAGCTGGAAAGGCGCGGGTACGAGGCCGTCACGGTGTCGCAGCTGCTGGCCGCACAGGTCGGCGAGGAAGACGAGAGCGGTGACGTAGCACGCGACGAGGCCGCCTGGACACCGGCTTTGATGCCGCCGGTCGCCGAGGCCGAGACGCTGCCGGGACCCGTGCCACACGAGCGCCACGCGGCGGCCACCGACTCATGAAGCGCTGCCTGGTCATCCTGCTTTTCGCGACGCTCGCCTGCACCGCGATTCTGGCATCGGGGGCCGCCACGGCTGTGGCGGCCTATCGACCCGACGGCCCTTCCCTGATCCGTCCCGACGCTGGCAAGGACGTGGGCGCAACGCATGTGAAGTTCCGCTGGCAGCCGGTACGCGGCGTCGTCGGCTACGACCTTCGCATCGCACGCGACGTCGACTTCACTCTCGAGATGCACACGTTCCGCGTCAAGGGCCCCGGGCTGCGCAAGCTCCTCGACCGCGGCACCTGGCACTGGGTCGTTCGCAGCATCGGGGCCCGAGATCGAGTCGCGCTGGTCCGAGGCGCGGCAGTTCCAGCTCAAGCCGCGCCGGGACATCGTTCCGCCAAAGCGCCCGCTCAAGCTGCGGGTGCGGAAGGCGGGCAAGTACAAGGCGACGCTGATCTTCAGACGCGCTCGCGACCCGTTCGGTATCAAGCGCTACCGCGTGTTCGCCGATGGCAAGCGCGTCACGGCAGGACGCGCCCGGCGCGTGACCCGCCAGAGGCGCGCGATCGGCGTTCGCCGGCTCGGCTGTGGAACCGTCTATACGTCCACGGTCAAGGCCGTCGATCGGGCCGGAAACGTGTCCGACGCCTCGCCCCCCGCGAGGGTGAGACACGTCCGTGCACCGACCTGCTCCCGCCTGATGCGGTCGCGACGCCGACCGTGACCGCGCTGACCGACACCAGCGTGGCTCTGGGCTGGCCGGAGGGAACCGATCCGGATGGCCAGGTGGTGGGCTACGCCGTCTATCGCGACGGCGTTCTCCTCGGCATGCCTATCTCGAACGGCTACGTCGCGAGGAACCTGGCGCCAACGACGCAATACACCTTCACGGTGTCCGCCCGCGATCGGGCGCGGCACTTCTCCGAGCTGTCGGCGCCGCTGACGGTGACGACCGCGGTGCCGATTCCCGCGACGGGGCCCGCCTACGCGTACCTGCTTGCGTCGACCGACGCGAGCTTCCACGACTTCCAGGCCAAACTACCAGCGGATCGAGACCGTCTCGCCGACCTATTTCGACATCAACCGAAACGGAACGATCAGAGGCAACGACGATCCGTTGATCACCAAGTGGGCGCGCCTTCGTGGCGTACGCGTCGAGCCGCGCTTCAACACGCAGGATCAGGTCACCCAGGCGCAGATCCTGCCCAGTCCGAGCAGGCGAACGGCGCTGATCGCGCGGATCGCGGACGTGGTCGCAACCCACGGCTACGACGGTGCGAACATCGACTTCGAGGCGGGCGCAGCCTCGCTGCGCGACGACTACGTCGACTTCATCGAGGAGCTTGCCGACGTCTTGCATGCGCAGGGGGCAACTGTGACCATCAACGTTTCCTCGAAGACGAAGGAGACCTATACGGGACGCTCCGGCTTCTTCGACTACGGCGCGCTCGCCACACGGGCGGACCGGCTGTTCGTTCTCTCGTGGAACCTCCACTGGGCAGCGGGCCCGCCGGGTCCGATCTCCGACGTTCGCTGGGTCACGAAGATCGCCGACTACATCGAGACGCTGCCAAATCCGGAGCGCTTCATCATCGGTACCAACCTCTACGGCTTCGACTGGCCGCAGGGTGGGACGGCGACCGCGCTCGAGTACCCGGGCATCGTCGCGCTGCGGGAGGCTGTCGGTGCCACCGAGCAGTGGGACGCCGCGGCTAAGGAGCCCTTCTTTGCTTACACCGACTCCAGGGGTCTCCTGCACAGCGTCTGGTACGCCACGGCAGCTAGCGTCAACGCAAGGCTCGCAGTCGCGAGACAGCGCGGGCTCGGTGTCGGTCTGTGGCGGCTGGGCAAGGAAGACCAGTCGGTTTGGGACGTTCCGGCCCTCCAGCCGTAGGCGAACTCCGAGGTGTTTCGGTTTCGGCTGGACCGCTCGGGCCCGAACGCCGTTCCTGCCGGCGCCGCTCGACCCGCTACGCGCGCGGCCGCTAGCCGCTTGGACCGTCGCCGCTCGACAAGGCCGTAGTCGCTCGAAGGGGCCGTCGCCGCTCGAGGCCGAGGCCTCTAGCCGCTGGGGCAGCCAGCTCGTGCGTGCCGGGATGAGCCGCTTGTGAGTGCGCGGGCCCGAGATCTCTGAACGGCGCCTCAATCGGGTCAGCGGCGCCCTCGCGACCCGCCGGGCCCTGATCGCTCGCTGCGGCTCCAGCCGCGAGGAGAGCGTGCTGCTCGATCCAGGCGACTTCTCGCTCGAGCCGCTGCAGCTCGATGCGGATCTGGCGGCACTCCGCGCCCAGCTCGTCGGATCCCAGCTCGTTGGCGTACAGAACCGCGTCTGCCCTACCAGCTGCTCGATCGAGCGAGAGGTGGGCACCGTCCCAGCGCCGCGTCCGCCTCGAGTCGCCGCCGTTGGTATCTAGATGCGCCTCGATGCGGGCGTTGGCGATCGCGCGGGTCGATTCCTTCCGCGCCTGAAGGCGGAGCTCGTCGGCCTCCCGTACCGCCTGTGCGCGGAGCGCGTTGGCGTCGCGCTCCGCCGTGGCAAGCGTGTCGCGAACGAGCGCATCGAGCTCGCGCGACGTGCCCGAGCCCGTCTCGAGCTCGCTGACCCGTAGCCGGAGCTCGTCTCGCTCGAGTGTCGTCTCTCTCAGTTGATTGCTCGCCGTCTCGAGCTGGGCGAGCTCGCTGGAGAGGCTCTCGTAGTTGTCGGCGAGTCCCTCGAGCAGTAGGTCGACCGCCTTGCGGTTGTATCCGAGCACGCGCCGGCCTAGCTTGACGTGCTGGAGTTCGTGGCGAAGCTCCGCGTCGCTGATCGACATCTCCACTATCCGATTCGGCGCCAGAGGTGAGGGTCGTGACCCCTCAAACGGGTGGCAGCGCCGATCGGTGCCGCATGCGCGTCGCCGAGAGCAGGCCAGGCCATGTTCGGTTGGAGACGCCCGCCCGAGACTCGAGCCCGCCGCTGCGCGCGATCGGCGTCGGCAGTCGCGCGTTTCGGCGCATGCGGGTCGCCCTTTATGACGCGAACCGCCGCTATTTCACGGGCGCGTCTGCGACAAGACGCTGTTCGCGAGGTTCAGGTCCAGTGCTCGGCCGTCACGGCAGTCGGGTTGTCGTATTCGGTGCCCGGCTCATACTCGCGATCGTTCTTCCAGTTGATTTGCTCGGCGTCGGCTGCGAACTCGTCGCTGGCGCCCATGAGCTCGGCGGTGATGCTCGTCAGCTGCGCGGCGTAGCAATGGGCTACGCCCTCATCGGCGATCCCGGCGACGTGCTGATCGCCGACCTAGGCACTGGCTAAGCGAAACCGCGGAAGCCCTGCTACCTAGCCGCTCCCGCACGAGCGGCACGTTGGTTTTCTAGGCTCGCCTGACCTTGTGACTCGTCAGTCGAGTTCCGCGTAGGCCTCGATCTCCACGAGTGCGCGCGGATCGGCGAGCGTGGTCACACCGACGGTCGTTGATGTTGGCGGGTTGCCCTCCCAGAACGCGACCCATTCAGGAAGGCCGTTCTCGAGGTAGTCGGGCATGTCGATCACGTAGGTCTTCGTGCGGACGACGTCGCCGGGTGTAGCCCCGAATTCTGTGAGCGAACGCCTGATGTGGTCGAGGACGCAGCGGGTCTGGAGTCTGACGTCGCCCTCGCCTACCAGCTCTTGGTGCTCGTCGAAGGGCAGCGTCCCGGCGACGTGGATGCGTCGTCGGCGCTCGGTCGCGATGACCTGGCAGTAGATCTTGCCCTCGACTGACGGCAGCTGCCGCACGTAGATCCCGTCTGGCCATTTCCTCTCGACAGTCACGATGACGCGCCCCTTCCTGACTAGTTCTGTCTGCCTCGTCCGGCTCTAGGACCATAGGGCGAGGGCACCGGCCGCCGTCGATCGCCGATGAGGGCGCCTCGTCCGTGCTCGAGGCGATTGGGGCTCGTTGCGTCGGATCGGCTCGGACTAGAGTGGCGAAGCGTGGCATGTGAGTCGCTGTCGCTGACGGTCAACGGGAGTTCTGGTGTCCCTATCGGTTGCCGAGACGACGCCGCTCATGTACGTGCTGCGCAACGATCTCGGGCTGACGAGCGTTCGCTTCGGTTGCGGCGAAGGTGAGTGTGGCGCGTGCGCCGTTCTGATCGACGGGCGGCGTGCGCTGTCCTGTGACGTTCAGCTCGCGGCCGCGGCGGGTTCGCGTGTCGTGACGCTCGAGGGCTTGCTGGAGGGGGACGTTCCGGATCCGCTCGTCCGAGCTTTTCTCGACGAGCAGGCTGGTCAGTGCGGCTACTGCCTGCCGGGTATCGTCGTCACGGCGAGGGCGCTCCTGGACGAGTGCCCGGGGGCCGGCCGCGCGCAGATCGCAGCTGCTCTCGACGGGAACCTCTGCCGGTGTGGCGCGCACCCGCGCGTTTTGCGGGCGATCGAACGGGTGGCCCGCGCGTGAGCGACCCTCCTGCCGGGCTGCCGCGCAGCCTGTTGGCGAATCCGCGGCTCGAACAGTGGCTGGTCGTGCGGGAGGACGACGGCGTGACGGTCTTCACGGGCAAGGTCGAGCTGGGGCAGGGAATTCTGACCGCGCTCGCGCAGATCGCTGCCGAAGAGCTCAGCCTGCCGCTGGAGCTGATCGAGATCATCTCCGGCCAGACTGAATGCTGTCCCGAGGAGTGGTACACGGCTGGGAGCCAGTCGGTCGAGGTGGGAGGCGCAGCGGTTCGTCTCGCATGCGCCCACGCGATGCGACTGTTGAGCGAGGCCGCCCGTGAGCGGCTCGGCGATGGGGTACGCGCGCTGGGCGACGGGCGCTTCGCCGCTCCTAGAGGGAGCGAGGTCAGGTACTCGGGCCTCGCCTCGGCGATCGACTGGTCGGCGGAGGTGCGCGGGGGAGAGGCGCGGCCCGTCGGCGAGTATCGCATTGTCGGCAGACCGCTGCCCCGGCTCGACCTAGCGCGCGCGCTCACAGGAGGCGGCTTCGTCCACGATCTCGCGATGCCCCGGATACTCCACGGGCGCGTCCTTCGCGGCGCCGAGCCCAATCGGCTCGACGGAGCCGGGCTCGAGGCCCTGCCCGGAGTCGTCGCGGTGGTCCGTGACGGCCGCTTTGCGGGTCTGGTCGCAGAGCGAGAGGAGCAGGCGGTTGCGGCGCGCGCGACGGTGATCGGAGCCGCGACAGGACGTGCGGATGGCACGAAGAGCAGCGTCACGCAGCTCAGGGAGGCCGCGTCGATCCTGCTGCGCACGCAAGAGATCGGCTCCCGCGAGCTGGCGCCACCGGTAGCGACGACACACCGGGCTGTCTACAGTCGCCCGTTTCTCGCGCACGCGGCGATCGGGCCCTCCTGCGCGGTGGCGCGGATGGAGCCCGGTGGCGTGTCCCTGACGGTGTGGTCGCACAGCCAGGGCGTCTTCGCACTTCGTGACCAGCTCGCACGGACGCTGGGACTGGAGCCGTCGGCCGTCTCGGTCGGGCACGTGCCCGGCGCCGGCTGCTACGGCCACAACGGCGCGGACGACGTCGCCCTCGATGCGGCGCTGCTGGCCCGTGCGGTGCCAGGCCGACCGGTGCGTGTTGTCTGGTCGCGAGCGGACGAGCTGCGCCACGCGCCGGCTGGGTCGGGGATGGTCGTCGAGCTCGAGGCAGGGCTGATCGCGAGCGGCCGGGTGGCAAGCTGGCAGCTTGACGTCACGAGCGGCTCGCACCTGCGCCGCCCGGGGTCGGGGGAAGGCGTCGATCTGCTCGCAGCCGGCGAGCTGGCCGAGTCGCTGCCGACGAGCCGGCCGGCTGATGTGCCTCTGGAGGGCGGCGGCGGCGGCGACCGCAACGCGCTGGCCCTCTACGACTTCCCCCACCAGCAGGTCCGCTACCACCTCGTGCCCGAGCTGCCCGTGCGCACCTCGGCGCTGCGGACGCTCGGGGCCTTCGCCAACGTGTTCGCGATCGAATCCTTCATGGACGAGCTCGCCCTGAAAACGTCCACTGACCCCGTTGCGTTCCGCCTTGCACACCTGGACAAAAGCCGGGCCCGAGCCGTCATCACTGAGGCGGCGCGCCTCGCCGAGTGGGATGCGCGCCGGGCCCGTGGCGGCGAGCAGACTGGCTCGGGAACCGAAACGGGCCTCGGGATCGGCTTCGCCCGCTACAAGAACACGGCGGCTTACACCGCCGTCGTCGCCGAGATCGAGGCAGAGAATGACGTCCGCGTCCGCCGCGTCTGGTGCGCGGTCGACGCGGGCCTCGTCATCAACCCCGACGGACTCCGCAACCAGGTCGAAGGCGGCATCGTCCAGGCAATGAGCTGGGCACTGAAGGAGCAGCTCAGCTTTGATCAGGACGGGGTCTGGGCGAGCAGCTGGCAGGAGTACCCACTGCTCCGCTTCTCAGAGACGCCTGAGATCGAGATCAGCGTCCTCGACCAACCCTCCCAACCGCCGCTGGGCATCGGGGAGGCTCTCGCAGGCCCGACCGCCGCCGCGATCGCCAACGCCGTCGCAGACGCCCTCGATCTTCGCGCGCGTGAGCTCCCGCTCACGCGCGGCAAGCTTATCGACGCCATCGACGCATAGTGCGGCCTCTGAAGACTCGTGCGGCACTGACGACGGGATTCCGTGACGGCGCGGCACCGGCTGCGCGCCGACGATATCGGCGGAAATCACGGACGCGCGCGACGAGCACTCCAGCTCACCGATAGCCGACCGCACAATACGCACAATCCGCAGAACTCCATGCGGCCTGCGATACGCTCGCGAATTGGCGACGACCAATGAGCCCAGCCGTTTACAGGAGGCCACGACTGCGAGATGTACCAAACAGATGCGTCAGTCTCGACGGGTACCTCTCGACAAGCGCGGTCGCGCTCACGCGGCTCGGCGGCGGGTTCCACCGCCCGAAGCGCGCCACGCGCACGCACTGCCTCATCCTCCGCACCGAGGACGTCGCCAGAGACGAGTGCCCGTTCGTCGCGTCGGCCACCGGCGCTACCGACTACGTGGCGATCCAGAAGGCCTGCGGGGCATTATCGCGGCAACTGAGCCGCAAGCGCCGCCCGCCTCGTCGTAGGCGTTGGGTCGGGTAAAAAGCAACGCAGCGGGATGGTTGCCGGTGCCCCGATGCCCGAGCTGGGCTGCTCCTCGAGCTCCCCGCCTTCCGAGGCAGGGCGGCAGGCTCTGGCTGCTGTCAGAGCGTTCCTGGCCGAGACCGCGGCGCCGATGATTACGGAGTCCACGCGAGGTCGCCCGAACGTCGCGTTCGCACTCGAGCCCGACGGAACGATGGCAGCCTGGCTTGCGGAGCTGAAGAAGGCGATCCAGCAAGCCTCGGCGCGGGCCGGCCTCTACTGTCCACAGCTCCCTCCTTCCGAAGGCGGTCTCGGCCTCGGCCTCGTTGACTGCTTCTACATACAGGAGGAGGTGTTCCGCCACGGCCTGTCGGGTGCGCAGTGGATGCTGGCCTGGACAGACGGGCCTGATCATCTGATCCGCCACTGGAGCGAGGAGGCCCGCCTGCGCTACCTGGACGATTTTCTCGCCGGACGGACGAACATGGCCTCGGCAGTCACCGAGCCGACGGCAGGCTCCGATTTCCTCGCGCTCCAGACGACCGCAACGCGCGACGGCGACGGTTGGTTGCTCAACGGGCGCAAGTACCTGATCACGGGCGCGCCGCTGTCCGAGTTCGTCAGGGTGTTCGCGCGGATCGAGGGAGGGGAGCGCGAACAGCTAACGCTGTTCCTGCTGCCGATGGCCACACTGGGCGTCGAGCGCGGGCCCGCTCAGGCGACGATCATGGCGGACGGAAACACGGGCGAGATCGGCTTCAGTGACGTACGGGTGGATCGCTCGGCCCTGATCGGTGACAGGCATGAGGCGCTCGAGCTTTCGCTCCTCTCGATCAACTGGATCAAAACCCGGCGCGGAGGTATGTGCTCCGGCCTGGCTCGCCACTGCCTCGATGTCGTCCTCGCCTACGCCCGTGAACGACGGGCTTATGGTCGGCCACTCATCGAGCTCGGCTCGGTGGCGCAGATGATCAGCGACATCTACATGGACTGGCTTGCGATGAGAGCGCTCTCGCTGGAGCTCCTCACGCGCCTCGACCGGAGTGAGATCTTCGACATGCGTGTCACGCCTGCCGACAACCTCGATCTCGCCGTACTCAAGACGTGGAACGACGAGGCCCTCTACCGAGTCGCGGACAGGGCGATCCAGGTCATGGGCGGCCGTGGCGTCCTCACCGACGCTGGGCTCGAGAAGATCTTTCGCGTTGCTCGCAACCTCCGTATTCCGGCGGGCAGCAGTGAAGCTCAGCGAGCCACGATCGGCCAGCTCCTGGGCGCTCCGGACGTCATGTCGTAACGCCGCACGGCGTGCCGCCACGGATCAGTCCGCGGCACCGGGCCAGGTGACGTGACGAGGCGTATGACCTTGCCATCGCGCGCTAGCGCGAGCAGTGTCGGGGAGAGGCCGCCGCCAAGATTGGGTCGTCTGACGAGGTGCCAGCCACTGGCGAGGGTTTGGCTGGCGGCGATGGAAGGAAGCCTTCGGACCCCAGCGATGCAGGAAGGGGGACAGGTCGGACGACTCGCTCCCGACGAGGCGCCGCGTGTAGCGCGGCGCCTACGAGCCAACCACAGGCTCGATCGAGAACCGGGCGCAGGTCGACTGGTATTCAGCGTCTCGCGGATCGAACGCTTTTCGATGATTTCCCGTCAGCCGTTCGCGTCGCTTTACGGCCGCTGCATACGTCTTCACCGTGAACGAGACATCCGTGTGCCCGATCTGCTGTGCAAGCCAAACCGGATCGTCGCGGACGGGCGCTCTGATGCTCGCGTACGTGCGACGCAGCCCATGCGGAGAGACCTTGCCGATCGGCTCGATCTCGAGCTTGGCGAGATCCTTGTTGGCCCGCTCGATCGCGGGGGCGAGAACCCGGCGACGAGCGTTCTGTCGCGACTGTGGCGCACCGAGCCTCGTCAAGAACACCAGGTCGCCAGCTCGCGGGCGTGTCGCGTTCGCCTTCAACACGCGTTTTCGCGGGTGATCGGTCGGCCTCGTCGCGTGGTGTTTGCGCTGGCTGGGTGTTGTCGTGTTCGTCAACGCTCATGCCCTCAGGGTAGGGCGCTGGGACGACGAGAGCTCGCCTAAGATCGGCGCGCTGCGCAGACCCGATCCGGAAGGTGTCTCGATGCGAACAGGCCTGATCATTCCACCCAAGGCTCCAGACCTGGCTCCGCCAGACCTCGTCGAGCTCGCCGTGCTGGCCGAACAGCGGGGCTATGACGCGGCCTTCATTCCCGAGGCGTTCGCCTGGGATGCAATCGCGGTCATGACCGCGGTCGCCGCCGCGACCTCCACGATCGAGCTCGGGACTGCGATCCTGACGCTGCCGGTTCGCACTCCAGCGATGACGGCGATGGCGGCCGCCACCGTGGACTCGGTCTCGGGTGGGCGCTTCAATCTCGGGCTCGGCATGGGCCACCGGCGGATGATCGAGATGTACCACGGTCTCGAGTTCAAGCCGAAGATCAAGCGCATGCGCGAGTACGTCGAGATCATCCGCGCGATCATCGCCGGCGAGGAGATGGCCTACGAGGGCGAGTACCTGCGGTCGACAGATGCGCAGTTCGGTGGTATGCCCGAGCGCGCCGCTATCCCGATCTACATCGCCGCGGTTCACCTGGACACGATGCGGCTCGCCGGACGCATCGCCGACGGGATCCTCCCCTGGTTCGCGACGCCGAGCTGGCTCGAGCGCTGCCTCGAGGAACTCCACACCTCGGCGAAGAAGGCTGGCCGCGACCCGGCCGAGATCGATGTGGCGCTGATGATTCCGGTCATCGTGACCGACGATCCGAGCGCCGCACGGGAGACGGCCCGGGCCCAGATCGCCTGGTACAACAACTACGAGTTCTACAACCGCATGTTCTACGAGGCGGGCTTCGAGGAGGAGGCCGACGCGCTTCGCGACGCGTGGGCGCGAGTCGAGGCCGACCCGGAGCTGAAGAAGCGCTGGGAGAAGAGTGGGGACGGCGAAGGAGCGGATGCCGGCACCGCCCGGTTCGTGAGCGACGAGATGGTCGACTCGATCTTCGTCATCGGAGACAGCGCGTCGTGTCGGGCGCAGCTCAACTCATATGCCGACCTGGGCGTGACCACGGCGTTCGTCTTCCCGCAGGGCGTCTACGCGACTCGCGAGGAGGCGATGCGGAGCTTCTCGCAGATGATCGAGGGCGCCGCGCCCAGGGCGCGGGCGTGCCCGTGAGCGGCCCGTCGGTGTGCCCCAGAGCAGGGCCCCGGTGCAGTTCTGCGCGAGGGGGTTGTGGGGGCTGACCCGTGAATCCGGGGCCCCGACGATGTCTCCATGGCGGGGGTGCCCAGGGGTCGTCTGCAGGCTGCCGGGCCTTGGCTAGCGGTCGATCAGGCGCGCGACGGTCGCCGGGTGCCAGCGGCCACCGTGCCCGGTCGGCACGCCCTGCTGCGGCCGGTACGGATGAGCGCTGTGACCACACGGGCTGTCATGCGTCCATGTGCGTAAGAAGATGCCCGTAAGCGGCCGTTTTCTGTCCATTCGACGCGCGTGTTCGGCTTAGGCGTGGCTGTCAGCCGCGCCCCGGTACAGGTCGTGTCTGGACCGGTATCGACACGCCGGCCGCTTCGGCTACGTACTCGGCCGTGCGGTGCGCATACGCCTCGATCGACACCATGGGGTTCACCCCCGGGGCCGTTGGCAGGGCCGAAGCGTCGGCAACGAACAGGCCCGCAATCCCGTGGACCTGGCCGCGACCGTCCACAACAGACGTCTCGGGATCGCTACCGGTCGCACAGCTCCCCGTCTGGTGGGCAGATAGCGAGAAGATGTCATCGGGCGCAAGCGAGCCCAAGAGCTCGAGGAACGCATCGAAGTCTTCGCCCTCGCGCCATCGAGGATCGTTCGGGAGGAACGTGAAGATTTCCTTTGCGCCGGATGCCTTGAGGATGCGGGCCAGCTCGACGTGACAGGCCTGCGCGATTGAAGTGTCGATCGGGTGCTCAAGATCCCAGCGGGTGAGAGCCCGGCCGTCCGGCCCGCGCTCCACCGACCCGCCGGCGTGGTCACGCAAGAATCCCCACACACTCGACACGTACCGGAGTCTGAGCTGGTCGGACTTGTGTTGTTCGCCGCTACGCCAACCCGTCAGTCCCGTCCAGAGGCCGATGCTCATTGGTGCGGCCTCCACCAAGAAGCCGTGGTCTTGGTTGATCCGGTCGAAGTCGTGACACACCGACGTGAGGATGTGGCCCTCCCAGCCCCGTACCTCCTCGTCGAACACGCCGCTCATGAGGAACGATGGGTGAATGTGCAGGTTCTGACCAACAGCGGGGCCACCGAGACCAGAAGCTTGGAGGATCATCGGGCTTGCGATCGCCCCAGCGGCGAGCACGACCTGGGGGGCCTGGACGTGCAGTCGACGGTTCGACCCGTCGGTGGCGGTGAACGTGGCGCTGACCCCACTGGCCTTGCGACCATCGGTCTCGATCGTCTCGACGCGACACCCGGCGATCAGGACGGCCCCGTCGTCCGATGCGTCCTCGAGGAACGTGATCATGGTCGACTGCTTGCACCCGACCAGGCAGCCGGACTTGCACTCTCCGCAGAATCGGTCGTCGGCATCCCGTGCGTTGCAGGCCAGAACCTCGTGAGAACGGCCGAGCGCGTCCCAGCCCTGCATCATCAGGGTGTTGACCGTATCGTGGGTGGAGTTCTCCGGAACGGCGTTGATTCGGGCCATCACGGCGTTGATGTGGCGGTCGAACTCCTCGCCGAACACGCCTTCCATGCCCCGATCGCCCCACTCGTTGCGGACATGGCGCGGCGTGGGAAGACAGGCCATGGAGTTCACGGTCGTGCCTCCGCCAACGGTCGAACCGGCGAGCAGCGCCGCCGACCCCTCGTCGGTCCATATGAACCCTCCCTCCAAATAGAGGTTGGGGAGGGCCAGAGCCTCGAGCTGGGGGAGGTCGGGCTCGTTGCGATAGTGGCCCCGCTCGACCACGATGACTCGAAGACCAGCTGCCGCCAACCGAGCGGCGGCAACACCGCCGCCTGCCCCTGAGCCGATGACCACGACGTCGGCCTCGAGTTGGGCATCGGGGTCGGTCAAGTGGGTCAGCCGCTTCGGCCTTTCTTCAGGTGATGGGGGCGGGAGCAGCGGTCCCTTGTAGCCGATCGCCTCCCACGTCGGATTGGAGAGTTGATCGTCGGGCACGGTGTAGAACATGGCGCACGCCGTGCTCCGGAGGGCCAGCGCACCAAAGCGGGTCGTGCGGTCACCTTCGACTGACAGCCAGCGAGCCTCGCGTTGGGATTGGTCGAGAGTGGTGAAGTCGTCACCTAGCGCGATGAGAGCACTGTCGATGGCCTCGGCCACATGGGGGGCCATGGTCGGCAGCACCTCTAACAAGATGGCGTCGATGCCGAGGTCGCTGGCCGCCAGCCGCTTGAACGAGGCGACGCTCGGTTCGTCGTCGGCGTTCGCCTCAACCGCGGGGATCAAGGTGTCGACGGCCGATCGGATCAACTCGGCGTCCGAGCGTGCGGCGTGAGCGGGCATCTCTGGCTCCTGTGACGTTCGTTTGGTGATCTGGGAAGCCGTCGGAGTTCACAACGCTATCGAGTATCGAGGCCCTCAAGCTGATAGCGGAAGCACTGCCGCCAAGGGGTGTTGAACGTGGTGTACGGCGGGGCGATGTGTCCCTGGTTGCTGACTCCCGAGGCTTCTGTCGAACGGTCGGGTCGCCTATCCGAACGTCATGCTGTGTCGGATGGCCCCAGTCGATGCAGACAGGGGGCCGGGTTGGTCTGTTTCGCCTGGAGACGGCGGGGAGTGGCGCGGGTGCCTTCGCTAGGCGATGTGCCGAAAGCCCCGCAGGCCGCGACTTTTTCCTTGCTAGGCGGTGCTCTCGACCTTCACTTCTATGGCCTCTTCAACGTGCTTTGTGCCCATTCGTCCTGCCGCGATACGCTTCTCCTCCGCCCTGCATCAAGCGAGCGGTAGAACCGCGGGAGGTCGTCGTGCGCATCAAGTACATCATCCCGTTCCCGTTCGACGAGAAGGGAGTCGCCAACCGTGCAGCCCAGATCCCCCGTGAGGTCCTGGGCCCCGATACGAAGGTCGAATGCGTCCCGGTGCGCAACAGTGGCTTGTCGGGCGAGGGCTACTACGAGGCGTTGCTCTTCGATACGTACGTCGCCGAGGCCGGGCTCCGCTCCGAGGAGGAGGGCTACGACGCCGTGGTCATGGACACGGTCTCGGACTCCGGTCTCTACGCCCTCCGCTCGAGGCTCTCGATCCCTGTCATTGGCCCCGGCCTCGTCTCTTACACCGTGGCGACAATGCTCGGGAAGAAGTTCTCCATCATCACGATGTGGGACAAGTGGCGCTACATCTACGAGAAGAACCTCGACACCTACCACCTCTGGGAGAGGTGTGCGTCGATCCGATCGGTCGGCGTCCAGCCCGACGTCGAGTCCCTCTTCGAGGGCAAGGAAGACGAGATGTTCACAAAGATCGCGGCTGAGGCGCAAAAGGCGGTGGACGAGGACGGCGCCGACTGCATTCTTCTGGGCTCGACGACAATGCACCAGGCGGCCGCCTACCTGAGCGACCACCTCGAGGCCGTCGTCATCAACCCCGGCCCGGTCGCCATCAAGATCACCGAGGCGCTCGTGGAGCTCGGCCTGACGCACTCGAAGGTGGCGTTTCCCTCTTCGCCCACGGTTCAGGACGAGAAGTTCTTCTCGTTGATGAGTGCCGGCGATCCGGTCGCGAGCGTGTAGCCGCGGCGGGCCACGATGCGCGTCTGCCTTGCCGGTATCACGGGCTGGACGGGCCGTCCTATCGCCGCCGCTGTCGCGGAAGCGGACGATCTCGAGCTCGTGTCGGGCGTTTCTCGCTCGGCGGCGGGCGAGCAGCTCGCTCGTCTCGTCGGTGGCGCGCCAAAGGGTGCTGTCTTCGCCTCCGTCGCAGAGGCGATCGACGCCGTGGAGACCGATGTTCTCGTCGACTACACGGACGCCACGGTCGTCAAGTCGAACGTGTACGCCGCCCTCGACCGAGGCGTGGCCGTCGTCGTCGGGTCGAGCGGCCTGGCCGCTGACGACTTCGTCAAGATCGACCGCCGCGCAGGCGAGGCGGAAGTCGGCGTCATCGCGGCCGGGAACTTCTCCCTCCTGGCCGCCCTCCTTCTGCGCTGCGCCAGCGAGGTGGCGCGGCACGCGTCTGCCTGGGAGATCATCGACTATGCGAGCGCCTCCAAACCGGACGTGCCGAGCGGTACATCGCGCGAGCTTGCCGAGCTCCTCGGAGAGATCCGCGAGCCAACCGTCGAGAGACCACTCGAGAGCCTCCATGGCCCACGCGAGGCCCGCGGGGCGACGGTCGCCGGGACACAGATTCACTCGGTGCGGCTCCCGAGCTTCCTCGTCTCGACCGAGATCGTCTTCGCGGCGGCGGGCGAGCGCCTGAGCCTGCGCCAGGACCCGAGCGAGAGCCCCGAGCCGTACGTCGATGGCACGCTGCTCGCCATCCGGGCGCTCGAGGGGCGGGTGGGTCTCACGCGCGGGCTCGACAACCTCCTCGCTTAGGCTGCCGCATGAAGCGCATCGGCGTTGACGTCGGCGGCACGTTCACCGATCTGATTCTCGTCGACGAGGAGGCGGGCCAGATCACGGTCGACAAGGTTCCGTCGACTCCGGATGATCCGGCGCGCGGCGTTGTAGAGGGCGTCCGAAAGCTGTGCGGCGACAGCGGAATTCAGCTCGCCGAGGTGCAGAATTTGCTCCACGGCACGACCGTTGCGACGAACATCGTCCTCACCCACACCGGGGCCGAGGTGGGGATGATCACGACCGAGGGCTTCCGTGACATCCTCCACATCGCACGCCATCGGCGGCCCCATGTGTTCTCGTTGCAGCAGGAGCTCCCGTGGCAGTCGCGTCCGCTGGTGAGGCGGCGCCACCGGCTCACGGTCAAGGAGCGCATCACGGTTCCCGACGGCGAGGCTCTTGTGCCGCTGGACGAGAAGGAGGTGCGCACGAGGGTGCGCGAGTTGCGCGACGCCGGTGTCGAGGCCGTCTCGGTGTGCCTCTTGCACTCCTACCTGGATCCGGCCCACGAGGAGCGGATCAAGGAGATCGTGCTCGAGGAGTTCCCGCAGGCGTACCTCTCCGTCTCGCATGAGGTCTTGCCGCTGTATCGCGAGTTCGAGCGATTCTCGACAACGTGCCTGAATGCCTACGTCGGCCCGCGGGTGTCGCAGTACGTGGCGCGCTTCGACGAGGCTCTGCGCGAGGAGGGCTTCCACCACGAAGCCCGGCTGATGCAGTCCTCGGGTGGGATGGCCACTGTCGAGTCGGGCAGCCAGCGGCCGGTGACGCTGATGCTGTCGGGTCCCGTCGCCGGCCTGATGGGCGGGATCTGGGCCGGCAAGCAGGCCGGCTACGAGAATGTGATCACGCTCGACATGGGCGGGACCTCGGCGGACATCGGCGTGGCTGCCGGCGGGCAGCTCCGGATGCGCCACCTGCTCGACACGAAGATCGGCGACTACCAGGCCATGGTGCCGATGGTCGACATCGACACGATCGGAGCGGGCGGCGGCTCGATCGTCCACGTCGACGAGGGCGGCGTGTTCGGCGTGGGACCGCAGTCGGCCGGAGCGGATCCGGGGCCCGCCTGCTACGGACGAGGAGGGGTAGAGCCGACCTCGACCGACGCGCAGCTCGCGCTCGGACGGCTACGGCACGACCGCGGTCTGCTCGGCGGAGCGATGCACCTCGACGCCGACCTCGCGCGTCAGGCCATCGAAACCATCGCCGAACGGCTCGAGCTGACGGTGGAGGAAGCAGCGCTCGGAGCGCTCCAGATCCAGAAGTTCGGCATGACCCAGGCCATCGAGCTCAACTCGGTCAGACGCGGCTACGACCCGCGCGAGTTCACGCTGATCGCCGCCGGCGGGGCGGGCCCGCTGTTCGCCTGCGAGATCGCCACGGAGCTCGAGATCCCGCGCGTGCTCGTGCCTCCGCATCCGGGCATCCTCTCGGCCACAGGGCTGCTCGTGACCGACCAGCAGCACGAGTTCGTCGCGACCGAGCGGCGGGCCCTGAGGGATCTGGATCCCGCAAACCTTGCGGCCCGCTACGAGGAGCTGTCGGCTCAGGCGCTCGCACAGCTCGAGGCGGATGCCGTCCCGGACGACCGTCGTCTGGTCCACCGGCTCGCCGAGTGCCGCTACAGCGGCCAGGGCTACGAGGTTCGCTTCTCGGCGCCCGCCGGCGACATCGACGAGCGTTGGCTGGGGGAGTTCGAAGAGGCGTTCCATCGCGCGCACGAGGAGGAGTACGCTCACCGCTTCGACGCCCAGGTCGAGCTCATCAACATTCGTATGGTCGGCGTCGGTGTGGTCGAAGAGATGAGCGTCCCCGCCGCCGCGGCCGGCAGCCCCGATCCCGATCAGGCGAAGACGACCGAGCGAGAGGTGGTCTTCGATGTGGGCGGGAAGGCGGAGCGGCTCCTCGTTCCGTTCTACGATCGCGACGCGTTGCTGGCCGGCAACCGCATCGAGGGGCCTGCCGTGATCGAGCAGTACGACTCGACCACGGTTGTGCCGCCCGGACTCTCGGCCGAGATCGACCAGCTCGGGAACATCGTGGTCGACTGCCGCCAGCCCGCGGTCGCCACTGCTGACCTGGCGACTCCGATCCTCATGCGGGTGATCGGCGGCGCGCTCCAGTCGATCGCGAGGGAGATGGCGAGCGTCCTGTACCGGATGTCCTACTCCTCGATCATTCGCGAGTCCGAGGATCTGGGCGCCGGGCTCTTCGACCGCGATGGCAGTCAGCTTGCGGAGTCCGACTCGACCCCGCTGATGATGTCGGCGATGCCGAGGATCATCCGCGGCATCCTCAGCGTTCGCGGCGACGACGTCAACGACGGCGACATCATCCTCCACAACGATCCCTACCTGGGCGCGAGCCACTCCGCCGACGTCGCCATCGTGATGCCGATCTTCCTCGAGGACGAGCTGATCGGCTTCGCCGGTGCCTCGGCGCACATTCTCGACATCGGCGGTGCGTTCCCGGGCATCCTCATCGACGTGGTCGACATCTGGGGCGAGGGCAACATCTACCGCGCCGTGAAGCTCGCCGACCGAGGTGTCCGCCAGGACGGGCTCTGGGAGCACATCCTCGAGAACACCCGAACCCCGACGTCAAACGAGGGCGATATCGAGGCGATGATCGCCGCCTGCGAGCTCGCGAAGCGCCGGTTCCTCGACCTCGTACACCGTTACGGCAAGGACACCGTGCTCGACGCCAGCCACGCGTGGCTCGACTACTCGGAGCGTTTTCTCCGGCAGGAGATCGCCAAGGTTCCGGACGGCGAGTACGAAGCACCGGTTGCCTGGCTCGACGACGACGGCCGCAACCGCGGGGTGAAGCTGCCGATCAAGGTGAAGATCGTCATCGAGGGCGACGAGATCACGTTTGATCTGACCGGCTCGAGCGACGAGGTGCCGACGGCCTTCAACTCTCCGTTCGAGGGAACGACGACCTCCTTCATGAACTACATCACCCGCATGATGTTTCTCGACGAGGTCACGTTCCCGGTCTTCGTCCCGCAGAACGAGGGCATGTTCAGGCCGGTCAAGGTGATCGCGCCGAAGGGATCGATCTTCAACCCCAACTACCCGCGCTCGGCCTTCGCGCGCGGGACGCAACCCCAGCGGGCGATCGACAGCGCTATGAGGGCGCTGGCACCGGTCATTCCCGGCCAGGTGACGGCCGGGACATCCGGCCAGTACTACTTCATCGCCTACTCGGGCTTCGACGAGGAGGAGCAGGAGTACTGGGTCTACGCGGAGATCGACGAGGGCTCCTACGGCGGCCGGCTCGGTCGGGACGGGCTTGACTCGATCGACGTCCTGATCGGGAACACCCGCAACAACCCGATCGAGGAGCTCGAGTGGCGTTTCCCGATGCGCACCGAGCGGTACGAGTTACGGAGAGAGCCAGCGGCGCCAGGCCGGTGGCGCGGCGGCATCGGCATCGTGCGGGACAACCGCTTTCTCGTCGACACGATCATCTCCTGCGAGGGAGAGCGCCACGACGACGACCCACCGTGGGGCATCTTCAGCGGTCACGACGGGCTGCTAGGGAGCCTGACCAAGAACCCGGGGAAGCCCGACAGCGAGGAATGGCCCTCGAAGTTCACTGGCTACATGATCAAGGCCGGCGATCTCATGCGCATCACGACCCCCAACTCGGGCGGATACGGCGACCCGCTCGCCCGCGACCCGGCCGCGGTGCTCTCCGACGTCCTCGACGGCTTCACGACGCTCGAGCAGGCCGAGCGCGACTATGGCGTCGTCATCGACCCCGAGACGATGACGATCGATGCCGAAGAGACGGCGCGGGCGCGCGGCGCGCGGGCCGGCGCGGCGACCGACTAGCGCCTTCGGCGCGTCCGAGCCCTCGCGCTGCGGTCGGCTAGACCGAGGCAGCCGCCCTCTGCTTCTCAGCCGAGCCGCCTGTCGAGCCGCGCTCGAACCGCTTGAGAACCTCGTCGGTCGACCAGGCGAAGGAGAAGTTCTTGTGCAGGTACTCAAGCGCGTTGTCGTGCCCGCGCTTGCTCATAGCGCAGCAGGCGTCCTCGACGAGCACGACGTCGAAGTCGAGGTCGCCCGCGTCGCGAATCGAGCCTTCGACGCAGCTGTTCGTCCAGATCCCGGTCACCACCAGCGTTGTGATCCCCATGTTCCGAAGTACGTGCTCGATGTTGGTCGAGTTGAAGACGCTCGACCCCGTCTTGTTGAGGATGATGTCGTTCCCTTCGGGCGCCGTGGCCGGCCAGAACTGCGCGTCCTCGGAGTCGAGGTCGAAGACGTTCCCGAAGGCGACGTGGCGGCGCGTCTGATCCGAGCCGTCGCCGCGCAGCGAGACGCAGCGCGTCTGGAAGATCGGCGCCCCGCTGGCGCGAAACGCGGCGAGGAGCCGCTGCACGTTCGGGACAAGCGTGTTGTGGAGCCGCTCGAGCGCGTACGCGCAGTCGTCGCCAAGCCCCGCGTCGAGCAGCCGCTTGAACAGCCCATGCTCTGTCGACACCTGGTAGTTGTGTAGGTCGATGACGATGAGGGCGCTGTTCGCCCAGTCGAGCGGGAACTCGGGAATCTCACAGATGTACTGCCACGACTTCAGGCCCTGCCTGTCGTCGGTCACGGGTTGGGCATCGGTGGTTGCCATCACACCTCCTTGGTAGGGCGCCGAGCCGCAGGGCGATCGGAAAAAAAACGCCCAACCTAGCTCGAAAGGGATGATAACGCGACAGAGAATCCCGTAACTCGCTGCTTGCATGGTGAGTGCGCGGCGTTCGACCCCGCCGCCACGCTGGTCGCCGAGATTGGGGCCTTGACGCGTCGGCGCGATCACGTTCGACAAGCTGGGGGTCACTGGTCCGAGCCCGGTACCGCCCAGACATAGTCGAGGCTCTTCCTAAGCACGCTTGCGCGTCCAGCCTTCTTCGGCCGAAGCTAGCGCGATGGAGTGGCGGCGTCCGTACGCCCTGTGTGGGCCTTCAGGGCGGATCGAGAATCGAACCCGGACAGCTTGCGGTGGATTTTCCTCGGCTTCTTGCCGAGGTGGTAGGCGCAGGCGCTCGCGAACAGGGCGCTGCGAACGACCTGACTCCGCTCGACCTTGCGTATCTGCGGCAGATCGATCATCGGGATCTGCGCTCGCAATTCGTTCTCATCGATGACCGAGATCACATCGCCGTCGAGCACCACCCGCCTTGCCGCATCGTTCGGGCTCCGTGCGCACTCAGCTGTGGGAGCGATGTGCCAAAAA
The DNA here is from genome assembly GCA_965223695.1 of Gaiellaceae bacterium. Taxonomy (GTDB): domain Bacteria; phylum Actinomycetota; class Thermoleophilia; order Gaiellales; family Gaiellaceae; genus JAUVPB01. Next base: position 219,564 of record CBDCXJ010000023.1, on the reverse strand, counting down.
TCGGCTTCGTGCGAGGCGATGCCGAGGGCACGAACCCATTCCGCGTGCCCGTCTACCAGCAGGGCTCGGCGCGTTGCGCAGACGACGACGCTCAGTGCATCAAGTACCTCGTCCGAGAGCGGCGCATTCTCGCCACTCGTGTCGGTGTCACCAGCGTTGACGATCAGCGCGATGTCAACCGCGTCGCACCCCAGACCGTGCCGCAGTATGTCGTTTGGGGTGAGCTCGAGCACCGCGAACTCGACGCCCGGATCTAGAAGGATCGTCCGAGTCCCAGTCGGAGGCGACGTACGGTCGGCCCCAGCCGCTCTTCCGTCCATGTAGGCGCGATGTTGCGAGTAGAGCCCGACACGGTGTCCACTTTCCATCAGGATGTGCGCCACCATTCTCGCCGTCAGGCTCGTGCTGCCGGCGCCCGGTGACTACGATGATCGGAACCCGGCTCCGATGGCCAGCCGGGAAGAGCATCTCCAGAATGGGCGTCATGACGTCCCGTGGCTTCCCTACCGCGGGCCAGATGTGCTTGCGCAGTCCTGGCTGCGAATTGATCTCGCAGATACGCCCGCCGCTCTTCCACATCGAGCGAGAGATGTCCGGCGTCAGGAAGTCGACGCCCGCGATGTCGAGACCGATACCCGTCGCGGCACGCACCGCGATGTCGCGGTTGTCCGGATGCACGTCGTCGGTCACGTCGACGGCGGTTCCGCCGTCCGAGGTATTGGCGTTCCGGCGCAGATAGACGTCCTGGTCTTTTAGGGGAATCGACTCCCGCGTATACCCGAGATCTGCAAGCAATCGGTCGGCGCGGCCGTCGAGTGCAATGCGGGTCCACGGGTGAGTCGGACCATCGCCACGGCGCGGGTCACTATTGACCCGCTGCACGAGTTCTTCGACCGTGTGGACTCCATCGCCGACGACGTGGCCCGGTACCCGCTTGGAGGCAGCGCAGAACACACCGTTGATGACGAGTATCCGGTAGTCGGCGCCCTCGACAACCTCCTCGACGAGCACGGATTTCGCGACCTCTCGTGCACGCTTGTAGGCAGCAGCTACCTCGCGGCGATTCTTCATGCCAACACTCACCCCGGCGCCCATGTTGCCGTGGTTCGGCTTGACGACGACGGGATAGCCGATGCGCTTGGCCGCTTCGGTGGCCTCCCTGCTGTGGTAGACGCGCTCGTAGCGTGGAATCGGAAGGCCCAGATCATCCAGAAGGCGTCGCGAGTAGTCCTTGTTGGCGGCGAGGTCGTTGCTGACGACGTTGGTCAGAGTCGTCTTGGTCGCACTCACGCGTTGCTGGAAGCACCCCTGACCAAGCTGGATCACGCGGCCCATCAGACGCGTCACCGGTACGTCGCGGGCCCGAGCAGATCTCACCAATGCCCGGTCTTGGACGGGAAGCAGCTTCCGGTCAGCGTAGGCGAGGAACTCATCGATGCGCCGTGCGAGATCGAACGCGTGCGAATGGCTGGGCGCCGCGGGCAGACCCGTGGGAAGACTGGCGATGAGGTCGCTCGCCAGTCGCGCTGCCTCGATACAGACGTCCGCCTCCTCGTAGGGAACGGCCACATCGCTGACGCGGGTCGGGCGTGACTCGCGGTTGCGGACACAGGCGAGCTCAGCGCCCGAGAGGTTCTGCAGCTCTATGCAGACGTGTTCGACGACGTGAGCGACGCCGAGGGACTCCAGAGATTCCGGTGCGCCGCATGCACTGGAGTGGTTGCGTAGGCCGGGCAATCGATCGAGCAGAGCGTCGAGGAAAGCGGCATCGAGGTGCCCGGGGGAGCCACCATCGAAGGTGAAGAGGACAACGGGCTGCTCGGCGTAGACGCTCAGGCCGACGTAGGTCGAGGTCGGGGTGATCTTCATTGGCGAATCGCCTCGTCCGGACGCTATTGATGGTCCCCACCGACCGAGTGCCTGCGGGTGAGTCCAGTCGGAGAAGTCGCCGCTGGCGATCCAACCGCCGTAGCGCGGGCGGCACCGCTCATGTGATGCCGACGAGCCTCGTTGCCGTTCTTGGATCGGTCAAGTCGGCGATCGAGAGCACAGGGAGACCCAGTGCACGCTCGGTCTCGCGAGAGGCAAGGGCAGAGGCCGTGAGGAGACCGCTGACCGCCGGCACAGAGATGCCGCGCTCGCGCAGCCACGCGACCCCCGCGACAGCGCCCATCGCCTCGCGCGCCGTGAACACCACTTGGTCGACAATGGCTGTGAAAACACTCGACTCGACCAACTCGACAGTCTCCCGTTGGAAAAGACCGTCCGCGATCTCGAGCACGATGAGGTCGGCGCCGGCACCTGCCACGTGATGCACGAGCGTCGTGAAGACGCTCAGCACCTCGTCCCGTTCAAGCATGTACGTGCTCGGATGGCCCGCGTCCACGAAGTCGTACACCGGTTGCGCGCCGGCGTCGACCAGCTGGTAGAAGTCCCCCGAGGCACCGGTGCCAGTCACCTTGGCGCCGCCTACGCGAACCCCCGCTCGTGTGAGCCCCGTCGTCAAACAGCTCAATGCCGTGGTCTTCCCGCTGTCCATGCTCGTCCCGACGACCGCCACAGTCGACGGCAGGTTCCCGTTCATGGACGTGCGGATCGCGGGCAGGGCGCAAGAGCGCAGGTTAATGGGCTCGCCTTTGGCGTCGGCCACGAGGCCGACGGGAGCGATCGGGGTTGGTTCGCGCATGCTCGGGTGCGCCTCCCGCACATGGCCCGCGATTCCGCCAGCGGCCACCAAGTCGCAGGGTTCGAGGTTAGCGGGGACGATAGCCTCGAACTGCTCGGGTGCATAGCGGTTGCCGTAGCAGATTACGATCTCGTCCCCGGGGTACAACGGCGTCCGGCGTCCACCGGGGAGGTGAAGCTGGGTGTGCTGGCCGACGTCCGTCACACGCGCCAGCACCACGTCGCCCGCCAGGGGCCGGACATCAGAACCGGACTGCAGGCTGGTGGCAGTTCGACGGTCGACGTTACGGCAGTTGAACGACCACTTCGCGGCGCTTAGCCGGGCCGCCACATCGGGTGCCGTATCCGGCGAGCACGCCAAGCCGCGCTCGAGCTCACCGGTCCTCCGAGTCCCCGATTTGCGCTGACGCGTTACATCGGGTGCGGCGAACACCGCGCCGACGTCGGTCGCGATCCTTCCCATGCCCGTTGCATGCTAACTCCATAGCTGGTTTGAATCCAGCCGATTGAGAAGCCCTGCAAATCCGCGTGGCCGGTTTGCCGCCCGCGTCGCGAACGAGACTCCGTGCGGGCTTCGACGTGATGGCATGTCCGTTGTCTAGCCGGCGACCGGTCTGTTCCTGAAGCGCAAATGCGGGTCAGAAGGTGATTGGTTCGGCCTGGCAGCGCACGCCCGGTTCCGAAAGCGGTCTCCGCGGGAAAGTCACGCGGCTCGCTCGCACGTGGGCAGGCGTGCGCGATGGGTGGGGCGCACGCGCTCGCAGCGCGAAGCTTTCGTCCACCGAGCGTCCACCGAGCTCTCGATCGTCGGACTGGCTCGATGAACTGGTTGGATCGCTATGCGAACGGCTAGATCAGAACCGGATTGAATCTAACCACCGATATTGTTACGCTGCCGTAACCGAGAGTAGTCATCTGGAAAATCTCGGCCCAGGGGATCTGCGGGCGCCTCGATACACAGATCGACTTAGCCAAGATGATTCGCGCACTTCGCGCACCTTATGGACGCGTGCACCCGAAGGTGGCCTAGGCGGATGAACACGCGAACACCACCGCTATCTGTCAATCTCGCTTCTCTCGTAAGAGCTGCGGAAGAACGCGACATCCCCTGGACCCGAATCAATGAAGAACTCATTCAACTCGGCCACTGTCGCTTTCAGGAACGTCTAATCGCTGCGTATACGACAATGACACCGGTTATCGGACCAAAAATGGCCAAGAATAAGAAGTGGGCGACTCAAATCCTCGGTGAGCTCGGCCTTCCGGTCCCCGATTCACATATCGGGCGCAGCGCAGCGCAAGCCGTCGGTGCAGCCAACCGCATCGGCTACCCCGTGGTGATGAAGCCACTTAAAGGCAACGCCGGCCGGCGGGTGATAATAGGCATCAGCGACGACCAGGGTGTGGAGGATGCCTACCAAAAGTTACGCAGAGCCGGCAAAACTCCCATTGTCGAGAACTTCGTCGAGGGTGACGACCATCGCATGTTGGTTGTTGACGGTGAACTCATAGCCGTCGCGAGGCGTGTGCCTGGTCATGTCGTCGGCGATGGCCAGCACACGATAGAAGAGCTTGTAGCCGAGATTAACGATGATCCGCGCCGAGGCGAACCGCGGGAGCACCGCGAGTTTGACTACATAAAGTTGGACGATCAGGCTGATCATATGCTCGACCGACTGGGCTACACGCGAAAGACGGTGCCCGCGGCCGAGGAAGTCATCTATCTTCGGGCTACAAGCAATAGGATGACCGGCGGCACCAGCGTAGATGTGACGGACGTAGTCCATCCGGACAACCGCACTATGGCATTGCGAGCCGCGGCGGCGAGCGGCTTGGACGTGGTCGGTGTCGATTTCATAACCCCTGATATCAGTCGCTCGTACAAAGAGGCGGGTGGAGCGATTTGCGAGCTGAATGCCCAGCCTGGTCTACGCACGCACCATATCCCGAACGAGGGTACGCCACGGGATGTGGCTGGGCCCATTATCGACATGCTCTTTCCGCCCGGTAAGCCCTCCCGGGTTCCGACGGCCCGCCATCATCGGCGGCCAAGCTGACACGACGGCTGCCCACGTGCTGGCTCACATCTGCAAGCTCGCTGGTCACCGGGTCGGCATGGCCATTGACGGCACGGTCTGTATCGATGGCGCAGGCCAAGTCGAATCCGGACTGTCCCGCACCACGCGCCGCGCGCATGATCTTCGCGGATGGCTCGATCGATGCCGCCGTATTCCAGATCACGCCGGCGGCGTTGGCCGAGCATGGTACGGGCTTCGATGCTTGCGATGTGGTGGCAGTCCAAGATATGCGTGAACGCCGGCAAGTCACTTCAGTCGATTCCGGACGCGCGATGCGCCTCGTTTTCGAAGCCGCACGTGACGTCGTCGTGCTGAACGCTGACGATGAAGAATGCCGCCGCATGGCCAAGGAGGTGACGGGCAAACAGATCGTGTACGTCGCCTCGGGCGAGGAAAAATCCGTTCGTGGCCGCTCACGTGGCTGCGGGCGGCTGCGCGGTACGTGCGACGCATGCCGGGAATGCACTGATCGTAACCTTGCACGAGAACGGGCTAGCAGAAACTGTTGCGCAGTTACCGGCGGGCGCGTCGAGACCCGACGACAGGGCACTACCCTCGATACGTAGCGTTACGTTTGCTGCTGCCATGGCCTACGCCATGGGTAAGACGCTCGACCAGATTCGGACTGGCGTGTCGACGTGTGAGGGAGAACACCTCCACCGCCTCAGTGGCACACGAGTTTTTCGCGGCGGCGGGCCGACTGTGCTGGTAGATGGCATCGATAGCGCGGCCTCGGTCGCAGAGGTCTGCCGCTTGGCGTCCAGACTAGAATGCGCGCCTCTGCGCGTGGTCATCATCTACCCGCCGGGAAGTGCCCGCACTGAAGATATCGGGGTTGTCGCTGAGATCGCGGCAGCGCGCTTCGATAAGTACATTCTCACGCAGATTGCCAGCACGTCTCCTAGCGATGACGTGATGAAACGGTTGAAGGCAGCGCTCACCGCCAGCAACGTATCGACAACCCGGATAGAACTGGTCAGGGATGACCGAGAAGCGATCGACGCGGCCCTCGAATTCACCACGGGGCAAGGTCAGATCGTCGTCCTCGCTCAAAACGTGGAACGGGCTTGTAGATTGTTGAGCGATCATAAGCTCGGAGCGTAGATTCGTCAGGACGCCAGCAATCGCTGCTGACGCTCAAGCCCGTACCCAGCAACGAGATGCGCAAGCCTGCGCGCGCATGTCCTGGCGGCGAGGCGCTCGTAGCAGACTGCTCTAGGCTGCTGCCGGCACGTCCCGCCGGTCGAGGAGCTCACGCATCCGAATCTCGATCGGCTCGCGCCAGGGCTGCGGGATGAGATGCTCGGTATTGCGGTGTTCGAGTATGGCGTCGATCCGTTCGTCTTCGATGAACGCCACGTCTGGGATGTGCTCGATGAAATGCCGCACGATCCTCGGCGGATCGGGCCGGCGGCTGGCCAAGGCCATGGCGACCCGGCTCTCCTCGATGGTGCCGACGCATTCGAAGGGCTTGTGGCCCCGCTGCCCGGTCAGCTGCAGGTAGCGGCTCAGGGAGGAGGATCGGCCAAGCACCGTGCCCTGCAGGAGCGGCGCCGACGTGCCGGCCGGGGCGAAGGGGTAGAGCGCCAACGAGACGAACGCGCATTTGCTGCACCGGCGGCACCAGGATCGGCCCTTCCGGTTGCAGCTCGCGAAGACCCGGTGGTACTGCTGAGTGCCGGCGAACATCCTGGCGATCTGCAGCTCGTAGAGCGGCCGCACCACGCTGAAGTAGTGCAGCGACGGGTTGATGTGCCGGGCAGCGTAGTCGTGGAATTGCCGTTCGAACTCGTGGGACTTCGTGTGCTGGTGGTTGATCTCGGAGCCATCGTCGAGCGTCACTCCGAAGTTGGCGCTGTATTCGTGCGCGGTTGCGACGTATCGGCGGCTGGTCAGCGCCGCCGCGAGCACACCGACGAAGGCGAGCGTCATACAGAAGGGTTTGTGCCCCCGATACAGTCGGAGGCGACGCAGCCGCCGCGATGGACGGCGGAGCACAGCCAATGAGCGCTGAAAGGGAGCCGCCCTGATCATACGCTGCTGGGCGTCACTCGACCCAAGCGTCATCCAACACACGGGGACGCCGAGGTCAGCGAGCAGCTCGCCCGCCACAGCCGAGTCCTTCCCGCCACCCTGGAACACGAGAGCCTCTTCGCCCAGCGCCGACTCCGCGGCCGAATGGACGGAGTCCGACGGGTTGGCCAGATCGATCGTCCTCGGCAAGCAGCTGCGGTAAAGCATCTCCGCCAGACCCCGCTCGTACCACTCCTTCCAGAGCGATGCGGTGCCGTCCGGCAAGCGGCCTGCCCTGATGGCGACCACTTCGGGGGCGAACGAGGCGAAGTAGTACGGGAAACGGGCGAGGCCGACATGGAACGCATAGTTGTCGATGCCGTCGACGCCCTCGAGATTGCCCGGGAAGCGCATCTCCTCCGCGAACTTGACGTCATCGTCGAGTGAGTAGCGGAGCCCGGAGCCGGTCGCCGCTCACCGAGAAGCTGTCGAACGCGACCACTCGGTGTCGCAACTGCCGGGCAGGCGTCCTGGACATGAGAATGAGGATACGCTCGGAGCCCGTTCCGCGCCCGTGTCGGGCAGTGTCGAGAGTCGAGCGGCCAAGTGAGATTGGCCTTCACGGTTGCAGATTCCCCGCAATGATCTCGGGCAACTCTTCGACTTCGAACCCGACGGCCCCGACGCCAGCGGACACGGCTTCTATGCGATCGACACCGATGGGCACATCGATAACAACGCAGGCGAACACAGCACCTTCAGCATCGATGGAGAGACGCTAACGCTGACCGTAGAGCAATCGTCAACATGCGACAGCGGGCCGGGGCCCACCGACCAACTCGACGTCTCATTCGTGACCGCCGATGTCTTGGCGAGTCTCGACGGCATCCAGCCGGCCGTCACGGCAACGGTGACGATGGACGACGCGGTGCTCTCGACCTTCACTTCGAGTGCTTCGTTAACGTGATTCGTGCCCATTCAAATGTCGGTCGGGGTGCTGTTGGCCGAGTCCGGGCCAGCGCTGGTACGTTCCCTTTCCGTCCATTCGAGGCGATGACCACGGGCGTAGCTGCGGGCGTGGATCGCGAGGCCTTGATCATGAACTGCAACGAGCCTGACCTCTCGTTCGCGCAAGACTCGAGCCGCTCCGCTGCGCCGTCGAGCGGCTGAGGGTAGATTGGCGGCGAGCCGTGCGCAGCATCGCGGCCGAGCTCTATCCCACCCGGCAATGGAGGAGTCACATGGGCACCGATCTAAGGCTGCACGAGCTCACCGCGTCACCGAACAGCGTGAAGGTGCGCATTGCCCTGGCCTACAAGGGGCTGGAGTACGACCGAGATGTCGTGAAGTTGGACTCGTTTCCAGGCGATCGCTCCTCGGTTGTGAGTCTCTCTCGCCAGCCGCGTCTGCCGGTTTTGCAGCACGGTGAGACGGTGATCTTCGACTCGGGCGCGATCCTCCGCTACCTGGAGGCTAATTTCCCCGACACGGCGCCGATCTTCACCGAGGATCACGCGGCTCTCGGTGAGATCGAAGGGTGGGAGGTCTTCGCCCGGACTCAGCTCGGCGAGGCGATCGGGATGGTGTTCGGTGAGGCGGTGTCGCCGGAGCCGAACACTGAGGTCGTCGCGCGGGCGAGCCAGATGCTCGACGAGCGCACGGTCGCGATCGAGGACGAGCTCACGGATGGCGGCTATCTCGTCGGTGACCATCTCACCGCGGCCGACATTGCCTGTGCGGCGGTGCTTTACCTGGCCGATCTGCCGGCAGAGGCTGCGACGGCAGAGAATCCTGTCGACACGTTCTTCCACCAGAATCTGACGGTGGGCGAGGGCCGGCCCCAGACCATTGAGTGGCTTCGGCGTGTGATGGCGTATGACCCGGCCCGGGGGCAGCGGATGGTTACTGCCTGACCTTCCAAGGATCGCCGCGCGGCGGCGTTACAGTGGCGGTCGTTTGGGCACTGACCACGTTCTAGTGCCCAAATCCCGGGGAATCCCGCCTAATTCGCGGGTATCTGAGCGGCCCCAGCAAGACGCGGGAGAGGCCGGAAACCCTATGAACGTTGAGGTTTCCGGGCCCTCGGCGCGATAGCGCCATCCCGTTCGACAAGCTGGGGGTCACTGGTTCGAGCGCAATACCGCCCACCTCAGGAACCCGCTGGAAACAGCGCGTCTACGCCTTGAGGATCTCCCGTCGGGCGAGGACGCGTTCCGTGAGGGGGTGCATTCCGAGCTCTCGTGCCACGCTAAGCGCCTGCTCTTGTAGTTCGGCGACTCGGTCACGGTCGTCCGGGCTGCCGTGGTCGAGAAGGGTCTCGGCGTAGTCGGAGGCAGTCCAGGCGTACTCGGGCCGGTAGCCGCCGGGCTCGCAAAACACGAGTGCGTCTTCGAAGTGATCGCGAGCGTCGTCTAGTCGCCCGAGCACCGCAGACAGAAGTCCCAGGAGACGATCGACCGCGGTCCCGACGAAGGTCGCGCAGGTGCCCTGCCAGTCCATGAACCACGCGTAGCTGTTCTCTGCCGACGCGACATCGCGGCGCTGGATCGCGATGAAAGCGAGGCCGATGTTCGGCAGCATCCTGGTTATCACGGGAGTGTCCATCGTGATCGGGTGAGCGTCCGTGCCGAACAGGCCAGCTTCGATAGCTACTTCTGCAGCCGCCAGGTGCTCCTCGCTGCCTGCAATGCGCATGATCGGCGGGACATATGCGGCCACCATCGACTGTCCGCCCGCGCCCCACTCCGGTTTTCGTGCCGAGTCGAGCATCCGGTCGAGGTAGGCCGTGCCTTCGTCGAAGGCTCCCACCTCGTGCTCGACGTGGGCGCGAGCGCCATTGATCAAGCTCTCTTCAGGATGGAGTGCGAGCGCCTTGTCGGTCAGCTCTCGTGCGGCCTCCCAGTCGCCCTCTCGCGCAGCGAACAGTGCGCCGAACTCATGCGTGGAGACAAGCAGGGAGCGCTCCCCTAACGTCTCCGCGTTGTGCCGCGCGCGGGCGGAATGTGTCTGCGCCTGCGCGAGATCTCCGGTGTCTGCCGAGACGAAGGCCAGGTATTCGCACGCGACTAGCTCGGTGCGTTGATCGTTAGCGACGACCGCGAGCGCGAGCGCACGTTCGGCGCGCTCTGCGCAGGTCTGCGGATGCAGGTGCCAGTAGTCGACCTGACAGGCGGTCGCCAGCGCCCAGCGCTCGAGGCTCTCCTCCTGATGGTGCTGCGCGATCGCGACGGCCCGCTCGAACGCATCACAGGCCCCCTAACGCATCACAGGCCCCCTGGTAGTCGCCGGCGTGCATGCCTCGTGACCAGCACGATGTGACCAGCAGACGCCCTGTATCTAGTGAATCCGCCGGGGCGATCTCTAGCGCACGCGCGACGAACTCCGGGATTCCCATCGGCGTCCAGATCTGCGTGATCGGAATCGCTGCAACGGCCATGGCAGCGCCCAGCTCGCCCACATCGACGTAGTACTCGAGCGCCCGGATCATCCTGGCGACCGTGTCGCCGAGCTCGTACATCTCTCGCGTCGCGAACTCGGAACGAGCAAGCCCGACGAAAATCTCCGCGGTTACAGCGTCCACCGGCTCGCTCTCTCTGGCAGCGAGGGCCGCCTCGAAGTACCGCAGGGCTTCCTCGAAGGAATGCGCGCTGAGCGCGTTCTCGCCTGCCAGCAAGGAGTAGCGCACGAGCTTCTCGCTGCCCAGCAAGGCGGCGGCCTCGGTGTAGTGATGGGCGAGCTCCCCGGCGTGGGCCTCGGCTTCGTCTCCGTAGAGAGACTCGAGCGCCTCGGCAATACGCGCGTGCACCTGGACCCGTCGCGTTCTCGAGATCTCGTTCGCGAGGACATCCTGGATCAATGCATGCGTGAACTGGTAGCGACCGACAGCGGTCGGGAGCTCCTCGATGACGCGTGCCGCGAGCGCTTCCTCGAGCACGTCTAGAAGCCGATCGCTCGAGGCGTCCTCAACGAGGCGGTCGAGCTGACCGAGCTCGAACTGCCTCCCGAGTACCGCGGCAAGCGTCAGCGTCTCGTTACAACGCTCCGAGAGCCGGTCGAGGCGCCGGCCGATCACCTCGCGCACGCCGGCGGGTATGCCGACGCTCCAGCTCTTGTCGGCATCGAGGCTCTCGGGAGTGAGGTCACCTTCCTGCACGAGGAGCCTGACGACCTCTGTGACGAACAGCGGGTTGCCTTCAGTCTGCGCGTGGACCGCGTCCGCTAGCTCCGCAGGAGGCGACATATCTGCGGTTGCCTTAGTGAGATCGTTCTTCGCCGCGTCCGATGGTGCCGTGGTCGAGGCCCGAGCCGAGGCGCTACTCAACGCCGACCCACGCCGATTCGGCGAGTCGACGCGCCTGCATTCCGATCAGCTGCGAGAAGCCGTCGCATCGACGTTCCCGCAGCTCGATGAGCGTGAGCACGTGCGATTGGCAGGTGTGCTCCGATGCCTCGGATCGATGCAGACCTGGCTGCGCATGCGCGAGGAGTTCGGCGTGCCGGGTAAAGAGTCGGGCCCCGTCGTGGCGTGGGCGATAGACACGCTGATTCGCGAGATTCGGGCCGGAAACGGACCCTGAACGGCCCGGCCGCGATCACGCGAATCGGGGCGCAGGCCGAGTGAGCCCTTCTGAGCGAGACTCCACGTGTAGCGCGTCAGCCCCTCGGGTGGCGCGATGCCTCCCGCGCGCTCCCCGCTGCGAACGATTAACGTCGGCGGTCGCACTCCGCGGGCGAGTCCTAGTCTGACGGCGCCCAGGGCTCCTCATCATCGCCGCCCCCGTAGCACTCGTCTTCCTAGTGCTGAGCATGTACTGGGCCGCCGACCTTCTCTGGACTCTCGTACAGGAAAGCCGTACGATCAACATCGACCGCAACCTGAAGATCGGTCGCTACAGCGAGAACGGCGAAGTAGCGACCGGGAGCTAGGAGCCGACCGCACAGAGCATGCCGCCGTCGATCGGCAGCGTGTGACCGGTTACGAAGCTCGCCCGATCGGAGCAGAGCCAGACCACGGCCTCGGCGACTTCCTCAGGTCGGCCCACGCGGCCCATCGGCACGCCGCTGGCGGCCAGTTCGACATTCCCAGCCCAGTCGCGCATCAACATCGGCGTCTCGATCGGACCCGGTGCCACGGCGTTGACGCGGATGTTCTTCTGGGCGAGCTCGAGCGCGGCCGTCTTCGTCAGGCCGACCACGGCGTGCTTACCCGAGATGTATGCGGAGCGCTCGGGGTGGGCGTTCAGGCCCCAGGTCGACGAGGCGTTGACGATCGCGCCGCTCCCATTCTCGAGCATCGCGCGGATCTCGTGCTTCATGCAGCGGTAGACGCCCTTCAGTAGTACGTCGACGTGCGTTCCACCTCGTCGAGATCTTGATCGTGCACCGGGCCGTGCTTGCCTTCGATGCCGGCGCTGTTGAAGGCGATGTCGAGCCGACCGAAATCGGCGACGGTGCGCTCGACCATCTCACGGACGGCGTCCTCGTCGGTGACGTTGGTGGCGAGAAACGCGCTGCGTCCGCCGACGGCAGCAACCTCTTCGGATGCGGCCTCGACCGACGCCGCGTCCTTGTCGGTCAGCATCACCGTCGCGCCCTCGCGTGCCATCGCGAGCGCAGTGGCGGTCCCGAGTCCCGACCCGGCGCCGGTGACGATCGCAACCTTGTCCTGAAGCATCGCGCCGTCTTCTATCAGCTCGCGCACGCTCTTGGGTTCGGACGCCTGGCTCGCTGCGAGTGTGGGCCGCTAGGCCTTGCCGCCGCAGTGCCGCAACAGGAACAACGTCGTCGCCCTGCAGTGATTTACGACATCGTCGAGATGCACCCGCTCGTCGACCCGGTGCGCGTAGTTGACGTCGCCCGGCCCGAAGACGACGGCTGGGATGCCGGCGCGCGCAAACCAGCCGGCATCGGTGATACCGCCGCGTCCGCCGATGCGAGGCTCATGACCGGACGCGTCCCGGATGGCGTCCATGAGATCGACCACCGGCGGCGCCTCGGCCTCGATGTCGGCCGGTGCGAACTCGATCGGGTGCTCGGGTGGGCCCCACTCGAACGTCGGCGGGTACTTGCTCAGCCAGTCGTCGAGCGCGGCCGCGCGGGCTACGTGCTCCTCGATCTCGCGCGTGACGTCGTCTCGGTTCTCGTTCGGCAGGTACGTGACTGTCACGTACGCGTCGCAACGGTCAGGGAGGATGAACGTGTTCGAACCGCCCTCGATCTGGAGCACGTTGATGTTGCAGGCGCCCGGCGGCACGAGCGGGTGCGTCTTGAAGACCGCCCACTGGCGCTCGAGCTCGCTCAGCGCCGGGATCACCCGGAGCGCCATCTTCTCGACGCAGTTCGCGCCTTCGAGCTGGCCGCCGGCGTTGGTCGTGAACTTGCGCGCGACGAGGTGGAGCGTGTCCGGGCTCTGGATGCGGATGCGGCAGTTGACGACGCCGATCGAGGCGATCAGATCGCGCCCTAGCGAAGACTCGCCGACGATCGCAAAGTCGGCCGTGTGTCCACGCTCGATCGCACTGCGCGTCCCGGGCTCCCCGGCCTCCTCTCCGATCACGCTCTGGAAGACGATGTCGCCTGCGAGCGTGACGCCATGCGCCCGAAGCGTTGCGATCGCGAACAGGAACGATGCCGTTGCCGACTTCAGGTTGGTCGCGCCGCGGCCGATCATGTCGCGGCCGTCAATCACCGGGCTGTACGGATCGCTCGACCACTGTTCGAGGAGCACGTCTTCGCAGACGTCGATGTGGCCGTTCAGCGCGACGCTCCGGCCGCCGCCCGAGCCACGCCAGGTCCCGACCACGTTCGGGCGCCCTGGCAGCGCGTCCCAGCGGTCGACCTTGAGGCCGAGCTCGGTCAGGCGCTCCTCGATCCAGTCCTGTGCCGGCCCCTCGTTGCCGCCGGGCGGGTTCGGGGTGCGGAAGCGAAGGAGCGAGGTGAGCAGCTCGAACAGGTGCTCCTCGTTCTGAGCGATGTGATCGACGAGGCGCTGTTCGAGCTCGTTCACGCCTCGGTCCACGCGACGGCGCGGATCGGGCAGCCGCTCAGCCCCGGTACGTTCAACGGCAGCGCCGCGAAGCGCACGCGCTGGCCTCTGATCTGGTCAAGGTTGACGAGGCCTTCGATGATGTAGATCTCGGCCTTGAGCAGGATCTGGTGAGCTGGCCATGAGGGCAGGTGCGGCGTGTTCTTGTCGTACCACTCGTGGACGAACAACCCGTCGGGCACGTGCTCGATCCCTGCCGGCTCACAGCCGACGGCATGGACGCCCCGCTCGACGAGCCACTCGGCGCCCTCGGGCGTCAGGTAGGTCTGGCGTATCCGTGCGTCGGGCTCGACGTCCTGCCAGCCGGAGTAGATCAGCACGATGTCGCCGGCCTCGATGGCGGGCTCGGCAGTGGCGAAGTCGGCGGCTGTATAGCCGTAGTCGACGTCGCCCCTGAAGAGGTCGAGACAAACGGCTTCGCCGACGAGCCGGCGGATGTCGACGGTCGACAGATCTCCCCCGCCATCGACGGCGTGGATCGGTGCGTCCATGTGCGTGCCGAGGTGGTCGGGCACGCTGAACAAGCAGTTCGTTCCGTTCGAGTTCGACCAGTCGCTGACGTACTCGATCCCGAACCCCTTGTGATGTGAGGAGAGGTCGCCTAGCAGCCTCTGCGGCGTTTCCGCGGTCAGAGGCCGGGACAGATCGATCAGCTCAGGGCGCCAGGCGCCCGAGCGTGAATCGGTCGACCTCGCTGTCTGCTGCCCGCTGCTCATGCCGCCATCGCGACGTTGCCCTCGGCGAGCCGGTCGACCGTGAACTCGAAGTAGGGGTTCTCATCGGGTCGGCCGGCCGCCAAAAGGAAGCGCCTCTCGGTCGCGTCCATGACGATCGAGGCGACGGTCTCGATCTGGTCGGTCGGGTCGATCGCCGGGTCGACCGAGCGGCAGATCGCGTTCGGGTGGCCGTAGCGGTCGCAGAGCGCTTCCCTCATCTCCTCCTCGCTGAGCGGTGGGCTCGCGGCCAGGAGCGCGTCGCGCAAACGGCACTCCCTGTACAGCGAGTCTGGGAAACGCTCGAGGCTCATGTCGCGGCCGCGGTGGCGCGCGCCGGCGAAATGGTTGCCATGCGTGATCAGCCCCTCGCGCGGCGCCAGGTAGTCGACGTTCTCGGCGGTCGCCTCGATGTCGAGCACCTGGCCGCCCCCGTCGCCGAGCAGGAAGTTTGCGCCGAGCGCCCGCTGAGGGCGAACCAGGGCACCGATCGCCTCGGCCATGCTGGCCGAGTTCAGGATGCCCCGCAGCAAGGCGTTGTAAGGCACACCGATGCGCGCACCCTCCGCAATCAATGTGTTCGTCGACAGCGCGATGCCCGCGGAGTTGATGCCCATGCGCCCGATCAGGCCTGCCTCGTCGAGCAGCACGACGGTGGGCCGGGGCGGCTGCTTGATCACGAGCAGGATCAGCGTCTCACGAACGTCGGGCGCCCAGTCCCAGTTCTGGCCGACATAGGTGTGCCCGTTCGCGGTCGCCTCGGGCTGCAAACCGAACGACGTGCATTCGGCTGCGCTCCCGGCGCTGAACATCAGCTCCGAGCGGCAGTTGATCGCGAGCACGTCGCGCAGGTCGCACTCGGCGCCCTCGGCGATGCCCTCGATCTCCTCGAGCATCGCGGGGTCGTAGTCGCGGATCGCGTCCGTGTACTCGGTAGCGCGAGCCCGCGCCTCGTCTCGGGACAGCCCGGCAAAGTGCGCGAACCGCTCCGTGTACTTCTCGACGTTCTGTTTCACGCGCGCGCGTGTGAGGCTGCCGTGCTCCTGCCCGCGCGCTCTTGCGTCGCCCTCGACGAGGACGACGGGCATGGGTTCGGTGCCGATGATGGGCATCAGGGCGCCAGCCTTTCGGGTGGGTACTTCTCCTTCCAGTATTCCCAGACTTCGAGGCCGGTCGCGAACCAGACGTCGTCGAAGCCCTGCATGTATTCCAGCAGCTGATCGAGCATGCGAATGCGCGCCGGGCGTCCGATCCACTGGGGGTGCATCTGGATCGTCATGCAGCGGCCGAGCTCGCGGAAGGCGTCGAAGTCGTCCTTCCACATCTGGAACACCTCGGCGGCGGGCTTGATCGCGCCCATCTGCGGGATCAGCGCATACAGGAACTGCGGCGCGTCATCGACCGACCAGTGCGTCGGCACCTCGAGCAGCCCGCAGGGCTCGCCGTCGATCATCCACCAGTAGGGAATGTCGTCGGCCGAGCACTGCGCCTGGTAGACGATGCCGCGCGAGAGCAGGATGTCGATCGAGTGCGGGGTGAGCTCGCCGCCCGCCGGCACGAACCCCTTGATCTCCTGCCCGCTCAGGTCGCGGAGGATGTTCAGTGCCCGGTCAAACTCGCGCTCCTCGACCGCGCGGTCCCAGCCGCCATCGGGAAGCGGGCCGAGATCGTCGATCGTGTGGCTGTAGCCGTGGTGGCCGAGTTCGTGGCCCTGCGCGGTCAGCTGACGGACGATCTCGGGGTAGTTCTCCGCCGTCCAGCCGGGGATGAAGAACGAGGCCTTCAGCTCGCGTCGCGCGAACATGTCGAGCAGGCGCCAGACGGCGGTGCGTACGCCGTACTCGCCATTCGAGATGTAGACGAGCTTCTCGACGCCGAGGCCGCGCCAGACGGTCTGGCCGTCGACGTGCACGTGCAGGCTGACGCAGCAGCGCTTGCCCTCGGGCCATTCGACCTCGTCGATCGTGCGGGTGTTGGTGCTCCTGAGTGACTCGCGCATGAAGGGCGGGAGCACCGATTGTGTCTCGCTCATCTCATCAACTCCTCGAAGACTGCGTAAAGGTTCGCCTTCTCCTCGATCCCGATCCCGGGCGACTCCGTCAAGGTGACGCGGCCGTTCTCGACGGGGATCGCGTCGGCAAAGCCGCCAATCGGCTGGAACACGCCGGGGTAGGACTCGTTGCCCGCTAGACGCAGACCGGCCGCGAGGTGGAGCGCGAACTGGTGTCCGCCGTGCGGGATACAGCGCGCCGGCGACCAGCCGTGCGCTTCGACGACCTCGAGGATCCGCAAGTACTCGACGAGCCCGTAGGCGAGTACCGGGTCGAACTGGAGGAAGTCGCGGTCGGGGCGCATGCCGCCGTAGCGCAGCAGATTGCGCGCGTCCTGGTGCGAAAACAGGTTCTCGCCGGTCGCGAGCGCCGGCTCGTAGCGCTCGGCGAGCCGGGCCTGGAGCTCGAAGTCGAGCGGGTCGCCGGGCTCCTCGAACCAGAAGAGCCCGTAGTCGGCAAGCGCTTCGCCGTACGCGGTCGCGGTTTTGAGGTCGAAGCGCCCGTTCGCGTCGACGGCCAGGCTCGCGCCCGACCCGACCAGCTCGAGCACGGCCTCGATCCGAGCGCGGTCCTCGTCGAGCGAGGCGCCGCCGATCTTCATCTTGACGACCGTGTATCCGAGCTCCAGGTAGCCCCGCATCTCTTCCTGCAGCGACTCGAGCCCCTTGCCGGGGTAGTAGTAGCCGCCAGCCGCATAGACGAACGGGCGCTCCTCGACCGAGCCAGTGCCATGGCGCTCGGCCAGCAAGCGATACAGCGGTTTCTTCTCGATCTTGGCGACCGCGTCCCAGGTCGCCATGTCGACGATGCCGACCGCGACCGAGCGCTCACCGTGCCCGCCCGGCTTCTCGTTTCGCATCATCGTCGCCCACACTCGGTGGGGGTCGAAGTTGTCGCCCGCGTCGTTGAGCAGCGACTCGGGCTCGGCGGCGAGCAACCGTGGAATCACGCGCGACTGGAGGATCGAGCGCTGCGCATAGCGGCCGTTTGAGTTGAAGCCGTAGCCGACAACCGGCTTTCCGTCGCGTACGACATCGGTGACGAGCGCAACGATCGACGCGTCCATCTCCGCGAACGAAATGAAGGCGTTCGAGATCTCGGAGCGGATCGAGACCGCGTCCTCGCGGATGTCGACGATTCTCATCGGGAAGGGCCCGTGGGGGGCGGTGAGAGCCCAGATGACGTCCCGGATTGTCCCGGATCAGTCCCGGGCTGGACGGGTGCTGTCCCACCGGGCGGTGCGGCCCTCGCCGCCTCACGCCGGGGCCTCCGGCTCCGGAGCCCCGCCGAGAAGAGAATCACGACCGTGATTATCAGCAAGCCGGTGGTGACGTTCTTTGGGTACGTGCCGACGCCCTGGAGTGTGAGCACGTTGTTCAGGACGGTGAGGATCAGCACGCCGCCGAGCGTCCCGGCCAATCCGCCGCGCCCACCGAAGAGGCTCGTGCCGCCGATTGCCACCGCGGCGACCGAGGTCAAGAGGAAGAACTGTCCGGCGACCGGATCGCCCTGCCCGAGTCGCCCGGCGAGTGCGAGCCCGGCGAGGGCCGAGAAGATGCCACAGGCCATGTAGGCGCTCGTCTTGATCCGAAAGGTCGGCACGCCCGAGAGGCGAGCCGACTCCTCGGCGCCGCCGAGCGCGTAGATGTGCAGGCCGTAGCGTGTGCGCCGCAAGATGAAGAGCCCGAGCGCGAACGCTCCGGCGAGCGCGAGCGCCGAGCGTGGGATGACATCGACCGTCTTGTAGATCACCGACTCGAGCGCCGGTGAGGAGTCGCCGGTAGGCGCGGAGCTACGCCAGAGCGCCAGGCCCTGAACGATCGAAAGGCTGCCGAGTGTGGCCACGATCGGCTCGATGCCAAGGCCGGCGACGGCCAGCCCGTTGAACAGCCCGATCGCGGCGCCCACCCCGATCGCGATGAAGATGGCCGCCGCGAGGTTCGAGTTCTCGCCGTTCATATAGACGGCGGTGACGATTGTGATGAGGCTCATCGTCGAGCCGACCGAGAGGTCGATACCGCCCGTAAGGACGACGAACGTCTGCCCGATCGCAACCAGCCCGAGCGCGAGGGTCGCGCCGAACAGGCTCTCGATGTTGAACTGGGTGCGGAAGAGGGGCTCGATCGCGGCTGCGACGATCACGAGCACGGCGAGCGCGCCATAGACGACCAGCAGGTCGCGCTTCCCCGAGAGCCAGGGTGGAAGGGCCAGCGGCCCGCGAAGTGTCTGGGGTGCGACCGACATCACGCGATGTGCGAGAGCACCTCTTCCTCTGTTGTCCCGCCGGGAAGGGTCGCGCTGACGGCTCCCTCGAACATCGCCACGATCTCGTCGGCGAGGCCGATCACCTCGGGCATGTCGTTCGAGATGACGACGACGGCGGCACCCTGGTTGGCAAGCTCCCGGACGAGCGCATAGATCTCGGCCTTTGCCCCGATGTCGATGCCGCGCGTCGGCTCCTCGAGCACGAAGACCACGGGCCGCGCTGCGAGCGAGCGGGCCATGAGCACCTTCTGCTGGTTGCCGCCGCTCAGGTACTGAACTTCCTGCCTCGGCCCTGACGTCTGAATCCTCAGCTGGTCGATGCTTGCTGCGACGAGGCGTCGCTCGGCGCCGCGGTCGATGAGAATGCCCTGCAGCCGGTCGGCCAGCGTCCCGATCGCGACGTTCTGCGCGAGCGGCAGAATCGAGAAGAGCCCCTCGGCCTTGCGGTCAGCGCTCAGGTAGACGATGCCGGCAGAGCGCGCAGCGCGCGGGCTGACGAGCGCCCGGTCGGCGCCGTTGATCGCGATCTGTCCGGACGAGACCGGCCGGTCGCCGATCAGTACCTTGCCGACGTCGCGGATACCCGAGCCCTCGAGGCCAACGATGCCGAGGATGCGTCCGGCGCGCGCCACGAAGCTGACCAAGTGCAGGCCGGGCGCGTTCAGGTCTGTCACTTCGAGCACCGCAGCCGGATCGCCGTCCGAGACGCGGTCGGGAAACATCTCGGTCAGCGGCTGCCCGATCATCATCTGGATGATCTGGCCCTTGTCGGTCTCGGCGATCGAGTTCGTGCCGACGAGGCGGCCGTCGCGGAGCACGGTCACGCGGTCGCAGATCTCGAATAGCTCGTCGAGGCGGTGCGAGACGTACAGCGCGGTTCCGTTCTGCTCGCGAAAGCGCCGTAGCACGTCAAACAGTCGCTCCGTGTCCTGGAGCTCGAGCGCCGCCGTCGGCTCGTCGAGGATCAGGATGTTCGCCTCCCAGGCGAGCGCCTTCGCGATTTCGACGATCTGTTGCTGGCCGATGTTCAGCGTCTCGGTCTTGCGGTCGACGCTGAACTCCTCGCCGTGGCCGAGCAGCGCCAGCAGCTCGCGGGCGCGCCGGCGCATCGCGCGTCGATCCAGCGTGCGCCGGGCGGTGCGAGGCTCGATCCCGAGCGAGATGTTCTCCGCGACGCTCAGCATCGGCACGAGCGTGAGCTCCTGGTGGATGATCCGGATGCCCAGGCGGCGCGCGTGGTCGGGGCTGCGGAGCTGGAGCTCAGCGCCGTCGAGCCGGACCGTTCCCCCGTCCTCCCGGAAGGCGCCCGCCAGGATTCGCATCAGCGTCGACTTGCCCGCGCCGTTCTGGCCGACCACTCCGTGGATCGTCCCGCCAACCACGTCGAAAGAGACCCGGTCAAGGGCGACGACGGGACCGAAGGTCTTCGTCACGTCGCGGAACTCGAGCAGCTCGCCACCGGGTGGGGTGTCAGCGGGGCTCGAGGTAGGGACTTGGGGGCTGCTCACCGTGGGGAGGCGCCGGGCGCCCGCAGGATCGGCCCTCAAGCCGATCCCACGGGCGCGTGGTTGGCGCGTCGTCTAGCCGGGGTAGATCTCCCGCAAGACGGAGTCGGGCAGGTGATCCGATGCCCAGTACTCGTCGGGCAGGTCGGCCCGGTAGTACTGATCCAGCGTGTCCTGCGTAATCACGACGAGCGGGCCCGGCACGTTTGCCTGGGGCGAGACGCGCCCGCGGACGATGTCGATGCCGAGCTGAGCTGCCAGCATGCCCACGTCGGAGGAGATCGTCGAGCCGTAGCCCTTGAAGCCGATCTCACTCCACATGCGCAGGTAGCGGTTGAACTGGCCGCCCGCGATCATCTTGACCTCGTCGAGTCGGCCGGCTTCCTGGAGCGCCTCGACGGCGCCCGTGGCCTGCAGACCGGAGTCAGACCAGATCGCGTCGATCTGATCGAACGCCAGCAGCCACTCCTCGACCACCTGGCGACCCGTCGCCGGGTCGTAGTTAGAGAAGCCCTCGGCGATGACCTCGATGCCGGACGCCTCGGCGAACGCGATCCTGGCGCCTTCCATGCGGTCCTCGGTCACGCCGATGCCCGGGATGCCGCCGAGGATTACGACCTTGCCCTCGCCGCCGAGCTCGTCGACGATCGCCTTGCCGCCGTTGTAGCCGTCCTGGATCTCGTCGGCATACAGCGTCGCGGTCACGTCGGTGTCTGCCTCGACGAAGCGGTCGTAGACGACGACCGGAATGCCCGCGTCACAGGCCTGCTGCGCCGCCGGGCTGACGGCTGTCGTCGCCGGGTTGAGCACGATCAGGTCGACTTCCTGCGAGATCAGGCTCTGGACGTCGGCGATCTGCTTGTCAGGGTTCTGCTCGCCGTCGAGCGAGATGACCTCGCCAACGTCGGGATGGTTCTCGAGGAACCAGGTGCCGCCGTCGCCGTTCTGCACCTGCCAGGTGTTGCCGCGCTCGGCGTAGGCGTAGCCAACCACGAGCGGGCGGTCGGTGACCTGTGCGGCCGGGTAGCAGCTCGACTCGTTGATGACCGGCCAGTCGGAGCGCACGTCGGCTGAGCCCTCGAGTGCGAGGAGCCCCGAGAGCGTCTCCATCACCTTCGCCCGGGCCGAGTCGGCGTCGGAGTCTCCGCTCGAGGCCGGCGCTGGCGGTGCTGGTTCTGCGCTGTCGTCACCGCCGCAAGCGGCAACGCCGAATGCGATTGCGAGGCAGAGCGCGAGAAGCAGTGCCCCGCGGCGCCGCCCATCGGCTTGTATCCACTGTCTAGGTTTCAAGGGGGGGGGGGGGGGTTCCTCCTTGTTGGCTTTGTCACTCGCGCGCGGTGTTCTGTCGCGCGCACTCGTGGGTGGCCGTTCAGGGTCGTCGTACGCGTGACAGTCGAGCGCCGGGCGTCACCTCCTTCGCGACAGACGCGAGTAGAGCGCCGCCGCGATGATCAGCGCGAAGCCCTGGGCGAGAAAGCGCCCGGACTGCGCGATATCCGACACGACGAGCAGGTTGAAGAGCAGACCGAGGAAGACAACGCCGCCGACCGTTCCCAGCACGCTGCCTCGCCCGCCGGCCAGGATCGTGCCGCCGATCACCACCGCGGCGATTGACTGGAGCTCGAAGTTCTGGCCGGCCGTCGTAGCGCCGAAGCTGATGAACCCCGTCAGCATCAACCCGCCGAGCGCAGCCGTCAGCCCGCAGAGCACGTAGCTCATGATCAGCACGCGGTCGACGTTGACACCGGTGAGGAACGCGGCCCGGGGGTTAGTGCCAATTGCGTAGACGCGGCGGCCGTACGGCGTGAACTTGAGCGCCACGTAGACGAGCAGCGCGACGCAGAGGAGAATGACGAAGGGAATCGGCACCCAACCCCACTGACCCTGCCCGAGCTCGATCACGAAGTCGCTCGCGTCGCCGCTCGGGACGCCGCCCGTCCACCAGCGCCCCGCGGCGACCACGACGAACAGCATCCCGAGCGTCATCACGAACGGCGGTGCGCGGAGCTTGGCAACGCCGACGCCGTTGATCAGCCCCACGAATGCGCCGATGCCGAGGCAGAGCGGGATGACCTTGATGTTGTTGCCGTCTGAGCCGACCAGCAGGCTCGCCGCGACCCAGTTGACGACGGCAACCACCGAACCGACCGAGAGATCGATGCCGGCAGTGAGCATGACGACGGTCTGGCCGATCGCGAGCACACCGATGACGCTGACCTGCCGGAACAGGAGCCGCAGTCCTTCGGGCTCGATCAGGTTCGGCTCGAGTGCGGCGACGACGATGACGAGCCCGACCAGCCCGATCCAGACGCCGAGCGCGTGGCGGAGCTCGATCAGACGGAAGACGAAGGGAAGCGAGGTTGTCGTAGCCACGCCGCCGGGAGCCCCGGCGAGCTGCGCGCCATCGAAGTCGTCGCGCCGTTCGGGCTCGCTCACCGAGTCTCGGCCTCCCGGCCGACGGTCTGTGGCATATCGGTGCGCTCAGCCAGCGCCGTCCAGATCCGACAGCCGTTGACGATGTGTTCGCGCATCGCCTGCTCGGCCGCAAGCTCTTCGCGGGCGCAGACCGCCTCGCAGATCGCTCGGTGCTCGCGCTCGGCCTCGGCGCGACGCCCGTCGCGTTCGATGGCCGCGGTCGAGAGCTCGACATGCAGCTCGCGCAGACCTTCGACGAGCTGCGCCTGAAGACCGTTCTGTGTTGCCTCGGCGAGGGTGACGTGAAACTCGGCGTCGAGGCGTACCCAGGTCCGCGGGTTGCGCTCGGCCTCCATCGCCTCGACGAGCTCACGCAGCTGTGTCGCGCTCTCTGGGCTGCAGCGCTCGGCGGCGAGGCCGGCGCCGCGCACTTCGAGGTGCAGCCGCACCTCGTGGAGCTCGGTCGGCGTACAGCGCCCCAGCAGGAGCGGCTGCGTCGCCCGATCCGAGGCGACGAAGCTGCCCCGACCGGGCTGTGAGGTGATCATCCCGATCGCGCGCAGACCGCCGAGCGCCTCGCGGACGACGGTACGGCTGACCGAGAGTGACCGGGCGAGCTCCTTCTCTGAGGGCAGTCTTTCGCCGACGCGCAGCTCACCACGCTCGATCAAGCCCACAACCTGGTCGCGCACAGCCTCGGCTGCGCTGGTGCGCTCGACAGCCCGAAATGGCGAAACGGTCATGAGGTCAGACAACCTGACTGCCTGTCAGGCCGGTTCCTACCAGAGCCGTACCCGCCGGTCAAGAAATCGCGAGCGTTGGCGTCCTACCTTTGCGCCGCTCGCTCAGTGTTGGTGGTCGATCGCCAGCACGGCGCTCGATGCGTCGCTGGTGACGAGCAGGCGGCCGCCCCGCGTCGTCGTCAGGCCGACTGGGCGATGCGACCACTCTGCGACGAAGTTAGCGGTGAGATCGCCGACGTACTCGAGCAGCGGCTCTGGGTCCCCCGCGGGAAGCCCATCGCTTCCGAAGGGGATGCGCATGACGCTGTAGCCCGTCGGCTCGGTGCGGTTCCACGAGCCGTGGAAGGTCACGATCGCGTCACCGGTGAAGTCGTCGGGGAAGGAACCGCCCGGGTAAAAGAGGAGGTCGAGTGGAGCGGCGTGGCCCTGCATGGAGAGGACCGGCGGAACGACGTTCTCGCCGTCGCGACACCACTCATCCGTGTGTGTCCCATCGTTGACGAACCTCTGGTGAGCCCACTGCGTGCCCGGCCCTAACCCCCGGCCGTCCGGGAGCAGGAACTCCGACCAGCAGTACGGGTAGCCATAAGAGCGCCCCGTCTCGGCAAAGAGGTTCAGCTCCTCGGCCGGGTTGTCCTGGTGGATGTCGAGTGGGTCGAAGTCCGCGCGGAAGAGGTCGTCGCTCCCGTTCTCGACGCCCCAGACACGACCCTGCGAGTCGACGGCGAGGCCGACTTCGTTGCGGAGCCCGTCTGCGAATACCTCACCGTTCTCGAAGTCGAGCGGCGAGCCGCCGAGGTCGATCGTCGCGAAGCGACGGATGCGCGCCCGCGAGGAGTCGTTGTCGACGTTGCCCCTCGAACCGACGCTGACGTAGAGGAACTCGTCATCGAAGAGGAGGGTGCGTGTCGTGTGGCTGCCGCCCCTGGGAATGTTGTCAACGACGACCTCGGCGTCTCCGAGAGGAACCCGGTCGCCCGGGTATTCCCAGCGGAACACCGCCGACTCGCTCGACGCATAGAGATGCTCACCATCGAGCGCGAGCCCGTGATTCAGCCCGGGTTCGCTGGCCATGACCACCCGCTCGCCCGCGCCAGAGACCCCATCCCCGTCATCGTCGTGCAGCAGCACGACCGCGTCGCCGCCTCGAGTGAGCACCAGCACATCACCGTTGTCGTCCACGATGATCCCGCGCGGGACGCGAACGTCGGTAGCCCATTGCCACGCACAGAACCCCTCGGGAAGACCGGCACGAGCGACTTCCGCTATTGCCGGAAAGTTGCAGGCTTCGACCTGGGACTCGGCCGGGGCCGCCGCATCGTCGCCGCCGCCGCACGCCGCGAGGGCAAACACGATGCCGAGCGAGCAGGCGGCGAACACCAACGCGAGTCGAAGATTCCGCCGCCCCCTCGTCACAAGCTGCAGCGTTGCAAAGTCAACGCATAAGCGCTGCGAGTTGCACAGCGGGCCGGGCACCGACATGAGAGATCACCTCGGCGGCGGCCAGCGAGCCGAGGTCGCCGCAGCGGGCGAGGTCGTGTCCCTGTGTGTAGCCGTAGAGGAAGCCTGCGGCGTACAGGTCACCGGCTCCGGTCGTGTCTACCAGCCGCTCGACGGGGTGGGCGTCGATCACGTGCACGTCGTCGCCCGCGAGAATGACCGAGCCCTGCTCGCTGCGTGTGAGCGCCGCGACCTCGCAGTGTCCGCGGACGTGGCGGAAGGCCTCGTCGAACGTCTCGACTTCGTAGAGCGAGGTGATCTCGTCCACGTTTGCGAAGAGGATGTCGACGTCGTGCTCGACGAGCTCGAGGAACGGGGCGCGGTGACGGTCGACGCAGAAGCTGTCGGAGAGTGTGAGCGCAACCTTGCGGCCGCTGGCGTGGGCAGCCTGGGCCGCGACGCGGAACGCCTCCTGGGCGCCGGGCGGGTCGAACAGGTAGCCCTCGAGGTAGAGGACGGCGGCGGAGCCGATGAGATCGAGGTCGAGATCGTCGGGCGTGAGCTCGACGGAAGCGCCGAGGAAGGTGTTCATCGTCCGCTGGGCGTCGGGCGTGACGATGATCAGGCAGCGGCCGGTCGCGACGCCGTCGCTGGCGGGCAACGTCGAGAAGCCGACGCCCGTCGCGCCAATGTCGCGCGCGAAGAGCTCGCCGAGCTCGTCGTCGCGGACCTTTCCCACATAGTGGGCGCTGCCTCCGAGCGAGGCGATGCCGACCATCGTGTTGGCCGCACTGCCACCGCACATCTCGGTGCTCGGTCCGATTGCACCGTAGAGGTGGTGCGCGCGCTGCTCGTCGATCAGCGTCATGGCGGCCTTGCGCAGCCCTTCTGTGGCGATGAACGCCTCATCCTGTTGAGAGATGACGTCGACCAGGGCGTTGCCGATGCCGATCACGTCGATGACGGGCTTGCTCATGGGTGCAGCATCAATCATGCACCTGGACTGGCCACTTGTGCGAGCACGAGCGTCAGGTCGCCTTTCTCGCCAGATGGACGGCGTGCTTGCGTCCCCCGCGACCGTGCACGCTCACCTCGACTGTGAAGCCAGCGCCCACGAGGCGACGCTCGAACGCCGAGTCCGGCGCCTCTCCCCAGACTGCGAGGACCCCGTTCGCGGAGAGCGCCGCGCGCGTCTTCGCCAGCGCGTTCTTGCCGTAGAAAGGATCGGTGTCGGCGTCGACGCCGGCGTGCGGGCCGACGTTGAGGTCAAGGATGACGGCGTCGAAGCGAGGTGCGCTCTCGTCCTGGGCGCGCTGCGCGATGTAGGCGGCGACATCGACGTGGTGGACGTGAACCCGAGTGTCGGCCAGCGCATCGCCGTTGACCGAGGCGAGCGGGCCGCGACACCAGCGCGCGACCGCCTCGGTCATCTCGCAGACCTCGACGGTCGCGTGCGGCGGCAGTATGTCGAGCGCGGCGCGGAGAGTGCAACCCATTCCCAGACCAGAGCTCAGCACGAGGGGAGCGTCTCCTGGTGGCAACGCACGGCACGCGAGCTCGCCGAGCGCGATCTCTGATCTGTTCGCGTTGCTATCCATCAGCACGCGACCGTCGATCATGATCAGAAAGTCGCCACCGTCGTGACGGTGCAGCTCGAGCGGCCCGTCGGCCGTCGAGGCGATCCCGATCGTGTTCCACTGGCCTGCCATGGTCGAACCGAACTACTCGCTCAGGAGTTCCTTCAGCTTGTCGTCGAGGAACTTGACGTCCACCGGGTTCAGCCCCAGACCACCTGCGAAATGCCCCCAGATCGACGGGATGGGGACAAGCTCGGCGTTTGGCATGTTGGCGACCTCGATCTCGCTGTCAGCGACGGGGAAGTAGAGGTCGGTCTCGCCCGGCATGACGTAGGCCCTGGCCTTGATCGCGCCGAGCGCCCGCGTGTAGTCGCTGTCGTACAGCTCGTTGTCGCTTATGTCTCCGTTCTGCCATGTCCAGAGCATGGTCAGCAGATTGTTCGGGTCCTTCGTCAGAAAAAATCCTTCCCAGAACTCGACAAGAAAGTCCTCGAGCGACGAGTAGCCAAGGGCGTCCAGGTCCAGTTCGGCGCGGTAGAAATCCTGAGAGAAGCCCCATCCGGCGTAGACGCGTGACATCGCGCGCAATCCCTTTGTCGGTCTCGTCGTGTACCAGCCCTCGTTAAACGTGGCATCTGCCGTCAGAGCAGCTTTCACGCCCTCGAGGAACACGAAGTTGTGGCGCGAGCACTTGGCGCTTCCGCAGAACGGTGCGATTGCTTCGACCATGTCCGGATAGAGGGCTCCCCAGTGGAACGATTGAAGTCCGCCCATCGACCAGCCCGTCGCGAGCCGGATCCGCTCGATACCGAATCTCTCTGTCACCAGGCGGTACTGCTGGCGCACGTTGTCGCAGGCAGTCACCTGCGGAAACCGCGCCGCGTTGTATGGCTCGGGAGTGTTGCTCGGTGATGACGACAGTCCGTTGCCGAACATGTTGGGCATCACGACGAAGTACTTGGCCGGGTCGATGGCCATGCCTTCGCCGACCAGCCATTCGTTGTCGTTGTGGGGCGAGGAGTACGAGGTCGGAAAGACGACGACGTTGTCTTTCGCCGCGTTCAGAGAGCCAAACGTCTTGTAGGCGAGCTTGCAGTCTCTGATCGTCGCTCCGGACTGAAGACGCACATCGCCACACTCGAACACGTCGTAGTCAATGGCCATCGTCTGTGCCTCCTTGGTGTCGTTTCGGAGGGCGGGCATGGACGGCCAGCCGAGCCGTTGCCGCCTCCGAACACTCCCGAGCGCTCCCCGGAACCCTATGTCGGCGAGCAGGGCAAGCCGCGGTGGCTCGCGCCTGCGTAGAGTTGGCCCGCGGATGTTGCTTGTCTCATGGCCTGTGACCGGCACCTCGAAAGGCGGGTCGCATGACGTCCTTCGCGGTTGACGTCGGCGGGACGTTCACGGACCTCGTCCTGCTCGACCATGAGGGCGGCGTGCTCGTGGCGAAAGCGCCGACGACGCCCTCGGATCCGACCCAGGGCATCCTCAGCGCGATCGAGCAGGCCAGCCTCGACCTGTCGGAGTCGGAGTTGTTCTTCCATGGCACGACGCTCGGGATCAACACGCTGCTCGAGGGCAAGGGCGCCAAGGTCGGTCTCATAACGACCGAGGGCTTTCGCGACGTGCTCCAGATCGGCCGCATGAGCTGGCCGATGTACCGGCTGCACTGGGACCAGCCGCCACCCCTCGTTCCGCGTTACCTCAGGCGGGGGGTCCCCGAGCGGCTCCTCGCTGACGGGTCAGTCGAGGAGCCGCTCAATGAGCAGGCTACGCTCGCAGCCGTTCAGGAGCTCGTCGGTGAGGACGTCGATTCGATCGCGGTCTGCTTGCTACACGCGTACGCGCACCCGCAGCACGAGCGTCGCATAGGCGAGCTCATCGAAACGGCGCATCCCGGTCTTGACTACACGCTCTCGCACCTCGTCACCACCGAGTACCGCGAGTTCGAGCGCAGTGTGACCACGGTCGTCGATGCGTCGATCCGCCGCCGGATGGTGCGCTACATCGCGACGCTCGAGGACGAGCTCGCGGCGGCGAAGTTCTCGGGCGACCTCTACGTCACCCGGGCTGACGGCGGCGTGATGACGACCGAGCAGGTGCGCCGCCAGAGCGTCCGAACGCTTCTTTCCGGACCCGCGAGCGGCGTCATGGGCGCCGTCGCGCTTGCACGCGCTCTCGACATCCCCAACGTGATCGCCGCCGACATGGGGGGCACCAGCTTCGACGCCGCGCTTGTGGTCGACGGGCAGCCCCGGGTCACGTCGAACGCCCGGGTCGAGGAGCTCACGCTGCTGATGCCCGTTCTCCAGCTGGCAACGGTCGGTGCTGGTGGTGGGAGCATCGCGTGGATCGACGCCGGTGGGGCCCTGGAGGTCGGTCCGCAGAGCGCAGGCGCCGATCCCGGCCCGGCGTGCTACGGCAAGGGAGGCACCGAACCCACGTTCACCGACGCGGCCGTCGCCAGCGGGCTGGTCGACCCGCAGGAGTTCCTCGGTGGCGCCATGCCCCTCGACAAGGACGCTGCAAGGGGCGCTATCGAAAGCCGGATCGCTGACCCGCTCGGGCTCGACGTCGACACCGCCGCGAGCGGCATCGTCGAGCTGATCGAGGCGAAGATGGCGGCGACGCTGGAGGAGATCACGATCAAGGAGGGCTTCGACCCCCGCACGTTCGCTCTCCTCGCCTACGGCGGCGGTGGACCCCTCGTCGCGACCGCGCTCGCGCGGCGGCTGCAGATCCCGACGGTCATCGTGCCGAGATCGCCGGCGACGTTCTCGGCCTGGGGCATGCTCAACCTCGACCTCGTCCACGACTTCGCTCGCACCGCCGTGAACGACGTCACCGGACTTGATCCGTCCGAGGTGAGTGCTCTCTTCGGCGAGCTCGAGCGTGAGGCGCACGCTGCTCTCGAGCGAGACGGGGTCGACGCTGACCGTCGCCAGCTGCTCGCGGCCCTCGACATGCGCTACGACGGGCAGGAGCACACGCTGACGGTCGAGCTGGGCACAGCCGATGTCGGCGCTCTCGATCTCGCAGAGCTTCGCGCGACCTTTGATCGCCGTCACGAGGCGACCTACGGCTACGCGATGGAGGATCCCGTCCAGGTCACCGCGTACCGCATTCGGGCGACGGGGACACTCGCCAAGCCGGCGTGGCATCGGCTGGAGGCTGCCGCTCAGGGCGCCGGCCCCGCACCGAAGGGCACTCGCCGGGCGACACACGGAGCCAGCGGGGGCGAACACGAATGGGCCATCTACGAGCGAGACGCTCTCGAGGTCGGCAGCGAGCTGGTCGGCCCGGCCATCGTCGAGGAGGCGTCCTCCACGACGCTTCTCTCGCCAGGAGACACGCTCGCCGTCGACGACTACGGCAACCTGATCGTGACGGTGTCAGCGCGCGCTGGCGCTGCGCAGCGCTCACTCTCAACGGCGACCGGCGCGTCGTAGGTTGCGTCGATGACGATCGACCCGATCACATTCTCCGTCGTCCGCAACGGTCTCGTCTCTGCCGCGCGCGACATGAGAACCATGTTCAAGCGGACGGTGATGCTCCCGATCATCTACGAGTACAACGACTTCGGGATGTCGCTGTACGACGCGCAGGTGCGGCTGATCGCCGACGCACCTGGACTGCCGATCTTCCTCGGCTCGCTCGATTTCTGCATCGAGGCCACGCTCGAAGAGATCGGCGGTCGGGACCAGCTTGCTGAGGGCGACGTCGTGCTGAGCAACCATCCGTACATGACGGGCGGCCACCCGGCCGACGCTGCCGTGTTCAGTCCGATCTTCCATGAGGGATCGATCATCGGCTTCAGCGCCCTGCGCTCGCACATCGGCGACACCGGCGCGAAGAACCTCTACCCCGCGGACGCGACCGAGATCTTCCAGGAGGGCACGATCTTCCCTGGGGTCAAGCTCTATGACAGGGGCCGGCTCGACGACAACATCATCCGCATCCTGAAGGCGAATTCGCGGCTTCCCACCGAGACAGCGGGAAGCGTTCTGGCCGGTGCCGGAGCGCTCAGGCTCGCAAATCAGAAGGTCGCCGGCATCCTCGACGCCTACGGCCGCGAGGTCTACGAGGCCGTCGTCGAGGAGATCTTCGTCCACGGCGAGCGGAGCGTTCGCGAGGCGATCGCTCAGATCCCAGACGGGACCTACAGCTACGAGAACGACATGGACGACGACGGTGTCGGGAGCGACCCGGTCGCGGTCGCGTGTGACGTCACGATCGCCGGCGACGAGGTCACGGTCGACCTGAGTCGTTCGGCCGAGGTGCAGATCGGCGGTGTCAACTGCCCCTGGGGGTACACGCTCGCCACCGCCCGCTTCGCGCTCAAGCGGCTGACGACGCCCGAGCTCCCGCCGAACAGCGGCGAGTACCGCCCGGTCAGCGTGATCGCCCCGCCCGGGAATCTCTTCAACCCGTCTCCGCCTGCGGCGTCATTCCTGGGCTTCATGACGTCGGCCCGGCTGACCGACGTGATCACGCATGCGCTGGCCGATGCAGCGCCGGACGCCATCCCCGCCCAGAACGGCGGCGACCTGGCCTTCGTCATCGCGATCGTCGAGGATCCGCAAACAAAGAGGCTGTCGCTGTTCTTCGACGATTCGGCTATCGGCCACGGTGCGAAGCAGGGGCGCGACGGCATGGACGCGCTCGTCCATTGCTGGACGGCCGGGATCGAGGCGATGCCGGCCGAGATCATGGAGACGCGGATGCCGATCGTCAAGCGGCGGCTCGAGCTGATGACCGACTCCGGCGGCCCGGGCCAGTTCCGCGGGGGAATGGCGGCCGAGGCGGCATTCGAGATCCGCGGCACGGGATCGGCGGTCTCTGCGTGCGAGAAGTCCTTCGCCTCTCGTGTCGAGGGCCTCTGGGGTGGCTGGGCAGCCCCCGGGACGAACAGGGTCGTCTTCTTCCCGGGCACCGACCGCGAGCTTCAGCTCGGCAAGAAGTCGGACATCGCGGTCGCTCCCGGTGACGAGTTCATCATGCGCCCGGGTGGCGGGGGCGGGGTTGGCGACCCGGTCGACCGCGAGGTCGAGGCAGTTGTCGAGGACGTCAAGAACGGCTACGTCTCGCTCGACGAGGCCGAGCGCATCTACGGGGTCGTGTTCGCCGGGGATGGCGATGAAGTCGACGTCGCGGCCACTGATGCCAGGCGGCGCGAGTTGCGGGCCGAGGGTAAGGCGGCGTGAGCACCTTGCGACTAGCACTCATCCAGATGCAGAGCAAGGTCGACGCGCGCGACGCCAACGTCGCGAAGGCGTGTGGCTACATCGACGACGTCGCGGGTGAGCAGCCGGACCTGATCGTCCTGCCCGAGTTCTTCAACATCGAGTACGTCTTCCAGTACAGGGACTACGCATACCTCGACCGCGCCGAGCGGGAAGACGGTTACGCCATCACGGCGATCCGCGAGAAAGCGGTCGAGCACGCCACCACGATCTGCGCGACGATCTTCGAGGAGGAGCGCCCGGGCGTCTACTACGACTCGGCGATGCTGATCGGGCCGACCGGCGAGACCCTCGGCAAGTACCGGAAGACGCACCCGGCAGCCGTTCAGAGCCTCGAGAAGATCTACTTCCGCGGCGGCACCCTGTTCCCGACCTGGACGATCAAGGGCATCAGAGTGGGCATCGTGATCTGCTACGACCACTTCTTCCCCGAGACGGCGCGCTGCGCGACCGTCAACGGCGCTGAGCTGATTCTCGGCCCGTTCGCGACGCCGGCGACGCCAGCCTGGGATGCGCTCATGAGGACGCGGGCGTTCGAGAACGGCGTCTACATGGCCCCGTGCAACAAGGTTGGCCTCGAGGGGGAGTGGGTGTTCGGCGGCCGCTCGCTCGTCGCCGATCCCTTCGGTGAGATCCTGGCTACAGCGAGCGACGAGGCCGACGACACGATCGTGGTTGAGATCGACCGTGAAAAGGTCTATGCCGCGCGGCAACGGTGGCCGATGCTCCGCGACCGCAGGCCCGAGGTCTACGGGCCCCTGTCAGCGCCCGACGAGGTCGCGCACGAGCTACCGGTCACAGGGGCTTCCTGGGAAGAGCCGGTGCGCGAATCATCGCAGCCCGTTTCCTGAGCGAAAGCCGTACCTGAGCGCGCAGCCGTCGCCTTGTGGGCGGTATGGCGGCGCGAAGTATTCAGGCCCTACCCCGGATGGGGGATCGGCCGGGCGCTTCTCGTGGGCGACAGTCAATGGTGGGCGTCCGGCCCGCTACCGCGGGGCGAGACGGCTGATCGGAGAACACAGCCATGGCCTCAATCCACCAGCTGGTCACGGACCGTGCGCCGCAGCGGTCGCGACCAGGCCGAGTCCTGGGTCTCACTTCCGTGCTCGTTCTCGCGCTCAGCCTGAGTGCGAGCGCGGCGGCATTCGTTCTGCTCCAGGAGAAGGCCGCCAAGGATGAGGAGATCGCGCTCAAGGAGCGAGCGGCACAGAGCACGGCCCGTTTTGATACCTTCGCCCGCCAGATCGAGGCGGTGATGGTGAGCGGCGCCGTTGTCGCCGAAACGACAGACGGTGATCTGGAGGCTTTTCGCAGGACGGTCGAGCAGCGGCTTGCGGCCAGCTTCCTCTCGAGCATCCTGCTCCTGCAGCTTGACGAGACGCCGGTGGAGCTCGCAAAGGTCGGGAGCGGTAATCCGGCGCTCTTTGGCGACCTCGACGCAGGAGCGATCGGCAGGCTGGATCGGCTGTCAGCGGCTGGCGAACTCGGTCTGGTCGCTGTCGGGTCGTTCCGGGGAACGCGGGTACTCGGTTTCGCGGCGTCGCCGCGCCCGGGTAGTCGCTACGCGGTCTACGGGGAGCTCCTCCTCTCGGAGGTGGTAGGGCCCGGTAGCGAATCGGACGGGCTTCTATACGCCTTTTACCTGGACGCCGAGGCGCCGGGATCCCTGATCGCAAGCAATACGCGCGAGCTCCCGCTAGGCGGTCGGCGCGTGACGGAGCGGGCCAGGATCGGCTCTGAGCGACCGCTGCTTGTGTTCGCGGCGGACGGGAGTCTCGCGGGCGGGTTCAGCAGCAGTTTGCCCTGGCTTGTGCTCGTGGGCGGCCTTTTCTGGTCGTTGACCCTGACTGTCCTCATCGAGGCGACGCGGCGTGGGCGGGATAGCGCCTTGCGCGTCGCTGGCGACCTCGCGAGACAGAACGTTGCGCTCGACGAGAGCCAGGCGGAGCTTCTGCGGGCTCAGGCTCGTCTTGAACACGCGCACGAGGAGACGATCAGGCGTCTGGCGTTGGCGGCCGAGATGCGCGACGACGAAACGGGAGCTCATATTCAGCGAGTGAGCACGTACGCGGAGCTCCTGGCCAGGCGGAGCGGGCTCGACTCAGAGCGCTGCGAGCTGATCCGGCTCGCGGCTCCCCTTCACGATGTCGGGAAGATCTCGATTCCTGATTCCGTCCTCCTGAAGCCCGGTCGGCACACCGACGAAGAGCGACAGATCATGCAGAGTCACGCCGACGCGGGACGGCAGATCCTCGCCGGCTCGAACGCCGAGCTCCTCGATCTCGCGGCCAAGCTCGCCTGGACGCATCACGAGCGATTCGACGGCAAGGGCTACCCGCGCGGTCTGCAGGGCGAGGCCATCCCGCTCGAGGGTCGAATCCTCTGTATCGCCGATGTTTTCGACGCGATTACGAGCGAGCGGCCATATCAGAAAGCGCGATCGATCGAGCAGGCCGCCGAGATCCTTAGGGAAGAGCGCGGAGCGCAGTTCGATCCCCGCCTGGTCGACCTATTTCTCGGCGCGCTGCCCGAGCTTCGGGGCGTGAAGGAGAGCTTCGGCAGCGACGAAGGCGTGGACTCGATAGCTGCCTGCTTATGCATGGGGGTGTTTGTGGTGCGGGTTCCCGTGTGGACAGGGGAAATCTTGTTCGTGGACGTCTACCTGGCCGGGTGTTTCAGGGGTGCCCCAGCCTGTTTGGTTGTACCAGTTCGGGTGCGCGCGGACTTGGTTCGGACATGGATCGGCTGTTGTTGCCATCGTGGCAGCACCTTGAATAATCGGGCTGGGCCCCTTTCGGGGGCGCTGTCGTGGACGTCTACCTGGCCGGGTGTTTCGTGCCGGGTCACGGTGCCGGAGAGGTGTGTGAATGATGGCGGTGGTCTTGCGGGAGCAGGTGGGGGCGATTGTTCCGGCGGATCTGTTGGCGGAGGACAACCTGGTTGGGGCGCTCTTGTTCTCTGCAGCCTCGGAGGACGGGGCTGCCTGAGCGCCAGGGGTGGTCCAAGGTGTTGGGGCTTGCTGGCTCGCCCTGCTGTGTGGGTGGGGTTGTGGTGGTGTCTGGGTGGCGCCTGGTTGGGGCTGGGTTGCGGGTGGTGGTGGGGTTTGAGCGGCCAGTTGTCGCTGATCGATCTGGAGGATAGTGGGGCCCCGTGGTTGGGCACCACGCCGTAACACAGCCTTTCGATCTCAGCGACCCCGAGCACGAGCTCTACACGCGGGTCACCGACTACATCAACGAGTTCTTGCCGAAGGTGAGCGGCAAGAAGCGCACAAGCGTCGCGCTTGCCCGCATCGTGTTCCAGCGGCGTCTCGCGAGCTCGCTCGGCGCGATCACGAGCTCGTTGGAGCGCCGGCACAAGCGGTTCGCGGACATGCTCCGAGAGCTCGAAGGCCTGCCAGGGTCGCAGCGCGCGAAGAAGCTCGCCGACTTCCGCCTGATCGAGATCGCCGATGTCGAGCAGGAGGAGGACGACGAGACCGAGGAGCAGCAGGATCTCCTGATCGACTCCACCGTTGCCGTCGAGACGATGGAGAAACTCGCGGACGAGGTACGGGAGCTGGCACGCCTAGTCAAGCTCGCCCGCGAGACTCTCGCGCTGGGCAAGGAGGAGAAGCTTGAGGCGCTCAAGCGCGGCCTCGAGCGCGCGGAATTCGCCGAGCTGAGGGACGGGCGCGGAATCCGCAACCACCATGCCCGCACCCGCGTAGCCTGCGACCCCCTAACCACCCACAACCCGAAAGAAGGCTCGCACCATCGCACTAACATAAGCCCTGGCACAATCACAGCTGTTCGACGCGAGACGCGGGTGGAGGCGACTGGGAGCGCTGCCTAACCAACAACCGGACCGAGGAGGAGCATTGGCACGCAAGACGATCATGGTTTGCGATATGTGCGGCAGCGAGATCGAGGAGGCCAAGGGCGCGCTGCTGCGGCTCACGTATGCCGATGCGAGGCGCGGCGTACGGCAGGCCGACGTATGCGACGACTGTTCGAAGACGGTCCCAGGCGAGACCGTGGCGCGGCGAGGCCGACGCCCGAAGCAGACCGAAGAGGAGGCGTAAACCACGCGACGCCACGGGACGAAGCCGCCGATCCGCTCGGGCGCTCGACCTGGACGACCCAGGGGATCGATCTGCGCGTCACCTGCACGCTTGGGGGCCTCGGGCACGCGGACGGGCGGATCGGCGCAACGACGAGGACGGAGCGTTCTAGACGATCGAAAGCCGGGACGCTGCAGGACACGATCAAGCAGGCCGAGCGGTTTCTAGGCGCGCGACGACCCGCAGCGCGATCTTTTAGACCACGAGGACGGCCGTTGAGTTCGTTGACGAGCAGGAGCGGGACGGGATCATCAACCTCTCCGACCTGTTCGAGGCGGGGCAGTTCGACGGCGAGCTCGGCGGCGCGTGATACCGCCCTGATACCAGTCGTACGATGCGCGCGGACGTCGAAGGCGATCACGCCGTGGGCGACGACGGGCTCAGGGACGACCGCGAGCGGTCTTCATGGTGAAGAATGACTTGATCGCGCGCACGGCCTCGGCTCGGACGACACTCAGCGCTCGAAACACACGCTCACCACCTCATCGCCGCGACGGCGCTCGACCCGCAGAACGTGATCTTCGATGTCGATGACCGCGTAGTCCACGGCCAGCTCGACGACAGCGGTTGACCGCGACCGACGTCGTCGCCAATCCTCGAAATCGAACTCGTCGATTCGCTTGAAGGTTTTTTGGACACAAACATTGTTCACAATCTGTATTCATTCGGGGAGTTCATTTATGACAATTCACTTTCATCTGAGATAAGTTCGAAGATGTTTAACTCAGGTCCACGATTCATCGACGACATCTATGCTCTGGCAGACTTCATAGCCTTAGGGCATCACTCAGGTTGGCCTCTCGCTGTTTCATCCAGGACGCTAAGAGAACTTGACGCTACGCAGCAACAAGACAAACGATATAGACTTACCAAGTGGGGTAAAGAATTAGATCATTATTTAAGTTCTATTGTCGATGGATTACAGGATGAGATAGACGAGCACGGTCATAGTGAAAGCAACCGTTGTACATCTATTCAAAGATGTGGCCTGTCTGATCTCCTGAAGATCTTTACCACAGGATGCTGATCGACAGTTGATTATCGACGCGTTGGAATTTGATTGTGATATTTTCCTTACCATGGACTACCGGACAGTCTGGAATTACCGCGACGGAATCAATCCGTTTGGATTACAAGTGATGCGGCCAGTTGAGCTACTCAGTCACATCCATCCTTGGGCTGGAATTATGAGGTAAATATAGCCAGAAAGTTAAAAAAAATATCGGACAGGTAATGTTCTCTGCTGAGGCTATTTGGTTGACTGGCTTGTGCTTTAAGGATAAGCCATTCATCTGGATTGTAAAGTTCCTTGACCTAGACGGTTAGACGGTGGGCTAGCTGCAACAAAGGTGTTCAGCAAATTCCAATTGTGGCTCTATCCAGGCAAGACCTGGCAAGGTCTAGTTTGGTTTGATCCCCAATAAGCCGACCTATGACCGCATCCGGCCGTAGAGTCAGCTTGGCTATAGATCGCTGTGCCCAAATGACCTGCACTCTCTAGGGACTGTCTTGGGGTTGGTTCATTCTCGGTGCGGAGGTGTGGTTGCGAGTGGCGGTGTTGTGGTGTGTTGGCGGTGTACGCCAAGGGTGGTCGTCGCCTGACGGGGGGATGGGGAGGCTTTGGCGATTTCGTCCTCCCCCGGTTCGGTGATGACCTGCCCCGGCATGTGCCATAGACGTGTTATTGCGTGGCGCAACACCACACTCAACGCGGACGCCGCAACGCGAGCGACCGTCGGCGAGCTGGACGCGAGTGACTCCACGACGCGCTGCATGACGCGACCGTCGACCGTGTCGACGGGGAGATCCCCGACAACGCATCGATGGTGGGCGTCGACGTGGTCAAGCAGGTGGAGGCGCAGGACTCGTTCGTAGCTGTTGAGCGTGTCATCCGCGTAGCGCGTCAGGGACCGCGTCAATGCAGCTCCGGTCTTGGCCCTGTGCACGAACGACGTCGCAACGGAGCGGACCGTGGGCGCTCGCGCTGTCGATTCGGTGGCGGGTTGTCCGGTGCGAAACGCTCAAGCCGGCTGGGGCTGGGGATCGTGCAGGAGGCCGGCCTCGAGAGCAGGGCAATACGCGGCGGCGACGCCTGCGATCTGCTCCCGCGACGCGCCGTAGAGGCTCTCGCTCATCGTGACGATCGCGAGGTCCGGCAACCCGCAGGCCCGAGCCGTCCCCTTCGCCATGTCGATGAGCACCTCGGTGACCAGCATGACCGTCGGCACGCCTTCGGCCTCCGCCGCCACCATGTCGCGCACACTGCGCGACGTGCACGTCGCTCAGTCGCCGACTGCTATCACCAGCGCGCTGTACCGGTCGGCCATGGCCGACGCCCAGCGCGCGGGCGAGGGTCCGCCCACCGGCGGCCGGGCGACCCGCGCGAACGACAGCGACCTGTGCTTGCGGCTCAAGAACTCCGCTGCCGCGTCGAGCATGCCCTGACCCCACATGGCTCCCGGGTTCAGCATGCTGTCCACCAGTCCGAGCTTCGCCTCTGACAACGACGATGGGCGCTCGGCCGCGGTCTTCGTCTCGTACGCGTCCGCCACTGGATCGATGTAACGCGAGCTAATGCTACTCATGGTCACCTCAGCCTTTTCCTCGAAGCGATCTTTTCACTCCTCGACCTTCTTGATGACGATCTCTCCGAAGCCGAAGCAAAGCGCCGTATAGCCTCCGTACGGTGCGCCGGCGACCGTTATGAGCACACGCCCCGGCGCATCGACGATCGAGATCGGCTCATCGGAGTCCGCGTCGTCCTGCCAGGGCGGAGGCATCACGTCGTCCATGAACCCAAAGAGGCCTCGCTCTGAGAGCCGCTCGCGTGGCACGCAGGCGCGCTCGAACAGGAACTGCTGAACGTCTGCCTTCGACCAACCCGCGTCCGAGATGAGGTTGGCATGCTCCGGGGCCATCACGAGCCAGAGATCCTGGCGAAAGAAGATGTTCGTCGTGCCGGGTATCGCTGCCGATTCCGCAATCGTTCTGAGGATGAGCTCTGGTTCCGTTCGGCCCATGTCGGCGATGCAGAGCGGAACATCCGCTGCGTAGACCGTGACTGTGGAGTCTTCGGGGGCGAAGCCGCGCTCGACCGGAAGCTCTGGCCAGGGCGAGAGGTCGACGTTCTCCGTGTAGCAGTAGCTGTACTTGCCCGGATGGCCGATCGTCGAGCCGTCCAGCGCACGCTCGTCAGAATGTCGTATCGGCCGAGCGCCGGCGATGTTGCGCAGGCAGAGGTTCAGCGCACGGCCGATTGTGGCGTTCGCACGGCTCCCCGAACCGAGCGCTCCAGCATCGCCGTTCATCTCAAGAGCCCGCGCGATCGGCCCGCTGACGAGGACGAGAGCAGCCATCGGATCGACCGCCGTCACCATATCGTCGAGCCAGAAGCCCTCGTCCGCTACTGCTCGAACTGACGCCTCGACCACCGGGAGGTACTCAGGAAGACATCCAGCCATCACGGCATTCGCCGCGATCTTCTCCCGGGTGGCGATCCCCCCGGCCGGCGGTAGCGCCGCAATGACCTCATCGCGCCGGCTCGAGAGCTCGCCGAGCATTCGCTCCACCCTCTCGTTCGTGGGGGGAACCACCGGGAGACCGTCCGTCCAACCCAGCTCGTAGCACTCTTCGAAATCTTCGATCTCGCCCATCCCTACGCCACTCTAGCCTTCTACTCACTCAAGCCACGGAACCATTCGAGCCTGAAGCGGATA
The DNA here is from genome assembly GCA_965223695.1 of Gaiellaceae bacterium. Taxonomy (GTDB): domain Bacteria; phylum Actinomycetota; class Thermoleophilia; order Gaiellales; family Gaiellaceae; genus JAUVPB01. The sequence continues at coordinate 179,973 of CBDCXJ010000023.1, read as the reverse complement.
CCGTGGGCGCCGGTGGTGATCGACGCGGAGGCCACCTCCGGTGGAGGCGCCTGTTGCAGACCCGCAGCAAGGCTCTCCCAGCCTTGTACCTCGCTTACGAGACGATCCCAGCAGTAGAGTTCTGCCCTCTCGCGGCGACGACGCATCGACGGGCGCACCAATCGAACAACGGAGAGAGGGAGAGACATGTTGGACACGTTCTCGATGCTCGTTCAAGGCCTCGACCATCCGGAGGGAGTGACGTGGGGACCAGACGGCCACCTCTACGCTGGAGGTGAGGCTGGTCAGATCTACCGGGCGAAGCTGGACGGGCGAGTCGAGCAGATCGGAACGACGAGAGGCTTCGTCCTTGGTCTGGCGCTCGATGCAAACCTGCGCGTCTATGCCTGCGACCTGTACCACCACAAGGTGTTCCTGTTCGAGCCGTCAACGGGGGGACTAGAGATCTACTCGTCGGGCACCGATGAGGCACCACTAAACCAACCGAACTACCCAGCGTTCGACGATGCAGGGAACCTCTACGTGTCGAGCTCCGGCGACTGGGGGCCAGACGACGGAAAACTCTTTCGGATTTCGGCGACCGGCGAGACGTCGATATGGTCGACAGAACCCGACTGCTACACGAATGGCTGTTGCCTGAGCGCTGACGGTGACGCAATCTACGTGGTCGAGTCGCGACGCCCACTCGTCTCGCGGATTCCGATTCTCGCTGACGGATCAGCAGGCGCGCGTGAGATCGTGACGGAGCTCCGGGGCTGCGCTCCGGATGGAATCGCCCTGGATGTCGACGGATCGCTCTATGTGTCGTGTTACTCGCCAAATCACATCTACCGCATCACTCCGGATGGCGTCGTCGAGCTGCTCGTTGAGGATCCCAGCGGCACCATGCTCTCGGCTCCGACCAACGTGGTGTTCGCCGGTGACGATCTCGACCGGCTCGTCGTCGCCAACGTAAGCCGGTTTCATCTTGCAGTCACGCAGCTAGGCGTACGCGGGCTGCCGCTGCGCTATCCGGCGATCCGACGCGAGACCGTGCCGCCTTCTCCGTACATCCACAGGTTTTGACATCACGGGTCGAGAGTCGCTGAGCCGTGTGGCCCTGACGCCGGTGGGCGCTGCAGGATGCTCGACTGACCCTCTGACCGCTCCCACGTCGTATGCGTTGCCTCGACATGGGGTACGCGTCCGTGATCTCGACGACACGGCAACTGAGGGCGGCGTTCACCTCACGCGCGAGCCTCTTGAGGCACGAAGCTGGTGCCCGTTGAGAACCCTCCGTCGACCGTGACCTCCGAACCGGTCATGTACGAGGCTTCGTCGGATGCCAGGAAGAGCACGGCATTCGCCGTGTCGGCGGGCTCGGCGAACCGCTTGAGCGGATTTCCCTGGAGGTACGCCGGCCCCATGACCGGATCCTCCACCACGATGCCGCCGATGCGAGTATTCGTCAGGCCGGGATTCACCGCATTGACGCGCACCCCCTGCGGCCCGAGATCGAGGGCGGCTCCTCGTACAAAACTCACGACGGCACCTTTCGACGCGCAGTAGCTCGAGTTGTTGTTGCCGGCAAAGTGGGCGTTGATCGAGGCGATCGCAATGATCGAGCCCCCGCCGTTGGCCACCATGACTCGGGCAGCCTCCTGCGTGCAGTAGAAGACCCCGTTGACGTTGACGTCCAGGACGTGCTGCCAGCTCTGGTCGTCGATCTCGAGGACGTGCGCGAGATGTATTACACCGGCTGCAGCCACCATCACGTCGAGCTTGCCGAAGCGAGAGACGCACTCGTTGACCGCGCTCTGCACATCCTCGCGCTTCGTGACGTCCCCAGCCACCGTCGCCAAAGCCCAGCCGCTTTCCTGAAACTCGGCTGCGGTCTCCTCCAGCACGTCCGCATCGACGTCGAGGGCAACGACATCGGCGCCTTCCTCAGCGAAGCGCTGTGCGATCCCCTTCGCAATCCCCCGTCCAGCTCCGGTGACGATCACTGCCTTCCCTGAGAACCTCATCAGCGCCTCCTCTGTCTCGTGTCTCTCTCTATAACCCTGCGACAACCAGCTCCTCGCAGAGCTGCGTGGGATTGTATGGGCGCCGTGTCGAGCTTGATCGCCGTCAACGGGTGACGCCGGCACCTCACACCCGTTCGCGGCCTGAAGGCAGATCGTCGTGGCTGGCCCTTGCTGATCCGCGGCCCGCTTTCGGTTGCCGGCCCAGAAGATGACTCGAACCGTCGCGGGACGTCAGCCCAGCAATCAGATACTGCCCGTTTCGCGTATGGTGCGGGCGCCGGACGCGTGCCAACCGTGTCATGGCCCTGCCATCGGAAAGGAGATGACGCGATGCGGCTCGCTGGCAAGACCGCAGTTGTCACAGGAGGAGCCCGGGGAATCGGCGCAGCGACAGCCGTACTTCTTGCGCGCGAGGGAGCGTCGGTTCTCGTCGCGGATGTGAATGGAGCCGGAGCAGATCGTGTCGCCGACACGATTCTCAAGGATGGCGGCACAGCCGAGGCATTCCGGGTCGACGTGACGGATCCGGCGGGCGTCGACGAGATGATGGATCGTGCCATCGAACGTCTGGGTGGTCTAGAGATCGTCTTCAACAATGCCGGGATCGAAGGCGAGATGACACCCATCGAGCAGACGCCGATCGAGGAGTGGCATCGGGTCATCGACGTGAACCTGACCGGCACGTTCCTTGGCTGTCGGGCCGCTGTTCCGCGTATGCGTGAGCGTCGGGGCGGGAGCATCATCAATGTGGGTTCGATGATGAGCTTCCTCGCCCTGGCGAATGCCGCGGCATATTGTGCTGCTAAGAGTGCCGTCGTGATGCTGACGAAGGCAACAGCAATCGAGACCGCAAAAGATGGGATTCGCGTCAATGTCGTGTGCCCGGGCGCCGTGGCGACTCCGATGCAGCAGCACGTGCTCGAGGGTCTACGAGGACACGCATTCGAGACCGAGGAGGAGCTCCAGACGGCTCGCACGGAGCTTGCAGCAGGCCACCCGATGCGGCGCGTCGCCGAACCGGAGGAGATTGCGGATGCGGTGCTCTTTCTCGCCTCGGACGAATCCTCATACCTGACCGGCTCCGAGCTGCGTGTCGACGGTGGGCTCACGGCGATCTGCGCGGCGGTCGATCACTGGGCCGACGCGCGGGAGAGCAGCAAGTAACCGCAGTTCAGCGCTGTTCACCGAGGCCGGTCCGAGGTGACTTAGCCAGCCTCCGCCCGCGAGCTTGCCGGGAGATCTTGGTCTTCGGGAGCGAGTTCGAGGTCGCCTTCCGCGGCGCGCCAGCAGCGCGTCTGATGGCGGTCGGATAGCACTCGAAGCTCCTGGAATTCGCTCTGGCAGCGCTCGAGCACGAACGGGCAGCGCGAGGCCAGAAAGCAGCCTTCGGGCAGGTCGATCGGACTCGGTATCTCGCCCTCAAGACGAACGCGTCGATCGCCGCGCCCAACCCGCGCGCGCGGGTTGGGCGTCAACGTCGAACCGAGAAGCCCCTGCGTGTAGGGGTGGCGAGGTCGAGCGAACAGCTCGTCGCGATCGGCGATCTCGACGACCTGGCCGAGGTACATGACGGCGACTCGATCGCAAAATCTTCGGACCAGAGCGAGGTCGTGGGAGATGAAGATGTACGAGAGGTCGAGCCGCTCCTGGAGGTCACCGAGCAAAGTGACGATGTCGGTCTCGGTCTCGGGTGGTAGGGCGGAAGTGGGCTCGTCGAGCACGATCAGCTTGGGCTCCGCGGCAATCGCCCGGGCGATGGAACATCGTTGCTGCATCCCGGTTGAGAGTGCTCCGGGAAGCGCGTCGGCGACCTCGGGGCGCAGTCCGACGAGGCCGAGGAGCTCGACGGCGCGCGCGTGCCGCTCCGCCTTGGACATGCTCGTGAAGTTCCGCAAGGGCTCGGTTATCTGATTGCCGATCCGCCAGAGCGGATTGAGTGACTCCATCGGTTCCTGATAGACGATCTGCATGTCCTTTCGCAGCAGCCGAAGCTCGCGTTTCGACAGCGCGCCAAGCTCATGCCCTTGAAACTCGATCAGTCCGCCGCTCGGCTCGAGCAGGCGAAGGACGCACCGACCCAGAGTGCTCTTGCCGCTGCCGCTCTCACCGACGATGCCGAACGTCTCACCACGCCTGACCTCGAACGAGACGTTGTTACATGCTTGCAGAACGCTCTTCGACCCATGAACCCGGAAGTGCTTCTGCAGGCCGTCCACGGCCAGCAAGAGATCGGCCGGGTCGCCAGCGACTCGCGAGTCGCCGTCGCCGCTAGACATCCGTGCCTCCGTCGCTTTCCGCTGGCGGACGCGCAGCCTGCGCAAGCGCCGTTACGTCTGCAGCGCGATGGCAGCGGACCTGGTGGCCATCGTGGAAGTTGCTCAGCTCGGGATGCACTGTCGAGCACCCGGCATCCGAGCTCGCGAAGGGACAGCGAAGGTGGAGACGACAGCCCGGGGGCACCCGTCGCGTATCGACCGGGAGGCCGCGCAGCCTCACCGCGCGGTGGTCGTGACCGACCCCCTGAGCCGCGAGCAGCGCGATTGCGGCCGGATGCGCGACCTCTTCAAAGAACCGCTCCACCGGCGCGTGCTCGACGACCTCGCCGGCGTTCATGAGGTAGACCCGGTCGCAGTAGTTGGCCACGACCCCCATGTCGTGGCTCACGACGATCATGCCCAGCTTGTGTGTCCGCCGCAACTCGTCGAGCAGGTCGAGTATCTGCTCCTGAATCGTCACATCGAGCGCGGTGGTCGCCTCATCGGCGATTAGCAGCTTTGGCGATGGCGAGAGGGCCATGGCGATGAGCGCTCGCTGTGCCATCCCTCCCGACAGCTCGTGCGGGAACGAGTTCACCCTCCGCTGCGGATCGTTGATCCCTACCTGTTCGAGCAGCTCCAGCGTCCGGCGCCGAGCTTCCCCGGAGGATGCTCCGGAGTGCACCTGATAGTGGCGGCCGATCTGCTCGCCGATCCGCTTGACGGGGTTGAAGGCACCACGTGGATGCTGGACGACGAGCCCAATCTCCCGCCCTCGGTATGCACGCCACTCGTCTTCGGTCAGGCTCGATCCCTGCGAGACGTCGAAGAGCTTCCGACCCTCGAACTCGACGCTGCCGCCGACGATCTGGCCGCTGCGCCGAGTCATGCCGAGCACCGCGAGCGCGAGCGTCGACTTCCCGCAGCCGCTCTCGCCCACGAGACCGACGACTTCACCGGCGGGGACCTCCAGACTCGCACCGGTGACCGTCCGGTTGACGCTTCCAACCTGCCGATACTCCACCGAGAGGCCACGAACCGAGAGCAGCATCAGACTTCCCTCAGGAACACGGCTCGCAGAGCCTCACCGGCAACAGCGAATCCGAACACGGTCAGGGAGATCGCGACTCCCGGGAAGAACGATGTCCACCACTCGCCGATGATGATGCTCTCCGCTCCACTCGCAACCATCGCGCCCCACTCCGGCGTCGGAGGCCGCACTCCGGCTCCGATGAACGACAGGCCCGCCGTGATCAAGATCGCAAAGCCGATGGTGATCGGCACCTGGGCGAGCGCAGGCGACAGCCCATTCGGCAGGACGTGCCGAACGGCGATGTTTAAGTCCGTGGTACCAGCTGCCTTCCCTGCCTCAACGAAGGTTCTCTCCCTCAACGACAACACCTGACTTCGTACGAGGCGCACATAGATCGGAATGTTGAGCAGTGCGATCACGAGCACGATGTTCTGGAAGTTCCGCCCAGTCAACACGACAATGATGATCGCGAGCACGTAAAGCGGGAACGACTGAATCAGATCGGCGATCCGCATCACGAACTCGCCTGGCCAACCCCGGTAGTACCCCGTTAGCAGGCCGATCGCCGACCCGATAAAGAAGGCAATTGCCGTGGCTACCAGAGCGATCGCAACATCGATGCGCGGTGCAGCGAGCACGCGAGAGAAGACGTCGAACCCGTTCGGATCCGTCCCGAACCAGTACGTCGTACTCGGCGGCAGATTTGCATTCGGCGTCGCTTCCTCGAGTGGAAACCGAGCCAGGTACGGTCCCACAATGGCGAGCAGAACGGCGACGGCCACCAGAAAGAGTCCGATCCGAACCAACCAACTTCGGCGCAGCAACTCCTTGACCTGCGCTCCCATCCCTGCCGGCGGCAGCGGCGCGTCACCCGATCGCTCACCGCCCACGTCTGCCGCATCGCCGACCGCCCCGTACTCGCCAGGCTCCACGCTCATCCGGGCTCTCCGTAGCGGACGCGCGGGTCGAGAACCGCATACATGACGTCGAGCAAGAGATAGATGAACAGGACGAAGGCGGCCATCACGCTGACTGCGGCTTGGATTGCCGGAAAGTCCACCGAGAGAGTCCGATCCAACGAGTAGCGCCCCATCCCCTGCAACGAAAACACCGTCTCGATTATCACGGCTCCTCCGAGAGCAAAACCAAAGAGGATTCCCGTCACCGTTAGCGTCGGCGCAAGCGCGTTGCGGAAGATGATGCGGCGCCGAAGCTGACGAGGTGATCCTCCGGCTTGGGCGTAAAGCAGATAGTCAGAAGCATGGACGTCCATCGCAGCCTGACGCATGATCTTCAGAATCGGTCCAGTGAGGACAAATGCGAGCGTGATGACAGGCAAAGCGAGGTGCTTGAGCACTGATACGAATACCTCTATATCCCAGTCGAGTAGGCTATCGATCAGCACGAACTTGGTCGGACCATCCGGTGGAATAAGATGAATGTCGAGAAGTCCAAGAGGAGCTGGGAACCACCCTAAGATGAAGAAGAAAATGTAGACGAAGAACAGTCCCCACCAGAAGTCGGGTTGTGCACCCGCAAAGAGGGCATAGACGGTCGTTCCCTTATCCGCCTTGCCGCCCGGTCTGGATGCGATATAGAGGGCGACAGGAATCGCTATAGCGATTGCTACCATGAAGCCAAGAATGATTAGCTGTAGTGTTATGGGAAAGCGCTGAGTTATTTCCTCGAACACGGGGTCACCGGTGGTCCAGGCCTCACCGAAGTCAAGCCGGACGATGCCGCCGAGGAAGTCTCCGAGTTGACTTCCGAGCGACGCGTCAAGACCAAGCTCCTCCTTCACTGCGGCACGACCCTCCTCCGTCGCGAAGATGCCGACACGCTGCGTGACGGGATCGACCGGCAGCAACCTGAGCAAGAGGAAGGCTCCCACGACCACGAGGATCAACTGTGGAATCAGGAGCGCAAGTCGCTTCAGGATAAACCTGGTCATCTCAGAACCTGGCGCAGAATCGCCGCTGGCAGCCACGCTCGGTGGGCCATGGCCGCGGATGCGTCGTCAGGACGTGCGACCGCTCGAGTGCTGCGACAGGCCACGCAAGCGATACAGGGCTCGCCTCTGCACCCGGCCGCAGCACACCCCGAATGCAGGGGTAACAGGCTGCTGAGGCATGCCGCATACTCGCGGACTCGGGCCGAACACTCCACGCGGCGGCGGAGACGCTACACGGTCTTCAGCGAATGGAAGTAGATGATCAGGTCCGCTCGGGGGCTAAAGCCTGTGATGTCCTCCTTCACGGCGACCTGTAGCGCGGGCTCGAACAAGGGCACCCACGGGAGATCCTCGATCAGGATGTCCTGGATCTGTCCGAACAGCTCCAGGCGCTCGTCTCCAGTCGACGTCTTTGCTCGCGCGAAGATCTCGTCCAGCTCGGGGTTGCTGTACCCCGTTCGATTGACGATCCCACCGGTGATGTAGAACAGCTCGGTCATGTAGCTCGGATCGGTCCCGTGTGCATACTCCTGGTCTTTGAGAGCGAGCGCGAGCTCCCTCTTGGGGCCGCTATTTCGATCGTCGAACTCAACCGCAGGCAACGGCTCCAGCGTGATCTCGATACCGACCGCTGCCAGCGCCGTCTGGATCTCGATCGCCGTCGGCTCCAGGAAGCTGGACCGCTCGGCCGTGTAGTACAGAACCAGGCCGGGACCCTCGAGACCCTCGCCGTTCGGATAGCCCGCCTGCGCCAGAAGGTCGGCCGCCTTCGCAGGATCCGTTACGTACCTACCGGGATACGACTTCGCCCCGGGGAAGGTCGACGAGATGAGACCATCAAATCGTCTAGCGGTGCCGAACAGGACCTTCGACTGGATCTCGTCGTAGGGCATTGCGTACGCGAGAGCCTGGCGAAGCAGGCGCTGCGTGTCGACATCGCCACCGGCCGGCCCACGGCTCGATCTCCGTGCTGACGCCTACCGACAGCGTCGCGTTCGATTCGGTCCACCTCAAGCACCTTCGCGGTGTCTGACGCGCGAACCTCCTCGAGCTCACGGGGAGTAAGCTCGGTTGCGACGTCAGCATCGCCGCTGAGGATCGCGGCAAGGCGGTTCGCCGACTCGGGAAGCGCACGGGCGATCACCGTCGTGAACTGGGGCTGCCCGCGGTAGTAATTGGGGTTGCCTCGTATGTGATGCCGGAGCCCTTCTCCCAGGCGCCTATGAAGTACGGGCCGAAACCAGCCGTATCCGTCTGGTCGAGGAACTCCTGCGCGAACGGGTCGTCGGCAGTGACGTGCTTCTTCGCCTCTGTCGAGTCGTACGGGTACTGGCTGAAGATCGCGAGCACGCGTGGGAATAGCTCGTTGGGCGCGAACTGCTTGAAGCGCACGGTGTAGTCGTCTATCTTGACGACCTCGTCCTTGAGGCTTGTGTCGGCGCCCTCGTCGAAGACCTCGGGGCCCAGAATCGACATGAAGTTGCCAAGGAACCAGCCAATCGGGGCCGTGTTGCACACGCACTTGTAGCGCTCCCACGACCAGATCACGTCATCGGCGGTGAACTCGTTCCCACGATGGCTGAAAACACCCTGGCGGAGTTTGATGTCCCAGAGGAGGTCGCCGGCGGGCTCGATCGACTCTGCGAGTCGCATGTCGAACGGCGCGGCAAAGTCGGGGACGAGCGTCCCGGTGCCGTCGTCGGTACGTCGGTACTCGACCAGGGGCTCATACACGTTCGCATAGGTCTGCTGGAACGATCGTCCAACGCCGCCGCCTGCACCGTCGGAGTCGAGAGCAGGCGCGATGGTCGCCTCGAGTTGGACGAGAGTCGTCCTGACCTCCGCCTCGGCGGGCTCGGGCTCCGGAGCCGGTTCCTGAGCGGGCTCGGGAGCAGGCGCCGGCGGCGCCTCCTCGGGTGCGGGCGCTGGCTGTGCGCTGTCATCATCGCCGCCACATGCTGCGAAGAGGGCGCCTAGCCCGACGCTCGCTGCGAGCGCCATGCCTCCCTTCATGAGCTGAGCGCGTGTCATCCCGCGCTGCTCCAGCTCGTGATCGAGTCTCCTTTCGGCGGACTTCAAGACCTCCTGCTGGAACTCGCTCAGCTCGTCTCGGTCTGTGCCCTTCCCCGACATAGCTCTCCTCCTCTTCAGACGCGCCCTCTCGGGCTCGCGCTCACTGCCACCTTCACTACTCTGTGTACGAAGTGGGCCATTCTCATTCGCGCTGATCGAAGCTTCTTGGCGCTCACCAAAGCACCACACCACCGCAACGATCACTGCGCCGTTAGACCACTTCAGCCGCCGCTTGCTCCGCAACGAACGCTTCGGGCACCGGTGTCTCGTCGCCGAACTCGGGCATGACCTCCTCAGCGAACAAACGCATCGACCGCAACACCCGGTCATGCTCCAGTCCGCCGGTGTTCATGAGGCAGCAAAAGCGCTTCACACCGACATCGTCTCGCAGCGCTCGAATCACGTTCCGCGCCCCTTCCGGGTCCGAGACGAGAACGTTTCCTGACGCGTTCAGCTCCTCGACCGGCGGTACGGTGCTGTCGCCGCTTATCAGCACCTCCTCATAGGCCTCGTAGCCCTTTGGTGCCTTCCCCTCGAAGCCGGGCGTCGCTTTGAGCGCGTGCGAGAACTGGAACTCGATCGCCGCCCTGCTGTCGTCAAATGCCTGTTCCACCGTCGGCGCAAGATGAACCACCATCGACACCGGGATATCTACCTGTGCTGGCGTACGGCCGTTTTGAATCATCGTACGCGCACCCGATATGATGTGCTTCTTCAAATCCTCGAGCGGCATCAGCGCTGGCGCGGTCATGATGTCGAAGCCCTTCTGAGCGGCGAACTCAAACGTCGATGGACTGATGGCAGCGATCATTACCGGCACAGGCTGCTGAAGTGGCTTGGGAAACACTTCAACGTTGTTGACCTGAAAGTGCTGGCCCTCGTACGAGAACGGCTCCCCTTTCCACAGCCCGACGATGATATCGAGGCTCTCGCTGAACACCTCTCTGCTGGTTGACTGGTCGGAACCCTGATGTGCAAATTCGCGAGGCTGATAACCGCGGCCGACTCCGAAATCCAGACGCCCACCGCTGAGAACATCAACCATCGCGTATTCTTCGGCAGTTCTGACTGGATAATCAAACGGAAGGATTGCGACGGCAGTGCCGATACGGAGCGTCTGAGTTCGTTCCGCAATTGCCGACATCAAGACTGGCGGACGTGACATGGCTCCGTAAGAGCTGCCGTGATGCTCCGCGAGCCAAGCGAATGTGAAACCCAGCTCTTCCGCGTATTGGCACTGTTCAAGGATCTCCTCGTACTCGCGCCTGTAATTCCCACGTGGGCTGCTACCGAGAAAGAAAAGGCCAAACTTCATTGGGTTCCTCTCTAATGTGCCGGTGGCGGCCGGCCTACGTCCATCGACGCGCGAAACCACTAGCGCGTGAATGGGCTCGCGCGGGTGGCGCGATCATAGGCCGGCAGCGGCCCTCTTGTCAAGGATGTCACAAGCTTCGCGAAGGTGAGTTCTGGCGATCCGCGCCCTGGTGGCACCCGAACGGAAGATCCGGCCGATCGGCCATGAATCCACCCGTGTCGACGGGGTTTCCGGCACCCGAGGGTGGCACCCGCGGCACCCCCGGCCCCGACACCGTCTGAGCGATCCGCGCGCGGCCCAGGCGCCGTGACAGCTCGAAGAAGCGGGGCCCCGCTGCACGGATCGGCACGAGGAGGTACCGGCGTCTAGCCGGTCTTCTCTGGATCTCTAGCCTGGTCGAGGTTATCGGCCATCGCTCCCCACCTCTCGGCTAACTCGACACGAACGCTCGCGCGCTGCCCTGGCTCGAGTGCACGCCGCTCGAGGTCATGCGCGAGCACAGCCGCTTCACCACACAGCCGCGCCGGCTGCCAAAGGAGTGGGGCGACGCGGTCATGAGCGAGAACGCGCGCGCGTTCTATCGGCTACCGCCACCGGCCGAGACTGTCGCCAAGGCCGCCTAGCCTCGCCCTGCGCCCCCAGGGTAGGGTGCGCGCAACCCGGAGGTGCAAGGATGGCTAAACGAGCTGGCGTCGTGCTCGAGCGCGACGACGTCACGATCCTCGACACGAACGCAATGCCGTGGGAGGACCACTTCTACGGCGGCACCAAGACGAAGATCCTCACGCGCTTCGACGATGGCGCGCCAATGGTCCAGATCGAGTGGATTCCCGCCGGACTTGAGACGTTCGGCGACGCCCTGGAACGCCACGCCCATGCCGTGACCGAGCGGCTCCTGGTGTTTGCGGGCGAGTTCCCGATCATCGAGTACGAGGACTTCGACGACACGGTCGGCGAGCGGGTCGTGTTCAAGCCCGGCTGGTATCTCGATCGGCGTGCGGGCAGCGTCCACGGCGCCGACCCCGCGAACCCGGCTCCGGTCGGGTTCCTCTGCATCGAGTGGCGAGAGGGCAGGAGCTACGTCGGCGAGGACGGCTCCGAGACGGAGGTCCACCATCTCGACGGACCAGTTTCCCCGAAGCCGCAGGCGAACGACCCGGCGAAGACCGGCGGCGGCGTCTACGAACGAGACAACGTGACGATCCTCGACACGACCGCAATGGCGTGGGAAGACCACCACTACCCTGGCTTCAAGGCCAAGATCCTCTCCCGTGACGCGAACGGGGCGCCGAGCGTTCAGCTGGTCTGGATGCCGCCCGCGCTCACCTCGTTCGACGAGAAGGCCGCGCGCCACGCCCATACGAACGCCGACGAGTGGGTGCTCTTGCTCGCGGGCGAGATCTCGATGCGCGAGTATGAGAGCTTCGACGACACGGTCGGCGAGACGGTTGTCTTGAAGCCCGGCTACTACGTCGACCGGCGCCGCGGCAGCGTACACGGCGCAGATCCAGCGGACCCGTCGCCGGTCGGGGCGCTCTGGCTCGCGTGGCGCACGGGGCCGCACTACCTCGGCGAGCCGGGCGCCGAGAACGACATCGACTACCTCGAGTAGCCGCCAGCGGCCGCCTAGCGAGCGAGGAGCGGGGAGCGGTCACCGCCCCGGCCTCGACAAGCGATGAGCTCGAGAAGCACTAGCTGAACACGCCGATTTGAAGGGCTTGGTGGTGAGCCCTCTGCGCGCTCGCCGGTACGCGCGGCCGTAGAGCTTGCCCACGTTGCCCACCGTGCCGGCGAAGCGTTCAATGCTCCTCTGGCGGGCTCCCGCGTCTGTGAGGGTCGCGACGTTAGGCCGTTCCCGCCACGCCTAACAGGTGGCCCGCTCTGCGAGGTCGAGGTCATCTTCGCCGGCCACACACTCGAGCAACGATTACCCTTGTTCGGGCTGGTGTGATGACGATCTCTCGCTGATGGCCCCAGACGCGGCTTGCAACCGGAATACCGTTCTCCTCACGGTCGACTTCGACGCGATGTCATTGTGGACGCCCGGGGAGACGTTCGCGTCCGCACGGACAGTCGGTCACCGTTGAGCGTGACCCGCTGCTCTCCTCGAACGCCGCTGGGGGAAGCTCCAGGCGGCCATGGCCGCGTCGGACATCGATGCGCTCGTTCTCGCGGGTCGCGTGGAGTGCTGCTGACGTGCTATGGGACTCGTCGCCTACGCAACGGCATATACACCGCTGATCCGTACCGCGTACGCGCTGCTGGGCCGGGAAGGTGATCCCACCGTCTGGCTTGCGAGCGATGTGGACGCTGAGGCTGCGGCCGAACGGTCCGGTCTGGCAGACATACGCATGACAGGGGAGATGCACGCGGCGCCAGGTGCCAGGCCGACGGCCGCCCTGGTGGCGGCCGAGATCCGTGCTCGTGGAGCGACCCGTGTCGGCGTCGCCGGCCTAGCGGACATCATCCCGCGCTCCGAGGCGGCGCTCCTCGAAGAGGGCCTCCACGGGGTTTCGGTAACCGACGCAACCGCCCTCGTGAAGAACGTCAAGCAAACGAAGGACGCCGACGAGGTTGCCGGCCTCCGCTCAGCGCTCACCCTCGCCACCGAAACGTACGACGCTGCGCCGGCAATGCTCCAACCGGGCGCGCCGGCACAGGGCGTCGTCGCCGAGCTCGAGCGCATGTTGCGTGCGGACGGCGCCACGGAGCTCCTGGTCTTCGTCGACGCAGGGCTCCATATCGTCAAGCGGGTGACGGACACCGTCCTGAGCGAGGGCGACCTCGTCACGGTCTGTGTGGAGGTCGCAGATCGGTACGGCTACTGGGTTGAGATCGCGGGTCTCTTCTCGCTCGGTGAACCATCGGAGCCCGCGCTGAACCTGGCGGCCGGCTGCTATGAGGCACTCCGCCTCGCCGGCGAACGGCTACGCGACGGTCAGCCCGTCGCGGCAGCGGCGATCGTCCTCGACGAGGTAGCTGAGCGCCGCAACCTCACGACACAGCTCGGTCTTGGACACGGCATCGGCATCGACCACGACCTGCCCATCCTCCATAGTGAGAGCGGCGCGGCCTTCGAGGCGGGCCAGGTGATCAGCGTGCACCCGAGCCTGTCTGACGCCGAGCGCGGCATCGGTGCGCTGGTCGCTGACGCGTTCCACGTAACGCCGACCGGAGCTCAGCGACTCAGCACCCTACCTCTCGAACTCACCGTTGTCCGGTCGGACGGATGAGACGGTGAGCGTCGTCGTTTGCCGCCGACTCTCGCAGCGCTTAGCTAAGACGCCACCCGGACCCCCGAACGGGGAACAAGCTTCGCGCCCTCGCTCAGCGGCCCCGAATGTGTGGCGGCGCCGGCTGAGCGATCCGGTCTACCCAGGACGCGACCCGCGGCTCCGAACAGGGGACATGCTTCGCCCACTGGTGCTCGTGGCGGCCGCCGCGGCGGCCGGTGGCCGGCGGCTTGGGGTGGCAGAGCACAGCGAGCAGGCAAAGGTAGCGCAGGCTGCCGTCCGACAGCCGCGTGGCAGGAACGGGCTGTCCCAGCCCCTCTTCGTGGAAGAAAATCTGCACCGCCCCTCCGCTTACGTTGGCAACGACATCGTGGACCAATGGGTAGAAGTCTCTCAGTCTGTCCAGAATCTGTTGCTTTGCCGGGGGCTGGTTCAGCAGATCACTCAGCACCAAACCAAGATTAGAGGCGTCTTCTAGCAGCCGTTCCTGGGGGAGGTCGGTCTTCTGCGGAAGACGCGGCAGCGTCTTCCGACCGACGTGAAATTCGCGGTAGAAGCTCATACGCTCGAACTGGTTGGACAGGTACGTCAACTCCGGGTAGGTGTCTGGATCTCGCCGCTGCGACAGGATCGACTGATCGGGCCTCACGTCTTCCCGTCTGAGCCTCCGCGCTCCTTCCTCCCCGGCGACATTGAGTGCCGGATGGCCTTCCTGGTAGCGGTAGTAGAAATACGGCTCATCGTGACCTGGAGATGGCTCCTCGGCCTCAACTGCTTCGTCTCGGAGGTCGAAACGTCCCCCGGTCTCGGTGAACGACAGCCGATACCTGAGCGGCATCTGCCCCCTGGGTATTCGATGGTCGCCTCGATCGTCGCTGTTGGAATTCCGGGCGCTCCCTCTCCCTTCCAGAGCCAATCAGCGATACCGGCCCCCCGCCCGGATCGGTGCCTGAAGATCCCTACTAGGAGCGGCTTCAAGCAGCGACAGCGCCTCAATCAGGTTCGACTTCCCGGAAGCGTTCGGCCCGATGAGGACGTTAAGCGGCCCCAAAGGAAGCTCGGGGGAACCGACCCCAAAGGAGAGTACGCCGTCCAAACGGACCGTTTTCACGAAACGCATACCTTCCACAGCGTCTCTCAGTCTACTCCCGTGATTCCTGCAATCGCAGCAGCACCCAAGCCGCAAAACGGAATCCCGAAAATCGCTCTGGGGCCGGTAGGAGTCCCGGTGGGGGTGGGGAGGCCGGTTTTTCGCGGGGTGGGGGGTGCCTGGGGAGGGCGGCCGGAACCCGAGCGCCGCGAACCGCTCAAGCGCGTCCTCGGCGACCCGGGCGATCTCCTCCACATAGTCGGGTGTCCCGTCGTAGTCGTAGTCGTAGTCGGCTAGCGGCGGCGCGTCCGGGCCTGCTTGCGTGGCCTCGCCGCCTGGCTATGTGTTGCTATACGGCGCGAGCAGGTTGGCCCAGGCGGACTTGACCTGTTGGTACTCCGCCCCGCAACGCTCAAGTCTGTCGGCGGATTCCGGGAAGTAGGTGGGGATGAACACGAACTCGAACGGGTCGTACCCGTAGAGCCAGCACAGAATGTTCGTGTGGCGCTGCTCGTGTAGCGCGTGCTCGTCCCAGAAGTCGCCGGCCCCCGGCGCCCCGCGGTTTCGCGCTAGCGCCCGGAACAGGACGGACCCGTCGTAGGCGTGCCACGGCCGCTCCAAGCCGAGCGAGAACATGGTCGCGAACTGGTCGGCGGCGTTCTCCTCCAACCCGACCGCGGGGAGGCCGAGCACGTTGACGAGGGCGTGCCCTGCCTCGTGAAGGAAAACCCACGAGAACGCCCCGATTGCGCATCCAGGATAAGCAGGCCGGTAATCCAGCGAACCGACCGCAAACCTCGGAGTTGCGATCCGCCAAACGCGAAGCCACGGTTCTCGGTTAGCGGCGCAGGCGATGCGTCCATGCGTTCCTTTGGCCTTCAAGATCTGACCGACCGGACGTTTTCCCGCACCATGTCTTGGACGGCAGATCAGGAAGAGATCAAACCCTCCTGGGGCTGCGTCCAGGGCAGATCGTAAACAAACGAAAACTGCGGTGAGCGCGGTATCGGCATCTCCCCAAAGGGTACGTCGATAACCACCGGGGCCTGCCGCTCCAACGCGAGCGGCACCAGGGTTTCCAGTTCCATCGGGTCGCTGGCCCTCATGCCGACTGCGCCGAACGACTCGGCAAACCTGACGAAGTCCGGGTTGTGCAGGTCGGTCCCGTACGCACCGCCAAACGCATCGTCCAGGTCGCGGGCGACGTTGCCGTAGGAGTCGTTCCTGAAGACGACAGTCACGACACTAATGCCGTACTGGACAGCCGTGGAAAGCTCGGACGAGTTGAACATGAACCCGCCGTCCCCGGTCATGCAGACCACGGGACGGTCGGGCCTTGCGACCTTGACTCCCAGCGCCGTCGGGAACGCGTAACCGAGATTAAACGAATAGCCGGAATCGATGTACGTCTTCGGGTGATTCACCTGCCAGTGGGTGCGGGCGTAGTAACCGAACTGCGTGACATCCCAGACCACGAAAGCATCCTCGGGAACACCCCTGCGCATCGCCTCCAGCACCGGATGCTGCGGCTCTCTGAGCCCGATGTCGTAGTAGGAGATCAAGCTCCGGGCAGCGCTCACCGCCTCCACCGGCGACGGCCGCTCGCCCGCCCCGGCCTCCATCAGGAAAGGCAGGAGAGCCTCGATCGTCGCCCTGGCGTCGCCGTGCAGAGGAATCGTGTTCGCCTGCAGCCTCGTCAGCTCGCCGTCGTCGATGTTGATGTTCACAAGCGTGGACGCCTCGCCGGCGGGATTACCCAGCGAGAAGCGCGCGCCGATTCCGACCACCACGTCGGCGGACTGCATCACCTCGAAGAGCTGGTTCATCTCCTGTCTCTCGCCCCGGGGACTGAAACACGAGCCGTACGACAGCGGATGCGTGTCAGCGATAACTCCCTTGCCCCCGCCGGAAGTAACGACAGGCATGTTGGTCGCCTCCACCAGCTTGACCAAGGCACCTTCCGCGTCCGATCGCGCCACCCCGCCGCCGGCGTAAATCAGGGGCATGCGAGATCCGGCGATCACCTGCGCTGCCTCCCGAAGGTCCCCTGGGCTGGGCACGATCCGGGAGATACGAGCAGGATCCCTCAGTTGCACCTCCTCCCGCTCCACGCCCGCCTCGGGCGGCATCTCGACCAGAACAGGACGAGGGCGGCCCGTGCGCAACTGCCTGAACGCTTCAAACACCGCACCCGGGACCTCGCGGGGCCTCGACGCCCGTCCCCGCCACTTCGTCACCGAACGCACAACCTCAGGCTGGTCAGCGATCTCGTGAACGGCCCCCAGATTCTTGCCGAGCGCGCCGCGCGGGACCTGGCCCGCAACGATCAGCACAGGCGTGGAGCGCGAATACGCGTTGGCCAGCCCGGAAGCGGCGTTGTACAGACCCGCCCCCGGAACCACCAGCGCCACCCCCGGCTTCCCTGACGCACGGGCATAGCCGTCGGCCATGTACGTCGTCGCCTGCTCGTGCCGCGTCGTCACCATGCAGACACCCGGCTCGTCCCGGAGCGCAGCGACGATCCCGTAAATCTGTATACCAGGGATGCCGAATACGACCTCGACGCCCTCCCTCACAAGCGACCTCGCAAGGGCCTCCCCACCGCTCATCTTCACCACGCGCCCCTCACCTGCCCGGTTTTGTGCCAGGGCCCATGTTAGTGCCGTCGCGCGAGCCTCCTCTCGGGTTGCGGGTCGCTGCCAGGGCCGCAGACCACGCGGATGCGGGCATGGTGGTTTCTGGTCTGGGTGGGCGACACGCTGGGCACTGTCGGGGAGAGGGCTGGGCTTGTGGGTCTGGCGCCTACCCTCGACCGGTGTTTTCGCTTCCCGGAGAGTGGAGAAGATCTCGCGGTTCAGTTTTGCATGGACGGGCGGTCGGGGGCGGGGTTGCGGCCCCAGAAGCATTCGTCATGGGCTATCGGCTCCCCGGTTCTGGCTTCGATGACCGTCCGGCCTTCCTCGACGGTCTCGCCCTCAATGCAGTCCGGTTCGGGGCTGGTTACCTGCGGGGCGCCGGAGCTGCTGCTAGGCGGCCGGGGCCGAGGGCCCGCGGTGGTGTCGCTCGGATACCGCCGGTTCCTGAAGCGCTGCCGCTATGTGACCCCGATCCTGTGGCGGCCCTCGCCAGCTGTTGGGTTTGGGGTGGGATCTGCTGGCCGCACGGCGACCGGGACATCCTCGGCTACTCTCCTTCAGGTGAGGCGAGTCGTCTTTGCGGCCGTGGTCGCGTTCGCTGCGGGGATTCTTGCCGGTTGCGGCGGCGGGACGCTCGGGGATGGCTCCCTCGGTGTTGTCGAAGTCGAGGCTGGCCAGGCCGTCCGGGTGCAGCTGCTCGGCCGTGCCGACTCAAGCAGTCCTCGGGCCGCCGCGCTCGCTGTCGCCGACTACGGGTCGGTCCACGGGTTCCCCGTCCAGACCGAGGGGCTGATCGACCCGGAATGCACCGCCGCCGGCGGCCAGGCGGCCGCCGAAGCGATCACCGGCCCGCAGGGGGCGGGCCCCCGGGTCGCTGGCGTGGTCGGCCCGACCTGCTCGCCCTCCGCCGTCGGCGCCAACCCGGTCCTAGCCGCCGCAGGCCTCACCGTGATCTCCCCTTCAGCGACCGCGCCCTTGCTGACGTCGAACCTGCAGGGCGCCCCCGGCCCCGACTGGCGGCCCGGGTTCTACCGGACGGCCCACAACGATCTCTACCAGGCCGAGGCCGCCGCCCGGTTCCTGCTCGAGGAGCGCGGGATCACCACGGCCGCGACCGCCCACAGCGGCCGCGCCTACACCCGGGGTCTCGCAGAGTCCTTCGCCGACGCCTACCAACAGCAGGGCGGCACCCTCACCGCGCTCGTCGAGGTCGCCGAGGACGGCAGCGACACCGCTGCCGTGCTCGCCCGGCTCGCTGCCGGCCGGCCCGGCGCGCTCTACCTGCCGCTGCGGCCTGACGCGGCCGCCCCGATCGCCCGGCATGCCACCAACACCCCTGGGCTCGAGCAGGCCCTGCGCGTCGGCGCCGACGCGCTCCTCAGCGACAGCTTCCTCGGGCTCCCTGAATCAGAGGGGATCTACTACACGGGGCCTGCGCCGCTCGAGCTCGCCAACACCAACCAGGGCACCAACCGGACCGGCAGCCAGGTCCTCGACGCCTACCAGGCCGCCTACGGTGCCGTACCCGACGGCCCCTGGTGGGGGTACGGCTACGACGCCGCCGCGATCCTTCTCGACGCGATCACCGCCGCCAGCCGCGTCAAAGACGGCACCCTCCGCATCGACCTCGCCGGTGTTCGCGAATACCTCGACAGCCTCGACGACTACCAGGGCCTCACCGGCCGGCTCGGCTGCGACAGCTACGGCGACTGCGGCACACAACGAATCGCGATCATCGAGCACCTCGACCACCAAAACGTCCCTGCCGGCCGCGCCAACGTCGTCTACCAAACCAGCCCCTAGCCGCGCCCGAGCAAACAGAGAAGGACACAGTCCGTACCTGTGATTACCGGCGGAGTCTCTCTTCTGCCAGCTTGTCCTTGACTTCTTCAACGGCCTGGATCAGCTCTTCGTCGCT
This sequence comes from Gaiellaceae bacterium, assembly GCA_965223695.1. Lineage (GTDB taxonomy): Bacteria > Actinomycetota > Thermoleophilia > Gaiellales > Gaiellaceae > JAUVPB01. The sequence goes on along the minus strand of CBDCXJ010000023.1, from coordinate 160,463 downwards.
GCCCCAGCCGTACGAGAGACCTTGGCTCCCGCCTGGAAGAAGGAGTCTGATGTCCTCGCGGTCGAGCTCGATCAGGTCGTTGAGGATGCTGTTGTGTAGAGCCCTCTGGAGCGCGCAGATGTCGTGTTTCTTGCTCGTCGGCAAGATCAGTCACTCCTTCCGCGGGACTCTTCGGTCCCGCGTATAGCGAAAGGTCGCGCGGCGTGGCCGCGTTGCCGGTCATGTCGGCCCCTCACCGGCCCGACCGCGATCATCACAGCCTGGCGACCGTGATCTTCCACGCCCAGCGGTGGAACCAGCGGGAGACCGGTCCCTGCCCGCCGCCTTCTGGGCCCGGTGGCCGTTGCCTGCCGTCCCCTACGCGGCCGGGGCGGCCCCCTGCTGGGGAACCGGGGCACGCTGGTTCAGGGTCTCCAGGGGGAGGCTCCTCATGCGCTGCCGGGGCCGCCTCCGCGGCTTCAGCCAGGCGCTGCCTCTCGGCTGCGAGCGCCTCCTGTCTCTCCCTCTCGGCCGTCTTGGCCGCCCGCGCCTCCCTCTTGGCTGCGAGCGCCTCCTGGCGCTGCCTCTCCACTGTCTGCGCAACCTCGGTCTGGGCGTCCTCCAGGCGGCCCTCGGCGCTCTGGGCCTCGTCTTCGGCCTCGGCCCACTCCACCCATTCGCGGTAGGCGCCCCAGTCGAGGTACCCCCAGAGCTGTTCCTCCACCGTTTCCATGGCGGTGTCGGCCAGGGCCTCGGCCAGCAGGGCCTCACTCCACTCCCACTGCGCCATTTCCCCGGCCTCCCAGGCGGCCCGCAGCTCGTTCCAGGTCTGGGTGTCCTCGGCCGGCGGGGCCGTCATGGCCTCGTCTTCCTCGTCGGCGGCCTCGGCCAGCCGTAGCCGCAGCCGCGCTTCCGCCCGGGCTTCCTCCAGCTCCGCCCGGGCCCGGGCCATGTTCGCCTGCGCCCAGGCCCGGGCGGCCTCCGGGGGCTTGGACGCCTTGGGGGTGAGGGCGGTCCACTCGAATCGCTCCTCCTCGAGCCGCTCGAATAGCTCCTCCCCGAGCCGCCAGAGCAGCTCCTCCTCGAGCTCCCATAGCGGCCGCAGCCGCTGGTCGAGCCGCTCGAGCAGCCCCTCCAGCTCCCCGGTCGCGGTCAGCTCCACGGCGAGGAGCTCCTCCAGCTCCCTGGCCAGGTCACTCGGCGGCGGGTCGGCCAGCGCCTCGGCCAGGCGCCCGACGAGCCGGCGGTCGTGGTCGTCCAGCGGCCGCCCGAGCTGCTGGCGCAGCAGCGGCGCCAGATCCAGCAGCCTGCCCCTGGCCGCGTCGATGGCCGCCAGGCTCGCCTTCGCCCGTTCCCGTAGCGGCCGCTCCCGCAGCTGCGCCAGCCTCAACACGACCGGCTCCCCGCCCGGGCGTGATCCTCTACGTCCTGGTATGCGGGGAAATCAGGGGCCGTGATGCCTTGACCTGCTTACGTGGACCTCGGCCCCGGGCTGTGTGTGGCCTCGGCCCATGGCTATGTGTTGCTATGCGGGGCCAGCAGTTTCTCCCACGAGTTCTTCATCTGTTGGTACTCCCAGCCGCAACGCTCAAGTCTGTCGGCGGATTCCGGGAAGCGAGTGGGCACGTGCATGAACTTGAACGGGTCATACCCGTAGAGCCAGCACAGAATGTTCGTGTCGCGCTGCTCGTGCAGCGCGTGCTCGTCCCAGAAGTCGCCGGCCCCCGGCGCCCCGCGATTCTGCCCGAGCGCCCTGAACAGGACGGCCCCGTGGTAGGCCCGCCACGGCCGCTCCAGGCTGGTCGCGAACATGGTCGCGAACTGGTCGGCGGCGTCCTCCTCCAACCCGACCGCGGGGAGGCCGAGCACGTCGACGAGGGCGTGCCCTGCCTCGTGAAGGAAAACCCAGGAAAACGCACTGATTGCAGCGTCTGAGACATCCTCTGGGTCATCCCACCAGCCCCTGAACAGGTACAGGATCGTGTCGAGGAACTCGGGCGGCATCGTGATCGCCCGGTATTCGGGGAAGTAGGCGGGCCCGTCCGTGTCCTCCATCACGACCACGGTGATGTCCTCGGGCAGCGCGTACGCCGCGTTCAGGCGCGGCACGAGCCAGTCGAGCAGATTCGACTCGTCAATCCAGTCGATCAGCCCCTGCGTCTGGGGGTTATCGGACGGCACGTAGTCGATGATGAAGGCCCCGGTGGGGAGCGGTCCGTCTGTTGCCGTGCCGACCCGGTAGGTCCACGTGCCGGTGTTGGGGGCGACATCTCCCGAGCTGCCGCTACCGTCTGGGTTATCATCCCAGCCTCCGGCCCAGAAGTTGAAGGCCCGGGGGTTGCCGATGTCGGCCAGGTCGATCGTGACTGTCGGCCCGAAGCGCCACTCGACCGCCACCGGTGAGTCGAGCCACTCCCAGGCGGCCCCGTCCCAGCGGCTCAGAGACGCCGATGGGCGCCCACTGACAACGATCAGATACTCGACCCCGGCGCCGAGCCCTTCCTTGTCCTGCCGGCCGGTCGCGGGGTTCTGGTCGACGTCGAGGACCACGTTGACAAGGACGCCCTCGACGAGCCTCTCGTGGTTGGGGATATCGAGGCGGACGGTGAGCCGCCCATCCCCGTCGTCGCCGACCCTGACCGTGGTGATGTCAGGCACCCAGGAGGGCCGGTCTCCCGCGGGGTCCGACCACTGCCCTGGCGTCGGAGGCGGCGGAGGTGGAGGTGGAGGTGGAGGTGGAGGTGGAGGTGGGGTGGGGGCGTGCTTGCGGTCCCGCCTATGACCGTGTCGCGGTCGTCGGGAAACTCGATCGTGTCACGGCCTCCGGCGACGTTGAGGACGTCGGCGCCCGCGCCGCCGTTGATCCGGTCGTTGCCCGTGCCGCCGTCGATCAGGTCGTTGCCTGCCTCGCCCACGAGGGTGTCTTTGCCGGCGCCGCCTCGGATCACGTCGTTGCCGCCGCCGCCTCTGATGATGTCGTTGCCGCCGAGACCGCAGATCACGTCGTTGCCAGCGGTCCCGCGGAGCTTGTCGTGGCCGTTGGTGCCGACGATCGTGCAGGCAGGGGCCGCGGCAGCCGAGCTAGGCCACGCCAGCCCCGCAACTGTCGGCCGCCAGGGCTGCGGCGAGCACAGCGGCGGTGACAGATAAGACGGGTCGGCGCATAGGTGCCCCCTCGCGGGATGGCCGGGTACAGGCTTCTTGCTACAGAACGCGAGCACCGCGCACACAAGCCAGCAAGGGGGCATGTGGCCTGCCTTCTGGCCAGCTCGTGTCTGCGGCTTTCTGTCGCGTTCTGTAGCCGAGCCCATCGAGGGGACGAGCCCGGACTGGCGAGCCCTTTCGGTGAACGCCCAGGAGGTGAACTGGGTGCCGTGATCGGAATGGATCATGGTGCTGCCGCGCTGGGCTTCGCGTTGTTCTATGGCCATCCCGAGCGCGTTGGTGGTGAGCGCGGCGGTCGGGTTGTGGCTGATCGACCAGCCGATCACGCGTCTGCTGTAGGCGTCGAGAACGACCGCGCAGTACACCTTGCCCTCGCGGGTCGGGTGCTCGGTAATGTCGGTCAGCCACAGCTGATTCGGGCCTTCCCGACGGAATCTGCGGTCGACCAGATCGTCCGCGCTCGCCTGGCCCGGCATCCCTCGTCGTTTCGGCGCTCCCGTGCGACCCGCGATGCCCGCGCGGCGCATCAGCATCGCGACCGCGTTGTGACCAACCCGGATCCCGCGCCCGAGGACCAGCTCGGCGTGCACCCGTCTGGCGCCGTAGCTGCCGTAGGCGGCCGCGTGCACCTCGCGGATCACATCGGTCAGCCACGCATGGCGAACCGTGCGCGCCGATGGCGGCCTGCTTCGCCACGCGTAATAGCCCGCGCCCGATACACCAAGCACGCGACAGGCAACCTCGACGGGTAACCCCGCGCCGGCGATCACGGCGATCGCCTCGAACCGCCTTTTGGGCGCACCGACTCCTTCAACAACTCCGTGGCGCGGCGATGAACCGCGACCTCCGTCTCGAGCTCCTTGATTCTCGCCCTGGCCGCGCGCAGCTCCTCGCGCTCCTCAGAGCTCAACCCGGGCAGCTCGCCCCGATCGATCCTCTCCTGACGGCGCCACGAGTAGATCGACTGCTCACTGACCTCCAACAGCCGCGCCACCTCCGCCACCGGCTTCCCAGCCGCGACCAGATCAAGCGCCCGCCGACGAAACTCCGCCGGATACCCCTTCCGCGACATAAACGACCTCCAAACTGATCATCGAGGCCGCCCGAGTCTAGAAACATAGCTCCACAAAACCGAGGGCACATCAACCAAACCAGGCCAACTCCATCATGCTTTGGCTCTCGGCCATCGTGGCGTCTCCCTTCATCAGTCGACCTGGTTGTCAACCGACGAGTCTGGGACCAACCGCGGCCGGACTACCTCCCGCCCACCGCAAACCCACTACACCACTCCTATCAACATGACCGGCCTCGTCCGATCGTCGGGGGCTGTCCAGCTCAGCACGATCTGCCCGTCGTCGTTGAGCCCAGGTTGACTTCCTCGCTGAAGCGGAGCTCGAACGTGAACGGGTTACCGTCATGGGCTGTGGGCGCGCCCGGCGGACGATCTAGGGGACTCGGCGGTTTACGGTCTCGCGGCCGACGCGTTCAAAGAGGGGGAAGTTCGGGACTTCCTCGATCGCGCGGGCCTGCGGTGGCCAGTGGACTTCCGGCGCGTAGGCGCGGGCCGTGACGGTGGCCGGGACGTTCGGTCGCTCCAGCGGCTTGTCCTGGGCGGGCGGCTGCGAATGGTCGAGTCGCTGGCGCTCGTGTCGGCCGTGGCGTCGTCGGCGGTCCGGCGTGACGCGAACGGGAACCTCGGGCTTGACCGGGCGCACTCGCGCGGGCGCATCGACCTTCTCTCGGCGGCGGTGATTGCGGCGGGGATGGCCGAGCCGCTGATCGGGCGGCCCGCCCGGGCGTCCAGTGTCTACCTGGGTCTGGCTTGAGCATGAGCTACCGGGATCTGTGGCGGGCGGTGAATCGCTGCCGGTGGGCTCGGGTCCGCCGCGCCTGCTTCGACCGTGACGGGTGGCAGTGCCGGCGATGCGGACGCGCCGGGCGGCTCGAGGCGCACCATGATCCGCCGCTGGTCGAAGGGATTGACCCCTACGCGCTGGACGGGCTCGTGACGCTCTGCCGGGCGTGTCATGTCGGGCGGCACGGGCGCGCGCTCACCGAAGACGAGAAGGCTTGGCAGCGGGCCGTCGAGGATCTGGCCGGCTAGTCGCCGATCCCAAAGAGCCAGTTAAGCAGGCTGCGCCGCTGCCGCCGCTCCTCGACCGGGCCGGTGGCCACCTCGGGCCGTGGGCGGCGGAAGGCGCGGCGACGACGTACTTCCGATCCCCGGATCTTCCGAAGCTCACGTCGCAGGTCTCCGTCGTCCCCGCTTCGCTTCGCGTACAGGCAAGCGTCAATGAGAATGCTTGCTTCGCTGCCCGTCTTGACTTCCGAAGCAATCAGGCTTGAGTCTGGGACCCCGCATTCGGAGAGAAGGCTCCTGAGGAAGTTAACCTGCTTAGTTGACGGCGGGGTGACCGAATTCCGGGCTACTCGCTTCATCGCGGATTCTGACCGTCTCTGCCATCCCCGGTTGGATGCCGCGCGCAATTCCTCGATATCCCCCTGGTCGTCCCATTCACTCACGATGACATCGGCGAGCGCGAGCGTCGCTGCGGCGTCGGAACCGGCCTTGTGCGCGTCTATGGCGATCCCGTACTCGGCGCAGAGGACATCGAGCCGGTAGGGCTTGGTTCGTGTCGGCCAGACGACGTGAGCCATCCGGAGCGTGCAGCCGACCGGCTCGAAGGATGGCTCCTTCTGCTTGTGGTGGCGCATCGCCGCCCGGACGCAGTCGATATCGAACTCGGCGTTATGCGCGAGCGTTCGATCGAGCGTGACCAGCTCGGCAGCTTCCGCCCAGACTTCCGGGAACGTCGGCGCATCCTCGGTGTCTTCGGCGGTTAGCCCGTGGACTTCGGTGTTCACGCCGTCGTAGCGGTTCCCGGGAGGCTGGACTAGCCATTCCCGCGTGACTAGCTCGCCGTCTAACGTCACCGCGACCCCGAGGCTGCACACGCTGCGTCTGTAGCTGTTCGCGGTCTCGACATCGATTGCAGACCACCCTGAGAGCATGGCTGGGCTACTTGAACAGACGCCCGAGGCTGCGGCCGGTGACCTTGCCGGCGCCGCGGCGGGCTACGCGCTTGCCGGTGGTTCCCTTCTCTACAGCGCTGATATCGCCCAGGAGCTTGGCCAACGCGTAGAGGAAGCCTCGCATGGCTCGGAGCGTACAGGACGTAGCCGTCCGCGAGGCTGGCGGCTATCCTGTAAGAAACCCTGGGCTGCTTTCTAGTCCGCATTAGCCGGGCGGGGAGGATAGAGAGACGACAGCGGCCGTGACCCCGAAGGGGGAAACGTTGACCGCGAAGCAGCTCCTAGAGCGCGAGCAGAAAACTCTCCGCGATCGTCTGCGCGAGCTGCTCGCCAAGAACAAGACTGATGACGGCCTCACCGACGAGGAACGCTCCGAGCTTGAGGAGAAAACCGACCGCATCGAAGTCGTGACAGTCGTTTCCTTTCCCCGCGTTTATGCAGCGCTCCGTGTTCCTTTCGTTCCCGCAGAACATAACCCGCTGGGAGAGGAGCGCCATGCCTACCAGGAACGGCCAACGCAAGCCGATCAACCGGCGGTTGATCGTGCTGTCTCTCTGGGATACGGGATAACCAAAGCGTGATTTCTGTATTTACACAAATGATGGTGGTTCCAAGTTGTCTTTCCGAATGCCTCCTGATACGGAAGAGACCAGGATCTGGTAATATCCGTGAACACACAGATAAAGGCCCCCGCGAAGCTCCAGCTTCCGGGGGCCGTGACCAAGAGAGGGACAAGCTCACTTGGTAGTAGAGACGGTACCAATCCGCCGGGGCGGGCTCGCAGAGTCCGTCGCCGCCCTCCTCGATTCAGCTGAGATCGTCCAGCTGATCACGGGGCTCGAGGGGCTCCGCTGGACGGGCCGGGAGGGCTACCCGGCCCGCTCGCTGGTCGGCGCGTGTCTCGCCAGGGGCCTGTACGGGCTCCCGGCGTGGAGTAGCACCGCCCGGCTGATCGGTGAGCACCCTGTGCTCCAGGCCGCGATTGGTGGCTGCCCGTCTGTGTACGCGCTCTATTGGTTCGCCGGGAGGCTCCGCACGCACGCGCGGCAGCAGCAGGGGCCAGCGACCCCGCCGGCGGGGTCGGCGCTCGCTCGACGAGGCGGTTGGCACAGGCGAAGCAGCTGCGAGGAAACAAAGGCGGTGGGGGAGACGACCACGGCACCCACCGAAACAGGGAAGCCAGGATCCGTGGGCCAGCAGCCGGGGCCCCTCTGGGAGCTGGCCCGCAGGCTGCGTGAGGCGGCGGCGTGAAGACCGCCAGCAGGCTGGACATGCGCACGGAGCTGCCCTCGCTTATCACCTGCCAGCAGATCCAGGAGCAGCTCAATGTCACACAGGCCGCCGCCTACAGGCTGATGCGCCAGCTCGGGACGATCCAGTTCCCCGGCAGCAGGCGCGTCTACGTGCGCCGCGACGACGTCCACCGGCTGATCGAGGAATCAACAACGAGATGAGCGAGACCAGCCACCGCAAGACGCTCGAGCAAAAGAGGCTTCCGTGAGATGAGCAGCGTCCGGATCCGTACCCGAACCACCCGGCGAGGCGACCGCCGCTACATGGTCGCCTACCGGTTGGGCGGCCGCTACGGGCGCGACCGAAGCGCCGGCACCTTCGAAACACTCACCCTCGCCCGGACGCGCCGCATGAAAGTGATGGAGCTGATCGCCCGCGGCGAACACGACCAGATCCCCGAACTCTCCAACCCCGCCGCCAACGGGGCCCACCCTGAACCGGCCGGGACCTGGACAGAGCTACACCAACAATGGATCGACGGCACCCACAACCTCAAACCCTCCACAAGAAACACCTACCAACAGCACGGCCGCTCGCTCGCCCAGGTGATCGGCGAGCGAGACCCAACCCGGTTCGACTGGAAGGACTGCCGAGATCTCGTCACCAACCTCGTCCAGCGGGGGCTCGCCCCACGAACCGTCAAGGCCTACATCGACACGCTCAAGCTCGCCCTCGACTTCGCAGGCGTCGAGCCCAACCCGGCCCGCGACCGGCGCGTCAAACTCCCCAAACAACCCGCCAAACAACCACGGATACCCAGCCGCGCCCACATCCAGGCGATCCGCACCCACCTCCCCCAACACCTCCTGATCCCCTTCGACACCCTCGAGGCAACCGGGATCCGCGTCGGCGAACTCAACCAGCTCACCTGGGCCGACCTCGACACCGCGGAGTCCAGGGCCAGGATCGCCCAAGGCAAAACCGCCTCCGCCAGACGCTGGGTCCAGCTCCCCCCAGCGCTCACCCACCAAATCGCAGCCGCCCGGCCCCCAGGGGACATCGCCACGGAACACCGCCTGTTTCCCATGCTGCACGAACGAACAATCGGCTACGCGATCGGCAAAGCCTGCAAACACGCCAACATCCCCCACTACCACCCCCACGACCTCCGAGACCGCTGGATCAGCCTCGCCCTCAAACGAGGCGTCCCCCCGGCCGAGGTCGCCCGCGACGCCGGCCACGCACGCCAAGCGATCACCCTCGACACCTACAGCCACGTCATCACCGACCCCAACGACCACCACCCCCTCGCCTGGGAAACATACGAGCCCCGCACAGACACCACCCCAACAACCCCCCAACCAGACACAAACCCCGAAACGCGCGGTCCCCATGCGGACACAACCCCAACCCAATAACAAAACACCTGCAAAACACCACCCAAACCGAAAGCGACCTGACCCCGCAATGCTCGCCCGTGGTTGGCGCCCACGTCCCCTTTTCGGGGATCCATTTCCCCCCTCCTGGCGGTCGAACGCTGCCCTACGAGGTCTGGTGCCGGTTGCGGCGGTGGAGACGATTCGACGTGAAGCATTCATGCGGCAGCTAAAAGTCCAACTCCTCCGATCCGAAAGCGGCATGACGCTGCTCGTGACACTCGGCGTCATCTCGGGGCTGATGATCGCCGGCGGAGCCCTCCTCACCGCCACGAGCTCGAACTCTCACCACGCCACCTACTCGGCAGACAACGTGGTCGCCCAGAACGTCGCCGAGTCGGGAATGAACTACGCTCGCTCCATCCTCTGGGCGGCTGCAGACCCGACAGATCCGGCTGCAATCGGATCAGGAACCATCACCCTCGAGAGCGGCACCGCGACCTACTCCGGCACGCTCTCTGGCAACGTCTGGACATTGACCGGTACGGGCTCGACGCCGAACTCGGCTGGTGGCCTCCCGATCACCGAAACGGTCTCGTCTCAGGTCGAAGTCTCGAACAACGGGGCCCCCTCAGAGCCACAGCTCGCGATCTTCGCAGCCGATTCCGACTGCAGCAGCGACGCATTCCAGACGAACGGTGACGACACAACAATCGCAGGCAGCATCCGAAGCAACGGCGACTTCGAGGTCGACGGCAACAACTTCTCGGCTTCCGCAGCGAGCGGCCACGGCGCGCCATGCGACGTGAAGATCACCGGTGCCAAAGTCCAGCTACAGACCTCTAGGCCCGACGGCAAGATGGATCGACTTGAGATCGACGACACAGTGTGGGATTGGCCGCTCAAATACAGCGAGTCAGACTTCATATGCACCTTCAAGAAGGACAAGTTCGAGTTCAACACAGACGGAGCGTTGATTCCAGCAGGCGTCTACTGCGCAACAGAGAAGTTCACCGTCAACGGCAACAACATGAGCGGCACGTTCACCGTGCTCTCCCCAGTCATCGATGTCAACGGCGAGGGCCAGATCTTCTCCCCCTTCGCGAACGACCTTCTCTTCTTTGCAACCGGCACAGAAGACATCAAGCTAAGCGGTTTCGGGTACAGCTGGGCAGGCACCATCTACCACCCCAACGGCCAAGTCAACATCAACGGTGACTACGCCTCGCATCTCGCCGGAATGATCGTGGCCCGCGAGGTCACCCTAAACGGCGCCGGCTTCACAATGAGCGGCGTAGCGCCCACCTCCGGCCCCGGCTCCGCCAGCAGCACCGTCACACTCGAGAACGTGGCTGGCAGCTACGCCGGCGGCTAGGCGGGCCGGTCGAAAGTCTGCAGGGCCGAACTCACGCGCGGCCTGTGTCCGGTGAGGGCGCGAGGCTGAGAGGACGAGTCAGTCTGCGCCCCCGGGCCAGGTGACGACGAGGCGCACGACCTTGCCGCTTCGCACCAGCGCATGCATTGTCGGGGAAACGCCGCCACCAAGATCGGGGCGCCTGACCAGGTGCCAGCCGCCAGCGCGGTTTGGTTGGCGGCGATGGAAGGACGCGTTCGGATGGACGGCGCGAAGCCGCTTGACCGTGTTGCCGATTCGCAGGCCCTTTTTCGTCCGCCAACGCTTGTCGGCGAGCGCCATCCGGAACACGTTCCCGCCGCTTGCGCTGCAGGCGCTGACACCGTCGGTGCTGAGGAACAGCGCGCGAATCCCCAGTCGCGCCCAGCGGACGCGACATTCGCTGACAGGAGGATCATCTCGAGTCAGACGGATCGATGAGGGCTGGCCAAAGCTCGCTATCGCGTCGCCAAGAGTTCCGCCGACGACTTGAAGGGAGCCGATCTCTCTGTCGGACTTCACGGTAAACGGCGGGGCGCCCGAGGCAGCTGCGGGGGCGAGGATGATCGCGCAGACCAGGATCGCGGCGCCAAGCACTGTTTTCGACACGGTCGGGCCTCCCTTAACTCGCTGGGCCCGATGCTACTGGGCGCTACGGCGGGCCCATCAGCCGACGCCTGGCTCGCGAGCTAGGCTCGGGCCATGAGTGAAGCCGGCAACCCGCGCGCTAGCCGGTTTAGGGAGCTGCACAAGCGCGACGAGCTGTTTCTGATGCCGAATCCGTGGGACATTGGCTCGGCTCGTCTTCTGGAAGCGCTCGGTTTTCCGGCGGTCGCGACGACCAGTTCGGGGCACGCGGCCACGCTCGGACGGCACGATCAGACGGTCAGCCGCGAGGAGATGCTCGACCACGTCGCTCAGATGGCGGCGGCGATCGGTGTCCCAGTAAACGTCGACTCGGAACGGTGCTTCGGAGATACGCCCGAAGAGATCGCTGCGACCGTTCGGGCAATTGCGGAACGGGGCGCGGCGGGCTGCTCGATCGAGGACTACGAACCGGAAACCGGGACGATCGACCCGATCGGACTCGCCGTCGAGCGCGTGGCGGCTGCGGCCGAGGCCGCGCATGCCGGCCCCAGCCCGATGGTGTTGACGGCGCGGGCCGAGCAGCACCTTTATGCCGGGCGGCACCTCGGCGAAGCGGATCTCGACGACACGATCGCTCGGCTCATGGCATTCCGGGACGCGGGTGCCGATGTCGTCTACGCGCCTGGTCTCGCGACAGTCGAGGAGATAGGGCGCCTGGTGGACGGCGTGGATATCCCGGTGAATGTTCTTACCTGGCCCGGCGGGCCGTCGGTTGCGGAGTTGGCTTCGATTGGTGTCAGGCGTGTATCCACCGGCGGCGCCTTCGCGTGGGCGGCGCTGGGCGCGCTCGCCGAGGCCGGGCGCGAGCTTCTCGAGCACGGAACGTACGGGTACTTCGCCAGAGCGCTGAAACCCGACGATCGCAGCGCTCTCGACTAGAGACCTCACCGTGCTCGGCGGAAGGCGGCGAGCGCCAGATGGCACAGGCCTATAGAGTGCTCGTCCGGGAGCGACCAGCTGAGGGCGCGTTACCCGCCTCGTGGCCGCGATGCCGACCGACGCTCAACCAGAAAAGGTTCCTTGGAGGCGAGCGGTCGCCAAGTACGAGACGCCGGATGTCTGGCGCAGCGTGTGGCAGGTGGTCAACAGCGTCGTCCCGTACGTCGCGCTCTGGTATCTCATGTACCGCAGTCTCGATGTCTCGTACTGGGTGACGCTGGCGCTTGCAGGCCTCGCGGCGGGTTTTGCCTGGCGTCTCTTCATCATCCTCCACGACTGCGGCCATGGCGCATTCTTCGGATCGAAGAAGGCCAATACGATCGTGGGCTTCATGATCGGGATCCTGACCTTCACGCCGTATCAGCGCTGGCGGCATGAGCATGCGATGCACCACGCGACCTCCGGTGATCTGGACCGCCGCGGGGTCGGAGATATCTGGACGATGACCGTACAGGAGTATCGGACGTCCCCCGCTCGAACCCGGTTGCGGTATCGCCTCTATCGCAATCCCCTGATCATGTTTGTGCTCGGCCCGCTGTACCTTTTCGTGGTCCTGCATCGGTTCTCGCCCCGCAGGGCCAGCAAGCGAGAACGACGCAGCGTGCATTGGACGAACCTGGGTCTGGTGTGCATTCTCGCGCTCATGGCTATCACGATTGGACTGAAGGCCTACGTCATGGTGCAGCTGCCAATTCTCGTGATCTGGGCCACGGGCGGCGTATGGCTATTTTATGTGCAGCATCAATATGAGGGAGGCTATTGGCAGCGACACGACCGCTGGGATTACGTGACCGCTGCCCTGGAGGGAAGTTCGTTCTACAGGCTGCCTAGAATGCTGCAGTGGTTTACGGGCAATATTGGCTTCCATCATATTCATCACTTAAGCCCGAAAATTCCCAACTATTTTCTCCAAAAATGTCACGACGAGTCGGCACTGTTTAGCAACGTCCAATCGATTACGCTGCTGTCGAGTGCTAGGTCGCTCGCGTTTCGCCTATGGGATGAAGAACGCTGTGAGCTGGTGGGCTTCGGCGGATCAAGGGCCGGTCGGTCTGGAGTTCGGTGGGGCCGCGCGCCGCGCCTGAACTAGCGACAGGATCGAAACCCGGCTGACTTGTGACCTGGGACGTCATTGTTGTCGGGGCCGGCTCGGCGGGAGCCGTGCTCGCCGCCCGGCTCTCGGAGATCGAGTCACGTCGCGTGCTCCTCCTGGAGGCGGGCGACGACTACCGCTCAGCTGCCGCGCCCGCTGAGATGAGGAGTCCCAACCGCTCCGAGATCCTCGAGCGCGGCGGCTACCACTGGCCCACGCTGCTGGCCCGTCTCACCGAGTCGCAGCCCGCGCGCGCCTACGTCCAGGGGCTCGGTGTCGGTGGGACGTCGGCGATCAACGGGCAGGGCGCGTACCGAGGGTTGCCCGCAGACTTTGACCAGTGGGCCGATCAGGGATGCGAGGGCTGGGCATGGTCGGACGTGCTGCCGTCGTTCGTCCGGCTCGAGGACGACGTCGACTTCGGCGACCGTCCGCACCATGGTCAGAGCGGCCCCGTGCCGATCGGGCGCACGCCGCGGGAGGCGTGGGGCGCCGTTAGCGCCGGCCTCGAGGAGGCGGCTACGGAGCTCGGGCATCCGGCGCACGAGGATCTCAACGCTCCCGACTCGACGGGCGTGAGCCCGGCCACCTGGAACCGAAGGGGGGACGCACGGGTGTCGACGAACGACGCCTACCTCGAAGCTGCACGCGGCCGTCCCAACTTGCGCGTCCGCGGTCATGTGCTCGTCGATCGCGTGGAATTCGATGGCACACGCGTACGCGGCGTCCATGTCCGTACTCGCGATAGGACCGAGCTCGTCGAGGGCGGCGAAGTCGTTCTCTGCGCGGGCTCCGTGCAGTCGCCGGCGATCCTGATGCGGTCGGGGATCGGGCCCGCGGATGAGCTCCGCGGAGTCGGCGTAGACGTGCTCGCGGATCGCCCAGCGGTCGGGCAGAATCTCCACGAGCACCCGCTCGCTGCGATCACGCTGCGGCTACGCCCGCGCGCCCGCTCCGGCTCAGTCCGCGTCTTGCCGGGGGATTGTTGCCTGCGGTTTAGTTCTGAGCACTCCGACGCCGGGAGCGACGACCTCTGGCTGCTCCCCATGAACCGCGGCGCCGACAGTGTTGACAAGGGGCGGCTCCAGGTGGTGCTCACGCAGCCCTTCTCGCGCGGTTCGGTTCGGCTCCCCTCATGCGAGCCGACGGTAGAGCCTGAGTTGGATTTTCGCGCGCTTTCCGACCCGAGGGATCTTCTCCGCCTGCGTCTGGGCCTTCGCCACGCAGACGAGCTCGTCGGGCATTCCGCCTTCGACGACATCGGCGAGGCCACGGCAGTGGGGAATACGGGGCAGCCGCTCAGTGATCTGAGCGACGACGAGCTCGACCGCTGGCTGTGTACGAGCTGTGAGGAGTTTCGCCACGCGGCGGGGACATGCCGAATGGGAGACGCCGGAGACGAGCGGTCAGTCGTCGACCCGCAGTGCCGGGTCATCGGCGTCGAGGCTCTACGCGTGGTCGATGCATCGATCATGCCGACGCTCGTGCGCACAGGGCCGTTCCTTACCGTCGTTATGCTTGCCGAGCACTTGGCCGCCATGATCGACACGCCGGCCGGGTGAGGGCCGGGATGCACGTCGTCGACGCTCACTCGCACCTCTATCCGCGCCGCTACGTTGAGCTACTCAAGGGCCGGCGGGAGATTCCCCGGGTCGTGGAGCACCCGGACGGTGTCGAGGAGTTCGTGATATTCCCCGAGGAGAAGGAGACGGGCGGCCGGCCACTCGACCCGTCCTTCTGGGACGTCGACGCGAAGCTCGCCTTCATGGACGGGCAGGGCATCGACCGCTCCGTCGTCTCGCTCGGCAACCCCTGGCTTGACCCCTTCGACGGGGCTGACAGCCTCGAGCTCGCCCGCGATGTGAACGGCGAACTCGCCGGCCTCGAAGCACACACGGGTGGCCGGCTCTGCGCTCTCGGCGTCCTCCCGGCCGACAGCGTCGCCGCGGCGACCAAGGCGGCCGAAGAGGTGCGCGACACGCCGAGCCTCTACGGCCTGGCTGGCGGCTGCCGGATCTGCGGCATGCCCCTCGACGCGGAGGCGCTCGACGCGCTCTGGTCGGTGCTCGCGTCGTGCGGTCTACCCCTTCTCGTTCACCCGCACTCGCCGGCTGCGGCCGACGACCTTGCCGGCTACGGGCGCGCGCTCCACGTCTCGCTCGGGTTCACATTCGAGACAACGATCGCGGTCGCTCGTCTGGTCATGGGCGGCGTCCTCCAACGGTTCCCAGGCTTGCGGATCTTCGCGGCGCACGGCGGCGGAACGCTTCCGTTTCTCGCCGCGAGACTGGACATGGGCTGGCAGTCCGATCCGGTCGGCCAGCGCCGCCTCCCGGAGCCCCCGAGCGGTGACCTCTCCCGCCTCTACCTCGATGCGGTCGTGTACCACGCACGCGGTGT
Organism: Gaiellaceae bacterium; assembly: GCA_965223695.1. Lineage (GTDB taxonomy): Bacteria > Actinomycetota > Thermoleophilia > Gaiellales > Gaiellaceae > JAUVPB01. The sequence goes on along the minus strand of CBDCXJ010000023.1, from coordinate 145,204 downwards.
GAGGGCGGCCGCGGACCTCGTCGGAACCGGGCAGCTCGTGTACGGGACCGACCACCCGTTCGTTAGCGCGGATGCACCCGTCAGCCGAGACGTCGTCGAGCAGGCGCTCGACGGCGAGCCCCGCGCCGAGGTCCTCGGCCAGACGGCTGTCTCGCTCTTCCGCTTGCCGGACGTCAGCGAGAGCTGACGGTGCCAAGCTCCGCTGGAGCGGCCGAGTCGCGCGTGGGCCACATGATCCAGAGGATCGGGGCGAGCGCAATCGCTGCACTCAACCCCGCCAGCACTTCCGGCCCGTAGCGACTGAGGAGAAAACCGCCGACGAGCGCGAGCACGGCGCTGAGGAGGCTCGAGCAGGTGTCGTTGAAGCCGAGCAGCTTGCCGCGCTCGAACGGGCGCGTGCGGTCGACGAGCTCTGCGCTCGCGGCCACGAAGGCGAAGATCCAACCCAGGCCGAGCGCGAACAGTGCGAGTCCGATCGCAGCGACGCTGTCGAGCCACCCGAGGCTCAGAGACGACAGTGCGACGACGATGAGCCCGCCGACGAGCGCAGGTCGGCGCCCGAGCCGGTCGATGATGTCGCCGACGACAATGACGAGCGCAAACATGCCGACGATGTGCGCGGCAACGATCGGGAACACGCTGTCGGCGGCATGTCCAAGGTCGGTGACCACCAGCCGACCAGTGAGGTTCATGACCGAGACCATGACCGCGAAACTGGCAAGCGCAGCCAGGAGCGCCGCCGTGACCCCGGGGCGAGCGAACATCGTGCGCAGGCTGGCCGCCGAGTCCCCCGCGTCCTCCTCGACGCCCTTCGGCGGGGCAAACGTCTCGGCGATGCGCTTCGGATCGGGCCGCACGCTGAGCGCAAGTGCGAGACCCACGAGCAGGAAGACGGCAGACGAGCACCAGGCCACGACGAGCGCCGTTCCCTCGACCTCACGTCCCGAGAAGAGCGGGATGAAGACCGCAGGCCCGAGGATGGCGCCGAAGACAGCACCGAACAACACGTACGAGATGCCGCGGGCACGGCGCTCCGGCGGATACATGTCGCCGCCGGCAGTCCTGGTCAGGTTGATGACGCCGTTGCCTGCGCCCACGCCCAGGAGCCCCACGACAACGACCACCACCGAGTCGAGGTGAACGCCCAGACCGGTGAGCAGATTGCCCGCGATCCCAGTCACGAAGCCGCAGGCAAGCACGGGAATCCGGCCGTATCGATCCATTGCTCTTCCTCCGACCCAGGCCGAGCCGGCGGCCGCCGTGAGGAAGATGGCCGGGCCCAGGCCCAGCAGCCCATCGACGCCCGTGACGAGCACGAACGTGATCGTGGCCACCGCCGCCGAGAGCGAGATGCCGGCGCCGTTGACCGCCATGCAGCCAGACAGCAGCAGCGTGTTGCGCACAATCGGGAACGGCGGCGAGGGGGGCAGGGGCCGCCCCGGGGTGGTGCGGGTCACCTCGCCATTCAACCACGGCCGCGGGATGCCCAGACGCGCCTAGTACCTGCGACTCGATCCGAGCGATGGCCCCCGATCGTTTCCGTTGCGGCGCCCGGAGAGAGCTCCCTGAGCTATCAAGGCACCGGCGAGAACTAGGCTCTGGTGGATGACCCGCGGGATTGATCCCATGTCGTTGCCATCCTGAGGCACCTTCGCTGGTGATCGCTCCGGCAGTCGTCCAGACTGGGCGCAATGCGGCGGTTGGGACTTCTTGTCGGGGCCGTACTCGCCCTGGGCGCGTGTGGGGGCTCGGAGCCGGCTCGGGGTTGTCCCGTAGTTCGTAGATCTTTGTAGGGGCGGCGGTCCCTCCGTGCCCGTCCGTTCCGGTTGGGAGCGTGGCGAGCGATCCGCTCGAAGATCGAAGGAGGAACCGCCGTGGGGAGCAACGTAGCGGTCGCTGAGGCGACCCTGGATGAGGCCGTTTTGCCGGAGCGCGTTCAGGAGGCGCTGGGGCAGTTGGTCGGGGCAGCGAGGGAGGGACTGCTCGCGCTGTCGGTCGGGGTCGGGCTTGGCGTGATGAGTGAACTGTTGGAGGAGGAGGTCGAACACGTTGTCGGCCCGAGGGGTAAGCACGACTTTGACCGGAGTGCGGTCCGTCACGGTCGCGAGTCTGGGGAGGTGACGCTAGGCGGGCGGCGCGTCCAGGTTGAGCGGCCGCGTGTTCGCACAGCGGACGGATCACGCGAGGTCAGGCTGGCGACGTACGAGCATTTCGCCGATCGTGATCTGCTCTCGCGGGTCGTGTTGGAGCGGATGCTTGCCGGCGTCTCGACGCGCCGCTACGCGCGAACGCAGGAGCCGGTCGGCACTGGCGTCGAGACCAAGGCGCGCTCGACGTCGAAGTCGTCGGTGTCGCGGGCGTTCGTTGAGCGCACCCGCGTGGCGCTTGAGGAGCTGATGAGCCGCCGCCTCGACGACGTCAGGCTGGCGGTGATGATGCTCGACGGGATCGAGCTGAAAGGGCGCACGAACATCGTCGCGCTCGGGATCACCACCGAGGGCGTCAAGATCCCGCTGGGGCTGTGGGAGGGCTCGAGCGAGAACGCGACCGTGGCGAGGGCGCTGCTCTCCGATCTGGTCGAGCGTGGGCTCGACACCGAGCAGGGCATCCTGTTTGTGATCGACGGCTCCAAGGCGCTGCGCAAAGCGATCCGCGATGTCTTCGGCCAGGACGCGCCCGTCCAGCGCTGTCTCCGCCACAAGGAACGAAACGTGCTCGAGCATCTCCCGGAGCGCGACCGGCCTCCGATCAAACGTCGGCTCCGCCAGGCCTGGGCCGAGCACGACCACGAGCGAGCGCGCAGCGAGTCACACGCGCTCGCCACGGAACTCGAGCGCTCCCGTCCCGGCGCCGCAGCCTCGCTGCGCGAAGGCCTCGACGAGACACTCACCCTCACCCGGCTCGGGATCCGCGGCAACCTGAAGCGCACCCTCGAGAGCACGAACCCGTGCGAGTCGATGATCGAGATCTGCCGGCGCACCAGCCGCAACACCAAGCGCTGGCAATCCGGCGAGATCTGCCTGCGCCCGACAGCGGCCGGGATGCTCGAAGCCGAACACCAATTCCGTCGAATCATCGGCTACCACGACCTCGCCAAACTCGTCATCGCGATCGAGCACGAACTCGATCAGCCCACCGTCCCGACTGCAGAACGAGGAGCCCGCTATCCTCCTCACCGCCTAACCACCAAACCCGGGACCGCCGCCACGAAAATCCACGGCCACCGGGACATCCTCGCCGGCTCCGACGCAGCCCGCGAGCGCCGAGACTGAGGTGTCGCCTAGCTGTAAGTCCTAGCTAGGTTGTTCCATCCGGGCCTGCTTGGAGGCTGGGGGTGTCGAAGCCACCAGTGCCAAGGAGGGTTCCGGATGAAGTTGCACGGTAACGCGAGGACATGTCTGCGTAGTCGTTGTTTGGCGGTTGGCCGGGTCGAGCAGGAGGGCTGGACGCTTGCTCGGGCTGCCGAGGCGGCTGGTGTGAGTGTGCGTACGCTCTCGAAGTGGTTGCGTCGTTTTCGCGAGGAGGGCAAGCCGGGGCTGCACGATCGCAGCTCGGCGCCTAGCGTGATCCCGCATCGCACACCCGAGGAGCGGGTCGTGGCGATCGCGGCATTGCGCCGGTTGCGGATGACGGGCGCCGAGATCGCAGAGTGTCTGAGGATGCCGCACTCGACCGTCTCAGCGGTGCTGACCAGGATCGGGCTGGGCAAGCTGTCTGGGCTCGAGCCGGCCGAGCCTGCGAACCGCTACGAGCGCAAACGGCCAGGCGAGCTCCTCCACATCGACATCAAGAAGCTCGGCCGTATTGCTCGTCCCGGCCACCGTGTCACGGGCAACCGCAGAAAGAGACGCCGCGGGATCGGCTGGGAATACGTCCACGTCTGCGTCGATGACGCGACCCGGCTCGCCTACGTCGAAGTGCTCGAAGACGAGAAGGCAGCCACAGCGGTCGGCTTTCTCCGTCGCGCAATCGCCCACTTCCGCGCGCACGGGATCCAAATCGAGCGGGTCATGACCGACAACGGCTCCTGCTACCGCGCCACCATCCACGCCCTCGCCTGCAAAGCACTCCGGATCAAACACCTACGCACCCGCCCCTACCGCCCACGCACCAACGGCAAAGCAGAACGCTTCATCCGCACCATGCTCGCAGGCTGGGCCTACGCCGCCATCTACGCCAACTCACACCAACGCCAACACGCCCTCCCCGGCTGGCTCTACTTCTACAATCACGAACGACCACACCGCTCCCTCAATCGCCAACCACCGATACAACGGCTGCAGACGCTCAGACAGATGGAGTTGGAGTTGACCCGTTTTGGTTGACATCTGGGGTCTATGAATCGCCCCGGGTAGTGCGTGGGCTCCGATCCTTGGGAGGATGGGGCCATGACAGCAGGAGAGCAGAGAAGGCCGGGGCGGTATCCGCGGGAGTTTCGCGATCGCACGGTGAGGATGGTGTTGGAGGCCGAGTCGGAGTCGGGGTCTCAGTGGGAGGCGATCTGTCGGGTCGCTGAGAAGACGGGGCCGACGGCGGAAACGGTTAGGAAGTGGGTGCGTCGTCACGAGATCGATTACGGCAAGCGGCCTGGCCTTTCGAGCGATGAGCGTGAGCGGCTACGGGAGCTCGAGCGGGAGAATCGCGAGCTTCGTCGGGCGAATGAGATCTTGAAGGCTGCTTCGAGTTTCTTCGCGGCCGAGCTCGACGGCCAGAAGAGATGATCGCTTTCGTCGAGGCCCGAAGGGAGCGGTTCGGGGTCGAGCCGATCTGCCGCGTGTTGGAGATCGCCCCGTCCACCTATTACTCGGCGAAGGCTAGGGGACCGTCTGTCCGCGCTGGGCGTGACGAGCAGCTCAAGCCGATGATCGCCCGCGTACACGAGAACAACTTCGGCGTGTACGGGGCCCGCAAGATCTGGGCGCAGCTCAACCGTGAAGGCACCCGTGTTGCGCGTTGCACGATCGAGCGGTTGATGCGCCAGCTCGGACTGCAAGGGGCTATCCGTGGTCGCCCGCAGCGCACAACACGCGCTGATCAGGTGTCGCGTCGCCCGGCTGACCTCGTCGATCGTGACTTCACTGCGCCCGGGCCGAATCGGCTCTGGGTCGCCGATCTCACCTACGTCAGGACCTGGTCAGGCTTCGCGTACGTCGCTTTCGTCACCGACGCCTACAGCCGCCGGATTGTCGGCTGGAACGCCTCCCGCTCGTTGAAGAGCGACCTCGCCCTTAACGCCTTGGAACACGCAATCTGGGAACGCCAGCGACATAACCGGGACCTCGACGGGCTCGTCCACCACAGCGACCAGGGCGTCCAGTACCTCTCGATCCGCTACACCGAACGCCTCGCCGAGAACCACGTCGTCGGCTCGGTCGGCTCCAGGGGCGACAGCTACGACAACGCCCTCGCCGAATCAGTGATCGGCCTCTACAAGACCGAACTCGTCAGAAATCGCGGCCCCTGGAAAGGCCTCGACGACCTCGAGCTCGCCACGCTGGAATGGGTCGACTGGTACAACCACCGCCGCCTCCATGGCGAACTCGGACACGTCCCGCCCGCCGAACAGGAGACCAGCTACTACGCTCAACAACCCTCAACAACAAAGGCTGAGACTCAAACTAAACAGCCTGCGTAAAACCCGGGGCGATTCACTAGGCCGCGATGGCCTTTGTTTGGTGTTGTTGTTCGTAGTTGATGGGGCTGAGCATGTCGAGGCTGGAGTGGCGTCGGCGGGGGTTGTAGAAGCATTCGATGTACCAGAAGATGCGCATGCGTGCGTGCTCGCGTGTGGTGAAGCGTTCGCGTTTGAGGAGTTCTTTCTCGAGGCTGGCGAAGAATGTCTCGGCGAGCGCGTTGTCCCAGGGGTCGCCGACGCTGCCCATGGAGAGATCGATTCCCGACTCCTTGGCATGGCTGCCGTAGGCCAGGCTCGTATATTGGGAGCCGTGATCGGAGTGCGCGATGACGCCGGCCGTCTCGCGCGTGTGGGCTGCCATGCCGAGCGCGTCGAGGACGAGCTCTGTTTTGAGGTCGCCGCGCATTGACCAGCCGATGATTCTTCGGCTGTAGACGTCTTGGACGCAGGCGAGGAAGAGGAAGCCTTGCCCGGTCTGGACGTACTTGATGTCGCAGACCCAGAGCCGGTTGGGCTCTGCGCGCGTGAAGTCTCTGTCGACGAGGTCTGGTGCCGAAGAGCGCCCGGCCTCGCGGATCGTGGTGCGTGGCCCGCCGCCTCGTCCGTCTGCGCCTTTGAGGCCGAGCTGGCGCATCAACCTGGCGACACGCTTCTTGCCGACACGGACGCCGTGAGCGAGTCTGAGCTCGGCCTGGATTCTCGGGGCCCCGTAGATGCCTTCCGTCTGCTCATGCACACGCCGGATCCGAACCGCGAGGTCGATGTCGGCGAGCTCGCGATCGCTCGGCCCTCGCCGCTTCCACGCGTAGTAGCCCTGACGAGTCACACCCACGACGCGGCACAGCAGGGAGACAGGAAACTGTGCTCGCTCCGCCTCGACAAACCCAAAACACGTCACGGCTTGTCGGTCTCCCTGGCGAAGAAAGCCGCGGCGCGCTTCAAGATCTCGCGCTCCTGGCGCAGCACCTTGTTTTCCCGCTCGAGCTCACGCAACTTCGCGCGCTCCTGCGAGCTGAGCATGTCCTCGCGCTCTCCCCGATCAGCCTGATCCTGGCGCAACCAGTTACGCAACGACTGCTCCGAACAGCCAAGCTCCAGAGCGAGCTGCTTCGGTGAGCGCTCCCCGCTCCCTAGTAGCCGCACCGCCTCAACACGGAACTCCGGCGGATACGGCGGTCTCGTCTTCGGCATAACAACGCTCCTCTCCCGAACCCACAAGGCCCGAAAGCATCACGATGTCAACCAGACCGGGTCAACTCCACACCGATACAACGGCTGCAGGCGCTCAGACAGAACAACCTAGCTAGGACTTACACCTAGCCAGCCGCCGACTGAGCGATCAGCGACGCCGCCTGAGCCACCAGCGACGCCGCCTGAGCCACCCGCGACCCCGCCCGAGCCACCGGCCACCGCACCAGAACCGAGTGAGCCGCCCACCGGCCCTCCGAACCTCGCCCAGCTCGGCAGCCGCACCCTTTGGTCAGCCGGCATGGAGGACGGGACGCTCGACGAATGGTCTCGCGACGACGGGGGCCATCTCGCCAACAGCGGCGACTACGAGGCCGTAGCCTCGACCGACACCGCCCACACGGGCAGTCACAGTCTGCGAGCACGGATCTGGACGCCGCACGAGCCCAGCTCGGGCGTACGCGCGTTCCGCTGGAACGAGGCGGACGCGCATCGCGAGCTGTATTTCAGCGCGTGGTTCTACATCCCGAGCTCGCCTGACCACGCTGGTACCGCCGGCGGGTTCTGGAACGTGTTTCAGTTCAAATCGAACCGCGGTCCGGGAGGCAGCGACCCGCTCTGGGTGTTCGATCTGATCAAACAGCGCGACACAGGGCGCTTCCACGTGCGCGCCGTCTGGGGCGCTGGCGACACCACGCTGGGCGGGCCCTTCTCGGCCGACGACGTGGGCGAGAAGTACTTCTACAACAACAGCACCGATGCGTTTCCCCACCCAGGCGATACACCGACCACGACGCCCGTTCCGATCGGCGAGTGGTTCCGGCTCGGCGCGTTCCTGCGCCAGTCGACGGACTTCGACGGTCGGGTGACGTTCTGGCTGAACGACGAGGAGCTGTTTCACTTCCGCGACGTCCGAACCGCGTATGAGCACGCACCCGAGGATCAGGAATGGGGCGGGAACAACTCCTGGTCGGTCAACAACTACTCCGACGGTCTGGAGCCGTCGCCGTCAACGCTCTACATCGACGACGCGCGCATCAGCCTGCCCTGATCGCGCTGTCCGATCAGCTCCAGAAGTCGTCGCTGGCGTACGGGTCGTACTGCCCGGCCCAGGCCTCCGTGACCTTGCCGTCGGTGACGTGGAAGATGTAGAAGCCGTCGGATTCGAGCGTCTTGCCTTCGCGCTCGAGCTTGGCCTTCGTGAGAACGACGACGTGGGCGTCATCGGCAAGAACGCCGTGTGGCTCGTTGGTGATCTGCGCGTCGCCGGACACGCCGGCGAAGAACTCGATGATCGCGTCGGCGCCCTTGTGGTCGCCGCTCCAGCGATTCTGGCCCGCCGAGTGCCAGACGGCATCGTCGTGGAACAGCCCACGCTTCGCCGAAGGCGACATGGAAACCATGCGTCGAGCGCCTGGGGCGGCGCCTTCGTGGGCACGATAGCCCGGGCCTGGGGCCTTGGGAAGACGCCACGATCGCCCTGTAGGTTGGCGCGGTCGTGGATGCGATCCTGCTTGCCCTGCTCGCTGGCGCGATCGCCGGTGGTCTGAACGTCTGGACTCGGGTCGGCATCCAGCGCAGGCCGGATGTCGAGGCCGCATCTCTGACGACGACAGCCGTGGCGTTCGTCGTCACCGCGATCGCGGCCGCCGTCGCGACCAGCGAGACCGTGCCGTTCGACGCCCTGTGGCCCTACCTCGCCATTGGCATGTTCGTGCCGGGCCTGCTCACGATCCTCTTCATCTGGTCGATTCAGGAGGCGGGCCCGTCGCGAACGGCCGTTCTGATCAACACGTTCCCGTTGTTCTCGGCCGCGCTCGCGATCGTCTTCCTCGATGAGCCGCTGCGTGCCGGACTCGCGGTGGGAACCGTGCTCGTGGTCGTCGGCGCCCATCGGGATCGCCTTCAAGGCCGACGCTCCAACCGAGTACCGGGGTGCGGCGTTTCGGCTCGCGCTGGTCGCGATGCTGCTCGCTGCCGTCGTCGTCGGCGGTCGCGACACCGTCGTGCGCTGGGCCAGCGAGGAGCACGAGATCTCCTCGGCAGTCGGCGCGGCGGCCGCGGGTGTGTCGGGGTCCGTCACGATCCTCCTTTACGTCGTCGTCAAGGGCTGGGGAACGAGCCTGGGTGTGCGGCTGCGGCGATCCGTCACTCCCTTCGGGCTCATCGGCCTCGCGGTTGGCGTCAACACGCTCTTCATCTTCGAAGCGTTCGAGCGGGGTCGTGTCACGGTGGTGTCGCCGCTGATCGGCACCGCGATGCTCTGGACGCTCGTGTTCTCGCTCGTGACGCTTGGCAAGAGCGAAGGGCTCGGCAAGCGCGTGATCGCGTCGGCGCTTCTGGTCGCCGGCGGCGTCGCGCTGATCAGCGTCACGCGCGGCTCGGGCGGCTGAGCGCAGCTCAGTAGGCTGCAACGCGTGCTCAAGCGTCGATACGTCACGGTCGGCGGCGAACGTCAGGTCCACTACCGGCACGGAGGCGAAGGCCCGGTGGTCGTCCTGTTGCACGAGTCGCCGCTGTCGTCGCAGTCGCTCGTTCCGATGGCCGAGGCGCTGGCCGAGCGCTTCACCGTCATCGCCCTCGACACCCCCGGCTACGGCCTCTCTGATCCGCTCGTCGGCCCGGAGGCGCCGGAGATCGCCGACTACGCGGCGAGCCTGGCCGAGACGCTCTCGGCCCTCGGCGTGTCGCGCTGCGGCATCTACGGGTGCCTGACGGGCTCGTTCATCGCGCTTGCGCTGGCCAGCTCACGCCCCGACCTCGTCAGTGCAGCGGTGCTCGACGCGATGCCGATCTACACCGAGAATGAGCAGACCTGGTTCCTCGAGAACTACCTGCCCACGTTCCCACCGCGCTTCGATGGCACGCACTTCGTTGTGCTCTGGCATCGGTTCCGCGACCAGCACGCCTACTACCCCTGGTGTGACCCAAGCGGCGAGACGCGCCTGGCAATCGACATGCCGAAGGCGCGAGACCTACATGAAGGCACCCTCGACCTGATCCGTGCCGGCGATGGCTACCGGGTTGGCTACGCAGCCGCGTTCCGCTGCCAACCGGACGAGGCGCTTCGCGCGCTCGAGGTGCCGACGACGCTCATCCTGCGCGAGCACGACATGGCGGCCGGGCAGGCCGACAGGTTGAGCGATCTGCCGGAAGCGGTCGAGAAGATCCGGCTCGGCGGCGATGATGCTGCACTCGTCGAGACGATCGTCGGCCAGCTCGGCCCCCACCTCGACGCAGGCGCCAAAGTCGAGCTACCCGCGTGGGAGCCGATTCCCGGGAAGCTCACCGCAACCTATGCGGACACCTCGGTCGGCCAGCTGCATGTGCTCGGGCGCGCGGGATCTGACGCGCGGCCGATGGCGGTGTTCCACTCCTCGCCGACCTCTGCACGCGTGCTGAGCGGCCTCGTGGAGGAGCTCATGCAGACGCGCCCGGTGCTCGCGTTCGACACCCTTGGCAACGGCGAGTCGGACAAGCCGCCCGGCTGGGAGATCGCCCCGAGCTGGGAGCCCAACGGTCTCGACGAGCTCTCTGGAACCGTGTCGCCCGAAGAACCCTGGATCGAGCCGACGATCGCCGACTACGCGGGCGTGGTTGTCGAGGCTCTCGACGCGCTCGAGGTCGACGAGATCGATCTCTACGGCACGCTCACGGGCGGGCTCCTGGCGGTCGAGGTCGCGATCGCGCTCGGCCCCGATCGCGCCGGCAGCGTGATCGTCGACGGGCTTCCGTGGTTCACGCCCGAACAGGAGCAGCAACTGCTCGACACCTACACGCCGCCGCTGGAGCCGCGCTGGGACGGGTCGCACCTGCTGTTTGCCTGGAGCTTCCTGCGCGCGGCCTTCGAGTGGTGGCCGTGGTACGTGCAAACGGCGGAGGGCGCTATCCCGGGTCTGGCACCTTCGACCGAGTTCCTCAACGTCTGGGTGGCCGAGTTCATCAAGAGCGGTCACACGTATCCGCTGGCTTACCGGGCGGCCTTCCGCTACCACGTCGAGGAGCGCTTGCCGCTGCTCGAGTCGCCGCTCCTCGTCGTCGGCCCTGAGGGCGACCAGATGACGCCGCTCTCGGAGCCTGGAGCCGCGCTGGCGCAGAACGGCGTCTTCAGGACGAAGCCGCCCGCGCCCAGTGACCAGGTCGCCCTGTACGGGCGCTTCGTAGCGGGCGCGGCCGTCTAGCGCGCCCGGGCTTGTTCGCTTGTACAGGCCGCCGTTTCCGGCTCGGTCAGCTGGCGCACGACGTCGCTCTGATCCATGAAGACGCGGATCTCGGCGATCTGCCCGTTCTCGACGCGCGTGACGTTCACCGCCGTCGTCGAGAGCTCGCGCCTCGTGGCCTGAACGCCGTAGTACTCGTCGACATGAATCCCGCGAGCGGTGTAGACCGACACCGCGGTGTCCCCTTCGGCGAGCTCGCACTCGAACTCGAAGCTCGTCCGCTCGATCGCGCCCGTCACCTTGGCGAGGATCTCGCGTAGAGCATCGCGCCCTTCGAAGAGCTTGCCTGAGCCGCCGTAGAGAGCGACGTCCTCGGCGACCAGCTCGTCGAGAGCTTCCAGGTCGCCGTCGCCGACGACGCGCTGGAGGTAGTCGTGCGCGATGCGCTTGGTCTCGTCGCTGCTCATTCGAGTCGAAGTTTGCGCGCAGTGATGACGTGAGCGCAAGTCCGGCCGTCGAGATCGCGACGCCACGACCCCACTTGTTGCTCGCAGCCTCGGCTTCTGGGACGATCAGCGCCGTGGTCGTCGACGTTCAGTGTCACTGGTACCCGCGGGCGTTTTTCGAGACGCTCACCGAGCGATCGGACTACCCGCGCTGCGAGCGCGTCGAGGATGGCTACCGCACCGAGCTGGGCCCCAGCATGTCATTTCCCGTCACGGCCGAGCACTTCGACCTCGAGCAACAGCTGGCCGAGTCGAAGGCGGTCGGCATCGACGTGCTCGTCTCGAGCACTGGCTCGACGCCGATCGACTCTCTGCCCGTCCCCGAGGCGCGCGAGCTGGCGACGCTGCTGAACGAGGCGCGCTCCGACATGCAGAGGGAGCATCCCGAGCGCTTCGTCGGCCTCGCGACGCTGCCCATGTCCGATGTGGACGCGGCTCTGGCAACGCTCGAGGACGCGGCCGGCCGCCTGGCCCTGCGCGGCGTGTGCCTGTGCTCGAACGTGGCCGGCGAGTCGATTGCGAGCGAGGAGGTTCGGCCCCTGTATGCGCGCATCAACGAGCTCGGCTTGCCGGTCTTCCTGCACCCGACTCGGAGCGTGATGGCCGACAAGCTCGCGCGGTTCGGCCTCGACTTCAGCGTCGGCTTCATGTTCGACACGACCGTCGCCGCGCTCGAGCTCATCTTCACGGGGCTGATCGACGAGCTCGCCGATGTGCCGGTCGTCCACCCGCATCTGGGCGCGACGATCCCCTTCCTCGCCGGTCGCATCGACTACCAGTCATCTTTCATGCCGGTCGCGAAGCTCGATCGGCCGCCCAGCGAGTACCTTCGACGCTTCCACACCGACACCGTTTGCTCGGCGCCTTCCGCCGTCTTGCAAGCGGCGGTCGACTTCTACGGCGTCGACAAGATCATGTTCGCGACCGACTTCCCGTTCTGGCAATGGGCGGACGGGCTTCCCGTCGTCATGGACAACTTCGAGGCTGCAGAACGTGAGGCTGTGCTCGGCGGCAACGCGCGCCGCGTGCTCGGCCTCGGATGAAGGAGGCCACATGAGAACGTCGACAAGACTGCGCCAGATGATCGAGGCCGGCGAGCAATTCGTTGGGCCTGGCGTCTACGACCCGCTCTCGGCGAAGGTCGTCGCCGATCTCGGCTTCAACGGCGTCTACCTGGGAGGTTTCGCCTCCGCAGCGTCGATGATGACGATGGAGCCGTTGATGACCATGACCGAGCAGGTCGGGCTCGCCGCGAGCATCACGAAGGTGATCGGCGATGTGCCCTTGATCGTCGACGGTCACACGGCGTACGGAGAGCCGGTGCACGTCACACGGGCTGTACGCGAGTTCGAGGCGGCAGGCGTCGCGGGCATCCACATCGAGGACCAGTTCTTTCCCAAACGGGCGAGCTACCACAAGGGTCTGAAGCACATGGTTCCCGTCGAGGTCATGCAGGAGCGGATCGACGCGGCGCTGCGCGCGCGCCGCGACCCCGATTTCTTCATCGTCGCGCGGACAGAGGCACGGGGCGCCGTCGGGGGGTCGCTCGACGAGGTCATCCGTCGGCTCCAGCTGTACGCCGAGGCAGGCGCTGACGCGGTCATGCCGATGCCCTACGGCGGCGAGGAGGGCAAGAAGGTCGCCGACGCGATCACCGACACGCCGCTCATGTGGTTTTCAGGCGCCGGCAGCTTCGCCGAGGGCGCCGCAGAGCTGCACGTCGACGAGCTCATGAAGATCGGCTACCAGATCGTCGCCTACCCGATCGCTGGCCTCGTCCGCTCGATCGAGGCAGTGCACGAGCTCTACGCCGGCATGAAGGCCGACGGCCTCGTCGAGTACCCGGGGCTGGACGAAGGCTACGAGCGGATCATGCAGCTGATCGAGGCGCCGGCGTTCTACGAGATCGAGGCGCGCACGACCGAGAAGTCATGAGCGAGCGGCGACTCTCGGTCTGCATCAGCGTCGACTTCGACGCCATGTCGATCTGGATCGGTCTGCTCGGCTCGAGCTCGCTCACCGATATGTCGCGCGGCGAGTTCGGCGCCTACGCGCTACCGCGCATCCTCGAGCTCTTTGCCCGCCACGACGTGCTCACGTCGTTCTACATACCGGGACACACGGTGCTCGCCTACCCCGATCTCGTGCGCCGGATCCGGGACGAGGGCCACGAGATCGGTCACCACGGCTGGGTGCATGAGGCGCGCGAGCTCGACGAGGCCGAGGAGCGCGAGGTAATCGAGCGCGGCCTGGAGGCGCTCGACTCGGTCGCGGGTGTCACACCCGTCGGGCACCGCACGACGGGCCGCCCATACACGCCGATCACCCTCGATCTGTTGCTCGAGTACGGCTTCTCCTACGACCACTCGTTCAACGCGCAGGACTTCTACCCCTACTACCTCCGCACCGGCGATCGCTGGTCGAGCGACGGGCCCTACGAGTTCGGCGAGCACAGCGAGCTGATCGCGGCGCCCTTCCAGTGGGCGGTCGACGACTACCCGCTGTTCGAGTTCACGAGCTGGAGCGTCGCGCAGCGGACCCCCGCTGAAGTCGGGCCCGCTTGGCAGGCCGAATTCGACTATGCGCTCGCCAACTGCCCGGGCGGGTACTTCGATGTGACGACGCACCCGCAGGTGATTGGCCGCGGGAGCCGGCTCGCGATGCTCGAGGGCCTGATCGAGTACATGAAGGCTCAGCCGGGCGTCGCATTTGAGCGCACGTGCGACTACGTCGACCGCTGGCGCGCCGAGAACCCGCTCGAGGAGTGGAAGGCGAGCCGGAGCGTCGGCGGCTGACGCGAGGGCTCAGGCAGCGCCGCGGACTGTCGAGCGCCGACCGCGGCTACCAGCCGAAGAGCTGCATCGCGTTCTCCCGAAACACCTTCTCGTGCCAGGCGGCCGGCAGGCTCCTGGCGATGTGGTCGACCTCGTCGCCGTCCCAGTGCGGATAGTCGCTCGCGAAGCAAAGGATGTCCTCGCCGCCGAACATCTTGAAGATCTCGATCGCCTGCTCGGGCTCGGGTGAGGTGTCGAGCGGCTGGGTCGTCATCCGGACGTGATCGTGGAAGTACTCGCTCGGGTGGCGCTTCAGCCATGGCGTTTCTCGGCGAAGACTCTTGTAGCCGGTGTCCATGCTCCAGAGGAGCCACGGCACCCAGGCGAGCGTCGACTCGACCATCAGGACCTTCAGCTCTGAGAACTCCTCGAAGACCCCGTGGGCGATCAGGCTCATCAGGTGGGTCATCATCCCTTGCGCCACCTGCGTGTGGACCTCGAAATAGAAGTTCGGCGTACCGCTCGCCATCAGGCTGAGCCCATGTAGCGGCGCGCTCTCGCCGCCGACATGCACGGCGATGGGAACGCTCATCTCGACCGCAGCCTCGTAGATCGGGTGATAGACCGGGTGGCCGAAGGGCTTGCCGGCCGATGCCTGCAGCATGAGCGCCTCGACCATCCGCGGATGTTCGCCCACGCGCCTGATCTCTTTTGCGGCTTCCGTCGGGAGCTGCGTCGGCAGAAGGATCGCTCCATAGAGTCGGTCATCGCGACCGTCGAGCCAGGTGTCGATCGTCCAGTCGTTGGCCGCGCGGCAGAGCTCGACGGCGAAATAGGGGTTCGGGTTGGCGGCGATGAACATCCCCTGCCCGTAGTCGAGAACCGCGCGTTCGACGCCCGACGGATCGAGTAGCTGCTCGCAAAGCAGCGCATGGTCGGATGCGGGTGCGCTCCCGTCGGCCGGATACGAGTCGGGCCGCTGCGTCGCCCCGTTCGGATTGGGGCACATCTGGGTCGGCGTGAGCGGGATTGGCGGGAGCCCGGCGCGGGTGGGAGCCAGGACGTACTCTCGCCAGCCGTCGGACAGATACGGGAGCAAGGCCTCGGGCGAGGCCCAGTCGTGGTGCACGTCACAGTCGATCACGCGTCCGTCATACACCTCGGCTACCTCCTGTCCAGCTTCAGAAGCTCGACGTCTCGATCTCTTTCTCGGTGATGAACTCGAGCAACGCCGGTGTGCCGTTCTCGGTCTGCTCGATTCCGCGCTTGATCGCCGGGATGATCTCGCCCGGCTCGGTGACGCGCTCGCCGTAGCCGCCAAGCGCACGGGCGAAGTCGGCGTAGTGGCCCGAGATGTCGGTGCTGCGGAACTTCTCCGTCGCGACCTCCATCACCGGGAGCTCGATCGCCATCGAGAAGTTGTTCAACAGGATCGAGAGGATAGGGATGCGCTCGCGCACCGCGGTCTCGAAGTCCATACCCGTGAAGCCGATCGCGGCGTCGCCCCAGACGTTGATGCAGAGCTTCTCGGGCACCGCGAGTTTCGCGCCCATGGCGAGCCCGAGGCCGTAGCCGAGCTGCGTCGTCTTGCCCCAGCCGAGGTAGCTCAGCGGCTCTGTGCTCCTCCAGAAGGGCGAGAGCTGATCGCGTGGGCTGCCCGCGTCGTGCGTGATGACCGTGTTTGCCTTGTCGACCGTGTGCAGCAGATCCCAGATGACGCGGTACGGGGAGAGCGGGGTCGCCTCCGAGGCGAGCTTGGGCATCCAGGCGGCGAGCCATTCTTCGTTGATTCGCGCGATGTCCTCGGCTACTGTCGTGAGCCGGTCGAGTCGCGGCTCCGCCACGCGTTCGCGAACGGCCTCGAGTAGCGCCTGGAGCGTGAGTCCGGCGTCGCCCGCGAGCGCGAGCTCGGGCGCCAGGTCCTTGCCGATGTGGCTCGGGTCGAGCGTTGCGTGCACGACCCGCGACCCCGTGGGAAGGGGGATGCCGTACAGCGTCTTCGTGAAGCTGCAGCCAATGCCGAAGACGAGGTCGGCATCGGCGAGCTGGCGGTGGACGGCGGCCGGCATCGAGCGCCCGCCGGAGCCGAGCGAAAGCCGGTGGTCTTCAGGGAACGCGCTCTTTCCCTGCAGGCTCGTCGTCACGGGAATGCCCAGGTGCTCGGCCAGCTCGCGTAGCGGCGCCCAGGCTTGCGCGTAGTGAACACCTTGTCCCGCGTAGAGGACCGGGCGCTCGGCCGCGACCAGGAGCTCAGCGGCCTCGTCAACGGCGGCGGGGTCGGGCGCCGAGCGCGAGGACGGCGGCGACTGGTACTCGAGCCGCCCGCCTATTTCCTCGGACAGCACGTCCCAGGGAAACTCGACCAGCACGGGCCCGCCGGGGCCGTTGCGCAGGCGGGCGAATGCCCGGCGCATCGCATCTGGTGTCGCTGCCGGCACGGTCACCTGCTCGCAGAGCCTCGTTACGTGCTTGAAGTTGACGAGCGAGCTGAAGTTCGGCGCGACGTTGGTCTCCTCGCGCGGGTAGCCAGCGGGCAGCACGAGCAGCGGCACCGACTCGCCAAAGGCCTGGGCAACTCCACCGAACGCGTTCTCGGAGCCGGGGCCGTACTGCATCGCGAACACGCCTACCTGCTTGCCCGACGTCATCCGGCTGACCGCGTCGGCCATGTGCAGTCCCGTCCGCTCTTGCCGGACGATGATCGTACGAATGTCGGCGACGGCAGCGGCTTCGATGATCGGCGTCAGCGGGTAGCTGATCAGGAACTCGATGCCTTCGCGCTTGAGAATCTCGGCTATGGCGGCGTCGACTTTCATCGAGAGCGTGTCGCGATGTTGCCATAGTCGTCGAGGACGCGATGCCATGGCCTCGGCCGGCCTCGCGCGCGTCTACGCTCTAGGTGCCGCCCGCAGACCGCGGCGAAGAGACGCGACCAGTGACCGAGCCCGCTGCCGACGACAGGACCGCTCCAGAAAGCGCCGATCTCGACGGCGTTCGGATGGCCGTGCTCAGCAGCCGTTTCGAGGGGATCGTCCGGGCGATGATGAACACGCTCTTTCGCACCGGGCGCTCGTGCGTCCTGAACACGGGGCGCGATCTCTCTTGCTGCGTGATCACGCGCGATCACGAGCTCCTGGCCGCGGCCGAGAGCCTGCCGATTCACGTGTTGAGCGGCCCGGACACGATGGCCCGTGTCATGAAGGAGCTCCACCCCGAGCTGCGTCGCGGCGATGCCTTCCTCGACAGCTCTCCTTACCACGGGAACTCGCACGCGGCCGACCACTGCATCCTCGTTCCGGTGATCGACGACGACGGCATCCACCACTTCACGATCGTCGCGAAGGCTCATCAGGCCGATTGCGGCAACTCGGTGCCGACGACCTACCACGCCGAGGCGCGGGACGTCTACGAAGAGGGCGCGCTCATCTTCCCGTCAGTCCAGGTGCAGAGCGACTACGAGGATGTCGAGGACATCATCCGCATGTGCATGCTCCGCATTCGCGTGCCAGAGCAATGGCACGGCGACTACCTCGCGATGCTCGGGGCGGCGCGCATCGGCGAGCGGCGGCTGCTCGAGCTCGGCGCAGAAGTCGGCTGGGACGCGCTGCACCGCTACACCGAGCAGTGGTTCGACTACTCGGAGCGGCGTATGGTCGAGGTGCTCCGCGAGCTTCCGAGCGATCGCATCACGACCGAGACCATCCATGATCCGTTCCCGGGTGTCCCGGACGGCATCCCGATCAAGGCAACCGTCGAGGTACGTAGCGAGGACGCAATGATCGAGATCGATCTGCGCGACAACCCCGACTGCCAGCCCTGCGGCTTGAACCTGAGCGAGGCCACGTCCAGAACGGCGGCAATGATCGCGATCTTCAACTCGATCGACTCCGTGCCGCCGAACGCCGGCAGCTACCGGCGAATCAGGATCCATCTGCGCGAGAACTGCGTCGCAGGCATCCCGCGCCACCCCGTCAGCTGCTCGGTCGCCACGACGAACGTGGCCGATCGCGTCACAAACGCGGTCCAGCGCGGTCTAGCGGAAATGCACGACGGCGTCGGCATGGCCGAGATCGGCCTCGTCTTGCCGCCGTCCGTTGGCGTCGTCTCGGGCTTCGATCCGCGCCGCGACGGGGCGGCGTTCGTCAACCAGCTGATCCTTCCCTCGCTGACCGGTGGCGCGGGAGCCCCGACCGAAGACGGGTGGCTCACGGCGACGCACCCAGGGAGCTCGGGGATGCAGGTGCGCGACAGCGTCGAGATCGATGAGCTGCGCTACCCGATCCTGATCCGCGAGCAGCGGATCATCCCTGACAGCGAGGGTGCGGGCCGCTTCCGGGGAGCCCCGGGCGCCTACTGCGAGTACGGGCCGGTCGGCACGTCGGTCGACGTGATGTACCTGAGCGACGGGACGATCAACCCTGCGATGGGCACGCGCGGTGGCCTGCCGGGTGGGGCTGCACGCCAATACCTGCGCGAGCGCTCGGGTGACTTACGCGAGCTCGATCTTGTAGCTCGCGTAAGTCTGGAGGAAGGTGAGAACATCGTCTCGCTCGCGTGCGGCGGAGGGGGCTATGGGCCGCCCGAGGAGCGAGACCCGAGCCGCGTCGCAGCCGATGTCGCCGACGGATGGGTTAGCCGTGAGCGTGCCGTCGAGGTGTACGGCGTCGTCATCGACGACGACGGGTGCATCGATCACCATGCCACCGAGCGCGCCAGGGCCGGCCCCGGTCGATCCGTTGATCGCTAGCGCCTCACCAACCTGAACACCGAACCCGCCCGCGACAGCAGATACAGCTCGCGGCGCCCGTCCTCACCGAACGAGACGAGCTGGGGAACCCTGAATCGCTCGCGGCGGTGGCTCAGCGGCTCGCCGTCGCGGACGCGCATGCTCCAGACCCGGCCGGTGCAGAAGTCGCCGTAGAAGTAGCGCCCGCGCGCCGGAGGCATGCGTTTGCCGCGATAGACGAAGCCGCCAGTGACCGAGCAGCCGAGCGCGTGCGTGTAGCTCATGATCGGCATGACCAGTCGGCCGCGGCGATTCACGCGCTTGTCCTCGAACCGTGCATGCCCCTCGTAGGCGTCCCACCCGTAGTTCTCCGTGCCCGGGCTCGATCGCGGCACGAAGTTGACCTCCTCGACGCTCTCCTGGCCAACGTCGGTGAGGTAGAGGTCGCCGGTCTCGGCGTCGAACGAGAAGCGCCACGGATTTCGTAGGCCGTAGCCCATCGTCGACCAGCGGGCCTTGTGGTCATCGACGTCGACCTTGAGGAGGTTGCCGAGCGGCGAGGCGTCGTCTTGCCCGTTGTTCTCGGGGTCGCCCGGTCCGCCGCCGTCGCCCATGCCGATGTAGAGGTGGCCGTCTGGGCCGAAGGCGATCTGCCCGCCGTTGTGGTTCTCCTCGGTCTGGCGGACCCAGGCGACCTGTCGTGCGCTCTTCTTGAGCGCGCGGCGGCCCTTCGAGCGGAACTCGACCACGCGCGTGTTCCCGACGTGATCCGTGTAGTTGACGTAGACCTTGCGTGTCTCGCCGTAGCGCGGATGGAAGGCGATCGAGAAGAGCCCTTGCTCTGCGCCTGTGCCGACGCGGTCGCGGATATCGAGGAACGGAGCCGCTCGGCGTTTACCCTTGTCGATGAGCCACACGCGGCCCGACTGCTCGACGACGTAGAGCCGTTTCTTCTCGGCACGTGGGGCCGCGAGATGGGTCGGCGCGGCGAAGCCCTTCGCGACGCGCTTGAGCGCGAGACGCGCCTTCTTGCCGGCTGATGTTGCGGCTTCAGCCTCTGGTGCGCCAGCGAGTCCGACGGCGACTGCGCCGATGATGAGCGCGCTCCCAAAAGTGCGGGCGGCCGCTGCAGCCGTCGACGAGCGCTCACCGCGTGAGGTCACGATGTCGACGAGGATACGTAGGGGGCGCATGTGGTGGCTTGTGCCAACACGGTTCGTCTCGTAGGCTCAACGGCAGATCCGACACGGAGCGAGGAGGTCGCCATGGCAATGTGTGTTGTGAGTCACGAGGTGGAGGACTATGCCACCTGGCGGGCGGTCTACGACGCGAACGCCGACATGCGCGCGTCTGCGGGCGTCGAGAGCGCCCGCGTGTACCAGAACGCCGACAACCCGAACATGATCAGCATTGTCGCCGAGGGCGATCGGGGCAAGATCGAGGCGCTCATGGCCTCGCCCGACCTCAAGGACGTTATGCAGAACGCGGGGGTCAAGGGACCTCCGCAGGTGATGTTCGTCAACGACGTCACCTAGACCGACGCCCGAAGTTAGATGCTCGGCGTGCCTCCGATCGGAGGCACGCCCGTTTTCGGGTCGTGCGTGTCGCGCACGACCCGCCTAGTCGTGCAGGACGACCTGCCCGTCCTCGACGGTGACGGGGTACACCTTGACCCTCATGTCATCGGGGTCGTAGACAGTGCGGCCGGTCTCGAAGTGGAACTCGTAGCCATGCCACGGACAGCGCAGGATCCACTCGTCCTCGCTGAGCACATACTCGAGCGGATCGGAGGCCAGCATCAGCTTCTGCGGGCTCCCAAGGCAGAGCGGCGCACCGTGATGCGGGCAGATGTTCCGGATCGCTCGGTAGGTGCCGGCGACGTTGAAGACCCCGATCGAGCGACCCTCGAGGTTGACGATCTTCCGCTCTCCCGGAGGGAGCTCGTCGACCGAGCAGACGACGTGCTTAGTTGCGGTCTCGCTCACGGACAGACGGCGTCTTCGCTCACGATCGTGCTCGGCGGCGTCAGCGGCGCTAGTTCAGCCGGTCGCCGAACGTGTCGATCGCGTTCTGCGCGAACACGCGGTCGCGGATCTCGTCCGGCAGGTCCTTCAGCGCCCGCCGCGGATCGTCGAAGTCCCAGTGCGGATAGTCAGAGCTGAAGACCAGCGTGTGCTCGGCGTGCATCACCTCGAGCACTGAGTGGATGTGCTCGGGCTTGTCGGCCTCGTAGAACGGCTGCGACGTGAAGCGCATGTTCGAGATCAGGTAGTCGGTCGGGTGCTTCTTGACCCAGGGCACCTCTTCGCGCTGCGCCTTCCAGTCGCGCTCGAGTCGCCACATCAGATCGACGAGCCATGCGAAGCCGCACTCGGCGAACACGTACATCAGCTTGGGAAACTTCTCGAAGACGCCGTTGCAGATCAGGCTCGAGACCGCCGACTGCGCCGGCTGGGTGAGGCAGGCGTGCCACTCGAGGTAGTAGGTCGGGATGTAGCCGAGGCCGGGCGCCTGTGTGTAGGTGCCCTCGGTCGCGCCCGGGTGGACGAGGATCGGCAGACCGTAGTGCTCCGCCACCTCATAGACCGGCCAGTAGTGCTTCTCGCCCGGCGCGATGTTGAAGAGCGGCATGTGGATCGCGGCGACGCCCGGCCGGTCCGCCACGCGTTTGATCTCGTCAACGGCGAGCTCCGCATCCTGCGGCGCGACCAAGATCGCCGCGCGGTAGCGCTTATCGACGTCGCACCAGTGCTCGAGCACCCAGTCGTTGTAGGCCGACGCGATCGCGGCCAGCGCGGGCGCGTTGGGGAAGGTGCCGTGGCCCGAATTCGGGCCGCCGAGCAGGATCGCCCGGTCGATGCCGTACTCGTCGAGCAGCTGCTTCGCGACGTAGGCCGGGTCTGACCCGGGCACGCCGCCCTCGGGCGGGATCGTGTCGGTGCGAAGCGGGCCCGAGGAGATTCGGTAGAACTCGTTCTTGGGCATCCCGACCTGGCCGCCGTTGATGAACTTCGCCCATTCGGGCAGCTCACCGATGCCGAGGCGCTGACGCCACTCAGGGCTCAGGTACGGCGCGAGGTCGTCGAGTCCCTGCCGGTGGTAGGGGTGAACGTCGCAGTCGACCATGCGGAACGACGTCTCGGCGTCGCTCTGCCCGTTGCGTTGCGCTTCGACTGTGCTCACGGTGCCTCCTTCGCGATCGGCGTCTCTATTGTGACAGCCGCTTCGATCACTGCTTGTAGTGCGGATACCACTTCGCCACGTGCTCCGGCGTCACGTAGCCGTCGATCAGGTCCTCCTCGATCAGCTCTGGGTCGCGCTCCTCGGGAGGCCCGTAGCCGCCGCCACCGCCCGAGTGAGCCTGGAACAGAGTGCCCTGCTCGACGAAGATTGCCGTGTCCTTGCCGTGCGTCGTGGTCGTGCCGTCCGGGCGGTTCAGGATCACCTGGTTGGGCCGCGCCTCGCCGCCGCCGAACAGCCCACGCGGCGCCTCCTTCGTTCGCTCGACCACGCTTGTCATGTTGCAATCCTGGAGGACTCGTACCTCGAAGTTGACGCCCAGGCCGCCACGGTGCCTGCCCGGCCCGCACGAGTCGGGCGCGAGCTCGCGTTGCTCGACGAGCCACGGGTTCTGGGCTTCCCACTTCTCGGCCGGCCCGACGCGGAGCGCCGACTCGGTGATGTGGATCAGCGCGTTCGTTCCGTCGCCACCCGCATGCCCGCCCTGGCCGATCGGCGTTGAGCCGCCGTCGATCCACGGCTCGTCCCAGTCGGCGGCACGCTGCTGGTAGTCCATCTTCTTCTGGCCCCACCACATGAAGATCATCATGTCGGAACCTGATTCGGCAGCAACGAGCCCTGGCAGCGCAGGCGCGAGCGCGCGGTAGAAGCCGTCGATGATCTGCAGCGAGGCCGCCCAGTAAACGAACGAGGGGGCTGGGTACCGCGGCTCGAAGATCGACCCCGGGCGTGTCTTGAGGTGGAGCGGCCGGAACTGTCCATGATCGGCGTCGTCGCCGGCCCCGGCGACGCTCGCGAGCGCAGTTCGGATCATCGAGACCGTGTTCGGCCGAAGCGAGTTGACAGGGCCCGGCTGCTGGTCGGGTGCGTCGATCAGGTCGAAGGTGAGGTCGCTGCCGGTGACCTCGACGGTGAGGTTGAAGTCGATCGGCTCGTCGTCGCGACCGTTGTTGTCGATCGAGCAGTCGGTCTTGTAGGTGCCGTCGGGAATCTGCTCGATGAAGCGGCGCATGCTCGCCTCGCCGTAGTCGAAGATTCGCTCGACCGACGCGCGGAACTCGTCGAGCCCGTGCTTCTCGATGAGCGCGCGCAGGGCGCGCGCGCCGGTACGGACACACCCGACGACCGCGTTCATGTCGCCGCCGACCACCTTTGGCACGCGCGAGTTGGCCAGGATGATGTTCCAGATCTCCTCGTTACGCTCCCCGGCCCGATACAGCTTCACGCCCGGGAAGATCGTTGCTTCCTGGTGGACGTCGATCGTGTCGGTGCAGTAGGGATCCTTGCCTGCGAGATCGACCATGTGCGTCTTGCACGGCGCGTAGCCGACCAGCTCGCCCTCGAGGAAGACCGGCGCGATCAGCGCGATGTCCTGTGGGTGCGCACCGGTCCCGTAGGGGATGTTGTAGAGGAGGAGATCGCCGTCCTCGAGGCTGTCCTCGCCGCCGACCGACTCGACCGCGTTCTTGACGCACGCGTCGAGCGTGCCGAGCTTGAGCGGCAACGTCGGTGCCTGGGCGAGCATGCGTGCCTGCTCGTCGTAGAGGCCGACGGCGAAGTCGACGACCTCGTAGATGATCGGCGAGAACGCCGTTCGCAGGAGCACGCGCTTCATCTGGCCTGCGCCCGAGCGGAGGGCGTGGCGGATCACCTCGGTCGTAACCGGATCGGCGTCGGCCGCGAGGGCCGCTGTCGCTGTCGCTGTGGCGCTCGAGTCAACCTGGGTCATTCGCTGCCTCCGCTTGTGCGGCCGATCGAGAGGTTCGCAGAGTCGTCGACGGCAACGCTGTAGCCGGCATCGACGTAGGTGGTCGCGGTCGGCTCGAACACGATCAGCGGGCCTTCGCTGATCGACCCGCGGCCGAGGTCTGCGCGCTCGACGACGCCGAACTCGACCTGCTCGCCGCGTGTGAACGAGAAGCTTTGCGTTGTCGCGTCGCGCTCGACCCCGGTTCGCTCGGCGCTCGCGCTTCGGTCGTCGCCCTTACGGGGAAGGCTCTGGCGGGTCATCGCGCGCAGCGTGACGAGCTCGAGCTCCTCGGCGAGCGTGGTGCCGAAGCGACGCTCGTAGTTCGTCGCGAAGGCCTCTGCAGCAGGTGCGAGGTCGTCGGTGGTGAGCTGCCCCGTGCTCGAAGGCAGCTGGACGTTCAGCGTGTGCTCCTGCCCGACGTAGCGCAGATCGAGGCCGATCGTGCGTCCGAGATCGCCGTTGGCGTCGCTGTGGCGCGCTTCGAGCTCTTTGAACATCGCGGCCAGGTTCTTGTTGAGCTCAGGAACGAGCTCTTCAGAGACGACGCGGATCGAGGTGTGCGCCGCCTCGTGCGTCACGTTCTGCCCGAGCAGCCCCCAGGCCGAGAAGTTGCCGGCGTGGGGGGGAACGACGATCTGCGGGATGTCGAGCTCCTCGGCGATGAGCGTGCCGAACAGCGGGCCGGCCCCGCCGAAGATGAGCAACTTGGCCTCGCGCGGGTCCTCGCCCTGGCCGATCGTGATCTCACGAATGGCCTCGGCCATCGAGGCAGTCGTGACGCGCAGGACGCCGCGCGCCGCTTCGTCGAGGCTCAGGCCGAGCTCCTTCGCCAGCGGCTCGAGGGACGCGTGCGAGGCATCGGCATCGAGGGTGAAGTCGTTGCTCAGGGCGCCGTCGCCAAGTATCCCGAGAACGAGTGCGGCGTCCGTTACCGCGGGCTTCGTGCCGCCGCGCCCGTAACACGCCGGGCCCGGCTGGGCACCTGCCGACTGCGGGCCGACGCGAAGCAGGCCATTGTCGGCGTAGGCGAGGCTGCCGCCGCCGGCGCCGATCGAGACGACGTCGACCCAGGAAGTCTGCAGGGGCCAGCCGACGATGCTGCCCTCGTGCTTGACCTGGGGCCGCCCGCCGATGATCAGCGCCGTGTCGAAGCTCGTGCCACCCACGTCGGCGGTGATCGCTAGGTCCCAGCCGAGCTCGCGCGCGAGCTCGGCCGCGCCCTCGGCCCCGGCGACCGGGCCGGACTGGATCGCCTCGAACGGGCGCTCCTTCAGCTCGTTCGCCGTGATCGCTCCACCGCCCGAGCGCGTGACCAGCACCTCGCCCTGGAAGTCGGCGCTACGGAGCCCGTCGACCAGCCCCTTCAGGTAGCGGGAGGTGACGGGGCGGATATACGCGTCGACGACCGTGGTCGAGGATCGCTCGAACTCGCGGTACTCACGCGACAGCCGGTGCGAGAGCGAGACCTCGCCCTCGAAGCCCTGCTCGCCGAGGATCCGCTCGACAGCGAGCTCGTGGACCGGGTTCGCATAGGAGTTCATCAGGCAGACGGCGATTGACTCGAGGCCGGCGGCTTCGAGCTCACGGAGCGCCTCGATGACGTCGTCCTCGATGAGCGGCTCGAGGATCTCGCCGTCGGCTCGGATGCGCTCGCGGATCGTCAGCCGGTGGCGTCGCTTGACGAGCGGGAGCGGCTGTTTCCAGAAGATGTCGTACATCGCCGGCCGATCGCCGCGACCGATCTCGATCACGTCACGGAAACCATTCGTGCAGATCAGGCCAGTGGCTGCGCCCGAGCGGGTGAGCAACGCGTTGAGCGCGATCGTGGTGCCGTGCATGAAGTACTCGACGCCGGGAACCTTGTCGGCCGGTACCGCGGTTCCAACCGCCTCGAGAACGCCTTGCTCGAGCGCGTCGGGCGTGGTCGCCGTCTTCGCGACGTGGACGTCACCCGTCTGATCGTCATAGAAGATCAGGTCGGTGAACGTGCCGCCTATGTCGACGCCGATGCGGGTGGCCATGCTCTCCTCGAAGCCGCGCGGTGCGCGACGTGGTGGAGCATGGTAATCCGCGCCGCGCAGTCGCGTCGCCGACGGTCCGGGCGTGGCCACCTCGCGGCGGCCACGCCGTGCGTTCTCTATGCGTTGAAGATCACCTTGCGAATGCCGTGACCGGTGCTCTCCGTGACGTAGAGGTTCCCGTGGCGTCTACCTCGAGCCCGAGCGCGCCGCATGTTGCCTTGGGCGTCGAAGACCGGTCCGCTGGCGAAGGCACCCCGATCAGGACAAGCGGGACGCGAGTCGGCTGCTCGCCGACGTGTCACTGCTCGTTCAGCGTTCGACCGGGGTCGCCGCACGGCCGAAGCTGATTGTCCCCGGCGAGGCCGCTGTCCTGTCTGAAAGCCGGGGCGCGACTCTGCTCGTCATCGGGCTCTCCGAGCGTTGGCCCGACGAGGGCCTGGCCAGGTCAGGCTGACCTGGCCCGCAGTACCGGCCCCGCCACGCTTGTCGTCCGCGGCGGCGTTCGCCCGGGAGGCATCGCGCCGCAGGAAGGGTTGAGTAGGTACACGTGGAGCCTGGCCAAGGACGCCTGAGCGCTCGTCACCGACGCGGGCGCACCCGAACGAAACGTGGTGCAGGCGCGGCCACCACGCGTGGCCACGCCCTCCATGTTTAGTTGTTGAAGGTCACCTTCCGCACTCGGTGGCCGCCGGGCTCGCCGATGTAGAGATTCCCGTCAGCATCGACGTCGATGAACTGCCAGCCTCCGTAGAGCTCCGCCTCGGTAGCAGGCCCACCATCGACGCTCGTCTCTTCGAGGCCACCACCGGCGACGGTGGAGATGATTCCTTCCGTGTCGATCCTGCGGACGACCCCCGGCGTTCCGTCAGCGAACCCAATCTGTCCGATAAACGAAATGAAGATGTTTCCGTCCGAGTCGATAGCGAGATCGAACGGCTCGGCGAGCGCGGCGAGCACCGCCGGACCACCATCGCCTGCATGTTGCCTGAGCCCCGTCCCGGCGATCGTCGTGATGACACCGCTCGTGTCGACCTTGCGGATACGGCTGTTGTCGCCGTCCGCGAAATAGAGGTTGCCTTCGGAGTCGAAGTCGAGCCCTCGAGCGGTCGAGAGCGACACGCGTGCCTCGGTGGCCGGGCCTCCGTCCCCGGCGAAGCCGTGCTCGCCGGTGCCCACGACGCGCGTGATGATGCCGTCGCTGGAGATGCGGTAGATGGCTCCCCGGCACCCGAAGTGGATCAAGCCTTCGACATCGACGGCCGGTTTCGATGGTTGATTACAGATGGAGCCGTCACGAGCCTGGCTTCCTTCCTGCGGGTCACTGTGGTAGCCGTTGCCGGCGATCGTGCTGATGATTCCGTCGCCATCAACCCTGCGGAGGATGGGCTCCTGCCAGTTCATGATCAGGAGGTTCCCGTCGGCGTCGCTACCGGCAATGGCCCAGCTGACCTCGGCCTCGGTCGACGGGATACCGTCGCCGGCGAAGCCGCGCCTTCCGGTACCTGCCACGGTGGTGATCACGCCGTCCGGATCGATCCTTCGCACCCAGTTGATCTCGCCGACGTAGATGTTGCCGTCGGCGTCGACGTGAACGCCGCTCGGACTGCTCAGCTCGGCCTCGATCGCCGGGCCGCCGTCGCCGGAATGTCCGGAGGTGCCGGTGCCAGCGATCGTCGCGATCGTGCCCACGCCCGAGTCACCGTCGGCGGCTCCGCCTGTCAGCAAGATCGACGGAACGACGGCAGCGGTGACGATCGCGGCGATCACAGCGGCTAGAAGGACAGCGCCCCGTCTGCCAATCCGCCGATGCCGCGGCGTGGTCGCGTCACGTATCGCGTCGACGAGAGCTGCTCCACTCGAGTAGCGCTCGCAGGCGTTTTTGGCCATCGCTCTGGCGGCCACGTCGTCTAGCTCGCGCGGTAGAGAGGCGTTCGCTTCACTCAGCCTTGGCGGATCGTCTTCGAGGTGGGCGAACAGCACCTCCATCTCTCGCTTCTTCGGGTACGGGACGTCACCCGTGAGGCACTCGTACGCGACGCACCCGAGCGCGTAGACGTCGCTTGCGGGGTCGGCCGCCAGGCCTTCGACCTGCTCCGGGCTGACGTAGTCGATCGAGCCAGAAAGCGTGATGCTCTCCCGAGCACCCGCAGCTGTGTTCGAGGACTTGGTCAGACCGAAATCGGCGAGGTAGACGTGCTCGCCCTCTGCCTCGTCGGACGCAACGAGGATGTTCGAGGGCTTGACGTCGCGGTGAACGAGGCCGCGGGCGTGTGCCGCATCCAGACCTTTCGCGACCTGAGCAAGGAGCTCGACCGCGCGCGTCGTTTCCAGCGCGCCCTTCTCTGTGAGAATCTTCTTGAGATCTGCGCCTTCGACGTAGCGCATGGCGATGAAGAGGGTGCCGTCGTCTGCCTGCGTAGCCTCGTAAATCGGGATTACGTGCGGGTGGTCGATCGAGGCGGCGAGGCGGCTTTCGAGCCGGAACCGCTCGCGAAAGGCCTCGTCCTCGGAGAGCTCAGCCGAGAGGAGCTTCAGCGCTACCCTGCGCCCGAGCGCGATGTCCTCGGCCAGGTAGACCGTGCTCATCCCGCCGCGACCGAGCAGGCGCTCGATCCGGTATCCCGCGATCGTCGTGCCGATCCGCGGATGGGCGCTGGTCGGCTGTTCCACCGTTTCGCTCACCGTATTCCCTTTCCCTCGCGTTCGAGAACCCTCGAGCGGAGCCTGTGCGATGGCTGCAAGCGATCGGTGACGACTCGCCAAGCGCTACCGTGCGCTGTTGGCGAGCAGGGCGGAATTCATGATTCTGGGGCCGCTGGAGATGCGGGCCTCTGGTCGTCGTGTCGACGTCTCGGCGATCAGCCTGCGCGCGCTTCTGGCGCGGCTATTGCTCGATGCGAATCGCGTGATCTCGAGCGAGCAGCTCGTTGCCGACCTCTGGGTTAGCCCGCCGTCGACCGGCGTCCGGGCGCTGCACCAGCGGGTGGCGCAGCTTCGCCAGGTGCTCGAGCGCGGCGGCGCCGGCGCTGACCTTGTCGACACGCGCGGAGCCGGCTACGTCATCGACATCGAGGGAGAGCAGCTCGACTTGCGCCGCTTCGAGACATCGCTCGCAGAGGGTGACTCATCATTTGACCGGGGGAGACCGGACCTCGCAGCGGCTGCCTTCGCCGATGCGCTGGCGCTCTGGCGGGGTCCCCCACTCGCCGAGTTCCCGGATGCGCCGTTCGCAACCGCAGCGGGCGCGCGGCTCGAGGAGCTCCGCCTCGTCGCACTTGAGAAGCGGTTCGACGCCCAGCTCGCGCTCGGGCGCCATCTCGAGCTCATCGGTGAGCTGGAGGAGATCGCCGCGCAGCACCCCTTCCGTGAGAGCTTCCGCGCGAAGCTCATGCTCGCGCTGTACCGCGGCGGGCGGCAGGCCGAGGCGCTCCGGACGTACCACGACACGCGCAGACTCCTCGTCGAGGAGCTGGGCGTCGAGCCGACGAGCGCGCTGCAGGAGCTCGAGCGAGCGATCCTCCGTCAGGATCCGGCCCTGAACGTCCAGGAACCGGCCACGGCCGCTGGGGACGTGGGCGACGCTGGCTCTTCGACCGGCGACTGGCGGCCCATCACGCGCGATCGTTCGATCCTCGTCATCCCGGACGACATCGACAACGTCCAACAGCTCCTTTCGGTGGCGGAGCCACTGACGCATCGCCCGCCCCGGGAGCTCGTTCTTACGGCGATCGCCGCCACGAGTGCCGAGCTGGCTCACACGAGCGCGCTGCTCGAGGACGTCCGGGAAGGCTTGCTCGCGCGGGGCGTTCCGGCTCGAGCGGCCGCATTCACGTCGGAGGCCCGCGGCGAGGACGTCGTGCGCTTTGCCAGCGCGCAAGAAGTGGACCTACTACTGACAGACGCGCCGGCTCAGCTGCTCGCCGACGGTTCGCTCCCCGGCGGCCTTGCGGTGATCTTTCGAGAAGCCCCCTGCGACGTTGCCGTGGTTGTCCCCGGAGACGGCCGGCTCGGCGCCGGGCCAGGTCAGGACGTCGTCGTGCCATTCGGCGGCACAGAGCACGACTGGGCCGCCCTCGAGATGGGCGCGTGGTTCGCGGCCAGTCAGGGCGGCTCGATGACCCTGCTCGGTAGAGATGCGCGCCCGGCCGACGGAAAGCGCGACGCGAGTCGCATGCTCGCTGCAGTCTCGCTGATTGCACAGCGCTCGACGGGTGTCGCTGCCAAGCCTCAGCTGATTGCACCCGGCGGGGACGCGATCCTCGAGGCAAGCGTCGATGCGGGGCTGTTGATACTTGGTCTTTCGGAGCGCTGGGCCGACGAAGGCCTCGGGCATCTCAGGCTCGCACTGGCCCGAGACGCCCGGCCGCCGACGCTCATCGTTCGCAGCGGGGTGCGGCCGGGCGGGATTGCTCCTCCGGACGGGCTCACCCGGTACACCTGGAGCTTGGCCGACAGCGGCGACAGCTAACGATCGCGCTGAGCACACATGCAACGTTCCAGAGGC
The DNA here is from genome assembly GCA_965223695.1 of Gaiellaceae bacterium. Taxonomy (GTDB): domain Bacteria; phylum Actinomycetota; class Thermoleophilia; order Gaiellales; family Gaiellaceae; genus JAUVPB01. The sequence goes on along the minus strand of CBDCXJ010000023.1, from coordinate 114,700 downwards.
GCCCCGAAGCGCCGGCCCTCCAACGCTCGTCGGCCGCGACGGAGTGCGCCCCGGGGCCGCGGCCGCTCACTCGGGCCCTGAACACTTCTCAGGCGCATATGTCCACTCGACGATCTGTCCGTCCGCGACGCGCGCGTTGTGTCCCGTGCCGACGCAGGTGCCCTCGCTGGAGTTTGTCCAGACGTGGTCCCAGGTTGTCGTGGTGCCCGAGACCTGGAAGTTCGAGAGCTCGTATGGCGATCCGCCGTCGAGTCTCACGAACTCCATGATCTACTGGGGTCCTTCATGCCTGGGACCGTCGACGTAGGGCGTGTCCAGAACGACCGCGTCGTCAGCGAAGAGGGCGGCCGCGGCCTCGGGGTCGCGAGCATCGAGCGCGTCGTAGTAGCTGCGCACGACCTGCTCGGGATCGGCGACCGCTTCGGGCGCCGGCTCGGTGTCGGGCTGCGGCGCGGGGTCAGGTTGCGGCTCGGGCACCGGTGCAATCTCGGCGGGCGCGGTGTCGGGGGACGAGTCGGTGTCGTCATCGCCTCCGCACGCGGCGGCGAGCAGCACCAGCGCTGTCAGGGTGAGTAGTAGGGCCGTGACTCTTCGCATGACGCTCCTCCTTGTGCTCGGGGTGTGGCTCCGAGCTTTCAGGAAACGGCCCAGGACACACCCAGGACACAGTCAGGAAGCGGTCAGCGTCTACCGGTTGAACGTCACCCTGCGGACGCGACTGTTGTCATGATCGGAGATATAGAGGTTGCCGTCGGCGTCAAACGCAAGTCCGGAAGGCCCGTCCATATGAGCTTTGGTCGCCGGGCCGCCGTCGCCAGCGAACCCAGCACGACCGGTGCCGGCGACGGTGCTGATGATGCCGCTCCTGTCGACCCTGCGGACTCGGTTGCCGAAGTCGTCTCCTCGCCTAGTGAGGTCTGCTGCGGTATCGGTGAAGTACAGGTTCTGCTCGGCGTCCAACACCAAGCTCCTGCCGTCGTTGATACTGGCCTCCACGGCTGGGCCACCGTCGCCCGAGAAGCCACGGATGCCGTTACCGGTGACGGTCGTGATGATGCCGTCAGGGCCGATCCGGCGGATCCGGAAATTCGAGCCGTCATAGACGTAGACGCTGCCACCTGGGCCGACGGCGAGCGCCGAGGGCAGGAACAGCTCGGCCTCCGTAGCCGGGCCGCCATCACCCGAGAAGCCCGGCGCTCCCGTGCCCGCGAAAGTGGTGTACCTGCCATCGGTTCCGACCCGCAGGATCCGATGGTGATGCAGGTCGGAGACGTAGAGCGTGCCCTCGGCGTCGACCGCGATCCCCACCGGGACGGCCAGCTGAGCCTCGGTTGCCGTGCCCTCGTCAGCGCCCCTCGCAGGCTGTCCGAGAGCGCCGCTGCCCGTGACCGTTGTGATAGTGCCGTCGACATCGATCCTGCGGACCCGGTTGGCGTTGCGATCGGCGAAGTAGAAGTTCCCGGCCGCGTCGAAGGCCGACGCCGTCGGGTGCGACAGCGTCGCCTCGCTCGCCGGGCCGCCGTCACCGGTCGAACCCGGTTCGCCATTGCCTGCGATCGTTGTGATGACGCCGTTCGGGTCGACGATGCGGATCCGGTTGTTGCCCGCGTCCGCGATGTAGAGGTTGCCGCCCGCGTCGAAGGCGAGGCCGCGAGGCTCATCTAAGTCGGCTTCGACGGCCGGTCCGCCATCGCCTCCGAAATCACGCGTGCCGGTGCCGGCGATGGTCTCGATGACCGATCTGTCTGGCGCCCCGGGCTCGAGCACCGCGGTAGCACTACCCCCGCCGGTGAGTACGAGCGCGGGAACGACGGACGCCGCGACCACGATCGCGAGCAGGACACCCAGGAACGCAAGTCTTCGTCTGCTCGGCTGACGCTGCGGCGAGGTCGCGCTGCGAAGCGCGTCGACGAGCTCGGTTCCGCTCCTGTAACGATCGCCGGGTCGCTTCGCCATTGCCTTCCCGATGACCTGGTCGACTTCGCCCGGAAGCCGGTGGTTGGCCGCCGATGGTCGCGGCGGCTCATCGGTCATGTGCGCGAACAGCACCTCGAGCTCGCCGGGCCGCTTGAATGGCACCTCCCCCGTCAGACACTCGTAGGCGACGCAGCCGAACGCGTAAATGTCGCAGCTCTTTTCTGAGGCCTCGCCACGGATCTGCTCGGGGCTGACGTAGTCGCTCGAGCCCGAGAGAGTGATGCTCTCCCGCGCGTCTGCCTCCGTGGTTGAGGTCTTAGTGAGTCCGAAGTCGGCGAGGTACGCGTGCTCCGAGCCGGTGTCGCTGCGGGCGATGAGCACGTTCGAGGGTTTGACGTCTCGGTGAACGAGGCCGCGTGCGTGAGCCTGGTCGAGGCCTTCGGCGACCTGGGCGAGGAGCTCGACGGCACGCTGGGTGTCGAGTGCACCTTCGTCGCGCAGCACCCGCCTGAGATCGGCGCCGTCGACGTAGCGCATGGCGATGAAGAGGGTGCCGTCCTCGGCCTGTCCGGCCTCGTAGATTGGGATCACGTTGGGGTGGTCGATTGACGCCGCGAGGCGACTCTCGACACGGAATCGCTGCTGAAATCGCTCGGTCTTCGAGAGGGCAGGGGAGAGAAGCTTCAGCGCGACCCCGCGTCCTAGCGCGAGGTCCTCGGCAAGGTAGACCGTGCTCATTCCGCCGGATCCGATCCGTCGCGCGATCCGGTATCCGGCGATCTCTGTGCCGATCCGTGGATCGTCCGTCGCGGTGTACGTCACTGTCTCGGTCACGATACGCCGGTCACACCCTGGTGCTTCTAGGGATTCAGCGTCACCTTGCGCACGCGGTGGCCACCGTCCTCGGCGATGTAGAGGTTGCCCTCGGTATCGACCGCGACCTCGAGAGGCCCACGCAGCGCTGCGTAGGTCGCGGGCACCCCGTCTGCCTGCGATGTGCCGCCACCCGCAACCGTCGTAATCACGCCCTCGTTTGAGATGGCGCGGACGACCTCGGGATCCTCGATGTTTCGGTCACTGCTGGGATCGGGAGAAAGGTCGAACGCCACGTAGACCGTGCCTGCCTGATCGACGGCCACGTCTTGGGTGACATGGAGGTCAGCCAGGATGGCTGGGCCACCGTCGCCTGCGTTGCGTCGAGTGCCCGTCCCGGCCAACGTCGAGATGGTGCCGGTCGTGTCGACCTTTCGTACGCGAGCGCTCGATCCGTCCGCGATGTAGAGGTTCCCCTCCGCGTCAAAGGTGATGTTGTTAACGCCTTTGAGCTGCGCCGCCGTTGCGGGGCCGCCATCGTCGGCGAAACCGCTTTCACCTGTGCCGGCCACCCTGGTGATCAGGCCGGCGGAGTCGATCTTGAAGACAGCGCTCGTACAGGCGAAGTAGACGTTCCCTTGTGGGTCGACCGCGGGTCCGGACGCGCGATTGCAGAGGTCGGTCTCGGTCGCGAGGCTTCCGTCCTCGATGGGCTGGCTTGCGACGGATCCGCTGCCGGCGATCGTCGTGACGGTGCCGTCCTCGTCGATCCTGTGCACGATGGGCTCCTCGTAGTTCAGGGTGTACAGGGCCCCGTCGGGATCCACGGCGGCCCGAGGGTTGTTGAGTTCGACCTCGTTCGCAGCAAGTCCGTCACCCTGAAAGCCGCGCATTCCGGAGCCGGCGGCGACCCAGAGCACGCCGCCCGTATCGACGCGCAAGACTCTCTCGGGTATCCCGAAGTACACGTTTCCGTCGCCATCGACGGCCGGCCCCCGGGGCAGGGCGATCTTTGCCTCGACAGCCGGGCCGCCCTCACCAGAGAATCGGTGATGGCCCGTGCCCGCCACTGTGGTGATCTTGGCGACCTGAGGAGGCCCGCTCGCGTCACCGGTGAGAAGAACAACGGGAACCGCGACGGCAGCCACGACGACTGCGAGCAAAGCCGCGAGGAGCGTGACCGCTCGTCGGCTCACCCTGTGCGCGGTCGGCGCGACTGCGCTGCGTGTCGCGTCGACGAAGGCCATGGCGCTCGGGTAGCGCTCGGCCGGTTCCTTTGCCAATGCCTTCGCGAGAACAGGGTCAAGGGAAGCGGCGAGATCTGGGTTCGCGGCCGACGCACGCGGTGGCGCGTCGTTGATGTGGGCGAAGAGCGTTTCGAGCTCTCCGGGTCTGCGGTAGGGGACGTGGCCGCTGAGGCATTCGTAGGCGACGCAGCCGAGCGCGTAGATGTCGCTTGATTGGTCGGAGCCTGCGCCCCGTATCTGTTCGGGGCTGACGTAGTCGCTGGAGCCGGAGAGGGTGATGCTCTCCTTGGCGCCTTCCTCGGTGGTCGAGGTCTTGGTGAGTCCGAAGTCGGCGAGGTAGGCGTGCTCGGCGCCCGTTTCGCTGCGGGCGAGGAGCACGTTCGAGGGCTTGACGTCGCGGTGGACAAGCCCTTGTGCATGGGCTTCGTCGAGCCCTTCGGCGACTTAGGCGAGGAGCCCGACCGCCCGCTGCGTGTCGAGCGCGCCTTCGTCGCGCAGCACCTGTTTGAGGTCGGCGCCGTCGACGTAGCGCATCGCGATGAACAGCGTGCCGTCCTGAGCCTGGCCGGCCTCGTAGATCGGGATCACGTTGGGGTGGTCGATCGAGGCCGCGAGGCGGCTCTCGAGCCGAAATCGCTGCTGGAATCGCTCATCCTCCGATAGCGCGGCGGAGAGGAGTTTCAGAGCGACCTTGCGTCCCAGCGCCAGGTCTTCGGCGAGGTAGACGGTGCTCATCCCGCCACGCCCGAGCAGGCGCTCGATGCGATACCCGGCGATCTCGGTACCGATCCGGGGATCGGCAACTACGGAATGTGCCACTGTCTCAGTCACGATATGTCCTTTCGGTGCCTCGTCTGGATGCGCCGAGGCTCGCCAAGGCCACCCAGGGCACAGTCAGGACGCGGTCAGGGGCACGCAGGCCGCGAGCGGCCTAGACTCTGTTCACCGTGGAGTTCTTAGCCGCGCGCGGATCGTCGGGGCAGGAGGGATGCCTGAGCCAGACTCCGTTGCTCGCCGACCTTTGTTCCCGGAGGGGTGGGCCGCCGACCGTCAGCCACGCCCCGATTCTCCTACCGATTGAACGTCACCTTGTGAATTCGCTGTCCGGCCTCTGCAGCGATGTAGAGGTTCCCACGGGCGTCGAGGTCAATGTGTAGGGAACTGCCGTTGCCGAGGTCCGCCTCCGTGGCGAGCACCTGGTCGCCAAGGAGCGTGCCCCCGCCGGCCACGGTGGTGATGATGTCGCCGGTGTCGATGCGGCGGACGACGTTGGGATCCAAGCGGTCTGCGTCAGGCTCGGGATTCACGGCGAACGACACGTAGAGGTTGCCGTCTGAGTCCACGGCCACGTCCTGCGTTACGTGCAGGTCGGCGAGTCGTGCCGGACCGCCATCGCCGGAGTGGCGTCGATTGCCCGTTCCTGCGATGGTCGTGATGACGCCCTCCGGATCGACTTTGCGCACGCGATTGTTGAGAGCGTCGGCGATATACAGGTTCCCTGCATCGTCGAAGGCGAGGTCTCTGGGAAGAAACAGTTTCGCCTCGGTCGCCGGACCCCCGTCGCCGGAGAAGCCCTCTTCGCCGGTACCGGCGACTCGCGAGAGCACGCCAGCCGAGTCGATTCTGAACACCGCATGCGAACAGGAGAAATGGATGTTCCCCGCGTTATCGGAGATCGGTCGCCAGACGCTCCCGCATAGGTCGACATCGCTCGCCTGGCTACCGTCCGCGGGAAGAGTGGCACCTACGAATCCGGTGCCAGCAACCTTCACGATCGTGCCGTCAGCCTCGATCCTTCGAAGAATCGGCTCGAACCTGTTCATCACGTACAGAGCGCCGTCTGGTCCAAGGCCGGGCAGGGGGTCCTCGAACTCCGCCTCGAGGGCGGGGACGCCATCGCCGTCGTGCCCTCGAGCTCCCGACCCAGCCGCCGTCGTGATGATGCCGTCGGTGTCGACGCCTCTGACGCGCGCGAGCTCGCCGAAGTAGAGGTTGCCCGCATCGTCGACGACCGGTCCCCACGGCAGGGTGAGCTGCGCGTCGATGGCAGGGCCGCCGTCGCCCGAGAACCCGGCTTGCCCCGTGCCGGCGCCCGTCGTGATCGTGCCGACGACGGGCCCATCCTGGCCGCTACCCGTGAGCAATACGGGTATCACCGCCGCTGCGACGATGGCTGCCAGCAGGGCGGTAATGAGAGCGGCGCCTCGTTTGCCGACCCTGCGCCTTCTGGGCGTCGCGGCGTCGCGAATTGCACCGACAAGAGCTGACCCGCTCCCGTATCGCTCGCCGGGCTCCTTCGCCATTGACCGTGCGAGTACCGGGTCGAGCGTGCCCGGAAGGCGAACGTTCACGGCCGACGGCGGAGGCGGCTCGTCGTTCATGTGTGCGAAGAGCACCTCGAGCTCGCCGGGCCGCTGGAATGGGACCTGGCCGGTGAGGCATTCGTAAGCGATGCAGCCGAGTGCGTAGATGTCGCTCGCGGTGTCTGAGCCTGTGCCGCGGATCTGTTCGGGGCTGACGTAGTCGCTGGACCCCGAGAGGGTGATGCTCTCCCTGGCGTCCGTCTCGCTGGTCGAGGTCTTGGTGAGTCCGAAGTCCGCGAGGTAGGCGTGTTCAGCGCCCGTCTCGCTGCGAGCGATAAGCACGTTCGAGGGCTTGACGTCACGGTGAACGAGGCCACGGGCGTGGGCTTCATCGAGCCCCTCAGCGACCTGTGCGAGCAGATCGAAGGCACGTTGAGGATGAAGCGCGCCTTCGTCGCGAAGGATCTGCTTGAGGTCGGCGCCGTCGACGTAACGCATCGCGATGAACAGCGTTCCGTCCTCGGTCTGGCCTGCCTCATGGATGGGAACGACGTGGGGTGCTCGATCGACGCGGCAAGCCGGCTCTCGAGCCGGAACCGCTGCTGGAATCGCTCATCCTCGGAGAGGGCAGATGAGAGCAGCTTTAGCGCGATCTTGCGCCCGAGTGCGAGGTCCTCGGCGAGGTAGACGGTGCTCATTCCGCCGCGTCCGATGAGTCGCTCGATCCGGTACCCGGCGATCTCGGTGCCGATCCGGTGATCGTTCTTCACGGTGTCTGTCACTGTCTCGGTCACGATATTCCCTTCCACCCGCTCACCAGCTGGCCCCAGTGTCCACGTGACCGTCCAGAAGCCGGCCAGAGGGCGGTAAGACCGCTGGGTGCGCTGCGGGTTAGTGTCTGCGCGTCGTGCAGTTCGGAATCCTCGGACCGCTTCAGATCGAAATCTCCGGTCGGCCGGTCGAGATCAAAGGGTCCGGCCAGCGCGCATTGCTGGCGCGTCTGCTGCTCGACGCCAACCGGGTCGTCAGTATGGACGGGCTTCTTGTGGACCTTTGGAGTGTTGCGCCGCGGTCCGGCGTCAAGGCGCTGCAGCAGCGCGTTGTCGAACTGCGGCGCGACCTCGAGCAAGCCGGGGCGGACCGGCTCGTTCACACGCGCGAGCAGGGCTACGCGCTCGAGATCGACCAGCAGTCGCTCGATTTGCACCGCTTCGAATCCCTACTCGCCGAGGGCAATGCATCGCTGCAGGCCGGGTCTTCGACCGACGCCGCGGCGAGCTGCCGCGCAGCGCTCGAGCTGTGGCGGGGAGCGCCGCTCTCGGGCCTCGACGCACCTTTCACCGCCGCGGCGCGGGGCCGCCTCGAGGAGCTCAACCTCGTCGGACTCGGGACGCGCATCGATGCCGACCTCGCCCTGGGCCAACACGACATGCTGATCGGAGAGCTGCAGGAGCTCGCGCGAGCGCACCGATTCCGTGAAGGGTTTCGTTCGCAGCTGATCCTCGCGTTCTACCGAGCTGGGCGTCAAGCGGAGGCGCTCGAGGCGTACCAGCAGGCACGCAAGACGCTGATCGACGAGCTTGGCGTCGAGCCAACACGGGCGCTCCAGGATCTGGAGAAGGCGATCCTGCGACAGGATCCGGAACTCGATCTCGCGGTTCAGCCATCGCCTCCGAGCGCCACGGCCGCCTCCGCGCCACTGGTACCAGCGTCGGCTGCACCCGAGCGCTCGATCCTGATCGCGCCGAGCGACCGCGCAAACATCGGCCTGTTGCTGACGGTCGGCGAGCCTCTCACGCGGCGTCCACCGCGCGAGTTGATCCTGACGGCCCTCGCGCCGAGCCCCGAAGAGCTGAAGACGACGAGCGCCATGCTCGAGACGCGGCGTGAAGAGCTACTCGCGCGCGGTGTCTCGGCTCGCGCGGCCTCCTTCACGTCGGAGTCGATCGGCGCCGATCTCGTCCGACTCGCGGGCACGCACGAAGTCGATCTTCTGCTCACCGATGCTCCCGCCGAGCTGCTCGTCGATGGCATGCCGCCCGACGACCTCGCTGAGATCTTTTGCGAGGCGCCCTGCGATGTCGCGACGGTGGTGGCCGGGGACGGTCGCTCCGACGCGGGAGTGACGAGCATCGTCGTGCCCTTCGGCGGTACAGACCACGACTGGGCGGCCCTCGAGATCAGCGCCTGGCTGGCAGCGAGCCACCGTGCCGCGCTCACGCTTCTCGGCACGGAGGCCCGGCCCGAGCGCGGCAAGCGCGACGCGAGCCGCCTGCTCGCGGACGTCTCCCTCATCGTTCAGCGCGCGACGGGCGTTGCGGCAAGCCCGCAGCTCGTGCCTCCGGGCGAATCCGGGATTCTCGGGGCGAGCGAGGATGCCGGGTTCCTCGTCGTCGGGCTCTCTGATCGGTGGGCCGACGAAGGTCTCGGCCCCGTGCGACTCGCGCTTGCGCGTGGAGCGAGACCGCCGACCCTGATTGTGCGGCGCGGTGTGCGTCCCGGCGGGAATCGCCCCCCAGGAAGGGCGCACGCGCTACACCTGGAGCCTGGCTGACTCCAGCTAGCGCAGGGTCCGAAGCCGCAGGCCGCGAACGCGCTCGAAGTCGCGGCCGTTGCGGCTGGCAACCGTGCCGAGATTCGCGCAGGAGTCACGCAATTCGCAACTCGCCGTACAGAGAACGGAGCGCCAACGCCTTACCCGACTCTTACTAGACGCTTGTCGCCCTCCCGGAACCTCCGGGCAACCAACGGGGGAGAAGGAGCAGGCAATGGCTGAACATGGAGGAACGAGGCACAGGAGGAGGAGTCGTCTTCAGTGGCTGCTGGTAGTGGCGATGGCGGCAGGACTCCTCATGGCGCTCACGACCACGGCGTCGGCAGGCAACGGAAATGGCCTCAGCGTCGAGAACCAACCGATCTTCGACCTCGAAGAGCTGCTCATGGAGGTCGAGGACCCGACGGTGCACGGCACGGCGCAGATCGTCCGCACGCCCGTCGGCGTTCTGGCGCGCGTTCATCTCGAGGGTCTGACACCGGGCGACATCTACACGCTCTGGTGGGAGGTCTTCAACAAGCCGAAGAAGTGCGGCGTCACCGACCCGGGCGGCTGCGGCGTTGATCTGACCGATTTCAGCAGCGGCAAAACGGGGCTCGATATCGGCTACGCCACCGGCGGCAAGGTACGGCCGGATGGCACCCTGACGCTCGTCGACTGGCAGCGGCGGGGCCGCGATCTGAAGGGCCATCCCGATGCTCCGATCGAGGTCATCGACTTCGTGCCGGTCAAGACGACCAAGCGGGGGATCATGAACGTGAAGCGCGCGCAGATCGACTTGATCCTGCGCAACCACGGTCAGCCTGTAAAGGGGATGGTCAGGAGCCAGCGGACGACCTGGAACGGCGGTTGCCAGTATGGCGTGCCGTTCAGCCCGCCCGAGCGTGCGGCGCCGCGGTTTGGCCGGCCGGGTCCGAACACGTGCGTCGATCTTGGAATCGCGATCTTCTGAGGCGCTCGGCGCGAGCATCGCGCGCACGGCCAGCGAAATTAGACGCGAGAGTGGAGCCCGCCAACCGGCGGGCTCCCTCTTGCCTGCATGGCCGCCGGGCTCACGCGCCGGACTCGCCAAAGCTGAGCTGCGGCGGCGGACTTTGTAATCTGGCGGCCCCAGCCGCCGGGAGCGATTGAGATGTCGAGAATCCTGCTCAAGAACGCCACTGCCATCGCGACGATGGACGACGCGCGCCGCGAGCTTGCCGACGCGGACGTGCTCGTCGAGGGCGCCGTCATCACCGAGGTCGGCCAGGGCGTGGACGAGCGAGTCGCGGACAGGGTCGTCGACTGCTCGGGCTGCGTCGTGCTGCCCGGTTTCGTCAACACGCACAACCACCTCTTTCAGACCCTCTACCGCGTTACTTCGAGCACGCAGGAAGTCGGCTTCGTCGACTGGCTCGGCTACCTCGCAGGCATCTGGGGCCGCAACCCGCCGCCGCCCGAGGCGATCGAGGTCTCAGCGCTCGTGAACTTCGGCGAGATGCTCATGACGGGAACCACAACCTCGGCGGACCAGCACTACCCCTATTGGCCCGGGCAACCGCCGACGTACGTCGACCGAACGATCGACGCGGCGCAACAGATCGGCATCCGCTTCCACCCAGCGCGGGGCTGCTGCACGCTCGGCGATTCAGAGGGCGGACTGGTACCTGACGCGATCGCTCAGCGCGAGGACGAGGTGCTGGAGCACGCTCAGGAGCTGATCACGAAGTACCACGATCCCGAGCCGTTCTCGATGGTGAGGCTTGTGCTGGCGCCCCTTGCTCCGTACTCCGACACCGAGACGATCTACCGCGAGATGCGTACGCTCGCCGACCTCAACCCGGGTGTCCATCTGCACACGCACCTGCACGAGATCGCTGACCTCGACTTCTGTCTCCAGCGCTATGGCCTCCGCCCGGTCGAGTTCATGGAGCGCTGCGGCTGGCTCGGCGAAGACGTCGTTCTCTACCACATGTCCTCACCGACACCCAACGAGGCCGACGTGAAGATGCTTGCGGAGACGGGCACCTGGCTCTCGCAGTGCCTTGGCTCGGACATGCGGCTCAGCTATGAATGGGCGCCGCTCCGTGAGCTACTCGATGCGGGCGGCAACGTCTGTCTGGGAACGACCGGGTGCGCCTCGAATCTCGGCGGCCACATGCTGATCGAGGCGCGCTTGACACTCGCGGCGCACCGAATGCGCATTCGCGATCCGGAGACGTACATGAGCGCGCGCGACATCCTCTGGATGGCGACGCGGGGCGGAGCTGAGGCGCTGGGCCGCGAAGACATCGGCGTGATCGAGCCTGGGAAGGCAGCCGACATCGCCGTGTTCGACCTCGACCGGATCGACCGGGTCGGCCATCATGACCCTGTCGCGGCGCTGCTCTATTGCGGTGCTTCCCACTACACGAAAGCGACGCTCGTCAACGGTGAGCTGGTCGTGCGTGATGGCGCCCTCGCGACCGTGGACGAGTCGGAGCTCGTCACGCGGGCGAAGGACTGGGCGACCCGCCTCGTTGGCTAACCGGCCGCGTCGCCCTGGGCCAGGCTCCAGGTGTAGCGCGTCAACCGATCCATCGGCGCCATCCCGCCCGGGCGAACACCCCGTCTGACCACCAGAATCGGTGGCCGTGCGCCGCGGGCCAGCGCGAGCCTGGCTGTGCCAAGACCCTCCTCGGGCCAGCGCTCCGAGAGGCCGACGATTAGCAGCCGAGCATCGCTGCTGGCCGCAATGATCGCCTCCTGACCGAGCGGGACGAGCTGCGGTCTGGCGGCGAGCCCGGTGGCGCGCTGGACGATCAGAGAGACGTCGGCAAGCATGCCGCTCGCGTCCCGCTTTCCCCGCTCGGGCTGCTCCTCCGTGCCGAGGAGCCTGAGGGTCGCTCCACAGGAGAGAGCGAGCCATGCGCCAATCTCGAGTGCCGACCACTCGTGATAGCCGCCTCCGAAGGGGACGGCGATATCGCCGTCGGCGGCCGCTGCATCGCCCTCGCTGGTAACCAGCGTCGCGATGTCGCAGGGCGCCTCGTGGAGAAGGGTTCGCAGGTCCGTTGGCGGAAGACCATCTGCAAGGAAGTCGCCGGGAGCGTCGGTGAGCAGCAGATCGACGTCTTGTTTGGCGGAGAGGCGCGCGAGATCGGAGCCGGCTGACGCAGACGTAAAGGCCGCCGCCCTTGCTGCGACGCCGCGATCGAGCAACGCCTGCCGACGGGCTTCCAGCTGGGTTGCGATCGTGTCCAGCTCACCGCTGTCGTTTGTGAGCTCCGCGAGGATGATCTCGCGCCGGGGGCGTCGCGTCATCGGCTCGGCGATGGCGACGAGCTGATCGATGTTGTCGCGTTCGTGCGGGACGACGAGAATCGAGCGCTCAGCCGCCGTCTGGGCGTCCGTCTGTTCGGCCCTACTAGCCGCCGTCGTCGGCTCAATATCGAGCGACGGGTCGTGCCTGAGGACCGCTTGCTCGAGCTCCTGGAGTGCGCGGCCCGGCGCGATTCCAAGCTCGCCGACGAGAGCGGTTCGAGCGCGTTGATACGTGGCGAGCGCGTCGGCCTGGCGACCTGCGCGATAGAGAGCGAGCATCAGCTGGGCGTGGAATCCCTCGCGGAAGGAGTTTTCGGCCGAGAGCTCCTCGAGCTCGGCGATCACCTGTGCGTGGCGCCCAAGCGCGAGGTCAGCCTCGATGCGCTTCTCGCGCGCCCCGAGTCGCAGCTCGTCGAGCCGGGCCCGCGCCGTCGAGACGAATGGTGCGTCAGTCGCTCCGCCGAGCGGCTGCCCGCGCCACAGCTCGAGCGCTTCTCGCAAGAGATCGACCGCTTCCGTCGGACGACCGCTGGAGAGAGCCTTCTCGCCATCTGTGGTGAGGGCTTCGAAGCGCCCGAGGTCGAGGCCGTTCGCCGCGACTTCCACCAGGTACCCCGGGTCACGGGTGATGACCGCGGCCTCTCTGTCACCAAGAGCGCGCCGCAACTCGGAAACGCGTACCTGCAGGGCCTTGACGCCTGATTCGGGCGCCACCGGCCAGAGCTGATCGATCAGGCGCTCGGTCGGCACGATCCGGTTCGGCTCGAGCAGAAGCCGCGCGAGGAGCGTCTTCTGGCCGCCGCTGAGCTCGAGTGAGCGGCCGTCGAGTCGAACCTCCACCGGGCCGAGGATCCGGAAGTCCACGGGAGGGCACGTTAGTAACCGCGCCGCGCGTCGGCCACTTACCGCCCGCTTACCGCTGGCATGCCGGCGGCGCCCAGGCTTCGGGCCATGAGATCTGACACACAAGCGGTCTGTTGCGCAGCGCCCGTCCGTTGCGCGCGCGAGATGGAGGTCGTACGGTGACCGAGACAGCCAACAAGTCGGTGGACGTGGACGCACGGATCGGCATGACCGTCGCTGGGTATCGAATCGAGCGATTGCTCGGGCGCGGCGGGATGAGCACTGTGTACGAGGCCGAGGATCTCGCGCTGGGCCGAAAGGTGGCGCTCAAGTTCCTGTCGTCGGAGCTCTCGATGGACAGACGTTTTCGCGAGCGATTTCGGTTCGAGAGCCGGCTGGCGGCATCGATCGATCATCCAAATGTGATCCCGATCTACGAGGCAGGCCAGGACGAGGACGGCACCTTGTTCATCGCGATGCGCTACGTCGAGGGCGCCGATCTCAAAGAGATCCTGAGACAGGAAGGGGCGCTGGAGCCCGGTCGTGCCGTAGAAACGCTCGGCCAGATCGCGCGAGGACTTGACGCGGCACACGCGAGAGGCCTCGTTCACCGCGATGTCAAGCCCTCGAACGTTCTGATCGCGCGCGGCGAGAAGGGTTCCGATCACGTGTACCTGGCAGATTTCGGCCTGACTCAGACCTCGGACTCACCGGAGAGCGCGGCAGAGAGCATCACGCTCTCCGGGTCTGCCGACTACGTCAGCCCCGAGCAGGTTCGCGGTGCAGGCTCAGACACTGCCAGCGACGTCTACGCGTTGGGCTGCCTGACATACGAATGTCTCACGGGGGAGGTTCCCTTTCCGGATCGCAGCGAGATGGAAGTGCTGTGGGCTCACATGAACGAGTCGGCGCTTCCGCTCTCGAGCGTCAACGGCGACGTCCCGACCACGCTCGACCAGGTCGTGGCAAAGGCCATGAGCAAGGACCCGGAGGACCGTTACTCGAGTCCGACCGACATGTTCGAGGCCGCTCGCGACGCGATCGCTCCGGCGGGTTCAGTGCGCGCCAGGCCGCGTCGACCACTGCTCGTGGTCGGCATGCTCGTCGCCGCGCTGGTTGTCGCGGCAGCAGTTATCCCGGCCGTGCTCCTGACGGGCGGATCGGATCAACCGGTCGTCCTGGCCGCCTCGCCCGACACGTCGATCATCGAGACCATCGCTGGCACCGGGACGCGCGGCTTTTCGGGCGACGGCGGGCCCGCGACGGAGGCTGAGATCGACGATGTCTGGGGTCTTGCGTTCGACGCCAGCGGCAACCTCTATATAGCTGAGCACGGGGGCAATCGCGTGCGCAGGGTCGATACCGACGGCGTCATCTCGACTATTGCAGGCACGGGAGATTCCGGCACGGCTGGCGACGGAGGACAGGCGATCGAGGCGGCTCTTGCGGGTCCTTCATCACTTGGCTTCGATGCAGCCGGGAACCTCTATGTGGGGCACACCAAACTCGGCGCCGTCCGTAAGATTGACACGAACGGAGTCATCACCACGGTCGCGGGGGTCGACGGCTTCTCGGACCAAAGCGTTCGTGGCCCTGCGAGTGGGCTCGCGCGTGAAGCGCAGCTCTTCGAGTCAGCGGTGGCTGTCGACGCCAACGGCACCCTCCATGTCGCCGACTCAGGCCACAATCGTCTGCTGAGAGTAGACACCGACGGCACGTTCACAACCATCGCCGGCACGGGGCTCATCGGCTTTGCTGGTGATGGCGGACCTGCCACGAGCGCGGAGTTGTCTTTCCCATGGAGCCCTGGGATCGGTCCCGACGGCAGCATCTACTTCTACGACCTCGGCAACTTCCGCATTCGCAGAATCGACTCCAGCGGCATCATCACCACGGTCGCCGGCACGGGAAACCGCGGCTTCTCGGGAGACGGCGGATTGGCGACCGGCGCACAGATCACGGACGGACATGGGATCACGTTCGACGAAGAGGGGAACCTCTACTTCGCCGATTCAGAGCAGTTTGAAGGAAACCGGTTAGAGCGGGCGGAGTCGTTCGGTAACCGAGTGCGAAGAATCGACACGAACGGCATCATCACGACCGTCGCCGGCAGTGGGCAAGCCGGATCCGCCGGAGACAACGGCCCCGCAACGGAGGCTGATCTCAACAGGCCAAGCGGCGTCGCGATCGGCCCCGATGGCAGTCTGTACATAGCTGATCGCGACAACCATCGGATCCGCAAAGTGACCTTCAGCGAGTAGCGCCTGAGTCGGGCACGCGACGTCCGGCCCGTGTCGTCGGAGCGGCGGCGGGGACGCCACCCCGCCGGCCGCCGCCTATGCGTAGGGCGGCGCGAGGCCTTCGAACATCGGGAAGTGGCGCACGTTTCCAGTGGCGAGCTCTCCGCCGACATGCTCCGCCGTCGCAGCGATCACGAGGTCGGCCGAGCTTAGACCCGGATGGCTACCTCTCCAGGTGCGCCCGAGATTCCCAGCGCGCCGCCCGATTGCCGCATCGAGGCTGATCCAGCGGAGCTCGTCGAACAGGTCGTTCGTCCTAGAGCGCTCGCTGGATCGAAGCCCACGAAGTACCTCGACTCGCGTGATCTCAGAGCACACGGGGACGCTCGTCAGGCTCTCGACGAATTCGCCGGCCGGCTCGTGGCCGCGCAGCAGATCGACGAGAACCGAGGTATCGAGGACGACGGTCAACGACTGCGACGCCGGTCGAGCTCTGCCTGCCGCCGCTGGTCGTTGAGTCGTAGCTGCTCGACGTAGGTCGCTCCGTCGGACAGCGCGGGCGCCGCTCCCGACGCATGTCGAACGGCTGTGCGAAAGCGCTCGAGGACGGCATGCTCGCCATCTGAGCTCTCGAGGTATTCGCGGATCGCCCGTCGAATCAACTTCGATTTCGTCACACCCGACTCGGCGGCGCGCCTCGTCAGCTCGCGGTCGTTGTCGTCGTCGATGTAAATCTGCGTGCGCCGCATGATGTATGAATCATACATCGTCGGGCTCAGCGTGCGGCGGCACCCGTCACAGATCGCCCGCGTGTTCGTGTCAATGTAGAGTCGGCCTTCCCGCCTCAGCGCGGCACCGACCCTGCAACCTCGAAGGGACGACAATGAAGTTCTCGTTCTTCATCATCAACCAGACCCCTGAAGGCACCGACATGAAGACGGCCTACGACGAGGGGATGGAGCAGATCGAGTGGGGCGAGAAGCTCGGCTACGACGCGATGTTCCTGGCCGAGCATGCCTTCTACCACCACGGCAAGCCCTCATCGGCCGTCCAGCTCGGCAACATTGCCGCCCGGACGAGCAAGATCCGCATCGGCACTGCCGTCAGCGTGCTTCCATGGCACAACCCCATCGAGACGGCGCAGGACTATGCGACCGTCGATCTGCTCTCGGACGGGCGGCTTGACTTCGGCGTCGGGCGCGGCCTGTTCAAGGGTGAGTTCGACGGCTACGGGGTTCCGTGGGAGGAGTCGCAGGAGCGATTCGATGAGAGCCTCGACATCATCCTCAAGGCCTGGACGTCGAACGGCAACTTCTCCTACGACGGCAAGTTCTTCAGCTACCCCGAAGTCGAGTTCATGCCCAAACCGATCCAGAAGCCGCATCCACCGCTCTGGCAGCCGGCGCTGAGCCCCTCGACGATGGAGAACTGCCTCAACCGCGACATCACGCCGATCCTGGGCGCCTCGCTGACGCCGCTCGAGGATCTCAAGAAGATGTTCGGGCGCCTGGGCGACGCGATGGAGAAGACGGGTAAGACCGGCATGGAGCGTGTCGCGCATCCGTTCATCTACGTCAGCGACACGACCGAGAAGGCGCGCAAAGAGGCCCAACAGGGGATGGAGTGGTTCCTCTGGGACTTCGCCGAGATGTTCACGCTGCCCGAGGGCACCGAGTGGCCGCCGGCGTACTCGTTCTTCGATGGCTGGGCCGACTACATCCGCTCGCTGAGCTACGACCAGATCGTCGAGGACGACCTCGTCTGGTTCGGCAGCGTCGAGGACATCGCCGACAAGATCCGCTGGCTGCGTGATGAGTGCAACGTCAGCTACTGCCTGATGTTCATGCACTTCGGCGGGCTCGAACACGAGAAGGTGCTTCGCTCGATGGAGCTCTTCGCCAAGGAAGTCGCTCCCCAGTTCCAGTAGACGCGCGCACGGCAGAGGCCGACGTGCCGTACCCGACGACGTGAGGATGGCGAGATGAGTAACGAGCTCTGCTGGCTGTCGGCCGTTGAGCTGGCCGCGGCGATCCGCGAAAAGACCGTCTCGCCCGTCGACGCCGTCGACGCCGTGCTCGCGCAGATCGAGCGCATCGACGGCGATATCAACGCGTTCACGACGGTCACGGCGGATGCGGCTCGCGAGGCCGCGAAGCGCGCCGAGAAGACCGTCGCGACCGGGCGCGAGGAGCTCGGCCCGCTACACGGCGTCCCGGTCTCGATCAAGGACATGATCCTGACGAAGGGGGTGCGGACGACCTTCGGCTCGAGGCTCAACAAGGATTTCGTGCCGGACGAGAGCGCTCCCGCCGTCGAGCGACTCGAGGCCGCCGGTGCTATCAGCGTGGGCAAGACGAACACACCCGAGTACGGCTGGCTGGGCGTCACCCAGAACCTGCTCTTTGGGCCTACGCGCAATCCGTGGAACCTCCAGCGAACGCCGGGCGGCTCGAGCGGTGGCGGAAGCGCCGCCGTCGTGGCGGGAATGGCACCTCTCGCGCTGGGTACCGACGCCGGCGGCTCGGTCCGCATCCCCGCCGCGCTGTCCGGCTGCTTCGCGATCAAGGCCAACTTCGGGCGCGTTCCCGTCTACCCCGTGAGCCCCGCCTGGAGCCTCTCGCACGCGGGCCCGATGACCCGCACCGTTGCTGATGCGGCGCTCATGCTCAACGCGATCGCGGGACCGGACGATCGCGATCCGCACACGCTCCCTGCCGACGACACCGACTACCTCTCCGTGCTCGACGGCGACCTGAGCGGGCTCAGAGTCGCCTGGAGCGGCACGTTCGGCTACTCCCCGGTCGAGCCCGACGTGCTGGCACTCTGCGAGCAGGCGGCGAAGCGTTTCGCCGACTTCGGTTGCTCGATCGAGGAGGTCGACCCGCCCTGGAGCGACCCGCGCGAGTGCTGGATCAGCACCTTCCTCGGCGGTGCCGCGACGCGGCTTGCGCCCGCACTGGCCGAGCAGCGCGACGAGATCGACCCCGGCCTCGCCACCCTCCTCGATGAGGTCAGCGGCTGGGGGCCGACTCACTTCATCGAGGCCTGGTTCGACCGATTCTCGTTCGTCAGCGAGGCGCTCGCCTGGTTCGCCGACTACGACCTCTTGCTCTGCCCGACCATGCCCGTCGCGGCGATCGAGATCGGCAAGAACGAGGCGGATGTGGTCGACGGCCAGAAGATGCCACGCTATGGCTGGGACGCCTTCGTCTACCCGTTCAACATGACCGGTCAGCCGGCCGCCTCAGTGCCGTGCGGCTTCACCGACCAGGGTCTGCCGGTCGGCTTGCAGATCGTCGGCAAGCGCTTCGATGAGCCGACCGTGCTGCGCGCCGCCGCGCGCTTCGAGGAGGCGCAGCCGTGGGCCGACAAGCGGCCACCGGCGAGCTGACCGGCGCCGATCGCGACGAGAAGGAGCGAGCAAATGGCTGAGCCACGCCTCTGGAGAGACCTCACCGCACCGCAGCTCGAGGCGGCCCAGAAAGACGGCGCCGTCGTCCTGCAGTCGATCGGCGCGATCGAGCAGCACGGCCCGCACCTGCCGGTCGACACCGACATCTCGGGCGCCTACGAATCGGCGCTCGAGGTATCGCGCCGCCGCCCGTACGCGCTCGTTGCGCCGCCGCTCTGGTGGGGTGTGTCCGGGATGCACCGGGACTTCCCTGGCCTTCTCAGCCTGCGACCGGAGACGCTCACGACCCTGCTCTACGACCTCTGCGACAGCATGATCGACCAGGGCCTCGACAAGATCGTCCTCGTCGTAGGGCATGCGTCGAACAAGCCGGTCGTGCAGAGCTTCGTGCACCAGTTCATGCTCAAGCGCGGCGTACGGCTGCTGCAGCTGAACTACGTCAACCTCTCGGCCGAGGTCTTCGCAGATGTTCGCAAGAGCGGTGTCGGTGGTGAGGCGCACGCCGGCGAGCTCGAGACGGCGCTGCAGATGCACATACGTCCGGGCGAGATCGACCCGAGCGACGCGCCGATTCGCTACATCGACGCAAAGCGCGACTTCGGCCTCTCGTCCTCGACGAAGGACATCTTCAAGGGCGGCGAGTCGAACGTGGGTTGGGACCTGAAGACGTCCTTCCCCGAGGGCGTGATCGGCGATCCGACCGTCGCGACGGAGGAAACCGGGCGGGCGGTATTCGAGGCGATCGTCGACAAGCTCTGCACGATCATCGACGAGTACAAGGAGCTCTAGGACTCGCGAGCGAAAACGCCCCAAACACGCGATACACTCGAACCACCTACCAGGAGCGGGAGCCCATGACTGCAGAGGCCACACACGCGGAGCTCGTCCGGATGTTCCGGAAGGAGCTGGAGCTTTGCCAGGTCGAGGAAGGCCAGACCGTCGCGATCTACTCAGAGGGGTCGCAGCGCCAGGACTACGCAAAGGCCTTTGCGCACGGTGCGTCCGACCTCGGCGCGAACGTGTTCCACCTCGATCTGCCCGAGCAGGCCGTTCGAGGCGCCGGCGACCTGGGTGGCACGCCCGGCGGCAGTGGCCTCGCGGGCATGCCCGCGCTCGTGAAGCTCTGCGAGGAAAGCGATCTGGTCGTCGACCTCGCGTTCCTGCTGTTCTCACCCGAGCAGCGCAAGATCATGGCGTCGGGCACGAAGATCCTCTCGGTCGTCGAGCCCATCGACACGATCAGGCGGCTCTTCCCGACCGAGGATCAGCGCCGTCGCGCGCTCGAGGGCGAGCAGATGCTGCGCGACGCGAAGACCCTGCGAATCACAAACGCCGCCGGCACGGACTGCATGTTCGAGCTGAGCGAGGAGTACCACCCACACTGCCAGTACGGCATCGCCGACACGCCGGGCCGCTGGGATCACTTCGCGACGACACTGATGGCTCACGTCGCCAACGACGACGGCGTCAACGGCACGGTCGTGGTAGCGCCCGGCGACATGCTCTTCCCGTTCAACCGCTACGCGAACGATCCGGTCCGCTTCGAGATCAAGAAGGGGATGATCACCTCGATCGACGGCGGCGTCGACGCGGTCCTGATCAAGGACTACATGGAGTCCTTCGACGACGAGCGCGGCTACGCGATCTCGCACATCGGCTGGGGTGGCAACGAGAACGCCCGCTGGGACGCGATCACGACGTGCCCGTCGAGCATGGGAACCGATGCACGCTCGTTCTACGGTGGCATCATGTTCTCGACCGGGCCCAACTCGCATCACGGCGGCTCGAACGACACGCTCTGCCACGTCGACATCCCGATGCGCGCCTGCTCGCTCTATCTCGACGACGAGGCGATCCTCGAGGACGGGCGTGTCGTTTACGAGTCCCAGAAGGCGCAGACCGGCGAGCTGGTCGCGGCCTAGCTGGGCTACCCCAAGCTCCCAAACCGAAGATATCGCTGGCGCGCACGGCCTAGAGTGTTGCTGTGCCTGAGCGCGTCGGAACGCTGGCCGAGCTCTGGCGGTTTCCCGTCAAGTCGATGGCGGGTGAGCGGTTGAAGCAGGCCGAGATGGCCGGTGGCGCGATTCTCGGCGACCGGGCTTACGCACTGGTCGAAGCCGTCACGGGGAAGGTCGTCACCGCGAAGAGCGTGAGGAGCTTCCCGGACCTGCTGGATTGCCGCGCCGAGTTCCTGGAGCCACCGAAAGCAGGCGACGCTGCGCCGGCGGTACGGATCACGCTGCCCGACGGCACCGTCGCGAGCAGCGAGTCGGGCGAGGCCGAGCGCATTCTTTCGGCGTACTACGACCGCGAAGTCACGCTGGAACGCGCAGCGCCGCCCGACTTCACGATCGATATGTACATCCCGGACGTCGAGGGTGCCGACGCGGAGGGACGCCGCGACGTCATGGCCGATCAGAAGGCAGGCTCGGCGTTCTACGCCGAGATGGGGACGGACTCGCCGGTCCCAGAGGGCGCGTTCTTCGACCTTTTCCCGCTGTCTGTGATCACGTCGTCGACGCTCGATCGGCTGAGCGCGCTTGAGCCGGCGAGCCGATTCGACGCAGAGCGGTTTCGGATGAACGCGACCATTGCAACCGACGAGGATGGGTTCGTCGAGAACGAATGGATCGGGCGGCAGTTGTCGATCGGTGACTCGATCGAGCTTCAGATTGCGATGGCAGACCCCCGCTGTGTGATGACGGACACTCGCCCAGGGGCGATCTGCCCAGGGACAGCTCCGTTCTCAGGACTCTTGTCGAGCACAACCGGCTCGACCTGCCCGGAGGCGCCGCGTACCCGTGCGCGGGGGTCTATGCAGTGGCAACCGTGTCGGGAACCCTGTTCACGGACGACGCGGTAGCCGTGAGCTGAGGTCACTCGGCTAGCCGCGGAGGGCGGGGCATTGCGCCCGCCCCGTAACCTGTCGGCGTGCGCGTCTGCCTGTCGATCGAGGGCCAGGAGGGTGTCACGTGGGAACAGCACCTGGCACTTGCAGAGGCTTGCGAGGAGCACGGCTTCGAGGGGCTATTTCGCTCCGACCACTACGCATCGGTCTTCGGGGCATCCGACCGAGGCACGCTGAACGCCTGGGGTGTGCTCGCGGGCCTCGCGCGTGCCACGAGCACAGTGCGGCTCGGCACGATCGTCTCGCCGGTGACGTTTCGCCATCCGACCGAGCTCGCCAGCCTTGTCACCACGGTCGATCACCTCTCGGGCGGGCGCGCCGAGCTCGGCATGGGCGCCGGCTGGTGGGAGCCGGACCATCGTGAGCACGGCTTCCCGTTTCCCAACCACAAGACGCGCTCCGAAATGCTCGCAGAGCAGCTCGAGATCGTACATCGGCTCTGGACCGAGGAGTCGACGACGTTCAGCGGCCGCCACTACGAGCTCGAGAACTGCGCCGGGCTTCCCAAGCCCCTGCAGCACCCACACCCGCCGATCATGGTCGGTGGGATGGCGCTGTCCAATACCCTCGAGCCGGCCGCGCTCTACGCGGATGAGTACAACTCGCCCGCCGCCTCGCTTGATGAGCTGAGCGCCAGGCGCGAGCGCCTGGCGGCCGCGTGCGAGGGGGCGGGGCGCAACCCGAGCGACGTCGTGTTCTCGGTGGCGTTCCCGTGCGTCATCGGCGAGACGGACGCCGAGGCACGCAAGCGGGAGGCGCGCGTCCTCGAGCGCATCGAGCGCACCAAGGAGCTTGCCTGGATCTTCGCCGACCGCGATCTCTCCTGGGCCGTGGGCACGCCGGATGCGATCGTCGAGCGCCTGCGCGCGATGGAAGAGATCGGCGTCGAGCGCGTCTACCTGCAGCACCACCTCCACGGCGACCTCGACTCGGTCGCCCTGCTTGGCGCCGAGGTCCTACCCGGCGTAACCTAGGAGGCACCATGTACGACCCGATTGCGTTCACGGACCTGTGCACCGAGGAGCTGAAGCTCTGTGGTGTGCACGAGGGCGAGACCGTTGCCGTGCTCTCGCAGAAGAACGAGCGTCTCGAGTACGCCGACGCGTTCATGGCGGCGACGCGCCGGCTGGGGGCGACGCCGCTGCATGTGAGGCTGCCCGAAGCGACCACCTCATTGACCCAGGAGGGGGGTCAGTGGACGCCCGGCCGCACGCCGCTCGCCGATAACCGGCCCGCGCTCGATGCGCTCAAAGAGGCCGACCTGGTCATCGACCTGATGCTGCTCCTCTTCTCGAAGGAGCAGCTCGAGATCCAGGACGCGGGCACGCGCATGCTTCTCTGCATCGAGCCGATGGACAACCTCGCCCGACTCTTCCCGACGAAAGATCAGCGCCGCCGGCTCGAGGTGAGCGAAGAGCTGCTCGTCAACTCGAGCACGCTGCGCTTCACCAACCCCGCCGGCACCGACGTCACATACAAGCGCGAGAAGTACGGCGTCATGACCGAGTACGGCTACACCGACATCGCCGGCCGCTGGGATCACTGGCCCTCGGGCTTCCTGTTCACGAGCGGCGACGACGACGGCGTCGACGGCACGGTCGTGATCGACCGCGGCGACATCATCATCTCGCCGTTCAAGAAGTACGTGCAGGACCCGGTCGAGGTTACGATCGAGCGCGGCTTCATGGTCGACATCCGCGGCGGCCTCGACGCCGAGCTCCTGCGCGACTACATCGCCAGCTTCGGCGACGAGAAGGCCTACGGCATCTCGCACATCGGCTGGGGCTGCAACGAGATGGCGCGCTGGTCGGGTCTGCAGAACGACGCGCGCTCGATCGGCATGGAGAGCCGGGCGTTCTACGGCAGCGTCCTCTTCTCGACCGGGCCGAACTCCGAGCTCGGCGGCTCGAACGACACCTGGTGCCACATCGACATCCCGATGCGCAACTGCAGCTTCTACGTCGATGACGAGCCCGTTCTGATCGACGGAGAGTTCGTCGTCGACGAACTGAAGGCGCCGCGCTCGCACTTCGCCCCGCCGTCGCTGGTGGGCGCGTGAGTCAAACCGGCCTCGAACCGCGCGGTACCCGCGGCTATGTCACGGCGAACGGCGTCCGCCTGAGCTACCTCGACTACGGGGAGGGCGACCCGGCCGTCGTGATTGTCCCGGGCATCACGAGCCCGGCCATGACCTGGGACTTCGTCTCCGTTGAACTGGCCAGGAAGCGGCGGGTCGTCTGTCTCGACGTCAGGGGCCGCGGCTACTCGGACAAGCCGACAGAGGGCTTCACGCTTCCGATCTACGCCGATGACGTCGCCGGGCTGATCGAGCAGCTCGGCCTCGAGAAGCCGGTCATCCTCGGACACTCCATGGGCGCGCGCATCGGCGCGGCGCTCGGCGTCCTTCATCCAGACGTGGCGAGCTCTCTGATCATTGTCGACCCACCGCTGACCGGGCCCGGCCGCGAGACCTACAACATGAGCGTCGAGAGCTTCAAGCAGCAGATCCGTGACGCGTGCGAAGGCACGACGGCCGAGGCCGTTGCCGCTGTCTTCCCCGGCTGGCCCGAGCGCGAGCTCAAGTTGCGGGTCGACTGGCTGCCGAGTTGTGACGAGGTCGCCGTTGCTGACACGCACCGCCTGTTCGACGTCGAGGACTTCTTCGCCTACTGGGCGCAGCTCGAAGCGCCGCTTCAGTTCATCTACGGTGACGAGAGCCCGGCGGTTACATCGTCGGGCGTCGAGGAGATACGCGAGACGAATGCGGCGGCCGAGATCGTCGGCATCGCCGGCGCAGGACACATGATTCCGTGGCAAAACCTCAATGATTTTGTTGAAGCGATCGAGGACTTCCTCGGCTCGCTCGAGACCGATCGCTAGGAGGAACCGATGGCGGTAGCCGAGCAGCAGACCTACCTGAAGACATCCGAGGACTACGTCGAGAGCATGCGCGACGGCCGCCAGGTCTTCTACCAGGGCGAGCCGGTCGACGACGTCACGACCCACCCGGCGACCGCGCGCGGCATCTCGACGATCGCCGACCTGTTCGAGGACCAGCACAAGCCTGAGACGCAGGACATGGTGACCTACGTCCGCGACGACGGCGAGCGCGTGACCGCCTCGTACTTCGTGCCGAGGACGAAGGAGGAGCTCGCCTGGCGCCGACAGGGTATCGAGTACGTCGCCCGCAAGACGTTCGGCATGTTCGGCCGTGGGATCGACATGATCTCGACCGCGGTCATCGGCTTCGTCTCGGAATACCCGACGTTCCAGCGCGAGTGCCCTGAGTTCGCCGAGAACATCGAGTGGTACCGCAACTACGCCGAGGAGAACAACGTCCACCTCGGCGCCACGATCGTCGATCCGCAGGGGTACCACGCGAGAGCGTCGGGCACTGCCGACACGGCGCCTGCCCCCGAGCGCGCGACGCTGACGATCGTCAAGGAGGACTCGTCAGGCGTCTGGATCTCGGGTGTCAAGGGCGTGGGCAGCGTCGTCCCGCAGGCCCACGAGATCATGGTCGGCGGCTTCCACCCGCCCAGGGACGAGGAGGCCTTCTGGCTGATGGTTCCGGCCAACGCCGAGGGCGTCCGCATGTACTGCCGCGAGATGGTGCACGACCCCAACTCGTCGTACCGCAATCACCCGCTCGAGGTCAACGGCGAGGAGATCGAGGCGATCGTCGCCTACGACGAGGTGTACGTGCCCCGCGAGCGCATCTTCAGCATGAAGACCAACGTGCTCCACGGCGCCAACTTCTACAACGTGATGGGGCGCCACGAGCACTGGTACACGTTCGCCCGCCACACGGCGCGCGCAGAGCTACTCGCCGGTCTCGCACAGCTCGTCGTCGACACGCTCGAGCTCGGCGAGGTGCCGGTCGTCCGTCAGCGCGTCGCCAAGATCTACCGCTGGGCGGCCGCCTGCCGCGCCTTCCTGATCGCGTCCGAGGGGATGGCCGACTTCTCCGAAGGCGGCGTCATGACGCCCGAGACGTCGATGATCTCGGCCGGCCGTGCATACGCGCTCGATAACTACCCCGAGGTGGTGCACATCATCCGCGACATCTGCGGGCAGGGCCTGATCTTCCGCTTCGACGACAAGGACCTCGAGTCACCAGCCGCGTTCGGCAAGAACCTGGACTGGTTCCTCGAGACGCGCAGCGTGAGCGCAAAAGACAAGAACATGGTCATGAACCTGGTCTGGGACGCCGTCGCGAGCTCACACGCAATGCGCGTCGAGCTGTTCGAGGAGTCGAACGCACTGAACGTGCCGTTCCTGCTCGAGCGCGTGTACAACGAGTACGACCGCAGCGCCGCGATCGCGCACTGCCGCTCGGTGATCGGGCTCGCGACCGAAGAGGACAAGAACTACGTCCACGAGATCGAGCAGACCTGGTCAGACCGGAAGAAGAGGGGCGAGTACTAGCCCGAGGCCGAGGCAGGAGCCTGGTCGGCTCCGAGCAGGAAGAAGACGATCACGCACGGCGCTGCGGACCGGTTCCGCCAGCTGTGGAGCGTCCCGTTCTGGACGACGTAGTCGCCCTTGCGCACGGTCACCTCGGCGCCGTCGTCGAGGCCCATCGTGATCTCGCCCTCGAGCACGACGGCGACGTCGACGGTCTGGGTGGCATGGAGCTCGGGGTCGTTCTCGTCGACGACGGCATCCTCCGAGTAGCCGACGAAGACGCGCTCTCGCTCGACGAGGTACTTCTCGTAATCGAGCGGCGGCCCGCTGTCAGGCTCGATATGGACGACCGTCACGCGGAATCCGCTCGCGGGCGGGTAGAAGCGCTCGTAGGCGGGCTTGGAGCCGTCGGTGGGAACGCTCGAGCGCTCGTCCGCACCCCAGACGTCGTCCACACGCAGGGTACGCCCGGCCTCGATGACGAGTTCCTCTGCGGGCCCGTCGCTGGCGACGACCGCGCGGCCCCGCGCGTCCACGCCGGTGACGATGCGGCGGGCACTCATTGCGGCGAACCTGGCTCGAAGATGGCGTGCGGGAGCAGCGCGCTGACGACGTACTCGCCGGCGTCGACGATCTCCGAGATCTTCAGATCGACGGCCAGGCTGCAGAGCAGGTACGCGTCCTCGCGCGAGAGATCGTAGTTGCTCGTCAGGTGGTCGATCATCGCGCGAACGGCATTTTGCGCGTTCGTGAACAGGTCTGGCCCGACGCCGGTCGTCGCGTAGAAGCCGGCGTCGTCGACGCGCGGCGTCAGCGACCCGATCGTCTCGAACTGCGGCGCCGGGATCTCGCGCCCCTTCTCGAGGCTGAAGCGAAGCGACACGTACATCGGGCACTCGATCCCGGTCACGCAGACCTCGCCGTCGCCCTGTGCCGCGTGCGCGTCGCCGCAGCTGAACATCGCGCCGTCGACCTGAACGGGCAAGAACAGGACGGTGCCCGGTGTGAGCTGGCGCACGTCGAGGTTCCCACCGAACGTGCCGGGCGGCATCACGCCCTGTTTGCTGGCGCCGGCGGGGCAGACGCCCATGGTTCCCAGGAAGGGCTCGATCGGGATGGCGATGTCGTCGCGGAAGTACGAGACGTCGCCGAGCGTCAGATCGAAGATGCGCAGGTAGGGCTCTGCGAACTCCTCGGAGAGGAGGCCAAGACCGGGGACGACTGCCGTCCAGCCCCAGCCCTGAGTGTGCAGGTCAAGGATCTCGATCGCGAGCGTGTCGCCAGGCTCGGCGCCGGCTACCGCGATCGGCCCGGCCAGGGGGTAGAGACGGTCGAAGTCGATCTTCGGGATGTCGGCGGCGGTCGAGTCGGGCCCGATCTGGTTGTCGCTGACGTCTCGTGTGTGCATTACGACCGTGTCGCCGCTCTCGATCGTGAGCGCGGCCGTGTTCGACGTGTCCCAGAGGTAGTGGATGTCGTCAGGCGGCAGGTAGTGCGTCGTGGCCATGAGCAGACCTCCTCGAGATCGCGCGGTGTCGCTGCGTCCTCGCGTTCGATACGGCAAGGTGCGCGGGTACTGATGACACAGATGGCGTCCACGTGGGCTCCGCGTCATAGGCGACCGTCCCTGCGTGGCGCAGGACGGCTCAGGTCGCCTCCCCGAAGAGCCCGTGGGGCCGCAGCGCTAGCACGCCTACCAGCACGGCGAACACGATCGCGAGTGAGGCCTCTGGAACCCAGAGGATGCCCAGCGATTCGGCCAGTCCGACGAGCATCGCCCCGATGAAGGCCCCGCGCAGGCTGCCGAGTCCGCCGATGACCACGACGACGAATGCTCGGATAATCGAGTCGAGTGCCAGGGCCGGGCTCACCGAGCCCGAGAGCGTGACGATGGCGCCCGCGAGTCCCGCGAAGAAGGCGCTCATCACCAGCACGGCGGTGAACACCCATCTCACGTTCACGCCGCTGAGTCCAAGCAGATCCGGGTCGGACACCGCGGCTCGGATGAACCGGCCGAGCTGGGTGCCATGTAGGAGCGCCCAGAGCGCCAGCCCGACCAGCAGAGCTGCCGCCATGAAGACAAAGACGAAGCGCGGCAGCGGCGCGCCGAGCACGTCCAGCGACCCTGAGAGCAGGGGCGGGACTTGCGTTGTGCGCGTGCCGGCGCCGAAGAGCTCTCGGAGGATTCCGGCGATCACGAAGACGAGCGAGAACGTGACGAGAAACTGCACCAGAAGTGGCCGCCGGTAGATCGGGCGGAAAAGTACGATCTCCAGCGGCAAGCTGACCGCGGCGACGACCAGCGCGGCGGCCAGGATCACGAGCCAGAACCACGCGTCGCCGAGTCCACCAGCCGGCGTAAGCCAGACGGCGACGTAGGCGCCGAGCATAAAAAGCGAGCCGTGTGCGAAGTTGACGATTCGCATCGCGCCGAAGATCAGCGTCAATCCGGAGGCAACGAGGAAGAGCAGCGACCCGGACGCCAGGCCGATGACGATCTGCACGACGTACGTGTCGAGCGAGATCGCGACCAGTTCGATCATCCGTAGAGGCGCGGCGCGGCGCCGGGCCCCGGGCGTAAGCCCCGAGCCGGCACGCCGCTAACCATCTAACGCGCCGTGTAGCCGGCGTCGACGTGGACGATCTCGCCGGTCATGTAGCTCGCGTCGCTCGAGGCGAGGAAGGCGACGACTTTTGCGATCTCCTCGGGCTCGGCCAGCCGCTTCATGGGAATCGTCGCATCGGCGAGCGCCTGCAGATCCTCGGCGCTGGGTGGCTGCTCGCGCTGCGAGGACAGCATCGGCGTGTTGACCTCGCCGGGGGCGACAGCGTTGATCCGTATGCCCTGCTCCACATGGTCGAGGGCCATCGACCGCGTGAGCTGATGCACGGCGCCCTTCGACGCGCAGTAGGCGGTCGTGCCGGCGGCGCCGACGCCGCCCCAGATCGAGCCGAAGTTGACGATCGCCCCTGCGCCATGCCGCAGCATGTGGATGATCGCGGCGCGGCTCATGAAGAAGACGCCGTTGACGTTGACGTCCATCACCCGCTGCCACTGCTCATCGTCGGTGCCCAGCGCGTCGGCGCGGTGGATCGTGCCGGCGGCGTTGACGAGCACGTCGACGCGACCGTGCCGCTCGACAACGCCGTCGACCGCCGAGCGGCAGAATGCCGACTCGCTCACGTCACCGATGATCGGATCGCCGACCCCGATCTCGTCTGCCACGCGACGCCCACCCAGCGCGTCGAGATCGACGATCTCGACCGTTGCGCCGCGGCCGGCGAGCTCGCGCGCCGATGCCGCACCCATGCCGGAAGCACCGCCGGTGACCACGACCACATTGCCGTCGACCGTCATCGTCTTATCGTCTCGATCTGCGCGCGGATGGGCGTCACGTTAGCTCGCGCCGCGTCGTCGGTAGAGGTGCGGAAGACGCCGATCAGGATGCCGCCGGTCACGACCAGGACGGCCGCGAGTAACACGCGCGGGCCGATCGCCTCGTAGCGCTTCAGGAGGAGCACCGAGAAGAGCACCGCCCAGAGCGCATGCGTGCCGACAATCGGCACCACGACGGTGACCGGGCCGCGCGCCAGTGC
Organism: Gaiellaceae bacterium; assembly: GCA_965223695.1. Classification (GTDB taxonomy): domain Bacteria; phylum Actinomycetota; class Thermoleophilia; order Gaiellales; family Gaiellaceae; genus JAUVPB01. Next base: position 85,177 of record CBDCXJ010000023.1, on the reverse strand, counting down.
CTCGAAGATCGCGACCTGGCCGATGCCGAGAACGACGCCGGCGAAGAGGAAGTGGGGGAAGGCCGTGAGCACCCGCTCGCGCACGCCCTGGATCGCGCTGGTCGCGGCGCCGCCGGCGCTCGCGCCTGTCGCGGCGCTGCCCCCGCTCCTCGCGAGCAGGTAGAGATCGACCGTCACGGTCGCTGCGGCGTAGGCCGCAGCCATGCCGACGGCGGGAGAGACGATCGTCTCCTCGCTGGCCCAGCGAACGATCACGTCGCGGGCGCTGAAGAAGACGGCCGAGAGGAGCGCCAGGAGGATGCCGAGCCTCTTTAGATCGGCCGGTCGCGAGCCTTCTCAGCCGATCGCAGCGCCGCCGGCAACAATCAGCGCGGTTCCAATTCCGAGAGCGACGCCGAAGGCCTCGTCGAGCAGCGTCACGGCAAGGAGCGCCGAGAGGAGCGGAGCGCTCGCAACCACGATGGCCGGACGCGACGCACCCGCCATGCGGACGCCGTGCGCGTACAGCAGCTGCCCAAGACCTGGCGCGGCGGCGCCGATCACGAGAAACGGCCAGATCTCTCCGGGCCGGAGCTCGTCGGTGCTTCCGCCGAATAGGAGTGCCGCAAGCGCGGCAACGACCACGCCGATAGTGGCGACGCTGAACGTCGCCGCCTCTGGATCGGGCGCCTTGCGCAGTCCGATGCGGAGGAGCACGGTGAAGAACCCCGCGAAGGCGGCGTTCATGCATGCGAAGCCGATCGCGTCCACCGCCGGATCCTGACAGGGTCGTCCAGCGCGCGGTTATCGACGCCGGCGGCGGTCTACGCGCGCCGCGTCGGCACGAAATCGAGCCCGCCGTAGGTCTGCTCGGTCGGCTGAATCTCGATTCGGTTGACGTTGACGCGCCACGGCGCCTTCACCGCATACAGGATCGCGTCGGCAACGTCGCCGGCGGTTACTTCCTCGATGCCGGAGTCCTTGACCCGCGCCGATTCCTCGGGGTCGTCGATCGCGACGTCGTAGAACTCGGTGGCTACGCGCCCCGGCACTATCTCGCTCACGCGAACGCCCGTGCCGTGGAGCTCGAGCCTTAGGTCCTGCGAGAGGAGGTGCATCGGCGCCTTCGATGCGCCGTAGAGAGCAGAGGGCACGGCGTAGTGCCCGACCATCGAGCCCATGTTCACGATGTGCCCGCGCCGCCGCTCGATCATGCCCGGCAGCACGAGCCGTACGAGATTGATCGCGGCCTTGACGTTCGTGTCGATGCTGCGCTCCACGTCTTCGAGGCTCGCGCTCGCGAGCGAGCCGCCTGCGCGTCCGAGCCCGGCGTTGTTGATCAGCACGTCGACCGTCCCGATCGAATCGACCAGCTCGGCAAGGCCGTCGGCGGCACGCACGTCGAGCACATGAGCCACACAACCGCTCGCCGCGCAGACCTGCTCGAGACGCTCCGGACGGCGCGCTACCGCATGCACCGTGAGGCCCTCGTCCGCGAGCGCCCGGGCAGTCGCCGCTCCGATGCCGCTAGATGCGCCGGTGACGAGCGCGACGTCGCCGGGCTTCAGGCTCACGCGGGCTCCTGGTGAGTACCTGGCGCGCGCTTTTCCACGCTCGGGAGCCTAGATGGTTGGAAGTAACCGGCTGGCCGGGCAGAAAGCGCGCGTCGCGCGCTGCTCGAAGCGGGACGCTGATAGCTTCTCGCACGGTGGCGAACGAGACCGCAGCGATCATCTACACCCACACCGACGAGGCCCCCGCGCTCGCGACGTACTCGTTCCTGCCAATCATCACGGGATTCACGGCGCCGGCCGGCGTCAGCGTCGAGACGCGTGACATCTCGCTCGCCGGGCGCGTGATCGCCGCTTTTCCCGAGCGGCTGAGTGACGAGCAGCGCCTCCCCGACGCGCTTGCCGAGCTCGGTGAGCTCACGAAGGAACGGCACGCCAACATCATCAAGCTCCCGAACATCAGCGCCTCGATTCCTCAGCTGCGAGCGACGATCGGCGAGCTCCAGGCAGGTGGCTACGACATCCCCGACTACCCGGACGAGCCGACAACCGACGACGAGCGCGATGCGCGCGAGCGCTACGACCGGATCAAGGGGAGCGCCGTCAACCCGGTCCTCAGGGAGGGCAACTCCGATCGCCGCGCCCCCCGCGCGGTCAAGGACTACGCGCGCAAGAACGCACACCCGATGGGCGAGTGGTCGCCGAGCTCCAGGACGCACGTCTCGCACATGGAATCCGGCGACTTCCGCTCGAACGAGCGCTCGATCACGACCACCGGCGCCGGGCAGCTACGAATCGAGCACGTCCGCGTCGAGGGCGACGTCACCGTGCTGAAGGACGCCGTGCCCGTCCAGGACGGCGAGATCGTCGACGCGACGGTGATGCGCAAGCGCGCGCTCGTCGACTTCCTCTCGGCCCAGGTTGACAGTGCCCGCGCCGATGGCGTCCTGTTCTCACTGCATCTGAAGGCGACGATGATGAAGGTCGCAGACCCGATCGTCTTCGGTCACGGTGTCCGGGCCTACTTCGCGCAGCTATTCGCGGAGCACGGAACCACGCTCGAGGAGGCGGGTGCCAACCCGAACAATGGCCTCGGCAACATCCTCGCCGCGGCGGAGGCGCTGCCGGACGCGGAGCGCGTCGCGATCGAGTGCGCGATCGAGTCGGCGTATGAGCGCGGCCCAGGACTCGCCATGGTCGACTCCGACCGGGGCATCACCAACCTGCACGTCCCGAGCGACATCATCATCGACGCCTCGATGCCGGCGATGATCCGCGCGTCCGGCCAGATGTGGAACGCCGATGGCGAGCAGCAGGACGCGAAGACCGTGATCCCCGACTCGAGCTACGCCGGCGTCTACGCAGCCACGATCGACTTCTGCCGCGAGCACGGTGCCTTCGACCCCACAAGCATGGGAAGCGTCCCGAACGTCGGTCTGATGGCGCAGAAGGCCGAGGAATACGGCTCGCACGACAAGACATTCGAGCTGGCGGCAGCCGGCGAGGTCCGCGTTGTCGACGGCGACGGTGAGACCGTGCTCGCCCACGCCGTCGAAGAAGGCGATATCTGGCGCATGTGCCAGGTCAAGGACGCCCCGATCCGTGACTGGGTGAGGCTGGCCGTGTCGCGCGCGCGTGCCACGCAAGCACCGGCCGTGTTCTGGCTCGACGAGACAAGGGCGCACGACGCCGAGCTGATCAAGAAGGTGCGCGAGTACCTGGGCGACCACGACACCAGCGATCTCCAGATCGAGATCATGGCGCCGGTCGACGCCACCCGCTTCTCGCTCGAGCGGATCCGCAACGGCGAGGACACGATCTCCGTCACCGGCAACGTCCTACGCGACTACCTGACCGACCTCTTCCCGATTCTCGAGCTCGGCACGAGCGCCAAGATGCTCTCGATCGTTCCGCTCATGAACGGCGGCGGCCTGTTCGAGACCGGCGCCGGGGGCTCGGCGCCAAAGCACGTGCAGCAGTTCGAGAAAGAGAACCACCTGCGCTGGGACTCGCTCGGCGAGTTCCTCGCCCTTGCCGTGTCGCTCGAGCACCTGGCCGAGGCCACCGGAAACGAGCGAGCTCGTGTGCTGGCGGCGGCGCTCGACGAGGCGACTGGCGCGCTGCTCGAGCGCGGGAACTCACCGTCGCGCAAGGTGCACGAGCTCGACAACCGTGGCAGCCATTTCTACCTCGCGCTCTACTGGGCCGAGGCCCTCGCGGCACAGGCCGACGACGCCGGGTTGAGCGAGCAGTTCGCGCCCGTCGCGGCGCAACTGCGTGAGAGCGAAGAGGCGATCGTCGATGAGCTGAACGGCGTCCAGGGCGTGGCGATGGACATCGGCGGCTACTACTTCCCAGATCCGGAGCTGGCCGAGGCCGCGATGCGGCCGAGCCCGACTCTCAACGCGATCGTGAACGCGCTCGTGAACAGTCCCGCCTCGCTGGCCTAACCGCGCCCGGCGAGGCGCACGCTGACCGCGTATCCGATCAACAGGAACGTGGCGAGGCCGGCGATCCCGACCCAGGCTTCGATGAAGGTCAGTGGATTCGCGATTCGGGTCAGCATGTCGATCGCGATTCCGTCCGGGCTCGTGACGACATCCCAGCTGTTCCAGCGCAGCACCCGGCCGATGTAGACGCCAACGCTCGCGAGCCCCAGGGCGAGCACGACGACCGCCTGGCTCGCGAGCCGCCCATAGAGATGGCCGATCACTCTCTGCACGACGTAGAGCGATGCAAAGCCGACGAGCAGACCCGCGATCGCCGTGGTCATCAGCGTCGCGAGATCGAGTTCGGCGGGAACGCGGCTGCCCAGCTCGCCGAAGTGGATGAGCTCGGTGACGAGGTAGGGCGCGTTGGGGAAGAACAGCAGCCAGGCAAGCAGCAGCGCAGCGATCGTCGGCACGCCGGCCCGTCGTCGCCACGCCACGGATGCGGCGCCGGCGATCGGCAGCGGAATCCAGGCCAGGAAGAGGTTCCAGAGCAGGTGCTGGTAGCCGAGCGTGCCGCTGAGAAGGCTGACGACCTCGACGAGGCCGACGGCCAGCGCGGTCGCGCCCCCGACAGCCAGCCAGGGCCGGGCTCGAATGCGTTCGCGAAGGTTTACGACAGGGTTCACGTACACAGCGTGGCTGCTAGATGCACATTTGCCTTCGGTTCCCCTGCGCTCGCGGGAGGGCACGTTTCTGCGACCGCGGTGACGAGAAGAGGTGACCGGTCAGTCACCTACTCGGAGAAGCATTCGACCGCGGTGACTGACCAGTCAGTCACCCACTCGGAGAAACATTCGACCGGTCTGGATGGGCTGTTGTCACCGACACTGCTCCTAGAGTGGGCTGGTGGTCGATTTCACTCCCGCTGCGCCGGCTCTCGGCGACCGCCTGCGCGCGGCGCGGCCGTCACATGACACGCTCGAGTTGCTCGCGACGCGCCGCTCGACACTGGCCAAGCTTCTAAGCGAGCCCGGCCCGAGCGAGTCCGAGCTCGAGCTCATGCTTCAGATCGGCGGGCGCGTCCCCGATCACCGCCGGCTCGAGCCCTGGCGCCTGCTCGTCATCCGCGGCGACGAACGGCGCACGTTGCACGCTCGGCTCGCCAAGATCTACGACGAGACACACGCTGAAGCCAGCGGAGAAGCGCGCGCAAAGGCGCTCGAGAAGCTCGACGCCGTCGCACGTGCGCCCGTCACGATCTGCGTCGTGTCCTCCATCAAGGACGACACTGAGAAGGCGCGGAAGACACCGGCGTGGGAGCAACAGCTCTCGGTCGGGGCCGTATGCCAGAACCTGTTGGTCGCTGCTAGCGCAAGCGGCTACGCCGCGCAGTGGGTCACCGAGTGGTACGCGTACGAGCCCCGGGTCAAGGCGGCACTTGGCCTGGCCCACGGCGAGCAGATCGCCGGGTTCGTCTTCGTTGGAAGCGCACTCCAGGACCCGCTCGAGCGCGTTCGCCCCGACCGCAGCGCGCTCGTGCACTACTGGCGCGGCGCCCGCGAGTGAGCCGCGCGGCTCACTCGCCCAAGAGCCGGTGAGCGTCCTCGCGTCTTCCGAGCCGCGCGGGCTGACGGCCAAGGAGGTAGCCCAGCGAGTCGCAGAGGGGCGCACGAACACCGTCCCGGCCGCTCCCGTGCGCTCGGTCGCCGAGATCGTGCGCGCGAACGTGATCACGCCGGTCAACGGGATCATCGTCACCCTCTTCGTGCTGATCATGATCTCGGGCTTCTGGCGCGACGGCCTCTTCGTCGGCGTCGTCGTCGCCAACAGCCTGATCGGGATCGTCCAGGAGCTTCGCGCCCGTCGCGAGCTCAATCGCCTGGCCGTGTTGAACGCGCCCCGCGCGAACGCCGTGCGCGACGGCGTGCGGACCGAGCTCGACGTTGACCAGGTCGTCGAGGACGACGTGCTCATGCTCTCGCCAGGAGACCAGGTGGTCGTTGATGGTGACGTACTGGCCGCCGAGGGGCTCGAGCTCGATGAGTCGCTGCTCACCGGCGAGTCGGATCCGGTCGACAAGGACTCTGGCGACGAGGTGATGTCGGGCAGCTTCGTAGCGGCCGGCAGCGGCTTCTACCGGGCCGCGCGCGTTGGCTCGGATAGCTACGCGGGCCAGCTGACCGAAGAGGCGAAGCGTTTCACGCTCGTCAACTCCGACCTCAGAGCGGGCGTCGACCGGATTCTGCGCTGGCTCACGTTCCTGATCCCGCCGGCATCGGCGCTGCTCCTCGTCGCGCTCCTTCGGGCCGAGGACACCTGGGAGCAGGCCATTCAGGGCACGGTGGCAGCAGCGGTCGCCATGGTGCCGGACGGGCTCGTCCTGCTCACGAGCGTCGCGTTCGTCGCGGGCGCCCTTGCGCTGGCGCGCCAGCGCGCCCTGGCCAAGGAGCTCGCGACGGTCGAGCTGCTCGCCCGCGTGGACATGCTCTGCCTCGACAAGACGGGAACGATCACGAGCGGGGAGATCGCGTTCGCCGACGTCGAGTTCCTCGAGGGCACAACCCGCGCGGACGTCGCCGAGATGCTCGGCGCGCTCGCGGCGTCGGATCCCAGTCCGAACGCAACGATGCAGTCGATCGGGTCGGCCTTCGTCGCGCCGCCTGGTTGGACGGTCACCCAGACTGAGCCCTTCTCGAGCGCACGAAAGTGGTCGGCTGCCTCTTTCGACGGCAGAGGCGCGTACTTCATCGGGGCGCCCGACGTGCTTCTGCGGTGCGAGCACGGAGCCGTGCGCGAGCGTGCACAACAGCTTGCCGGGGAGGGGAGACGCGTGCTGCTCCTCGCCCGTGCCAGGGAGTTGCTCGGCGAGACCTTGCCCGGCGACCGCGAGCCGCTCGCGCTCATCATGCTCGAGGACTCGATCAGGCCCGACGCCGGCGAGATCCTTGCGTACTTCCTGCGACAGGGCGTCGCGCTCAAGGTCATCTCGGGCGATCACCCGAGTACGGTTGCCGCTGTGGCACGACGTGCCGGCGTGCCGGGTGCGCAGTCGGGCTTCGACGCGCGTGAGCTACCCGATGAGGCGAGCGAGCTCGGCGAGGCGCTTGCCTCGACGAGCGTCTTCGGCCGCGTCACACCGCAGCAGAAGCGCGCGATGGTCCAGGGCCTGCAAGCTCAGGGTCACACGGTCGCGATGACCGGCGACGGCGTCAACGACGTCCTCGCCCTCAAGGACGCCGACATGGGCATCGCGATGGGCAGCGGCAGCGCTGCGAGTCGGGCCGTCGCTCAGCTCGTGCTGCTCGACAACGCGTTCGCCACCCTGCCGCGGGTGCTGGCCGAGGGGCGCAAGGTGATCAACAACATCGAGCGGGTCGCGAACCTGTTCGTCACCAAGGCAAGCTATGCGGTGCTGCTAACGCTGATGGTCGGCATCGCGCAGATCGAGTTCCCCTTCCTCCCGCGCCAGTTGACGCTGATCGGCTCGTTCTCGATTGGGGTGCCCGGGTTCTTCCTCGCACTCGCGCCGAGCTCAGCTCTCGCGCGGGAGGGGTTTCTCGAACGGGTGCTTCGGTTCTCGATCCCGGCCGGGGTGATCGCCGCGGTCGCCACGTTCGTCGCGTACGAGGTGGCGCGCGAGAGCGCCTCGGCAACGCTCGACGAAGCCCGCACGCTCGCCACGATGACGCTGCTCGCGATCGGCCTCGTCGTCCTCGTGGTCATCTCACGACCGCTGCGTCCATGGAAGCTCGGGCTTGCGGCCGTCATGGGCCTTGCCTACGCCGTGGTCGTTGCCGTCGGCCCGCTTCGCGACTACTTCGAGCTCGATCTTCCGCCGGCGTGGCTTTGGGGACCAGCGGGCGGCGCGATCGCAGTCGCCGCGGCGCTGATCGTGGCGGTGCCGCGAGTCGTACCTGGGCTCCGCATCGTCGAGGAGGAGCCGGAGTCGGAGTCGGGCGCGAGCCAGAGCGCGAGCTAGGCGCTAGGCGATCTCGGCCGCGTGCCCGGGCACGCGAAGCTTCCCGACCCATGAGGGCGGGTCGGGCGGGCGCACGCGCACGGTCGCCGTCTGCGCGCGGCCGCGGCATTTCGCCTCGTAGAGCGCTGCGTCGGCGCGCGCGAGGCTGGCCTGAGGCAGCTCGTCGGCGGTGACCTCGGCGAGACCGATCGAGACTGTCTGGTCGCCCGGCATGGCAGCGTGCAGCCGCCCGGCGACGCTGTGGGCGGCCTCGAGGCCGACGTTCGGCAGGATCACGCAAAACTCCTCGCCGCCGTATCGGGCAAGGGTGTCGTGGTTGCGGAGGCAGCTGCGCCAGCTTTGCGCGACCTCGCGCAGAAGCGCGTCTCCGGCCGGGTGGCCGTACTGATCGTTGAACAGCTTGAAGTGGTCGAGGTCGAGCATTGCCACGCACACCGGGTATTCGAGCGAGCGCGCGCGTTGCACCTCGAGCGGCAGCTGAAACTCGAGCGCGCGCCGATTCTCGAGAGCTGTGAGCGGGTCGAGCCTGCTCGTTCGCTCGAGCGCGAGTGCGCGAGCGCGAAGATCGCGGACAAGACCGTTGACGGCCAGGCCAGTGAAGGCCGCGACGAGGAGCCACATGAGAGCGGTTCGGCGCTCGGTCGTTGCGACGGCGGCCTCGGTCGTTGCGATCAGCGGCACGAATAGCGCTAGCGCGACGGCAGCGATCCCGAGGGCGACGCTGATTCGACTGCTGTAGAGCGCCAGCCACAGGACAGGCAGCAAGATCAGCGGTGTCATCGTCTCCTCGGCGCCAGCGGTCTCGCGCAGGAACGCGACGACGCCGAGCAAGAGAAGCGGGGGAACAACGGTCGCTAGCGACGGAAGCCGATCCCAGGGGAGGAGCGGGATTGCCGCGATCAGGACGGCGCCGAACGCGAGCGCGACCAGAAGCGAGGACGACCGCTCCGGCCCGCTCTGGATGTGGACCGCCGCGAAGCCCGCGAGCATCGCCGCGAGGAAGGGCGTCGCGCGTCGAAGTGGAGCGTGGTTCGATGTCGCCGGGGCAAGAAGCAGGCTGCGGCCCTCGCGAGCGCTCATGCTGGACCGCGAATCGGTGGATCTGTGCCCATGCTGGAGCTATCGGCACCACAAGCGTTGCAGTTTCTCACCCGTCTCAGGGATCACCGCCACGCCAGCTGTGTAGCTAGCCTGGCTTCGTGGCCGAGTTCAGCTGCCCGGGGTGTGGCGAGACGGACGAGCTGCGTGGAGAGACCCGTGACGGCGCAATCTGGATCAGCTGCGGAAGCTGTCAGACCGAGTGGCTCCGCGATCCCGATCGCTGCGAGGCCTGCGGCCAGCGCTCGATCGCCGATCGCCGCGAGCCGCTCTTTCAGAAAGCGCGTGGCACGCAGCAATCGATCATCGGCTACCGCATCGTCAAGGAGTGCTGGTCCTGCGGCTGGAGTGAGGAGTCCGGGCCGCCGGCCGAGCGCTGATTCGACGCCGATTCAGCCCGTGTTCACGGCGCTGTGCCCCGTTCGGGGTACCCCACTTGAGGGATGCCAATGGGGTGCCGATAGACGGACCAGATCATGGTTCGTCGGCCTTCAAGGAGCGTTGTGCAGGCCATCGCGCTCGCTTGTGCGCTCGCCTCGCTCGCGATGTTCACGGCGCCCGCGTCCGCGAGCAGAGCGATAGGACGACCGAACGTCGCCGCCCTGCAGGCGGCGCTCTGGGAGCACGGCCACTACCGCGGCACGATCGATGGCATCAAGGGCCCGGTCACGAGAGCAGCACTAGAGAGCTTTCAGGCCGAGGCGGGCCTGGAGACGACCGGGAAGTCGGACGTGCGGACCGTCGCAGCGCTGGGTGGGCCCACCCGCCGTCTGCAGGGCCTCCCGCTCGTGCAGCCCGGGGACAGTGGTTGGAATGTCGTGAGGCTCCAGTTCCTGCTCGCCTGGCGAGGGTTCCCGTCAGGCCCGTTCGACGGCGTCTTCGGCGTGCGGGTGCTTCGGGCAACGACCGGGTTCCAGAAGTGGGCCGGCATAGAGCTCGACGGCGTTGCTGGCCCCGCGACGTTCAAGGCTCTTCGTAAGCCGCCGGCCGGGCCGCGGGCACAGCTGTCGATGCCACTCGCGGCGCCGATCGGCGACCGTTTTGGGCCGCGGGCGAACCGTTTCCACGCGGGTCTCGATCTGCCGGCTGATGCAGGCACGGCCGTTGGCGCGATCAAGGCCGGGACGGTCGTCCATGCCGGTTATGTCGCCGGAGGGTTCGGCAACCTCGTCGTCGTCCAGCATAGGTTTGGCTTGACGACCCGATACGCCCACCTATCGGAGTTCACTGTCGTCGAGGGCGAAAAGGTTAGACGCGGGCAGCCGGTCGGCCTGGTCGGCTCGACCGGTCGCTCGACCGGCCCTCACTTACACCTCGAGGTCCTCTTCCGCGGCGCCCTCGTCGACCCGAAGCCGCTTTTGCGCCGGTGGCGCTAGCCGTCGTCGGCTGGAGTGGCTGGCTCGCCGGCTGGGCACACGTCGCTGACGCGCAGGAAGCTGTCGCGTAGCCGGTCACAGAGGTCGGTCAGCTGTATCTGCAGGCGCTCGACCTGCGTCGACAGCCGCTCTGCCTCGAGACCGAGGTCGTTCGAGGCGAGCTCGGTCTCGACTATCGCCAGGCGCTCGGTCAACAAGTTGAGCGTCGCGATGTCGGCCGACGTGCCGGGCTCGCCGATCGGGCCCTGCTCACCCTGGGGACCCAGGGCGCCCTCGGGGCCCTGCTCACCCGTCACGCCGGCCAGTCCAGGCGTGCCCTGCGGGCCCTGGATCTCGTCGAGCCACCGGGGCTGGTCGGCGACGATCCATGCGATCCATCCGATTGCGACAACAGACGCAGCGAGGTTGACCGCGAGCAACCCAACCAGCAGGTGAATCATCCAGCGGCGACGCCGTTTGGGCGGCGCGCTCGCACCCACGGGCGCGCCCGGCGGGGCGGCTTCCGTCTGTGGCCCTGCGGCGGCTTCGGCGATGGGCGCCGTTGTCTCTGGCCCCGTCTCACCCTTGTCGCCGTTGGGCGTCGCGCTGGCACCTTCAGCCGTGGATGCGCTGGGCGTGGGCTCAGCGCCGCTGGGCTCTCCACTCATGCTCGCGGAAGGGTAGTGGCTCGACGAGACAGAGGTTACGGTGAGTGCATCGCTCGGTTGATCGCCATGCTCGCATTGGTCGCTGTAACGCTTGGCCTGGTCGCGTGCGGCGCGGGTGAGAGCGGATCAGAGCGGGGCACCCCGCCGGCCGCTCCGGGCTCGGCAGGCGAGTCACCCGGGTCGCCCGATGTACGGGCGGCCCCGACCGCTCCGGCGAGCCCCGCCGAACCGGCGCCACCTGCCGTGCCGGCGCCCGCGGGCAACGACGGCGCGGCCGAGTCGGTTGCGGCCGTCGAGTTTGCCGCGGCTGCCGACGCCATCTGCGCGCGGTCGCGAGAGCGTCTTGACGCGATGGGCGAGCCTGAGACCTCGGCGGCCGGGCTCGCGTCGAAAGTCGCCGAGATTCATGAAGAGGAGCTCCGCCTGCTGGGTGAGCTCGTAGCTCCAGATGAGCTGGCATCGCGATTCGACGGGTTGATGTCGCTTCGACGCGAGCAGATCGCTGCTCTCGCCCGTCTCGCCGAGGCGCGTGGTGTGGCCGACCAGGACGCCGCCGATGAGGCGCTTCGCGACAGCGCGCGGCTCACGGGCGCCCTCGAGATGATCGCGCTCGAGCTCGGGCTCGAAGTGTGCGGTCGCCAGCCGGTCGAGGAGACCCCCAACCAGCAGCGTCAGCCGGACACGGCAGACGCTCCCGGCAACTCGTAAGAACTAGGCCAGTACAACGAAAAACCGGCCCGACCAGAAGGTCGAGCCGGCTTCGAGTCTCTCGTGCCGGGGAGCGTCCGGCACGTAGCGCCGTTCAGGTTGTACTCAGCGCGAGCCCGGCCTGGCTAGCCGGCGCCGCTCTCCGCGCCGTCGCTGGTCGTTTCGGTGTCACCATCGGTGGCGGTCTCGTCACCCGCGCCGGCGGTCGACGTGACCCCACCTGCCGGCGCCTGCTTGACCGCCCTGTTGATCGCGCGAATCGTCTTCTGGCCGGCGACGCCGTCGCCGTTCAGGCCCTGCTCGAGCTGAAATTCCTGCACGGCCTTCTTCGTCTTCTGGCCGAACTGACCGTCAGCCGATCCTGCCTCGAGGTAGCCGAGATAGATGAGGCCCTCCTGCAGGCTCATGACGCGCTTGTTCTCCATGCCGCGCTTGAGCGCCTTGCCCTTGACCTTCGTGATCGGAAGCTCGCTGGTGTCGGGCGGCTGCGGCTCGACCGGCGGCTCGGGCTCGATCGGTGGGGGTGTTGGCTCGGGGTCAGGGGGCAGATCCTCGCCGGTATCGACGATGTCGACGGTCGAGGGGTCGGCACCCGCGTCAGCGGCGTCGTCTCCGCCGCCACACGCCGTGATCAGCACGATGACGAGAATCACGAGCGCCCCGATCAACGCGAGAACGCGTGGCCGCTTCAAGATCGTTGGCACACTGGGCTGTGTGGGCTCTTCCATGGCTGACTCGCTCCGCTCCGTCGAGGCGTCACGCTCCTCTGAGGCCGCCTCGGGGACGCTCTCAGCCGGCTCGCTCCGCTCTTCTTCTCTCCGCTCTTCGTCCATAGCCAAAACCTTCCGGGCGCTGCTCCGTTTGGCACCCTTTCTCAGCGTTCTTGCGTTTTCCTCCTTCGTTATCGGCAGCGCTGAAGCCGCGCCATGGCGCAAGCTGCCGCCTCTGCCGGAGCCACGGACCGAGGTTGCTGCAACGGCCGTGCGTGGCGCGGTCGTCGTAGTTGGAGGCTTCCGGCCGGACGGTCGCTCCAGCGCACGTGCCGATCGCTACAAGCCCTCGAAACGAGAATGGATGCGCCTCCCCTCGCTGCCCATAGAAGTCAATCACACCATGATTGCCTCTGCACGGGGTTCGGTCTACGTCGTCGGCGGCTTCTCGGGCCACATCGGGCAAGGGGTTGCGCAGCGGCGGGCGTTCGTGCTCGAGGGCGGCCGCTGGCGTGAGCTGCCACCGATGCCCGAGGCGCGCGCCGCGGCTGGAATGGCCGCGGTTGCGGGTCGTCTGTACGTGGTTGGCGGCGTCACCGACAGTGGACTCGCGCGCGACATGCTCGTCTTCGACATCGCGAGCGAGCGGTGGTCGAGCCAACCAGGTCCGACCCCGCGCGAGCATCTCGGTGTTGCAGCCCTCAAGGGACGCATCTACGCACTCGGCGGACGCACACGCGGTCTCGACACGAACGTTGCCACCGTGGAGCGCTTCAACCGGCGCACGGGGCGGTGGCGCGCGCTGGCCCCGCTCCCGCGTCGTCGCGGAGGCACCAGCGCCGCCGCGATTGGAGGCCGCATCGTCTCGGTCGGCGGCGAGGGCCCGGGTGGAACTTTGGCGCGCGTTTACGCCTACAGGCCCAAGCAGAAGAGCTGGCGGCGGCTTCCGAAGCTGCCGACGCCCCGCCACGGGCTCGGCGTCGCCGCCGTGCGCAACACCCTGTACGTGATCGGCGGCGGGCCTGAACCCGGGCTCACCGTGAGCGGCGCCAACGAGGCCCTCAAGCTACGCGCTCGCTAGCTCAGTAGCCAGCCCGCCGCTGCTCTTCGCTGAGCTCGCGCTCCCGCTCTGTTTCCTCGTGGAAGAGCTTCGTCAACAGGTAGGCAATCGCCGCCAGAAACACGAGCGCCTGCTCGCTCGTCATCAGGATTCCGCCAAAGTTCTGATCCTGCTGCGGCGACAGGCCCCAGAGACGGGGTGCCTGCTCGTAGAAGTCGTAGAAGGCACTCCCAGAGAACGTGAACGCGAGCCCTAGAAACACCGAGCCTACGAAGCCGGCGAGCACGTACGCGAGCCGCGTGATGGTCGATGGCGCACCCGGACTGTCCGAGAACACCGGCCACCAGAAGATGAGCCCGATCGCGATCAGCGCCGCGTGCTCGGCGTTGAGCGCCCAGGCGTTCTCGAGCGCGTAGTCGTACACCAGCGCCAGATGGATGACGTACCAGCCGACGAGCCAGATCGGCAGCGCGAACTTCGGTCGGGTGATCGTGGCCAGGACGCGCCCTCCCCGGCCGGCGATCGCGGCCCGCATCGCAGGGGCGAGACCGATGATCAGGAGCGGCGGCGCCCAGTCGGCGATCGCCACGTTCTGCAACAGGTGCATGAGCAGCAGGTAGTGAGCTCCGATCGTCTCGAGCGGCGAGTTCAGGCTGGCCGCGATCAGCACTAGCCCGCCGAAGAAGACCGCCAGTCGCCACCACTCGAGCGGCTCGCCGCGACGCATCGCCCGCAGGTACAGGTAGCCGGCCACGACGGCGAGCGCCAGGAAGAGCGGCTCGAAGGTGAACGAGGTCGGCGAGGGAATCATCGGGCCGGCCGGATCGTCCCTGCGTCGGCACGCTCACGCTGGCGTGCCGCCTGGTCTTCGGCGAGGAAGAACACGAGCAGGAAGGTTCCGATCGTCAGTGCCTGCTCGATCATCATGATCGCGCCCGCGTAGCGTTGGTCGGTCAGGGTCGAGAGCCCGAGCAACCGGTCGCGCTGAAGCTCGTAAATCGGGTAGTAGACCTTCGAGCTGAACAACAGGATCTCGGACAGGATCTGCCCGGCCACGAATATCGTCACCGCGACGGCGATGCGTGTTGTGCGGCGGACGCGGCCGTGCTGAGCCGGGTCGATCAGGACCGCCCACACGAGTAGCCCCACGAGCAGATACGAGGCGTGCTCGAGGTCATGGGCGATACGGTCGCGTATCGCCCACTCGTACAAAGCCGGCACGTGCCAGACGGCGAAGGCCGCGCACCAGAGCAAAACTGCGACCGGAGGCCGTACCAGGAACGACGCAACCGCACGAACGCGGGTATTCCGCGCGATCGGACCGAGCAACGCGGCGGGCAGGACGAAGAAGAGCAGCGGCCCGCGCGTGGCCAGCAACAGAAGCGCCGGGCCCGCATCGGCGATCGCCATGTGCTGAAGCATGTGGCCCGACAGCAGGTACTCCTCGCCGATCGCGTCGATCGGCGACACGAGCGCGAGGACGACGACGGCAAGGCCCGCCGCGAACAGCACGAGCCGCTCCACGCCCGCGAGATCGCCTCGCCCCCGTCGACGAAGCCGCCAGATCCCGTAGAGGAAGAGGGCCGACGCCACGGCGGCCGCGGCGATGATCGTCGGCGCCGGATCCCAGGCGAGGAAGCGCCCTGGACCCTCGAGGGGGTGATGTGCCGCTGCGGAACCTGCCAGGAAGAGTGCTGCGGCGGTCGCTCCCACCAGAGCGGCGCCGGTGCGGATCATGCGTTCGCCTTGGCGAGCAGCCAGAGCGCGAAGCTCGTGAGGCCGACCATGACGACGAGCATGCCGAGCTGCGAGCGCGTCGCCACCTTCGACTCGCCCCAGAGCTCGAGGGCCCGGTCGTGGGCAAGCATGAGGCCGGAGACGTGGCCTGCGACGACCAGTGAGACCTGGAGGTACCAGGTGTTCGTCGCGCCGATCAACCCGAAGTCGATTCCCGCGGAGCGCGTCCCGAAGATGTTCCACCCGCGGCCGAGCGGGTCGGAGACGAGCGTTGCGATGCTCTGGCCCTCGATGAGGAGCAGGGTGATGAAGTGGGCGCCCAGGTAGGCGACGGCGATCGGGATCAGCGACGGCGCGAATCGGCGTGCGATCTCGCCGCCCGACAGCCGCGTCGGGCTCTCACGCGTCGTGTAGCGGACTGCCTCGACGCCAAGGCGGTAGAAGGCCCAGATGATCGCGATCATGATCACCAGCCCGAGGCTGTCCGAGAGCAGGCGGGCGCCGGTGTCGCCGAAGACCCCGTCGAAGGCGCCCTCGAACTCGGGGCCGATGCGCCGCCATACCGGGCCCTCCTGCAGGCCGTCGAACGACACGGATCCGATCATGATCGCGAAGAACAGAACGAGACCGCGCCGTGGCTCGAGGCTCGCGAGGCCGGCGAACGGCCAGCGCAGCGCGATGCGCCCGTTGCGCCGCACGAACGGCCCGATTCTGCCGATCAAACCGAAGTAGACCGAGAAGGTCTCACCCCGTCGCATCCATGGCTCGACGCCCCAGACGGCCATGCAGATGATCGTCACGCACGTGTAGACGAGGGTGGCCGCGGCGACGTTTCGGGGTAGCTCACCGTCGCTGGCGACGAGCTCGAGCCAGGCGAACGCGAACAGACCGGTCGCCGCCGGCAGGATCCCGAGTTGTGGCGAGTACGGAACGGGCTCGGGGCTTGGCCCGCCGAGCAGCTTTCCGAGCAGCCACCCGGTTGAGCGACCGAGGGCGCGCCATGGGTTGACGGCGGCGAAGACGTCGCCGAGGAAGATGCTGGCCGGGACGAGGCCGAGCCAGAAGATCACGTAGACGAAGATCGGCGCGAAGTTGCCCGTGGCGATCTGCGTGCCGGCGAATCCGCTCCAGATGGTTACGCCGAGCAGGAAGACCCCGGCCAACCCCAGCACGACCGTGACCGCGCCGCTGGTGAGGAGCGCGGACAGCCAGCCAGGCAGCTCGCGTTGCTTGCTTCCGGCGAGTCTCGGCTCGCGCCAGAGAACGCCAAACCCGACGAATGAGACGACGAGAACGACCGCGGCAACCCAGCCGAACAGCCATACGGGGATCGGCAGATCGGCTCGGCCGCCAAGCCCGTGTGCCCAGGCCGCATCAACGACGGTGAGCGGCGTCGCGAGTGCGATCGTGGCGACGGCGAGCCGCGTCACTCGCCGGCAGCTGGGCGACCGTGATGGGCCGGGGCGAGGCATCCGCTCGGATGCTAACCCGCGCCTACGGCGATGCGGCCACCGAGCCGATCTATGGCGTGTGCCCGGACGCCTATGCGCCGATCCCTCGATCGAGTGGGAACCATCGCCTCGCTCGCTCCGTCCAAGCAGCGAAGAACGGAACACGTGAAGCAGATGAACACCTCGACAAGGAAGGAAATCATGAGACGGCGGACGGCACTAGCGATCGGAGTTGCGGCACTCGTCGCGGGCACGTCGGCAGGCGTGATCATGGCGCGATCGGACGATGGCGACCAGCGCGCCACCCCGACAAACACACGCACGACACCAGGCGATCCGGGCCGAGGAAGTGGACCCGGAACCACTCGGGAGTCCGGGGGCATCGAGCCCGGCGGCGTCCTCGTTGACGTCGATGGAGTCCGCACGATCGAGTACACGCCCCAGGGTGGGCTGCTCGTCTCGTACCCCTCGTGCAGTGACTTCCTGCAGGCAGTCAACGCGGTCGCCGTCCAGCAGGTCGGTCCATGGGGCTGGCAGGGCAACGGCTACGGCGGGCAGATCCTCGGCGGCGCGATCGAAGAAGAGTTCGCCGTCGCGGACTCGGATGTCGTATCCGAAGCCGCGCCTCCGGCTGCGTCGCCACCGGCGGCAGAGCCGTCCGTCGGTGCCGCACGGGGCGCCGCCCCGTCGGATCTCTCAACGCTAGAGGCCGACACGGGCCTCAACTTCTCGGTCACCAACGTCCAGGAGCGCGGGATCGACGAGCCCGACATCGTCAAGACCGACGGCCGGACGATCTGGGTCGTCGCACAGAGCTACCTCTTCGCGATCGACGCGACCGGCCCCGAGCCGCGGCTGCTCGACCGCCTCGAGCTCGACACCTGGGGCGCCCAGCTGCTGCTCGACGGCGATCGCCTGCTCGTGATCGGGCTGGGCGGCTTCACGCCGTTTCTGCCGGTCGAGCCCGGCATCGAGCCGGGCCTGATCGAGCCGAGCCTTGCGGAGCCCGACATCGCTCCCTACGGCGGCACGGGAACGTCGCTCAAGCTCGTCGACGTCTCGCAGCCCGACCGACTCAAGCTCATCGAGACACTCAACGTCGAAGGCGGGTTCATCACCGCGCGCCTCACCGGCGAAAGCGTGCGTCTCGTGACCTCTTCCTTTCCCGAGGCCCTGCCCTTCGTCTATCCCGACGACAACGGCTTCATCCCCGAGCTCGAGGCCGGGCTCGAGAACCAGCGCATCGTCGGCCGGCTCGGCGCGGCCGACTGGCTGCCCGAGTACGTCCGTCAAGACCACGTCAGCGGCGCGAGCGAGAGCGGTCTCGCCGTCGGCTGCTCGAGCGTGCGGATGCCCGTCCAGGACTCTGGCTTCGGGATGCTCAGTGGCCTGACGCTCGACCTGCAGAAGAACCTCTCGCCCGTCGACTCCGACGCGGTCATGACCAACGCACAGACCGTCTACGCCTCGAGTGACGGGCTCTACGTCTCGACGCCCTACTGGTCGAACGAGACCGAGACCAAGCCCGGCGACGATTTCTTCTTCGGCGGTCGCGAGCACACGCTGATCCACCGGTTCGACATCTCCGAGGACTTCGACACGCTCTACACCGGCAGCGGCGAAGTGCTCGGCAGCCTGCTGAATCAGTTCTCGATGTCCGAGTTCGACGGCTACCTCCGCGTCGCCTCGACCGACCACTACGAGCAGGAGAGCTACGTCACCATCCTCGAGACCCGCGGCGGCAAGCTCGATCGGGTCGGACGCGTCGGCAACCTCGGCCTCGGCGAGCAGATCTACGCCGTGCGCTTCATGGGCCCGACCGGCTACGTGGTCACCTTCCGCCAGATCGACCCGCTCTACACGCTCGATCTGTCGAACCCGAAGCGTCCGAAAGTGCTCGGCGAGCTGAAGATCCTTGGCTACTCGGCCTACCTGCACCCAATCGGCGAGAACCTGCTCCTCGGGATTGGGCAGGACGCCAACGAGCGCGGTCAGCTCACGGGAACGCAGTTGTCGCTCTTCGACATCTCTGACCTCGAGGACCCGACGCGCCTGCACCAGATGCGGCTCGGTCGAGGCTCGAACTCCGAGGCCGAGTACGACCACCACGCGTTCCTCTGGTGGCCACAGCAGAAGCTCGCTGTGCTGCCAGTCACGTCCTACCGCTACGACGAGCGCAGCGGCCACGAGAACTGGTTCTCGGGCGCCGTCGGCGCCGAGCTCGACCGCGAGCGCGGCATCACCCCGATTGGCACCCTGACCCATCCCGAGGGCGGCCAGATCCGCCGCTCGGTCGTGATCGGCGACACCCTCTACACGGTCTCCGAGACCGGGCTCAAGGCGAGCTCGCTCGAGACATTCGCAGAGCGCGGCTGGCTCCCGCTTAGCTAGTCAGCATCTCCCAGCACTGCGCGCCAGAGGGGCGGCTTCGTGCCGCCCCTCTGCGCGTACTGGGCCGGGGCTCGTGTGCCCAGCGAGCTAAGCTGAGCCCTCTGTGCACACAAGGGCCACGCCCCCGGGTGCGGCCTCGATTCGAAGTGGGTGGGATGACGATGGCGGTAGTCGAGAGCAACCCGAAAGAAGCCGCGCGACTCCTCGAGCTCGACCGCGCCCACATCCTCCACTCCTGGTCTGTGCAGTCGAAGATCAGCCCGCTACCCGTCGCCGGCGCCGAGGGTCGCCACTTCTGGGACTACGACGGCAAGCGCTACCTCGACTTCTCCTCCCAGCTGGTCAACGTCAACATCGGCCATCAGCACCCGAAGATCGTGGCCGCGATCAGGGAGCAGGCCGAGAAGCTCTGCACGATCGGCCCGCCGATGGGCAACGACAAGCGCTCGGAGCTCGCCGGCATGGTCGCCGACGTCACGCCCGGCGACCTCAACCGCATCTTCTTCTGCAACGGTGGTGCAGAGGCCAACGAGAACGCGATCAAGCTCGCCCGCTGGTACACGGGCCGCCACAAGATCATCGCCCGCTACCGCTCCTACCACGGCGCGACAGCCGGGGCCATCTCGCTGACCGGCGATCCCAGGCGCTGGTTCGCCGAGCCAGGCCTACCCGGGATCCTCCGGATGTTCGACCCCTATACCTACCGCTGCCCGTCCGGCCATCCCGACCCGTGCCCGGTCTGCTCGGGTGGCCCGCATCTGGAAGAGATCATCCAGTACGAGGGGCCCGACCAGATCGCCGCCGTGATGATGGAGACCGTCGTCGGAACTAACGGCATCATCGTCCCGCCCGACGGCTACCTCCAGTCGATCCGCGAGACGTGCGACAAGTACGGGATCCTGCTGATCTTCGACGAGATCATGGCGGGCTTCGGCCGAACCGGCGAGTGGTTCGCCTGCAACCACTGGGATGTCGTGCCGGACATCATGACCGTCGCCAAGGGCATCAACTCGGGCTACATCCCGCTCGGAGGCATGGTTATCTCCGACGCCATCTCCGAGTGGGCCAAGGACAACTTCTTCGCCGGCGGACTCACGTACTCGGGGCATCCGCTCGCGTGCGCGGCGGGCGTCGCCGCGATCGGGGCCTTCCACGAGGAGAAGGTCGTCGAGAACGCCGCGAGCGTCGGCGCCTACATGGGCGAGCAACTCGCCGGGTTGGCCGAGACCCACCCCTCGATCGGCGACGTACGCGGAAAGGGGTGCTTCTGGGGCGTCGAGCTCGTGCGCAATCGCGAGACCAAGGAGATGCTCGTGCCGTTCAACGCCGGCGGCGAGGCCGCCGAGCCGGTCGCGCGGATGGCGAAAGCCGCGATGGAGCTCGGGCTGTCGCTGATGATCCACTGGAACGTCATCATCTGTGCGCCGCCGCTCACGATTACGCGCGAAGAGGTCGACGAGGCCATCGCTGTCCTCGACGACGTGCTCTCTATCGCCGACGAGTACGTCGCCTAGCTGTAAGTCCGTGGACGCTTAGAGCGGCTGGGTGCAGTCGGCCGCAGAAGTTCCGTCAACGCTTTGCGTTGCCGAAACTCCCGCGTCCGCATACGCGCCACGCGCTTCCAGTTCGTGTCCGGCTGCCACGCAGTGACGTGTGGTCTCCGAGGTCGCGACCGAACTTGAACAGAGTGCAGTGCGTATCGGGTTCGTGCCACTCCACATCAGAGCTCAAGAGTTGGGGGGACGTGGTGGGGACGCTGTGTGGCGGTCGGTGCGCAGCGTTCTTCGAACGCACTAGCCGCGTATGGGGGCGTGGAACTTCTTGTCAACGACGTCTTGTCGTTGGCAAGAAGGATTCACGACCCCTCCGCAGAGACGCGGTAGTTCCGAAGAAAGGGAGCGCGAACGAAGCTAGCGCTGCTGGCAGTGCTTGGCGCCTTTGAAGAGCTGGTTCTCGCGCTTCCGTTTCTCGTTCTCCCAGGCGACGTGCTTCGGGTTGTTCGGGTTGAAGTCGGGGAGACCGTTGAAGTAGACGCGCACGAGCGGGAGGACGCCGGGGCCTTTGGCGGTGAGGCGGTAGCGGTCGCCCTGAGCGGGCGGCCGGGTCGGGCCCTTGGGGTAGCCGGCGTAGGGGTCGTGCTTGTAGAAGCCGTAACAGAACGTTCCGTCAGGGCGCTGGGCGAGGAAGCTGTTCTCGCGCTTCCAGCCCTTGCCGTGCGCTGAGTTGAGCACGTCGAGGTACATGTTGCGCCCGAATGGGTCCTGCGGGTTGCCGTAGCGCGTGGCGCTGAACCCGTGGATGTCCTTGCCGCGGTAGGTGTAATGGCCGAACATGTGGTGGTAGTCGCGCTTGCCCCAGAAGACCCAGTCGGCGTGGATTTCGATCTTGGGAACCTCGCCGGTGAAGTGGGAGAGGTGGAGCTCCTTGGCCTTCTGCAGGTATTTCCAGGGCTTGTAGCCGAGGTTCGGCAGCATTCGTCGCCATTCCTGGAGGACCCAGTAGCTTCCGTCCGGGGCCTTGCAGGCGGCCACGACGAGGTCGAGCTTGGGGCCGTCGTAGGGCCTGCACTTGTTGGAGAAGGTCTTCCAGACGGGCTTTCGGTAGGTCTTCCAGCCGCCGGAGTAGTCGAGCTTGAACTTGACCTGGCCGCGCCTCAGGTTCGCGCGGGTCGAGTCGCGTGCGTCGACGGCTCCCCAGGCGAGGACGCGCCACTCGCGTCCCTTGCTGCGGTAGCTGATCAGCACCTGGCCCTTCTTGTTGACCTTGATCGTGGGCTTGGCGGCGTTGCGGGCGAGGATCTCGGTGGCGTGCACCGGGGCGCTCATTACGAGAGCAAGGAGGACGAGGAAGAGGAGGGTTGGCCGCAGTCGCATGGTGTGAGGTCGGATCGCTCTGATCCGTCATCGCACGCACTGCAAATGCGGTAGTCCCTAGATCAAGGGTTCGTCCCCCACAGTCACTTGAACTAGGTAAACCGTCTCAGGCACTGGCCCGGGTTTTCCCCCGAGTGGGCCCGGAATCTTTGCTATCGGAACGCGGGAATCACGTGCTCGCCGTACAGGTCGAGCGTGCGTTCCTGGCCTTCTGTCATCAGGTAGATGTTCCACTGGTCGACGCCGACTGCCTTGAGCTGCTTGAGCTTTTCGATGTGCTGCTCGGGCGTGCCCAGGATGCAGAAGCGGTCGCAGGTCTCGTCGTCGACGAACTCGCCGTGCGCTGCGCCGACGCGGCTGTGGTCCTTGTAGTCGTAGAACTCCCTGCGCTTGACGTACTCGAACAGCGCCGGGGGAAGCTCTGACTCCTCGTAGCGGTTGAGCAGGTCCATGACGTGGTTGGAGACCATTGCCGGGAACCAGCGCACCTGCTCACGCGCTTCGGCCATGTCGTCAGAGACGTAGGCGGGCGCGCAGATGATCGGGCGCAGGACGTCGGGGTCGGCCAGCTGGATGATCACACCGTCCGACACGCGCCCGGCCACGGCCAGAGCCTTCGGTCCATAGCCGGCAAGGAACAGTGGGATCTCGGGAAGGTCCTTGGCCCATTCGAGCTGCAATTCCTGCTCGTTCCAGGCGGCCGCGCGGCCGTTCATGAGCTCCTTCATCATCACGCAGGCGGCCTCGTACTCGGCCATTCGCACCGGTTTCAGGCCGATCGTGCGCCGCGCCGAGTCGCCGCGCCCAATGCCCATCACGCAGCGGCCGCCGGAGATGTCCTGGATCGTCGCGTGTGCCGATGCGAGCACCGTCGGGTCGCGGGTTCCCGGGTTCGTGACGCAGAGCCCGACCTTCATCGTCGAGGTGCGCATGGCCATCATCGTCAGGAGCGGCATGCACTCCTGCCAGAGAATGTGCGAGTCGTACGTCCAGCCGAAGTCGAAGCCGCGGCTCTCGGCGTGCTCGAGCAGCCCGAGCATTCGGCTCGAGGGCGGATCGGGAAGGACGGTAACGCCGAAGTCCATCGCGGCAGCGTAGCTGGGCCCGATGCGCGGTCGGCACGCCGGGTGGGCGGCCTGGCCGCGGTAGCGGGCGCTAGCCCCAGCCGAGCTCGTCGAGCCGATCTTCGTCGACGCCGAAGTGGTGGGCGAGCTCGTGCAAGACGGTGATCCGGATCTCCTCTTCGAGCAGCTCCGGGTCGTGGCCGAAGTCCTCGTGGAGCGGCGTGCGGTAGATCGAGATTTTGTCGGGCAGGACGCCGGCATAGGCCGTGCCGCGTTGCGTCAGCGGAATACCGTTGTAGTAGCCGTAGATGTGACGGTCGCTCGGGTGCTCGTGCTCGATCACGATCTCGACGTTCGAGACCGCTTTTACCAGGTGCTCTGGTAGCGAATCGAGTGCGCGGTCGACGACCTGTTCGAAGAGGCGAAGCTGATCGTCGTCTTCGCTGCTCACCGAATGATCAAGGACAGCAGCGCCTTCTGCGCATGAAGCCGATTCTCGGCCTGGTCCCATATCGCCGAGCGGTCGCCATAGAGGAGCGCCTCGGTTATCTCTTGACCGGAGTTCGCCGGGAGGCAGTGCATCAGCACGGCGCGCTCCGAGGCAAGGCCGACAAGCGTGTCATCGACGCCAAACAGCGAGAACGCCGCGCGGCGCTGGTCTGCTTCTGCTTCCTTGCCCATGCTCGTCCAGACGTCGGTATAGAGGACGTCCGCGCCGGCAGCCGCTTCGCGCGCGTCGTTCACGTAGTCGAGCGTCGCGCCGGTCGTCGCGGCGGTGGCGGCAGCGCTCTCACAGATCGTCTCGTCCGGCTCATAACCGCGCGGCGAGCCGACGACGAGCTTTCCGCCGAGCGCCGCACAGATCTCGATCAGGGAGTGGCAGACGTTGTTGTTTCCATCTCCCAGAAACGCCACGCGCACATCGGAGAGACTGCCGAAGCGCTCCTTGATCGTGAGCGCGTCGGCAAGCGCCTGGCATGGGTGGTGCAGGTCGCTGAGCCCGTTGATCACCGGTACGTCAGAGTGCGTCGCGAGCTCCTCGAGCGTCGAGTGGGCGAAGGTGCGGAAGACGATGCCGTCGACGTAGCGCGAGAACACAAGCGCTGTGTCGCGGACGGACTCGCCGCCGCCGAGATGGAGCCCAGAGACGGGAAGGGGCAGCGCGGCACCGCCGAGCTGCGTCATGCCGACGGCGAACGAGACACGCGTGCGCGTCGAGGGCTTCTCGAAGATCATCGCGATTGTCCGGTCGACCAGCAGCCGGTGCTCGATCCGCTCGCGCTGACGCGCCTTGAGTCGCTCTGCGTGCTCGATCATCAGCGTGAGATCGGGCGGCGTGAAGTCCGAGATCCGCAGCAGACTCTGACCCTTGAGCGTGGTCGGAATGGGAACCATTCGACCAATCCTATGGGCCGTTGTGCGGCCAGGCAGCGTTGGCGTAGGATGCGCCGGTGCGCGAGTTCAACGTCGAAACGACGCGCCGGACACAGGCCGTCAACGTGACCGCAGACGTTCAGGCCGCGCTTGCCGACGCGCCAATCGACGCGGCCGCGGCCGTCGTCTACGTGCCGCACACGAGCGCCGGCGTCGTTATCCAGGAGCACGCCGACCCTGCCGTTGGCACCGACCTCGAAATGGCGTTTCAGCGGATCGTCGACGAGAGCTGGCCGTGGGAGCATCTCGAGGACGGTGATCTCAACCCCTGGTCGCACGCCCGTGCCGCACTGACCGCCTCGTCGGTGGTCATCCCCTTGCGTGACGGCGAGCTGGCCCTGGGGACCTGGCAGGGCGTCTTCTTCTGCGACTTCGATGGCCCGCGGACGCGCACCGTCTACGTCGCGACCCTCAGCTAGCTCGCCCGCCGCGTGGCCGCCCCGGTCAAGAAGAACGACACGGTCGATCTGCAGATCGAGTCACTCGCGTTCGGTGGAAACGGCGTCGCGCGTCTCAACGGCTTCGTCATCTTTGTTCGGCGCGCGCTTCCTGGCGATCTCGTTCGTGCCGAGGTGACGAAGGTTCGACGAGGCTACGCGGAGGCAACGACGGTCGAGCTCGTCGAGCCCGGTCCCGATCGGGTCGAGCCACGTTGCGCTCACGCTGGAAGCTGCGGCGGCTGCCGCTTTCCCGAGCTCGCATACGGCGCTCAGGCGCGCGCGAAAGAGGAGCAGGTCCGTGACGCCTTCGAACGAATCGCCCGCCTTCCGGGCGTGCGGATCGAGCCGATCATTCCGGCGCGCTCGGCATACGAGTACAGGAACAAGCTCGAATACTCGTTCACCCAGACCGCCGAGGGTCCGGCGCTCGGTTTTCATCGAGCCGGCCGCTGGGACGAGGTGCTCCCGATCGATCGTTGCCACCTGACGGGCCAGCTCGGCAACGACATTCGCGATGCCGTGAACGGGTGGGCTCAGCGCGCCGGGCTCGCGGCATATGACCAGACGAACCATGAAGGGTTCCTGCGTCATCTCGTCCTTCGCGAGGGGCGCAACACCGGTCAGGCCCTGTGCATGCTGGTGACCGCGCCCGGCGACCTCGACGAGGCCGACGCGCTCGTCGAGACGCTGACAGCGTTTCCCGAGGTGAAGTCGATCCGCTGGGCCGTCAACGACCGGCCGGCCGAGGTGACCAACTTGCCGAGCGAGCTCCTCTGGGGCGAGGAGGCCATCGAGGAAGAGCTGCTCGGCCTGCGCTTCCGCGTGCGGCCGAACGCGTTCATGCAGACCAACACCGAGATGGCGGCGGTGCTCTACGAGACGGTCGTCGAGTTCGCCGCTCTCACCGGCGAGCAGACGGTCTACGACCTCTACGCGGGGACCGGCACGATCGGCCTTATCCTCGCGCCTCACGCGCTGACCGTCTGGGGCGTCGAGCTCTCGGAGGAGTCGGTCGCCTGCGCGATCGAGAACGCGACGCTGAACGGGCTCGTCAACGCTGCCTACTTCGCGGGCGACGTCGCGCAGTCGCTCGAGGAGCTCGCGCCGCGCTCGGGCCCGCCCGACGTGGTCGTGGTTGATCCACCTCGAGCCGGCCTATCGAAGAAGGCGGTCAGGGGCGTCGGCGAGCTCGAAGCTGCGCGGATCGTCTACGTCTCGTGCAATCCAACGACGCTGGCGCCGAACGTCAAGCAGCTGATCGATGAGTACGGGTACACGCCCGAGCGCGTGCAGCCGATCGACATGTTCCCGCACACGCCTCACATCGAGTCTGTGACGTCGCTCGTACGAGCCCCAGACCGGTCGTAGTCGCGAATAGCCAGGACTTTGCGCAGCAAAGTCCCAAGCTCCCCGAGGGGAGCCGCTAGCGCTCTTTGAGCAGCGGCCGGGCGAACAGGTCGAGGTTCGCCAGCAGGAACGCGGCCGACAGCAATGGCAGCGCCGCGAAGCCGTCGCGCCCGATCAGGAGCGCCAGGGCAACGGTCCCGCCAAATGAGCAGGCCATCAGGAGCCAGGTCAGCTCGACGCGCAGGGCAAAGCGCGCGGCCGAGGCCAGGAAGAGCGCGAAGAAGAGCACATCTGGCAGGCCGAGCTGGAAGCTGCCTTCGCTCAGGGAGAGGCCAGGGACTGGGAACGCGATGCTGCCGTGATTGAAGACGTCGGGGTCGAGGTCTTCGATGATGACTCTCGTCGGGCCGAACAGCACAGAGACGATGTCGATGGGCGCGATGATCACGGCGATCAGCGCCACCCACCACGCCTCCTCGAAAACACGCACTACCCACCAGCCGATGGCGACGACCGTCGCGAACTTCGTGAAGTTCGCAGCGACATCGAGGCCGGCGACGACGAGCACTGCGGTCGCGACGGCCATAATCAGGGCACCGATGCCGAGGGCCCTGTCGCGGTACAGCGGCAGCGCAACTAGCACCAGTGCAAACACCGCCGGGAAGACGAGCGCGCTCAGAAACGCGACTCGAGGCCAGAGACTGAGCTCGGGAAGCTCTGTACTCGCGCCGTAGTACAGCGCGAGCACGAGCAACAGCCCTAGTAGGGCGGTTGCTCGGCCCACCACGGGCCCAGCGCCTTGAACGCCTCCCAGAAGGCTCGCTTCGCGTCCTGCTCGTCGAGCGACGCGTCCACGTCCGGGGTCGCCAGCGACTGGGTAGTCGGTGTCCATTCCTGAAGCACTCCCATCTCGGCCTCGATCTCCTGTGAGAGGGGGAACTCGAGCTCGTTCACGAACGAGCGTGCCTCCTCACCCATGACAACGAGGATCTTGGGCTGGACGATGTGGATCTCCCTCATGATCCACTCACGTGCGTCGTCAACCTCGAGCTCGGCGAGCTTGACGACGTTGGTGCCGTACAGAGATGTCGGGTCGACCCGCAGCCGTTGTAACGACTTGAGGACGGCCTGACCGGAGCGCCCGAAGAAGGCGACGCCCTCTTGCAGCTCCGCCGGCTGTGGGAGGTACTTGAGCATGAAGATGTCGCCCTGCGGGTGTCCCGACCCGAGCACGTGTTGCGTCTCGGGCCCGGCGTGAGCAGCGATCTCGGAACCGAGATCGTTCATCTCCGCGATGGCGCGCTTGAGGTAGCGCTCGGCGATCTCGTCGGCAGAGCTCAACGATCTAAGCTTCGGCCCGGCGTCCGCAGCTCCTACCGCACGGCGGCGCGAGCGCGCCGCTCGCGCGCCTGCGCGACCCACTTCAGGCCCTGCAGGTAGAGCAGCGATTTCGGACGCCGCACGAGTTCGGCGGAGGCGAGGCTGACGAGGAACTCCTCGCTGTCCTCGAACGCTCGCATCCGCACGAGGCCGGTACCAAGACCCTGCAGCACATGCGCGTCGGAGCCCGCGCCCATCAACATGTTGTACTTGCGGGCGAACCGTAGAGCCTCGTCGTTGTAGGCCTCGAACAACAGGCGGGCGTTGTAGACCTCGATCACGTCGATCTCGGCGAGCAACCGGTGGATCGTCTCGGGACGCGCAATCGAGTGCATGCGGTCGAAAGGATGAGGCAGGTAGACGAGACCGCCCTGTTCGCGGATGGCGACGATGGTGTCCGCCATCGACATTCCGGCCGGGATCTCCTCCTCGAGGAACAGCCCGATGACCTCGCCGCGATCGGTCTTCATCTCCTCGCCCGGGATCACCGTCAGCTCGCGCGCCCTGGCGAGCTCAGTAGCGAGCCTCGCGCCGTCGAAGACGTTGTGATCCGTGATCGCGATCGCGCCGAGGCCGAGGCGCTCGGCCTCGGCGAGCAGCTCGGGCGCGGGGACGCTGCAGTCGTGCGAGGCATCGGTGTGCGTGTGCAGGTCGCAGAGGATCCACGGCCGGTTCGCGAGCGGCTCGGTACGACTGGGACGCGTGGCGGGTCTGCGCCGCTTCATCAGATCGCGGTAGATCACGTCGAGCTGCGCGCCGAGCGCCTCGGCCGAGTGGTCGACGATCGCACGTCCGGGGGCTTGCGCACCGGCCGCTGGGTGGTCGGGCGCGCTGGCGGCTGCCGTGGCCACATGCGTCGCCAGCTTCGCTGGAAGGTCATCGACGTCGGGGTCGATCCTGAGAACACCGATTGCCGCCGCTTCGGCCTGCGCCCGTGTCGAGCCCTCGAGCGCCGGGACGAACGCGCTCGCATCGGCGAGGAGCTCCTGCCGGCGCTTTCCGTCCCGGGCTGTGATGACTTCGCAGCGCGAACGCATTGCGCGCGGGATGTACGGGCGTCCGCTCATTTTCCGCAGGCGGAGGATCCGCACATCCCAGGACGGAACCGCCAGCAGCGATCGAAGCACGTGCCTGATCCGCTCGCGCTCCTCGGGGTGCCACTCGATCACGAGTAGTGGGCGCTCGCGGGTGCGCGCTGCCGAGTCGCGACCGATCGAGATGCCTAGCGGCAAGAGCTCGTAGTGACCAGGGAAGCGCTGGCGAGCAGCCTCTAGCGCACGGTGGGACGTCGCCGTGAGCACGTCGGCGCGCGTCAGCAGCCGTTCACGCCGCTTCTTACCCGCCGGATGCCCGACCCTGTCCGCCGAATGGAACGTCGCCACCGTCAGCGCGTCGGTGAGCAGCAGCGCGCGGTAGGAGATACCCATACGCGCCGGGTCGTAGACGTGCACAACGTCGAACTCGCTCGTCTCGAGCGCCAGGCGCAGGTTCGCACGCGTCCCCACCGGCACACCGACCTGTTCGTACCGCGACACCGGCACGGCAGGGCCGATCGCGACGAATCCATCGAGCCGGGTGCGATCGCGCTCGAGCAGGCGCAAGGCTCGGCGGCCCGCCGAGAGTTCCGATGTGCGCGTCGACGGCCCCAGGATCGTGACCTTGTGGTCGCGCGCTCGGAGGCTCTCGGCCGTGGCGCGTAGATGCTCGTTCGCCTCGTGGTGCTGCGACCAAGCGAAGGGGGTTACCAGGCATACGCGGAGGCTCACATGTCGAGTCTAAGTTGCAGGATGCGTGTGGCCCAACTCCGGTGCGCGCGTGCGCTTGCTTTACATGTCTAGAACTTGCGCTGTGTAGTGGGCCGCAGAAGTTCCGTCAACGCTTTGCATTGTCGAAACTCCCGCGTCCCCATACTGTGAACTCGCGCTGCGTGCGAGTCGGCTCGGTGGCTTGGGTTGTCTGGCCTCCGAGGTTCTTGCTGAACTTGGACAGTGCGCGCTTCGGAGCCGTCTGAGGCTTCGCCTTTTGCGCTCAGGCCCGTTTCGATGAGGGGGCTCGTGGGGGAGAAGCGTGAGCTTTTCCCTCACGCTTTCTCGGGTGCTTTGCGATGAACTTCTCGACCAGGTCGTGGGCGTCGTCGTCCTGGATCTGTTTGGGCGGGGACTTCATCAGGTAGGCGCTCGGTCCCTCGAGGGCTCCTGCTACGCCGTGGTCGAGGGCGAGTTTGGTGAGGCGGACGGCGTCGATGACGATGCCGGCCGAGTTGGGGGAGTCCCAGACCTCGAGCTTGAGCTCGATGTTGAGCGGAACGTCGCCGAAGGACGAGCCCTCCATGCGGATGTACGCCCATTTGCGGTCCGTCAGCCAGGGCACGTAGTCCGATGGGCCTACGTGGACGTTTTCCTCGCCGATGTCGTAGTCGAGCATCGACGTGACGGCGTTGGTTTTCGAGATCTTCTTCGACTCGAGGCGGTCGCGCTCGAGCATGTTGAGGAAGTCGGAGTTGCCGCCGACGTTCAGTTGCATCGTCCGGTCGAGGTGGACGCCGCGCTCGCGGAAGAGGCTCGTCAGCACGCGGTGCGCGATCGTGGCACCGACCTGTGACTTGATGTCGTCACCGATGATCGGCACGCCGGCGTCTGTGAAGCGTCCCTGCCAGTAGCCCTCGCGCGCGATGAAGACGGGCATGCAGTTGACCATCGCGCAGCCCGCGTTGAGGATCTGCTCGGTGTACCACTTGGTCGCCTGCTCCGAGCCGACCGGGAGGTAGTTGACGACCACGTCGGTTCCCGTCTCCTTGAGGATGCCGACGACGTCCGAGGTCTCGCCGTCGGCTTTCTCGACGACCTCAGACAGGTATTTGCCGAGCCCGTCATGCGTCATGCCACGCGAGACCGTGATGCCCGTCTTCGGTACCTTCGCGAACTTGTAAGTGTCGTTCGGCTTGGCCCAGATGGCATCCGCGAGGTCCTTACCCACCTTGTCCGTCGTCACGTCGAATGCGGCCGTGAACTCGATGTCCGAGACGTGGTAGCCGCCCAGATCGACATTCATCAGACCTGGGACGAACTGGTCTGGATCTGCGTCCCGGTAGTACTCGATGCCCTGCAGGAGCGAGTTGGCGCAGTTGCCGACGCCGATGAGCGCCACTCTGACCTTGTCGCTTTGCCCGGGCTTCCCGTTCAGGTGGCCGTTCGACTGACTCATCTCGTGTTTCCTCCTTTGCTGCCGCGCTTGTGCGCGCGGTCGCGTTCGACGTCGTGGTTCGCTGAGGCCGTCGGTCGCCATGCCGAGGCTTTCGGCGACGGCATCGACGACGACCTTGTTGGTGGTCTCGCCGTTTGCGCTCGCCACCGCCTGGATGCGTTCCTTGAGAGCCGGCGGGATCCGCAGAAGCACCACGCTGCCATCGCCGGGCGGGCGGCCCTTGCGATTGCTTGGCTCGAAGGGTGCACCGAAGCGCTCAGCGAGGATCGTGCCGACGATGTCGTTCAACGTGGCCTCGCGGCTGGCGACCTCGCTCGCGAGCCGGCGCTTGAGCTCGGCCGGCATGCGAACGAGGACAGACTTGGTTACTCGTCTAGCCATGCGGAACGTGGATTTGGGACGATATGTGCTATCACCGAGAACTCCTGCTAGCACTATAGGCCGGCGGCCTTTGTGCTAGCAACCCGAGAAGTGATAGCACATCGGGTGGGCGCCGGGCGTGCGGTCGCCGCTGGCGGCTACCGCAGGCAGCTGGCGCCGGTCAGGTGGTCTCGTCGGCGTCGTCCGTGCCGTCGGCGTCGCTCGCCCGGCCCCGCAGGCTGCCGTAGCCGGCGTTGAGCTGCGATCGAACGCCCAGCACACGCTGGCCCGCAGTCACCCAGGCGGTGACGCAGAGGAGCAGCATCGCCCACGGCAGCGCCCCGACGGAGCCCAGCGCCACGCCGATCGAGATCACGATCACACGCTCGGCCCGACTGCCGAGGCCGACGTCGCCCCTGAGACCGAGCAGCTCGGCCTTCGCGCGGGTGTAGCTCACGAGCACCGACCCGGTCAGGGCCGCGATCGTGAGCCCGACACCCCATTCGTTCCCGTCGCGCATGAGGACGAGCGCAATCGCGCCGAGCATGAACGCCTCGCCGACACGATCGACCATCGAGTCGAGGAAGGCACCAAACGGCGTTACCAGATCGCGTGTGCGGGCAAGGGCTCCGTCGAGGATGTCGAGGATCGAGCCGAGGGCAAAGACCG
Source organism: Gaiellaceae bacterium (assembly GCA_965223695.1). GTDB lineage: Bacteria > Actinomycetota > Thermoleophilia > Gaiellales > Gaiellaceae > JAUVPB01. The sequence continues at coordinate 53,327 of CBDCXJ010000023.1, read as the reverse complement.
CCGCGCCCACGAGGAACAGCCACCACGCCTTGAACTCGAAGTAGACGATCACCGAGGCCATGGCGCAGAGAACGACGCCTGCGGCTGTGAGCATCGTCGGCGTCAGCCGCGTCTTCCCCAGATGCGTCACCGAAGAGGCCGCCACGCGGCGCACCTCGTCGGTGTACGCGTCCTTGAGGCGCGTCAAACTACCGGGCACGGGCGAAGGCTAGCGCAGTCGTCGTGCGTAAGGAAACTGCGCTAGGAGACTGCCGCGCGGCCGTATGCGGTGCCCCGCTGCGCGAGGCGCCGCTCGACGTAGGCCATGAGCGCGAAGGTGGCGGCCGCGAGGGCGACACCCGCCGCGATGTCGAGCCAGAAGTGGTTGCCGGTCGCCATCACCGTGAACCAGACCCAGGCGGGCCATAGCGCCCAGAGAAGCTTCCCCAGCCGCGTCTTCACGAGCGGAATCAGGACAATCGCGACGATCAGCGCGTCCGCTGAGTGCAGGCTCGGCATCGCCGCGAACTGATTCGAGGCGAGTTGTATCAGCCCGCTTCCTTGGTTGACACCGCTCGCGGTAGCAAGCGTGTCGACGAATCCATGGCCCGGGAACAGCCGTGGAGGTGCCGTCGGCATCGCCATGAAACCGATCAGCCCGAGCACGTTCGCGAGCAACAGCAGGTTGCGAAAGCGCAGGAAGCTCTCGTTGCGGGCGAAGTAGACCCAGAGCAGCGCGAGCCCGATGACCGTGAACTGCGAGTTCCAGTACGTCCAGTTGAGCGCCTGCACGAGACCGTCGCCGGCGCCGAGAACGAGGCGCTGGATGTCGACCTCGACGAGGCCTGTGAGCGCACGCTCGGCGTCGATCAGGAGCCGGCCATTGGCGAAGGCCTCCTCGGCTCCGCGGTCGGCGACTCCGCGGGCGACCTGGTAGAGAAGCAGGAAGCCGAGCCAGATCGAGACCTGAAGACCGAAGTCGCGCGGACCGCGTGGGAATATGCGCGCCCACCGATCCGTGCTGATCCACGCCCCCGCCATTGCGAAGGGAAAATCCTAACGTTTGCTCACGCGGTCGGCGAGGATGTGGCGCGTCGACGCCGCGCGCAGGCCCTAGCCGCCGATGTAGGACATCTCGATGCGCTCGCTCGACGCAGTGTCCTGCGAGCGGATCTCCGAGTACCGATCCGTACGCCCTGTCCAGAGGCCTGCGACGATCTCGTCGAGGTCACCATCCGACGCCCCGTCGCGCAGGCGCTCGCGCAGGTCGTGGCCCTTGGCCGCGAAGAGACAGGTGAAGAACTTGCCGTCGGCCGAGAGGCGGGCACGTGTGCAGTCGCCGCAGAACGGCTGCGTGACCGAGGCGATGACGCCGATCTCGCCAGCACCGTCCGTGTAGCGCCAGCGCTGGGCCACTTCGCCGCGGTACGCCGCCTCGATCGGCTCCAGCGGATGGACGGTCGAGATCCGATCGACCACCTCTCGGGCGGGCACGACGTCGTCGAGTCGCCACCCGTTGGTCATCCCGACGTCCATGTACTCGATGAACCTGACCACGTGGCCCGTACCGCGGAAGCGCTCTGCCATGGCCACGATCCCGGCGTCGTTGACGCCTCGCTTGACGACCATGTTCACCTTGATCGGGAGGAAGCCGGCAGCTGCGGCCGCATCGATTCCCTCGAGCACCTTCTCGACCGCGAAGTCGACGTCGTTCATCTGGCGGAAGGTCGCGTCGTCGAGCGAGTCGAGGCTGACGTTGAGCCGGTCGAGGCCGGCGTCTTTGAGCGCCTGCGCGCGCGCCGCGAGTAGCGCCGCATTCGTGGTGAGCGTCAGATCGACACCCTCGTCGCGCGCGAGAAGGGCCACGAGCTCTTCGATGTTGCGCCGAAGCAGCGGCTCGCCGCCCGTTAGCCGGATCTTCGTGACGCCCGCACGGGTAAACACGCCCGCGAGCCGGTCGATCTCCTCGAACGTGAGCAGTTGCTCCCGGGGGAGGAACGCATAGTCGCGCCCGAACACCGATTTCGGCATGCAGTAGCTGCAGCGGAAGTTGCACCGGTCTGTGACCGAGATACGCAGGTCACGTACCGGTCGTTTGAATTGGTCGACAAGTTCCATCAGCTTGCTGTTCATGCTACGCCAGTCGCCGGCAGGCGGTCTGCCGAGGATCTGCTATCTTAGGACTCAGATTTCTTTCAAGCCGGGACAGTAATGCCGGCCGTGAGGCAAGGAGGGTGCCAGATATGGCAAAGGCAATAGGCATCGACCTGGGAACGACCAACTCGTGTATGGCCGTTCTCGAGGGCGGTGAGCCGACAGTGATTCCAAACGCCGAGGGCGGTCGCACGACTCCCTCGGTCGTCGCGTTTGCGAACGACGGCGAGCGGCTCGTCGGAGCGCCGGCAAAGCGCCAGGCGATCACCAACCCCGAGAGCACGATCTTCTCGATCAAGCGCTTCATGGGCCGCAAGCACACCGAGGTCTCTGAAGAGATGACCATCGTCCCCTACACCGTGACGTCGGGCGAGAACGGCGACGCACGCGTCTCGGTTGGCGATGACACGATGCCTCCGCAGGAGATCTCGGCGATGATCCTGCAGAAGCTCAAGGCAGACGCAGAGGCGTACCTCGGCGACGAGGTCACCGACGTCGTCATCACCGTGCCCGCGTACTTCAACAACGCGCAGCGTGAGGCCACCAAGGACGCCGGCAAGATCGCAGGGCTGAACGTGCTGCGGATCATCAACGAGCCGACGGCGGCGTCGCTCGCCTACGGGCTCGACAAGGACGAGGATCAGACGATTCTCGTGTGGGACCTCGGCGGCGGCACGTTCGACGTGTCGATTCTCGAGCTCGGTGACGGTGTCTTCGAGGTCAAGGCGACCAACGGAGACAACCATCTCGGCGGCGACAACTTCGACAAGGCGATCGTCGACTGGATGGTTGCCGAGTTCCTGCGCGAGCAGGGCATCGACCTCGCCAAGGACAAGATGGCCCTCCAGCGTCTCTACGAGGCAGCCGAGAAGGCAAAGATCGAGCTCTCCTCGGCGGCGTCGACCCAGATCAACCTGCCCTTCGTCACTGCGACGCAGGACGGGCCCAAACACCTCGACCTGCAGCTCACGCGCGCGAAGCTGAACGAGCTCTGCCACGCGCTGCTCGAGCGCACGGTCGCCCCGACCAAGCAGGCGCTTGCCGACTCGGGTCTCTCGTCGGACGAGATCTCCCAGATCGTGCTCGTCGGCGGCATGACCCGGATGCCGGCCGTCGTCGACAAGGTCAAGGAGCTGACCGGCAAGGAGCCGCACAAGGGCGTCAACCCGGACGAGGTTGTCGCCGTTGGCGCCGCGATCCAGGCGGGTGTGCTGCGCGGCGAGGTCAAAGATGTCTTGCTCCTCGACGTCACGCCGCTGTCGCTCGGCATCGAGACCAAGGGTGGCGTCTTCACGCAGCTGATCGAGCGCAACACGACGATCCCGACCAAGAAGTCAGAGGTCTTCACGACGGCCGAGGACAACCAGCCCTCGGTCGAGGTGCACGTCCTCCAGGGCGAGTCCGAGATGGCGGCGTTCAACAAGACACTCGGCAAGTTCCAGCTCGTCGGCATCCCGCCGGCGCCGCGTGGCATGCCGCAGGTCGAAGTCACGTTCGACATCGACGCGAACGGGATCATCAACGTCTCGGCCAAGGATCTCGGCACCGGCAACGAGCAGCAGGTCAGGATCGAGGGCGGCTCGGGGCTGTCCGAGGACGAGGTCGAGAAGATGGTCTCCGACGCCGAGGGGCACGCCGACGAGGCGCGCACGCTGCGCGAGCTCGCCGATGCGCGCAACAACGCCGAGACCGTCGTCTACACGACCGAGAAGACCCTGTCCGAGCATGGCGATGAGGTCGATGAAGAGACCAGGAAGACGATCGAAGACAAGCTCGGCGAGCTGAAAGAGCTGCTCGACTCCGAGAACCCGGCCGCGATCAAGGACAAGACGCGCGAGGTCGTCGAGTCATCGCACGTGCTCGCCCAGGCGGTCTACGAGAGCGCCCAGAGCTCGCAGGAGGCTGGAGCCCCGTCGAGCAACGGCGCCGAGGAGAGCGAGGTCGTCGAAGAGGCCGAGTACGAGGTGATCGACGAGGAGAAATGACGGGCCACGACGTGACGGAACAGGAGCTCCACGAGCGAATCGAAGAGCTCGAGGGACGCGTCGAGGGTGAGCTCGAGAAGATCGTCGCGCTCGAGAGCGAGCGCGACGAGTATCTCGGCGACCTGAAGCGGGTCGCGGCCGAGTTCGACAACTTCCGCAAGCGCGCTGCGCGTGAGCGTAACGCGATCGTGCAGCGCGCGAACGGGCGTCTGATCGGCGATTGCCTCGACATCCTCGACGACCTGGAGCGCGCTCTCGCCGCAGGTGACGGCGCATCCGGCGGCCCGGGTGGGGAGGCTGGCGAGGCGACCCTGATGGAGGGCGTCGCACTGGTCGAGAAGCGTTTGCGGACTCTTCTCGAGAAGGAAGGCGTGACCGAGATCGACACCCAGGGCGCTTTCGACCCGCACGTGCACGAGGCGTTGCTGACGCAGCCCTCGGAGGAGGCCGAGGGCACGATCCTCGGCGTCATGCAGAAGGGATACGCAATTGGCGACCTCGTTCTGCGCCCGGCCCGGGTAGCAGTCGCCGGCCCGGCGACGGCCGACGCGACCGTCGCAGCCGAGAGCACGCCCGCGGCCGCAGCCGGCGACGAAGGCACCGCGTAGGCAGGTCGGAGCACCCACGTGAAGAGCCTCTATGCAGTTCTCGGCGTCGAGAAAACGGCGTCGGCCGACGAGATCAAGAAGGCCTACCGCAAGCTCGCGCGCGAGTTGCACCCCGACGCGAACCCGGGTGATGCGAAAGCCGAGGAGCGCTTCAAGGAGGTCCAGGCGGCCTACGACATCCTCAGCGACGAGGAGAAGCGCGCCCAGTACGATCGCGGCGGCTTCGACCCGCGCTCAGGAGGGTTTGGCGGCTTCGGGCAGGCGGGCCCTGTCGACTTCGATCTCGGCTCGCTCGGCGATCTCTTCGGCGGCCTGTTTGGCGGTGGCGGAGCCAGGCAACGCACGGCGACGCGCGGGCAGGACCTCGAGACGGTGGTCACCGTCTCGTTCGAGGACGCGCTGCAGGGGCTGACCGTGAAGGTGCCCGTGGAAGGGGAGGCCGCCTGCTCTGACTGCGCCGGCTCGGGCGCAGCGCCCGGCACCTCTCCGCGGCCGTGTCCGGATTGCGGTGGCCGCGGCGTCGTCTCGAACGACCAGGGTCCCTTCGCCCTCTCCGAGCCATGCGCGCAGTGCCGCGGGCGCGGTCGTATTGTCGACACGCCCTGCGAGACCTGCGACGGCGTCGGCTCCGAGCGTCGGGTGCGCCGGTTTCAGGTCAAGGTTCCGGCGGGCGTCAAGGACGGCACACGAATCCGACTCGCAGGTAGAGGCGAGCCAGGCCGACACGGCGGACCTCCCGGCGATCTGTACGTGACGACGCGCGTCGAGGCTTCGCCCATCTTCGAGCGGCGTGGCGCCGACCTCGTCATCGACGTTCCGGTGACGTTCCCCGAAGCCGCGCTCGGTGCCGAGGTCGAGGTGCCAACGCCAGACGGGCGGATCTCCCTGAAGGTGCCTGCAGGCACCGCCGACGGTCGCACCCTGCGCGTCGCCGGCCATGGCGCGCCGAAGCTCAGCGGCGGTGGGCAGGGCGACCTGCTTGCAAGGATCCGCCTCGTCGTGCCCGACAGCCTATCGAGCAAGGAGCGGGAAGCGATCGAGGCGCTGCGAGACGCAACGCAGTCAGACCCGCGCGAGCATCTGGTGACGAGCTAGATGACCACGCACGCCAATCCTCGACTTGCCATCTGACCATGACTCTCGATACACACCCCCGCTACATGATCAGCATCGCCGCCGAGCTCGTCGGTATGCATCCCCAGACGCTGCGGATGTACGAGGGGCGGGGTCTCGTCAAGCCCAAGCGCACGCCCGGCAACACGCGCCTGTACTCGGACGCCGACATCGAGCGGCTACGGGTCGTCCAGCAGCTGACGAGCGAGCTGGGACTCAACCTCGCGGCCGTCCGTCACGTGCTCGAGCTCGAAGACGAGCTCGGCCGCCTCAGGCGCCGCGTCGAGCGGCTCGAAGAACGGGCGCGCGAGCAGGTGCGCGCCGTCCACAAACAGTATCGCCGGGAGCTCGTTCTCTACGAGGAGGCGAAGCTCCCGGCCACGACGCGAAGGAAGAAGGCACGAAGCCAATGAATTTCAGTCGCCTGACACAAAAGGCCCAGGAGGCGATCGGGACAGCCGGCGAGAGCGCACGGCAGAAGGGGAACCCAGAGGTCTACCCCGAGCACCTGAGCGTCGCACTGCTTGCCCAGGAGTTCCCGGCCGCGCTGCTCGAGCGCGCGGGCGAGGACATTGCCGCGCTTCGCGGCGAGATCGGGACGAAGCTCGCCGAGCGCCCAGCGGTCCAGGGTGGCGCCCAGCAGCAGCCGCGGATGTCCACCGCGCTCGCCGAGGTTCTCGACGAGGCCGAGAAGGAGATGGGGAAGCTCGAGGACGAGTACGTCTCGGTCGAGCACGTCGTTCTCGCGCTCGGTCTCGGTCAACGCGACGCCGTCCTCGAAACGCTTACACAGATCCGCGGCAGCCAGCGCGTCACGAGCCAGAACCCCGAGGGCACCTACGACGCGCTCGCCAAGTTTGGGCGCGACCTGACAGAGCTGGCCGAGGAGGGCAAGCTCGATCCCGTGATCGGGCGTGACGAAGAGGTCCGCCGCGTGATCCAGGTGCTGTCCCGGCGTACCAAGAACAACCCTGTCCTGATCGGCGAGCCGGGCGTAGGCAAGACGGCGATCGTGGAGGGGCTCGCGCAGCGGATCATCGCCGGCGACGTCCCGGAGGGCCTGAAGGGTCGCCGCGTCTGGACGCTCGACATCGGCTCCCTGCTCGCCGGGTCGAAGTACCGCGGCGAGTTCGAGGAGCGGCTCAAGGCCGTGCTCGGAGAGATCAAGGAGGCCGAGGGCGAGATCGTCCTGTTCATGGACGAGCTTCACACGATCGTCGGCGCCGGTGCGGCCGAGGGCGCCGTCGACGCGGCCAACCTGCTCAAGCCCATGTTGGCACGCGGAGAGCTTCGCGCCGTGGGAGCGACGACGCTGGACGAGTACCGCAATCACATCGAAAAGGACGCGGCGCTCGAGCGCCGCTTCCAGCCGATTCTCGTCGGCGAGCCGTCTGTCGCCGACACGACCGCGATCCTTCGCGGCCTCAAGGAGCGCTACGAGGCGCATCACGGCGTGCGTATTCGCGACGCGGCGCTCGTGGCGGCCGCACTCCTCTCTGACCGCTACATCTCTGACCGCTTCCTGCCCGATAAGGCGATCGATCTCGTCGACGAGGCGGGCTCGCGCCTTCGCATGGAGATCGACTCGGCCCCGACCGAGCTCGACGAGGCCGAGCGTCAGTTTCGCCAGCTCGAGATCGAGCTCGCCGCGATGGCCGCCGAGAGCGACGACGTCAAGGGCCCGGTCGAGCGTCAGCTCGCCGAGGCGCGTGCGCGCCGCGACGAGCTCGCCGCCCGCTGGGCGACCGAGAAGGACGTCCTCGACCGCGTCAGCGCGATCACCAAGGAGATCGACGCGCTCAAGGTCGAGGCCGAGAAGGCCGAGCGAGCGGCCGATCTCGAGCGGGTCGCCGCGATTCGCTACGGCGAGCTCCCGGCGCTCGAAAAGGAGCTTGAGGAGCGTGAGGAGACGACGATCGAGCCGATGGTCAAGGAAGAGGTCGACGAGGACGACATCGCCGAGGTCGTCGCCCGCTGGACCGGCATTCCCGCGTCGCGGCTCCTCGAGGGCGAGGCGGCCAAGCTCCTGCGCATGGAGGAGCGTCTGCACGACCGGGTCGTCGGTCAGGCCGCTGCCGTCGATGCGGTCGCAAACGCCGTTCGCCGCTCGCGCTCGGGTCTAGCCGACCCCAACCGCCCGATCGGCTCGTTCGTCTTCCTCGGACCCACCGGCGTCGGGAAGACCGAGCTCGCCAAGGCGCTCGCCGAGTTCCTCTTCGACGACGAGCGCGCGATCGTCCGGCTCGACATGTCCGAGTACATGGAAAAGCATTCGGTCTCGCGTCTGATCGGCGCGCCGCCGGGCTACGTCGGCTTCGACGAGGGCGGTCAGCTGACCGAGGCCGTGCGGCGACGACCGTACGCCGTCATCCTGCTCGACGAGATCGAGAAGGCCCACGCAGACGTCTTCAACGTGCTCCTCCAGCTGCTCGACGACGGCCGCCTGACCGACGGCCACGGCCGCACGATCGACTTCCGAAATACCGTTCTGATCATGACCTCGAACGTGCGCTCGGTCGAGTCGATGAAGGAGTACTTCCGCCCCGAGTTCCTCAACCGGATCGACGAGAGCATCGAGTTCCACGCCCTGAGCCAGGAGCAGATCGCCGAGATCGTCGAGCTGCAACTCGCTCGCCTGCGCGAGCGGCTCGCCGACCGAGGAATCGAGCTCGCGCTGTCCGACGAGGCGCTTGCGCTGATCGCCGAGACGGGCTGGGACCCGGCCTACGGCGCGCGGCCGCTGAAGCGGGCACTGCAGCAGCTGGTCGAGAACCCGCTCGCGCAGCGCCTGCTCTCGGGTGAGCTCGCCGAGGGCGAGCGCGTTCGCGTGACGGTCGAGGGTGACGAGCTCGCGTTCGCGCGCGAGCCCGACACGGTCGCCACCGCCGCGTAGATCGCGCAGGCGCGCGCGTCGTCGAGGCGCGCGCGCCTACAGTACGCGCGTGCCAACCGAGTTCGATCCGTTCACGATCGAGATCGTTCGCGACAAGCTCGCCGCTGCCGCCGACGAGATGGGCGTCGTGCTGGCACGCACGAGCATGAGCCCGATCGTGTACGAGGTGCTCGACTTCGCCTGTGGCATCACCGATGCCGAGACGCAGGTGATCGCCCAGACGAACGGCATCACGCTGTTTACCGGGACGTTTGGGCCACAGGTTCAGGCGATCATCGACAAGTTCGGCACTGACGGGATGCGGCCGGGCGACGTGTTCGCCACGAACATTTCCTACGTCGGCGGCACACACACGAACGATGTCTGCCTCGTCAAGCCGATCTTCGCCGACAGCGCGATCGTCGGATACTCCGTCAGCGTCACCCACTGGATCGAGATGGGCGGCTCCGTGCCCGGAAGCCTGCCTCCCGACGCCACCGAGATTTATCAGGAAGGCCTCCGGCTGCCGGGCGTCCGCGTCGTCGAGGAGGGCACGCTTAGCGAGACCGTCGTCGCGATCATCGCGTCGAACATTCGACTCCCGGTCACCGGCATCGGCGATCTCAACGCCGGTCTGGCCGCCGTGAACATCGCCGAGCGCCGGGTTGTCGAGGCGTGCGAGCGCTACGGAGTCGAGATGGTCGAGGCCACCTTTGCCCACACGCTCGAGCACGGTGAGCGGGTGGCACGCGCGGCCGTGCGTGAGATTCCCAACGGCGTCTACGTCGCCGAGGACGTGATCGACGGCGACGGCCACACCGACGACCTGATCCCGATCAAGGTCACCGTCACTGTCGAGGACGAGTCGGTGCACGCCGATTTCGCCGGCACCTCACCGCAGGCGCGTGGCCCGATCAACTGCTCGCGCGGCGCCTTGCTGTCGGCCTGCAAGACCGTGATGCGCGCGATCACCGATCCGCAGGCCAAGTCGAACGACGGCTTCTTTGCCCCGTTCACGCTCACGATCCCCGACGGGACGGTGTTCAGTGCGCAACCGCCTGCCCCGACGAGCTGGTACTACGAAGGCGCCTCCTGCGCGAACGACCTCTTCTGGAAGGCGCTGGCGCCGGTCGTGCCCGAGCGACTCGGGGCCGGCTCCTACATGAGCCTTTGCGCGGCCTACCTGACGGGGATCGGTCGAGAGAGCGGTGAGCTGTTCGTACTCGTCGAGCCGAACGTCGGTGGCTGGGGCGCGAGCGCCTTCGCCGACGGCGAGAGCGCGCTGATCGCGACGACCGACGGTGATACCTACAACTTCCCCGTCGAAGTGGCCGAGAATCGCTACCCGGTGCTGATGGGGCGCTACGAGCTCAATACCGAGAGTGGCGGCGGCGCGGGGAAGTATCGGGGCGGGCTCGGCTGCGTTCGCGAGTATCGACTGCACGGCGTCGACGAGGCCTCGGGGCACGTCAGCTGCAGCGGGTTCGTGCGGCGCCCATGGCCGCTCGAGGGCGGTAAGGAGGGCTCGGCCAATTACCTCGACTACACGACGGGGAACGGTGTCGTGCGGGTCGGGCGCACCCCTCGGATCGAGCTCGCCGACGGTGACAGCGCGACAGTCGTGACAGCGGCTGGCGGCGGCTACGGCAACCCCTTCGAGCGCGACCCGGCGAGGGTGTTGGACGACGTGCTCGACGGCTACGTGAGCCTCGAGCGCGCGCGTGCGGAGTACGGCGTCGTGATCGAGCCCGGGTCTCTCGTGATCGATGCCACGGCAACGGCCGCGCTTCGCGCGAACGGCACCGCGACAGGATGAGCACCCGCGTTGCCACAGACATCGGTGGAACGTTCACCGATCTCGTTCAGCTCGACGATGCAAGCGGCGAGCTGACGTTCGCGAAGTCGTCGACGACGCCCTCAGATCTTGCGCAAGGGGTGCTCGACGTGATCGACCGTGGTGGCGTCGAGCTCGCGGACGTTGCCTCGCTCTCGCACGGAACGACCGTGGTCATCAACACGCTGACCGAGCGGACCGGAGCCCGGACGGGTCTCGTGACGACGCGCGGCTTTCGCGACGTCCTACAGATCGCACGTGGGAATCGACCCGACATGTACAACCTGGTGCCCCAGAAGCCGGTGGCGTTCGTGCCGCGCCGCCACCGCTACGAGGTCACCGAGCGCGTCGATCGACACGGCAACGTCCTTGAGCCGTTGGCGGTCGAGGAGCTCGACGAGCTGGCGAGCGCGATTGCGGCGGCCGGGCTCGAGGCGCTGGCCGTGTGCTTCCTGCACTCCTACGCCCATCCCGAGCACGAGCGAGCCTGTCGCGACTATTTGCGCGAGCGCCTCGACGGCGTCGCCGTCACCGCGTCGTCGGACGTCACCCGCGAGTGGCGCGAGTACGAGCGCTCAAGCACGGCAGTACTCAACTCCTACGTGCAGCCGCGCGTTGGTCGCTACGTCAACGAGCTCGAGCAGCGCCTCGGCGACGCCGGTCTCGAGGGGCCGTTGCAGATCATGCAGTCGAACGCCGGCACCGCGACTGCGCGCGCGGCCTGCGAGCGCCCGATCTACCTGGTCGAGTCGGGCCCGGCTGGAGGCGTGGTCGGTGCCGCACGTATCGGTGAGCGAATCGCTGAGCCGGACGTCCTCTACCTCGACATCGGCGGCACCACGGCAAAGACCTCGCTCGTTCTCGGCGGCGAACCGAAAACCACGACCGAGTACCGGATCGAATGGCGCCCGGACAGTGCCGGCTACCCGGTCATGGTTCCGGTCGTCGATATCGTCGAGATCGGAGCGGGAGGCGGAAGCATCGCCTGGATCGACGACGGTGGCTCGCTCCGTGTCGGCCCGCGAAGCGCGGGCGCGGAGCCCGGCCCTGCCTGCTACGGACTCGGCGGCGACCAGCCGACCGTGACCGACGCCAAGCTCCTGGCCGGCGTTCTCGACCCCGACTACTTTCTCGGCGGGTCGGTCGCGGTCAGTACCGAGCTGGCCGAGCAGGCGCTCGTGCGGCTTGGCGGGGAGCTCGGCCACGGTGCACGCGAGCTCGCCAACGGGATCGTCCGCCTCTTGAACGCGAACATGATCAACGTGCTCAAGCTCATCACGGTGCGACGTGGCTACGACCCTCGCGACTTCGTGCTGGTAGCCGCGGGCGGCGGTGGCCCGATGCACGCAGCGGCGCTGGGCGCCGAGCTCAGGGTCAAGCGTGTGATCATCCCGCCCTACTCGGGTGTGTTCTCGGCCTGGGGCATGTGCCTCACCGACCCGCGTGTCGACGTGATCCAGACACGCATCATGCGCGCCGATGAGGTTGCGACCAACGAGATCGAGGCGCTGTACGCCGAGCTCGAGGCCGAGGCTCGCGACGACCTGGGCCGCGAGCAGGCGGCCGAGGAGGCGAGCTTCGCTCGTTCAGTCGACATGCGCTACGACGGGCAGGAGCACGCCGTGCGGGTGCTTACCACGGCGGGCGAGCCGGTCGAGGCGATCGTCGAGAGCTTCCACGCAGAGCACCGCCGTGCGTACACGTTCGATCTGCCCGACACTGCGGTCGAGTTCGTCACCTTCCACGTGGCGGCGTTTGGCCTGCGTGATCGCGTCGAGCCGCGTTCTGCCCCGCTCGCTGCGGCCGGGTCGACACCGACCCGGAAGGGGCGGCGGAACGTCGACTTCGACATCGACGGCGTGCACGACACTGCCGTCTACGAGCGCGACGATCTCCCGGTGGCCTTCTCGGCACCCGGCCCGCTAGTCGTCGAGGAGCCGACGACGACGACGCTCGTCCATCCCGGGCAGACGCTCGAGGTCGACGATGCGGGCAACCTCGTGATCCAGCTCGCCTGAACGCGCTCGCGCCCTGCGTTCAGACGCGTCAACCGAGGAAGTCGAGGACCGCCTGGCTGAACGTCGCCGGATCGTCCATGACGCCCTCCGAGCTTCCCGGCAGCTCGACATGCTCCGCGTGCGGGATCGCCGCCGCCACACGCTTGGTGCTCTCGTAGACACGTCCCTCGAGCTGATTGAGCACGAGCGTGGGTGGCTCCAGCGAAGGAAGCAGGTCGAAGGCGCGGTGCTCGACGACCGCGTTGTACGACCACCAGAATCGCGCCCCGGCCTGTAGGTAGGCGACCAGCTCGAGCCAGTAGCGCTCGGGATCCGGCGGCGAGAACTCCTGGTCGCGCTTCAGCATCGGCTTGGGGTAGGTCTCGAGGAACGCGCCGCTGGTGTCTGGCTCGTACTTGTGCTCGTCGAGGTAGGTGCGCCACTCGGCGCGGACGGCGTCGTCGTCGAACGCAAGCACACCGGCGAGAACGAGCCGGCTCACGCGCTCCGGGTGTCGCGCGGCGAGCTCGATCGCGATCGACGCGCCGGTGTGGTGGCCGACCAGGTGAACAGATTCCAGATCGAGCGCATCGAGGAACTGCCCCACGATCTGCCCGTAGTCCTCCATCGCAGGCTGTTCCGGCGTCGGGTCCGACATGCCGAACCCCGGCGTATCGAGCGCAATCGCGCGAAAGCCACTGGCGAGGAGGGGCATCGCTCGCGTGTACTGAATAGAGCTCGACGGTGTCTTGTGCAGAAGCAGCAGCGCGGGCCCGCTGCCAAGCTCGCGGAAGTGGAGCTGGCCGTGGTCGACGTCAACGTAACGTCGTTTCATTGCGACTCCTCTTCTTGCGTGTCCCCAAGTGCGCCGGCGATCGTCGCGGCGAGCGCGGCATTGTCGACGATCAGGCGATGGTTGACATCGAGCGAGCGACGTTCGCTCGCTTCGTGCGTTTGCGAGAGAACGAAGGGTGTGAGCGCCCCGCCGCTGATGCCGGCGCGCTCGGCGGCTCGAAGCGCCTGGTCAAAGAGCCCCTCCACCTGGGCGCCGGGAATCTCTGGGTCGGGCGGGCGTGCGACGACGAGCCCATGCCCGCCCAGCGCCCAGTGGCGCGTAACTATCGCTGCGACCTGCGCCGCCGTGTCGACTTGCTCGAGTGGTGGGCCGCCGTCGCGGCTGTAGAAGAGCGGCAGGGTGTTGGTCTGCCAGCCGAGCACCGGCACACCCAGGCTCTCGAGCAGCTCATGGGTGGCGATCACGTCGAGCAGGCTCTTGACGCCCGAGCAGACGACGAGCGTTTGCGTGCCGGCGAGCGCACGCAGGTCCGAGGAGATGTCGGGCCGCTCGGCGTAGCCCCGGTGGACGCCGCCGATGCCGCCGGTCGCGAACGCTCGGAGGCCTGCGAGTCGACAGATCGCGAGTGTCGCTCCGACCGTCGTCGCTCCGAGCTCACCCCTGGCGAGGCAGCTCGCGATGTCGCGCGCACTGACCTTGCGTGCGTCTGGGCTCGCCGAGAAGCGCTCGAGCTCGCTCTGATCGAGGCCCACGCGTATCGCTCCATCGATTAGACCGATCGTTGCCGGTGTCGCGCCCGCCGCCTCGATGGCCACCGCTGCCTCGGCGGCAACCGCGGCACCGCGACCGACCGGAAAGCCGTGCGAGACGAGTGTCGCCTCGAGGGCAACGACGGGTGCACCGGCCTCCAGGGCCTCGCCAACGCTCGGGGCGACGATGAGCGGGAGCGCTCTCGTCACGGCATTGCTCCCCGTTGCGCGAGGCACCGGGCCGCCGCGTCGCGCGCCAGTTCGGCGCCACCGACGAGGTAGCCGGCCGCGAGCGCATCACCGGCGCCCGTGGCGTCGACGACGGTCACCGGCGCGGCGTCGACGTGGCGTGAGCCCGCAGCGTCGATGACGCTGAAGCCGGCCGCGCCGCGCTTCAGTACGAGCGTCTCGGGCGAGGTGCCGCCAGGCGCCGCGACCGAGAGCGCCTCATGCTCTGCCTCGGTCGCGAACACGAGCGCGGGCTTGAGCTCGGCGAGCGCCGCCGCAAAGGCCGCGGGTCCGGTCGCATCGATCGCGCTCGTCGAGGCCAGGTCGACGCTGACGCACATCCCGCGATCGGCTGCAAGCGAGGCCGTGCGGATCGCGCTCGAGCGCATCGGCTCGGCTGCGAGCGCGTAGCCCGACACATGCAGTGACCCGAAGCCCTCGAGCCAGGCCGGCTGGATAGCGGCTCCGTCGAGCGCCGCCGCGCTGCCGCGGTCGGTCAGCATGCTGCGGGTGCCGTCTGCGCGCGCGAGCGATACGACGGTGCCGGTTCGTCCCTCGACACGCGGTCCGACCAGCTCGACTTCTCGCAGTGCCATATCGGTCTCGAGCATCGCACCCGCGGGGTCAGAGCAGCGGGCACAGATGACGCCGGCGCGCCCACCGAGCGTCGCAACCCACGCGGAGACGTTAGCCGCCTGCCCTCCGGCAGCGACCTCAATGTCGCCAAAGGTGTCGGTGTCGGCAGCGATCGGCCCATCGATAGCGACGATCACGTCGACGAGCAGATCGCCGAGTGTGCAGACGCTCACCGCGCCAGACTAGATGGTCGATTCCACGATCTCGTGGGTCTGGATGCAGGCTGAGACGCGTAGCATGGCTCCGATGGGTGCGTCGAGCGCAGGGGCGGCAGGATCAGCCGGGCGGCTCGAAGTAACCGAGCCTCTTGGCGCTGGCGAGGTGCTCGGCGCGGCGCTTCGCGAGTACGGCCGTCACCCCCTGACCTACGTCTCGATTGGCGCGGTCGAGGCTCTGGCTGGCCTCAGCACGTACGCGGCATTCGGCATTCCGACCGTTGTTGGCCTTGCCATCGTCGCCGTGGCGTTCGTCGCTTGCTTTGCCGCGACCGTCTCGGTCGCGAGCGGTTGGTCGCGGCACGAGGCGCTGATCAGGATGCAAGCAGCCGCTCCTGCCCTGGCCGGCCTCGTCCTGATCGTCGGCGTGCCGGCAACGCTCGGTCGCATCGATGCGGTGTTGACGCTGCTTGCGATCGTCTGGCTCTCGATCACGTCGTTTGCGGTCCCCATCGTCATGCGCGAGCAGCGCGACGAGCGGGTGGGTTGGCGCGGCATGCTGGTAGCGCTGCGGCGGTCGTTCGGCCTTGCCCAGGCTGCGTTCATGCACGCGGTTCTCGTCGTCTTCATCCTCTATGCGGTGACAGTTCTGATCACGTCGTTGCTGGCCGGCGCGCTCGACAACTGGGGTGATCAGGGCGAGCTGGCGGCCTTCGTCATCTCGCGGGCAGTGCTCGTCCCGATTGTCTTCATCGGGCTCGCCATGCTGTACCTCAACCAGCGGGCACGCCTGCGCGGGTCGGCCGCCGCGTGATTCCCGAGCGCCTTCCCCTCTGGGTGCTCGACGAGATCGCCTCATGGCCCCAGGACGCGTTCGGCGTGCAGCACACGCGTCTCTTGTTGCGCGACGGGCGCGTTCTCGCGCCTGTCGCGGTGCTGCCAAGCGGCGACATCGTCGGCTGGGGCACCGCGGGCGCGGACGACTTCGAACCGGACGACATCGTGGCGATCGAGCGCGTCGACGAGTAGCGGCGTGCCGGGCTCGCGCCGTCAGACTTCCATTACGTCGTTCCTGCTCGGCGGTCTGCTCGGCGGTCTCGCGGGTGTGCTCGCGGCCGGCGGCCTGCGGCGCTCGCGAGCAGACGGCTCTCGCGCTGAGAGCGCCCCCGGACTCGGGCGTTTCGAAGAGGCTCCCTGTCACGAGGAATGGCGCGCCCGCCAGGCTCAGGAGCCGCGTTCCGAGTGACGATATAGAGGAGGATTCCGCCCGACGCGCGTGCCCGAATGGGTCTCTGCTCACCCCGGGAGGCCAGGGGCACCCTGCTACCATGCGGCGGCTCAAAATCGACCCGAGCGCCCCCTGATCTCAAATGCCGACCTATGTCTATCGATGTCCCGACGGCCACGAGTTCGAGACCTTCCACAAGATGTCCGAGGATGGGCCGGCGAGCTGCGAGGAGTGCGACAAGAGCCCCGTCGAGCGCGTGCTCTTCCCCGTCGCCGTCCACTTCAAGGGGTCAGGGTTCTATGCCACTGACTACGGCCGCGGCAACCGCAAGGGCGAAGGCGGCGAGGGCGAGGGGACATCGTCCGAGGGTGGGGACGACAAGAAGTCAGGCGAGAAGGCCGAGACCGCAGGCTCGTCGAGCGGCGCGTCCGAGGGCTCGTCCGACAGCAAGTCGAGTGACTCCTCGAATGCCGCGTCGAAGGACTCGTCAGGCACCTCTTCCGAGGGCAAGGGCAAGAAGAAGAGCTCCGAGAGCTAGCGCGAGCGCACCTTGGGCGCGCCGCCGCTCGGGTGCTAACGACGCTTGGCAAGGACCCTGAACACGGGGCCGTCGAGAGTCGCCCGCCGCGCGGCGTTGACGCGGCTCGTGACGGTCATCTCGATGCGGTAGAGCCCAGGCCTGAGTCGCTGGCGCGGGAACGCGACCCAGTGGTAGAAGCCCTTTCGGAGCGTGCCCTTGACGGTGTGAGCGGCCTGTCCGGCCGCTCGCGCGCTCGTCCCGCGACGCCGAACAGGCACGATCGTTGCCACGTAGCGTGACTTCTCGTCGACGGCGACCTGGGCACGCCACAGGTCGTGCTTGTGGTTGAACCGCGTCGCCTTGACCCAGCCGACACGGGTGACGTCGACTGCCGTTCTGGGAACGAACGCACGCTGAGCCGGGCCACCCTTGAGCCGCGAGCACGGGATCTTGCGCGCATTCGCCGCGCGCGCCTGGTCGGCATATGCGGCGGCCGAGCCCTTCGGTGTCCGGTCCGTCCAGAAGAGCCCCGACTGCCAGCGGCTGAGTGGAGCCTCGTCGTAGAGGAGAAAGTCGAACAGGGCCGTCACGTACGATTGGCAGTAGGCCAACCGGACGGCGTCATTGAGCTGCGTCGTCTGGTCAGGCGCGGGCGAAACATGCGGGTCGAGGTCGTGTGGGTCGTTCTCGGCGCCCGTGTAGAGACCGGCCTTGGCTTTGCTCGGAACTGTTTGGTACCCGTTCTCGACATACCAGATCCGCACGGTGCCGCTCCCAGGCATGGGCTGGCCCGTGCCCGCGAAGGCGTCGTGAAGAGCCTGCATCAGCTCGGCCCAGTCGCCCATTCCGATGGTGGACGAGCGCCGGTGCTCGACCCATGGCCGCTCGGCGGAGTGCTCTCCGTAGGGGTGGTGACCGATCGTGTCGAGGATGGGCGCCGTGCGTCCGCTGGTTCGGTAGGCATCGCCCATCAGGCGGATGAATGTTCCCGGTGCGTGCGAGATGTTCGAGCGGGCGTTGGGTCGATCGTTCCCCTTCGACGCGGTCGACGGCCCGATTACGTTCACGTCTGCGCGGATGCCATGTAACACGTCCCAGCAGTGCGAGAGAAGTTTGACGTAGCTGCGCGGTGCCACGCTGGCGCCGCTCGCGTCGAACTGCGGTGCCCAGAAGCGTTGCTTGTTGGGCTCCAGCCAGATCCCGAAGTCCTTGATCTCAGGGAAGCGCGCTGCGATGTCGCCAAGGAACGAGCAGTACGCACTACGCTCGGAAGCCGAGGACGGAGCGTCGCTGCTTGCCTGCGCACGGGTCGTGACGAGGACGCGCAAGTCGGGCGCGGCGCCCACGACGCCCGCAAGGATCGCCGTCTGTACGGGACCGAGCGTGCTCTGCCCGGGGCGCCAGTGGAACAGCATCCGAACGGCCCCGAGGCCGAGGTCGCGGATCACCTGCGCGGTCTGCACGGGTGCTCCCTGGATCAAATCGTCTGCCACGCCGAGGAGGAGCGAGGGCTTCTCGCGCACCGGCACGCCGATCGTGACGCTGTCGCGCAGCTTGAGTCTGCGTCCCGTGGCGTCCCGGCCACGCATCACGACGCGCGCGGCGAGCGGGCCCTTCCGGCGCACGCGCTTGAATGCCTTCTTCGTGAGCTTCATCCGCACCGTGGTCGCGATCCCTGGGCTGAGCGACGCGGGGCCGCGGGCGAGGATGCGCTTCCCCGGCTCGCGAACAGTCACGCGTCCATCGCATGAGCGCGCCGACCCGGGACAGCGAAGCTCGAGCTCGAACCAGCGGCCGCTCGCGACGATCGCGTCGCGCGTGACGAGCTGCACCGCGGTCGGCTGCCGAGCGCCCGAGACGTCAGTCGCGAAGGCGAGGGCGCCCGCGATGGCGAGTGCGGCCGCCAGTAACCCGAGCATAGACCCGTGTCTCCACGGTGTCGATCCTCCCATGAGCAGCGGCACGTTACAGGGCATTTGGGAACGGCGTAGCGGGAGTACGGGCGGTACGAATCTGGTTCTCGTCGCGGGAAGCGGCGGCGCCTAGCGTAACGCGTTCGCCGAGCCGGGGCGAGTGGGAGCGCGCGCCCTCGCGCGTGGGGCACGAGCCGCCGTGGGGCGCGGACGCTAGTAGGAGCGCGGCATACCGAGGACGTGCTGTCCCAGGTAGGCGAGGATCAGGTTGTTCGAGACCGGCGCGACCTTGTAGAGGCGGGTCTCGCGGAACTTGCGCTCGATGTCGTACTCCTCGGCGAAGCCGAAGCCGCCGTGGGTGTCGAGGCACGCGTTGGCAGCCTGCCACGCGGCTTCCGCCCCGAGGTACTTGGCCATGTTCGCTTCAGCCCCGCACGGCAGGCCCTGCTCGAACAGCCAGGCTGCCTTGTAGCGCATCAGGTTCGCTGCCTCGATCGCAGCGTGCGCCTCTGCGATTGGGAACTGGATCCCCTGGTTTGCCCCGATCGGGCGCCCGAAGACCTCGCGCTCTGACGCGTAGGCGGAGGCCTTCTCGATGAACCAGCGCCCGTCGCCGATGCACTCGGCGGCGATCAGGACGCGCTCGGCGTTCATGCCGTCGAGGATGTAGCGGAAGCCCTTGTCCTTCTCACCGACGAGGTTCTCGCTCGGGACGAAGACGTCGTCGAAGAAGATCTCGGTCGTCGCATGGTTCATCAGCGTCTTGATCGGGCGGATCGTCATCTTGCCCGCGTCGAGCGCCTGCTTCATGTCGACGATGAAGGTCGAGAGCCCGAGCGTCTTCTTCTCGACCTCATCCGCTGGCGTCGTCCGTGCGAGCAGCAGCATCAGATCGGAATGGAGCGCGCGTGACGTCCAGATCTTCTGGCCCTTGACCAGGTAGCCCTCGCCGTTCGGCGTCGCCGTGGTCTGGATCTGGGTCGTGTCGGATCCGGCGGTCGGCTCGGTGACCCCAAAGGCCTGGAGCCTGAGCTCACCGGCTGCGATCTTGGGGAGGAAGCGGTCTTTCTGCTCGTCGGAGCCGTGCCTCAGGATCGTGCCCATCGTGTACATCTGGGCGTGACAGGCGCCCGAGTTGCAGCCGGTGGCGTTGATCTCCTCCATGATCGCGCTGGCGGCCGTGATCGTCAGGCCGGCGCCCCCGTACTCCTCGGGAATCAGCGCCGAGAGCCAGCCGTCCTCGGTGAGGGCGTTGACGAACTCCTCCGGGTAGGTGTCGGGTTCGAGCTCGCGCCAGTACTCGCCGGGGAACCTCTCGCAGAGCTCGCGGACGCCAGCGCGGATCTCGTCGAGCTCTTCGGGGATGGTGAAGTCCATACGTTTTCAGCCTCCGTTCGCGGCCGCCCGCCGCGAGGTCACGCGGTGCGTGTTGAAGCCGAGCCAGTGCATGCGCCCGATGTGCCGCGCGTGCTCGACTTTGAGGCAGCGATCCATGATCACGGTCAGGCCGCCGTCGGTCGCAATCTGCGCGCCTTCCGGGCTGATGACGCCGAACTGGAGCCAGAGTGTTTTGGCGCCGATCTCGACTGCCTCGCGGGCGATGTCCGGGACGGCGTCCGGGGCGCGGAACACGTTGACGATGTCGACCGGTCCCGGGATCTCGCTCAGCGACGCGTAGCTCTTCGCGCCGAGGATCTCCTCGGCACGCGGGTTGACTGGGATCACGTTGTAGCCGTGGCGCTTGAGGTAGAAGCCAACGAAGTTGCTCGCGCGCAGCTCGTTGGGTGAGAGGCCGACGACCGCGATCGTGCGCGAGTTGTGCAACACACGTCGGATACGGGCGACGTCCTGGTACGGGCTCAGGTCGATCATGCTCACGCCGGTTCCGTTGCCGCGCTCAGGTGCTCGCTCGCCGCAACTGCGTCGAGAGCGCGCTCGAGGTCGTGGAGAAGGTCTTCGACGTCCTCGAGGCCGACCGAGAGCCTGATGGTGCCGGCCGCGATCCCGGCGGCTTCGAGCTCGTCATCCGAGAGCTGGCGGTGCGTGGTCGACGCCGGATGGATGACGAGGCTCTTGGCGTCGCCGAC
Organism: Gaiellaceae bacterium; assembly: GCA_965223695.1. Classification (GTDB taxonomy): domain Bacteria; phylum Actinomycetota; class Thermoleophilia; order Gaiellales; family Gaiellaceae; genus JAUVPB01. The sequence continues at coordinate 32,473 of CBDCXJ010000023.1, read as the reverse complement.
GTTGGCCAAGTGACTCCATAGCTCGAGCGTCTCGATGAAGCGCTTGCCGGCCTCGCGTCCGCCCGGCAGGTCGAACGAGAAGACTGCGCCGGCCCCACCGGGGAGGTAGCGCTCAACGAGCGCGCGGTACGGGCTGTCGTTGAGGCCGGGGTACGTGATGCGCTCGACGTCGGAGCGATGCGAGAGCCAGGTCGCGACGGCGAGCGCGTTCTCGACGTGGCGCTCCATTCGAAGCGAGAGCGTCTCGAGGCCCTGGAGAAAGAGGAAGGCGTTGAACGGAGCCAGCGCCGCACCGAGGTCGCGGAGCGTCTCGGCGCGGAGCTTCATCAGGAAGCCGTAGACGCCAAACGTTTCGTGAAAGTTGAGACCGTGATACGCCGATGAGGGCTCGGCAACGACCGGGTAGCGCCCGTTCGACCAGTCGAAGAGGCCGCTCTCGACGACCATGCCACCGATCGAGGTGCCATGGCCTCCGATGAACTTCGTCGCCGAGTTGACAACGATGTCGGCCCCCCACTCGATGGGCCGGCAGAGGTAGGGCGTCGCGAACGTGTTGTCCACGATCAGCGGCGTCTCGCTCGCGTGAGCGATCTCGGCGACGGCCTCGATGTCGAGCACGTTCCCGCCCGGGTTACCGATCGTCTCGGCGAAGAGGGCCTTGGTGCGCTCGGTGATCGCGCCGCGCCAGGCGTCGAGGTCGTCCGGGTCGACGAAGGTCAGCTCGATCGAGAGCTTGCGCGTCAGGTGCTTCAGCTGCGTGACCGTCCCGCCGTACAGCGCCGAGGAGGAGACGATCTGGTCACCCGGCTCGAAGATCGTGGCGAAGGTCGCCGCCTGCGCCGCGAGACCGCTCGCGAACGCGACCCCACCCGCTCCGCGCTCGAGGCTCGCCATCCGCTCCTCGAACGCGGCCACGGTCGGGTTCATGATCCGCGAGTAGGTGTTGCCGTACTCCTGCAGATTGAAGTAGGCCGCCGCTGCGTCAGGATCCTCGAAGACGTAGCTCGTCGTCTGGTAGATCGGCACGGCGCGCGCGCCAGTAGTCGGGTCGGGCCGCTGGCCGGCGTGGACTGCCCGCGTATCGAAGCCGAACGCGTCGGGGCCGTCGCCCTCGCTCGGCGGCTGTGGATGCTCGTCATTCACCTTGTTCTCGGTACGCTAGCGCGCCCAGCGCAGCTGAAGGCTGTGTGCGCGCGGCGCCCGAGGTAGCGTGCCGTCGCCAAACTGTGAGAAGGAGCCCTGATGGCACACGTTGACGAGGCTCGCGAGCAGCAGCGTGAGTCGTGGGAGAGGTTCTCTGAGGGATGGGACAAGTGGGACGACCTAGTCCTGCGGATGATCGAGCAGGTCGGCGATGAGATGCTTCGCATGCTCGCTGTCGGCGAGTCCGCGGAGCACCTCGATGTTGCGTCCGGTACCGGGGAGCCCGGCCTCACGATCGCGGGTCTGGCGCCGCGCGGCAGGGTCGTGTTGACCGATCTCGCCAGCGGCATGCTCGACATCGCGAGGAGGAAGGCCGAGCATCTAGGTATCTCGAACGTCGAGATCCTCGCCTGCAGCGCCGATGATCTCCCGTTTCCTGAAGACTCCTTTGACAGCGTCAGCTGCCGGTTCGGATTGATGTTCGTGCCCAACGCAACAGCCGCCGTCAGCGAGTTCCGGCGCGTGCTGAAACCGGGCGGCAAGGTCTGCATCTCGGTGTGGGCGGAGCCGGAGGACAATCCTGGGCAACGATCCCGATGGCGGCGATCGCGACGGAGATCGAGCTTCCTGCTCCGCCGGATGCGCCCGGCGTGTTTCGATTCGCGACGCCCGGCGTTGTCAGTGAGATGTTCGAGGCGGCCGGACTGCAGGACGTTCGCGAGGTCGACGTTCGTGACGAGCTCCTGGTCAGCTCGGCCGCCAAGTACTGGGAGTTCGTCACGGAGATCGCCGCCCCGGTCGTCGCAGGGCTCGCGCAAGTCGACGATGCCGCCCGCGAGCGCATTCGAGCCCTCGCTCTCGAGCGCGTTTGCGAACTCGAGCTCGATGGACAGCCTCGTTTCCCGCTCCACGCGCGCTGCGTTGTGGCTACCAGGTAGCAAGTAGTGACGACGGTCTGAGGGCCGCCTCTGATGGCGTCACGTGCTCTTGGCGGAGCCGCGCGACGGTTGCGCGGCTAGCCAAAGAATGTGCGCGCGACCGCGTGCCATTCTGGCGGTACGGTCTTGAGGCCGGCGACTGCCTCAGCAAGCGGGACGTCGATGACGTCGTCACCGCGCAGCGCCACCATCCGGCCGGAGCCACCGGCGCTGATGAGGTCGGCGGCTGAAAGCCCGAACCGGGTGGCGAGCACCCGGTCGCGCGCCGTCGGCGAGCCACCGCGCTGTACGTGCCCGAGCACGGTCACGCGGGTCTCGAAGCCGGTCTGTTCCTCGATCGCTTGCGCCACCACCTCGCCGACTCCGCCGAGGCGCACATGCCCGAACTGATCGACGCCGCCGGCACGGGTCACGAGCTCGTTCTCGCCAGACTCCCGTCGGAGCGGGTAGCCCTCGCTGACGACGGCGATCGAGAAATCCTTGCCACGGGCGTGGCGACGCCGCAGCTCCTCGCAGCAGGCGTCGAGCGTCATCGGCTCCTCAGGGATCAGGACGACGTCCGCGCCGCCGGCGATCGCGCTCATCACCGCGATCCAACCCGTGTGGCGGCCCATGACCTCGACGACCATCACGCGGTTGTGGGACTCCGCCGTCGTATGCAGGCGGTCGATCGCCTCGGTCGCGACCGAGACCGCCGTGTCGAACCCGAACGTGTAGTCAGTGCCAGCCAGATCGTTGTCGATCGTCTTTGGAACGCCGACCACGGCCAGCCCATGGTCTGCGTGCAGGCGAGCCGCAACGCCGAGCGTGTCCTCGCCGCCGATCGCGATCACGCCGCCGAGGTGCTCGCTCGCGAGCGTGTCTCTCAGCGCCTCGACGCCGCCCTCGAGCCGATACGGGTTCGTCCGACTCGTGCCGAGAATGGTGCCTCCACGGTGAAGGATCCCCGAGACGGCGCGGTGGTCGAGGGGCTCCAACTGAGATTCGACTAGACCTTTCCAGCCGCCGCGGATTCCAAGCACCTCGCGACCGCCATCCAGGAGGCGCCGAGTGGCCGCGCGAATCACCGCGTTCAAGCCTGGACAGTCGCCGCCTCCTGTCAGAATCCCGACCCTCATCGGTCTAAGCGACTGCCCCGAATGAGGTCGTAGACACGCTTGACAATAGCCGCCGGATGCGGCTGTCGCGCAATGGGCGGGGCAGCTGCGCGGGAGCTACCGTCGTGTCGTTGCGCTCGCGTCGCCTGGCACGAACGAGGAGAGAGTAGATCTCTCGATCCGCCGAACGACAGATCGCGGTTTTCGAGACCGCCGCACCCTTCGCCGAAATGCCCATGAGCAGGGCGATTTCGAGGTAGGGAGAGCAGGCGCGCGCCAGCCTGCGCGCCAGTGGAGTCTCACGCGGCTATCGCCATTGGCCGTGCAGAAAGCCGAGTGCCGCGCCCACCATGCAAGTAGGCGCGGCACTGGGCTCCGATATTTCCTGGTGTTAGTGAGAGCCCCCGCCGCCAGGCAGGACAACTCCAACCCACCAGCAGCCACACATTGGGCTGCCGACGGGCAAGGTCGTCTGCGCGACGATCGACTCGCGGATGATCGCGCCGTGCGGTGCGATTGCCAGGTGAATCTCGGCGCCCTTGGGGTTGCTGAACCTGACCTTGGGCAGGCCGGGTGGGTTGCCGAGCATCGTGTCGCGTGCGACGTGTCCCCTGAGCTCGAGGGTGTCGCGCCAGATGATCTCGCCAGCCCAGTTGGAGACGCCGCCCTGGGCGGGTGTGTCGCCGAGGTCGTCGCCGTCACACGGCCCGTTGCACTTGTCCGGGAAGTTGAAGATGAACGCCCAGCCCGTGAAGACCTCGGGCCAGCCCGGCTCGATTGCCTCTCTCCCCTCAGCGGCTTCCGGGTAGAGGTACTTGCCCGACTCGGGCGTTGGCATCGTCATCTTGAGGTGCACGCCGTGGTGCGTGCGCAGCACCTTTGCCCCGTCCTCTGAGGCGACGCCCTTGCCGCCCTGGTTCATGATGTCGCCCGTGTCCACGTGGAAATGGCCGAAGTGGAACGGATGGTGCCCGAAGAACATGTGGAACGCGTGCCCGTGGCTGCGCTCGTCCGACGCCTTGCTGTTCGTAGCGGCGGCTGGCCCCGCGATTAACCCTGCGAGCAGCACCACGGCCAAGCCAATCAACACTCGTCGCATGAAATCGCCTCCCACCATCGACATCTCTTCGACCACCAGGGTCGACCGCGCAGCAAGCCTATAGCAGGGCCTCGACGGCCGAGATCGGGCGGCGGACGCGGTGTCCGAGGGCAAGGGCTCTCCGGGTGCGCGCCAGTCGCGCGCCAGTAACCACCCGTCCCGAGCCGCCTCAGGCGCCCTCCAGCGGTTTCACCGCCGTCCCGCCACGAACAACCCGAACACGGCGCTATCCCCCGCCAGGCGGGAGATAACGCGCTATCTCACGGAGGGGGAGAGATTCGAACTCTCGATCCGCCAAACGACGGATAACGGTTTTCGAGACCGCCGCACTCGGCGGGGGCGGCTCAGACCTTGTGCTTCTCGAGCAGCCGCCTGGCGATGATCAGCTGCTGGATCTCGTTCGACCCCTCGCCGATCATCAGGAGCGGCGCGTCGCGGTAATACCGCTCGGGCCGGTACTCGAGCGAATAGCCGTAGCCGCCGTGAATTCGTAGCGCGTCAACGGAGTTCTCCTGCGCCGCCTCGGTCGCGAAGTACTTCGCCATCCCGGCCTCCAGGTCGGAGCGCTCGCCGGTCGCTTTTTTCTGGGCGGCCTGCACCGTCAGTAGCCGGGCCGCCTCGGCCTTCGTCGCCATCTTCGCCAGCATCATCTGCACCGCCTGGTGGTGGCCGATCGGCTTGCCGAACGCCTCGCGCTCCTGGGCGTATTTGAGGCAGTCGTCGAGCGCAGCCTGCGCGAGCCCGGCGCCGCGCGCGGCCACGTTTACGCGACCGACCTCGATCCCGCTCATGAAGTACTGGAAGCCGGAGCCGATGCCCTCTTCGCCGCCGAGGATGCTCGACGCCGGTGTGCGGAAGCCATCGAAGACGAGCTCGGTCGACTCGACGCCCTTGTAGCCGAGCTTCTTCAGGCCGGGCATCGGGATCTTCAGGCCGGGCGGCTCGGTCTCGGGCTCCTTCTCGATGATGAAGCCGGTCATGCCCTTGTGGGGTGGGTCGGTCGTCGGGTCGGTCTTGGTGAGGAGCATGATGATTCCCGACCGGTACCCGTTCGTGACCCACATCTTCTGGCCGTTGATCACGTACTCGTCGCCGTCGCGCTCGGCGGTCGTGAGGATCGACTGGACGTCGGAGCCGGCGTGCGGCTCGGTCATCGAGAACGACGCGCGGATTTCGGCGGCAGCCAGCTTGGGGAGGAACTTCTGCCGCTGCTCCTCGGTGCCGTGCAGGCGGATCATCCAGGCGGCGATGAAGCTGCCGTTGAGGATTCCGGGCAGCGTGATCCAGCCGCGCGAGAGCTCCATGATGATCATCGCGTAGGTGTCGAGGCCGAGCCCGAGACCGCCGTACTCCTCGGGAATGGTCGTGGCGAAGAGACCCATCTCGCGCATGGTCTCGGCCATCGACGTGGGGTACTCGTCGGCGTGTTCGAGGTCTGAGGCGTACGGGACGACGTCCTTGTCGACGAAGTCCCGTACGGCGGCGATGATCTCCTCTTGTTCCTCGGTGAGCGCGGCGACGGTCATGTCGCGGTCGGCGCCGGAGCTGTAGCTGCCCGTGCGCCGACGCTCATGCCGCGGCCGGCGCCGAAGCGGCGCCGGCAAGCGGTGCGAACGCCACGACGAGATCGTCGTGCGACTCGATCGCCAGCATCGCCGACTCGAACGCGTCTGTCCCGCTCGCATCGAGCGCCAGCCGCGCGTTCTCGCGGTACTTCGCCGAGACCTCTTCGCGGCTCATCGGGTTGTCGGGGCCGCCCTTCTGGTGCTCGAGCTCGGCGTCGAGGACATCACCGTTTGCCAACTTGATCTCGACCCCGCCCGGGAAGCCCTCGGACGGGTAACTCGAGTACTCCTTGGTCACGTAGTTGACCTTCGCAGCGATGTCGAGGACGTCCTGGTCGCCGATCGCCTCGTCCGTGTAGTCGGCAATGCCGACCTTGCCGCGGCCGAGCATCGCGGCCGTCGAGTACTGCAGCGAGAACTTGCCCTCGTACTCCGAGCGCGGCGCGCGCTTCTGCGGCTCTGGCTCGAGCACGAGCGCGACGCCGGCCTGCGGCACGCGCACGGTGATCTCGTCGATCTCGTCGGCCGTGAACGTGCGGCCGGCCGCGACGGCCGCGGTCGCGCCAAGCGAGCCGTGGATGAAGTGACAGGCCGGATAGGGCTTGTAGGCGATCCGTGGCGTCTCCCAGCGCTCGCCAAGGTCGGAGAGCTGCTTCTCGAGGTCGATCTCCTCGATGCCGACGTACGCGTGGTAGAGCCCGAACTTGCCCTCAAAGATGGACTTCGGGCCGATCGCGCCGAAACGGGCGAGCTGATTCGCGATCGCTGCGCCGTGGGCTGCCCAGGCGGGGTGGATCGGCTTCGTCGGCGTGCCGTCGGCGAGGTAGGCAAAGAGCCCTGAGGCCATCGAGCCAGCAATGCCGAGCGCGCGTGTGATCGTCTCGGCATCGTTCCCGAGCAGCCGGCCGACCGAGGCGGTCGCACCGAAGACGCCGCAGATCGCGGTGGGGTGGAAGCCCCGCTTGTGAAACGCGCCCGGGGTCGCCATTCCCACGCGTGTCACGATCTCGTTGCCCGCGACGATCGCGGTGATCAGCTCCTTGCCGTCGCGGCCCATCGCCTGCGCCGTGGCAAGCGCGGCCGGGCAGACGACTGTCGAGACGTGCGAGACCGAGTCGGAGTGCGTGTCGTCGAAGTCGAGTCCATGGCAGAGCATCGCGTTCGCGAACGCTGCATTAGCCGCGGGCATGCCCTCGTCCTGGCCGATGACGACGGCGTCGCCGATACCGCCGAGCTCGCGCATGGTCGAGCGGCCCTCGGTGGCAACACCCATCGCGCTCGCGGCCAGGCCGCAGCCGTAGGTGTCGAGAAGGTGGTCCTTGGCGTGCTCGATGACATCGCTCGGGATGTCGTCATAGGTGAGCGTCGTTGCGAAGGCGGCGAACTGTTCGGCTGCCGTTGTCATCTGCTTCTCCCTCTCGCTCCTGCTACCAGCGGCTCGATCTGCTGCTTCAAGGTCTGATCTGGGGCTGTCGCGCCACCTCTAGTGTGCCCGCTTCCGCGGCGCCGGGCCGCCGGATTGGCTCAGACGGTCCATTCCTCTTCCGTCCCGGGGTACATGTTGCTCACCTCGGGCGCGTCGCGCTTGTAGACCATGAATGTCCGCTTGTACTCGATCACGACCTCGTGACGCTGATTCACGCCGCGCGAGCGCATCGAGATGATTCCGACGTTCGGGTTCGACTTCGACTCGCGTTTGTCCAGAATCTCGCTCTCTGACCAGAGCGTGTCGCCGACGAAGACCGGCTTGGGGAGCTTGATGTCTGTCCAGGCCAGGTTGGCGGTGGCGTTCTCGCTGGTGTCCGGCACCGTCATGCCGGTCACAAGCGCAAGCGTGAACGCGCTGTTGACGAGCGGCTGCTTAAAGCGCGTGCCCTCGGCGTAGGGCACGTTGAAGTGCATCTGGTTCGTGTTCAGCGTGAGGTTCGTGAACCAGACGTTGTCGGTCTCCGAGATCGTGCGTCCGAGCCGGCTCTTGAAGACGTCGCCGACGTCGAAATCCTCGAAGAAACGCCCACGCCATTCCTTGGGCGCCTGCACGCTTACCTCAGCCATCTGGTCCTCCTGCTCGGGCTAGACGATCGATTCTCAATGATCTAGCAAACCGCGGTAGGGTGAACGGCCGACGAAGCGACCGCAGCGACCGGAGGTCACCCCTTGAAGGCAATTCGATTTCACGAGTTCGGAAGCGCGGACGTCCTCCAGCTCGACGAGCTGGACTACCCGACGCCGGGCCCCGGCGAGGTCACGATCGACATCAAGGCGTGCGGGCTCAACCACCTCGACGTCGATGTTCGCGAGGGCATCTCGCGCTTCCCGGTCACGCTGCCGCACAGCCTCGGCGTCGAGCTCGCGGGCGAGATCTCGGTGCTCGGCGACGGCGTCGAGGGCTGGAGCGTCGGCGATCGGGTCAACCCGTTTGTCATGGCGCCGTGCGCGAGCTGCCGCTATTGCCGGACAGGCCGAGAGACGCTCTGCACTGCGTCGGGTTTCATCAGCTTCTCGACCGGAGGCGCCTACGCAGAGAAGGTCGTCGTCGGAGTCGAGCAGCTGATCGGCATCCCCGACTCGGTCTCCTACGAGCAGTCGGCCGCCCTCCAGATCGCATTCGGAACGGCGTGGCACATGCTGTTCACGCGCGGGCGGCTGAAGGCGAGCGAGACCGTGATGATCAACGCGGTGGGCAGCGGCATCGGCTCGGCTGCCGTCCAGCTCGCGAGTCATGCGGGCGCCTTCGTGATCGGCAACGCCTCGACGCAGGAGAAGCTCGACCGGGCCAGCGAGCTCGGAATGCACGTGGGCATCAACCGGCTCGACGAGAACATCCCCGAGCGCGTCATGGAGGTCACCGAAGACGTCGGCGTCGATCTCGTCTTCGAGCACGTGGGCGGCGAGCTCTTCCAGGCGAGTCTCGACTCGATGACGAAGGACGGCCGCCTCGTGACCTGCGGCGGCCACGCAGGCGAGGTCGTCGACTTCGACATCATCCCGTTCTTCCGTACGCAGAAGAGCGTGATCGGCTCCTTCGTCTACACGCGCGAGGAGGTCGACCGCTGCTACGCGCTCGCGGCGCGCGGCGAGATCACGCCGCTGATCCACGCCACGTTCCCGCTCGCAGAGGCCGCCGACGCGATGCGGATGATGGAGCGCATGGAGCAGTTCGGCAAGATCGTCCTCACCGTCTAGCTACCCGGCCCAAGGAAGGACAGGAACCCGACCATGAAACGAGTTGGCGTCGACGTCGGCGGCACGTTCACCGATCTCATCTACCTCGACGACGAGACCGGGAAGACGCTCGTCCACAAGCTTCCGACGACACCAGAAGACCCCTCCGAGGGAACCGTCAACGGGGTCGTCGAGCTGACCAGGGAGGCCGAGATCGAGCCGAGCAAGCTCGATCAGGTCTTCCACGGGACGACGATCGCGACGAACATCGTCATCGAGCACGACGGCGCCACGGTTGGCTTGATCACGACGGAGGGCTACCGCGACATCCTTCACATTGCGCGCCACAAGAAGCCCTACAACTTCTCGAACTACCAGGATCTGCCCTGGCAGCGCTACCCGATCGTCCGGCGGCGGTTCCGGTTGACGGTGCCCGAGCGGATCGTCAACGACGGCTCGGTGCTCGTTCCCCTCGACGAGGAGAAGGCGCGCGAACAGGTACGCAAGCTCAAGGAGGCGGGCGTCGACGCGGTATCGGTCTGCTTCCTCTTCTCGTTCGTCAACGACGAGCACGAGAAGCGCGTCGCCGAGATCGTGCGCGAGGAGTTCCCCGAGGCCTTCCTGTCGGTCTCCTCCGAGGTGCTTCCCCAGTACCGCGAGTACGAGCGCTTCTCGACGGTCTGCCTGAACGCGTTCGTCGGGCCGAAGGTCGCGACGTACGTCCGTAAGCTCGAGGACGAGTTGCAGGGCCTCGGCGTCAAGACCGGTGTCCACCTGATGACGTCGGCGAGCGGTGTGGCAACGGCCGAGGGCGCGGTCCAGCGGCCGGTCAATCTGCTCATGTCGGGTCCGGTCGCCGGCGTCGTCGGCGGCATCTGGGCCGGCAAGCACGCCGGCTTCGGCAACGTGATTACGCTCGACGTCGGCGGAACCTCGGCCGACATCGGCCTTGCCGTTGGCGGCGACCTGCGTATGAAGCATCTGCTCGACACCAAGGTTGGGCCTTACCAGGCGATGATCCCGATGGTCGACGTCGACACGATCGGCGCGGGCGGCGGCTCGATTGCCTACGTCGACCAGGGCGGCATCTTCCGCGTCGGGCCACGCTCCGCGGGAGCTGTGCCCGGCCCGGCGGCCTACGATCGCGGCGGCACCGAGGGCACGGCGACCGACGCCATGGTCAACCTCGGCTGGCTCCTCCCCGAGGGCTTCCTCGGCGGCGACATGACGATTCGCCCCGAGCTCGCCGAGAAGGCCTACAAGGAGGGCGCGGCCTCGGCGCTCGACATGTCGATCGAGGAGGCCTCGATGGGCGCCGTCGAGATCCTCACGCACTCGATGGTGCAGTCGATCGAGGAGAACTCGGTGCGCAAGGGCTTCGACCCACGCGAGTTCGCCCTCGTCGCCGAAGGTGGCGCCGGACCGCTCTTTGCGGCCACGATCGCAGCAGAGGTGGGCGCGCCCACGGTGCTCGTGCCGCCGTACCCTGGCATCACGTCGGCGATGGGCCTGCTCGCGACCGACATGGTCTATGAGTATGTGGCGACGACCTACGAGCGCGCGTCGCAGCTCGACCAGGCGGCCTTCCAGGCAGCGTTCGAAGAGCTCGAGGCGCAGGCGCGCACGCAGCTGGAAGATGACGGGATGCCGGCCGATCGCGTCGTGATCCAGCGCGTCTGCGACTGCCGCTATCTCGGGCAGGGCTACGAGCTGCGCGTCGACGCTCCGTCCGGCGACATCGACGACGCCTGGGTTGCGAAGCTGAGCGAGGACTTCCACGATCAGCACGAGCGCGAGTACACGCGGCGCTTCGACGACGTTGACATCGAGTTGCCGAACATCCGCGTCCGTGGGATCGGGCTGATGCCCGAGCTGACGGTGCCCGAGGTCGAGAAGGGCGACGGTGACGCCAGCGCTGCGCTCCACCACGAGGCCGAGGCCTGGTTCAGGGTCGACGGAGACCTCGTGAGGCTGCCGACGCGCTACTACGACCGCAGCAAGCTCAAGGCCGGCGATCGCATCGAGGGTCCCGGGATCATCAACCAGTACGACACGACCACCGTGCTCCCGCCCGGCTTCACGGCCGAGATCGACAAGTTCGGGAACATCGTCATGGCCGTCGGAAACTAGGGGAGGGGGAGCAGATGTCAGTTCTCGAATACGAGATGGGCAAGAAGCCTGGCCCCCCCGACTTCGAGCGCGTCGAGGTCGACCCGATCACGCTCCGCGTCCTTGGCGGCGCGTTCAACGCCGTAGCGCAAGAGATGGCCGGCGTTCTCTTCCGCATGAGCTACTCATCGATCATCCGCGAGTCGGAGGATCTCGGAGCCGGCATCTTCGATGCGCAGGGCCGTGAGCTCTGTGAGTCGGAGTCGACGCCGATGCACATCGGCTCGCTGCCCTGGTACATCCGCGGCTTCCTCAACCGGCTCGAGGGCGAGATCAAAGAGGGCGACGTGATCATGCACAACCACCCCTACCTGGGTGCGTCACACACGCCCGATATTGCGATCGCGGTGCCGATCTTCGTCAGTGGCGAGCACATCGGCTTCGCCGCCGTCACCGCGCACGTGCTTGACGTCGGCGGCTCGTTCCCCGGCATCAACGCCGACGCATTCGACATGTACGCCGAGGCCAAGATCTACAACGGTCTGCGCTGGTACGAGCAGGGCGAGCTAAACGAGGACCTCGACCGGATGATCTTCGACAACGTCCGGACCGAGACCATGAACCGCGGTGACCTGAACGCCATGCTCGCCGCCTGTGAGCTCGGGCGCGAGCGCTTCGTCACGCTCTGCGAACGCTACGGCGTCAACGTCGTAATGAGCGCTGCGTACGAGTGGATGGACTACTCCGAGCGCATGCTTCGCGCGCAGATCGAGAAGATCCCCGACGGCACGTACAAGGCGCCGACCGGCTGGCTCGACGACGACGCGCAGAACCGCGACGTGCGCCTGCGTGTCGAGACGGCAGTCCACGTCAAGGGCAACGACCTGACGATCGACCTGACCGGCTCGCACTCCGAAGTTCCGACGGGCTACAACGTGCCCTTCGAGGGATCGCTACTCGTCTGTGCGTACTACGCTGTTCGCACGGTCCTGCTCGATGAGGTGACGTTCCCCGAGAACGTTCCCCAGAACGACGGGATCTTCCGGATCGTCGACGTGATTGCCCCGAAGGGGACGATCTTCAACCCGAACTTCCCGCGGGCCTGCTTCTCGCGTTTCTGTCAGACGCAACGCGTGGTCGACAACGTGATCCTGGCGTTGAGCGATGCGTTGCCAGAGCAGACGACGGCCGGCAACTCGGCCGGCATCCACTTCTGCTCGTACTCGGGCTTCCAGGAGGAGACCGGCCAGTACTGGATCTATCTCGAGGTCAACGAGGGCTCCTACGGCGGGCGCTTCGGCAGAGACGCAATGGACTCGGTCGACAACCTGATGGCCAACACGCGCAACAACCCGATCGAGGAGCTCGACCAGCGCTTCCCCGTGCGCTGCGAGCAGTATGAGCTTCGTCCTGAGCCCGCCGCCCCCGGCAAGTGGCGCGGCGGCGTCGGGATCATTCGCCGCAACCGCTACATGGTCGACGGCACCTACTCGTGCGAGGGCGATCGACAGACCGACGCGCCGCACGGCATCTTCGGCGGCTGGCACGGGCTCGTCGCCTCGTGCCGCAAGAACCCCGAGACCTCGACCGAGCAGGAGCTGCACGCGAAGGTCACCGGATGGCCGTTCGCGGCCGGCGAGTTCGTCGAGTTCCGCGAGCCGAATGCGGCTGGCTATGGCGACCCGCTCGACCGTGAGCCGGAAGCGGTGCGCGACGACGTACTCGACGGCTTCACGACGATCGAGATCGCGCGCGATGCCTACGGCGTCGTGTTCGAGACCGACGCGCCGGTCACGCTCAACCAGCTCGACATCGACAGCGCAGCGACCGAGAAGCTGCGCGCCGAGATGCGGGCGAAGGGCGAGGCCGGCTCGCTGACCCAATACTTCGAAGGTCGGGAGCTGCCGCCCGCGTCGGCTCCGGTTTCGGCGGCGTCGAATGCCGCGTTCGACATGTCGTGAGCCATGAGCCGGGCTGGGTCGGCGCTCGGGATCATCCACGGTCGGTTCCAGCCGTTTCACAACGAGCATCTCGCCTACCTGCGCCTGGCGGCGGCCCGCTCCGACGAGCTGATCGTCGGTATCACCAACCCCGAGCACGACGTCACACCGGTCGAGCCGACGGCGGCGACGCGTCACCGCCCAGAGGACAATCCGTACACCTACTGGGAGCGCCTGGCGATGATCGAGGCCGTGCTCGCGGCCGAGGGCCTAGACGGCCGCGTGGTGCCGTTTCCGATCTCGCAGCCCGAGCGGCTCCGGCACTACCTCCCGGACAGCGGCACGCACTACCTGCGCGTGTTCGACGAATGGGGCGAGGAGAAGGTCAGGCGGCTTCAGCAGGCCGGCTACGACGTCGTCGTGCTCGATCCCGGGGCCGAGAAGATCCTGGCGGCGAACGACGTACGGGTAGCGATGCGCGACGGCGGTGCGTGGACGGAGCTCGTCCCAGCGGTCGTTGCCCAGATGCTCGAGGGCTTACGCGATGAAGCCGATCGTCGTCGTTCTGCTTGACGGGCTCGGCGACCGGGCTCATCCGGAGCTCGGCGGCAAGACGGCGAACGAGGCCGCCGAGACGCCGGAGCTCGACGCCTTCTGCGCTCGCGGCTCGTCCGGGCTGCTCTGGCCGCTAGGGCCGGGGCGCGCGCCCTCGAGCGAGCGAGCGCACTGGCGGATGCTCGGCTACGCAGACGAGGAGTTCCCCGGACGCTCGGTCTTCGAGGCCCGCGGCTGGGCGCGGCCCGTGGTCGACGGTGCCGTCTACGCGTACGCCGCGCTACGGCCGGCAGTCGTGCGCGATGGGGAGCTCTGGCTCACGGGTCGCCCGAGCGAGGAAGACGAGGGCGTCTGCGGCGTCCTGCTCGCGACCGTCGCACGATGCGAGCTCGAGGGACTGTCGTTCGCGCTGAGCCCCCTGCGTCGAGGCGAGGCGATCCTTCGTATCGACGGCGGCGCAAGCCCCGACGTCTCAGATACCGACCCGTTCTTTCGTGACCGCAACCCGGTGCTCAAGCCGCGCTCGCGCGTGGCCGGCGCCGGGCGCACGGCGCGTGCCACCGAGGCGTGGACACACTGGGTGCACGACACGCTGCGAAACCACGCTCTCAGCCGCGGCAGGGTGCGGGACGGGCTCGATCCGTTCTCGGTCGTGACGCTCAAGTGGTGGGGACAGGCGCGACCGACCTGGCGCTTCCCCGAGCGACACGGTCTGAACGGTGCGCTCATCGGCGCGTCGCCGTTTCTCAGCGGCCTGGCCCAGGTGGTCGGCCTGATGCCGGTCGAGCTCGAGGAGACCGACGACGCTGGCGCCGACCTTGCACGGCGGCTCGAGCGCGCTGCCGAGCTTCTCGAAGAGGGAGCCACGTTCGTCTTCTCGCACCAGAAGGCGAGCGACGAGGCCGGGCATTCGAAGCGCCGTGAAGCGAAGCTGCGCGTGATCGAGTCGGTCGACCGCGCTGTGGCTCGGCTCGCCGAGCCACCGTTCTCTGATGCGATCGTCTGCATCACCGGCGATCACGCCACGCCGCCCTCGCCCGAGGTTATCCATTCTGGCGATCCCGTTCCCTTCGCGATCGCGGGCCCCGGCGTGCGCGCCGACGGGGTCGACTCGTTCGGCGAGCTCAACCAGCGCGCTGGGATTCTCGGCCACATCGAGGGAAGCGACGTCATGCCGGTGCTCCTGAACGCCGCCGACCGGCCGCTGTTCGCCGGCTCGCGGCCTGGCGTCGACCCGTACGCTGCCGGGCACCCGCTTGCGCCGCACACGCTGAAGGTCGCGGAGTCGGATCGGGCACCAGCGCCCGACCACCCGAGCGAGATCGACAGCTCCGCGAGCCAGGAGGTCACGTGATGCCAGACACTCCCGCGACCGAGGTCCGTATTCCCGAGCGGCTCCAGCCGACAATCGACACGATCGACTCGTTCTACGAGGAGCGCGTCAAGCCGCGTGAGGAGCAGCTCGCGCACCGCCTGACCGACAGTCGCCAGTATCTGACCGACGACGGCAAGCTGCACCCCGAGATCTGGGAAGCACGGCGCGAGATCATGCGCGAGGCCGCCGACGCCGGCATCTACGCGATCCATCTGCCCGAGGACATCGGCGGTGGCGGGTTCGGGCGCCACGAGATGGTCTTCGTCGAAGAGCGGATCTACGAGAAGGGCATCGGCCTCAACCCGGCGATGCTCGCCTGGTCCGAGGGCGCAACGCCGCGCCTGATCTGGTGCAACGACCACCACCGCGAGCAGTTCGTCGACCCGCTGGTGCGCGGTGAGTACACCAGCCTGCACGGCGTCACCGAGCCCGACGCGGGCTCGAACTTCTTCGACTTCAAGACCCGCGCCGAGAAGAAGAACGGCAAGTGGGTGCTGAACGGGCACAAGGCGTTCATCACGAACGCGTTCGAGTCAGACGTCGCGCAGGTGCTGTGTGTCACCGACCCTGACAAGGGGCGCGAGCGCTTCACGTACTTCCAGTTCCTGACGGCCGAGCACGAGGGCAAGGGCTTCAGGCGCGGCAAGGTCTTCCAGACGATGTTCGACGACGGCATCACCGGCGAGTTCGTTCTCGACAACCTCGAGCTCGACGACTCGGCGATCATCGGCGAGCGCGGCCTGGGCTTCAACATCGCGCTCTCGTCGATCAACTGGACACGCATGCGCCGCGGCGGTATGTGCTCGGGCTGGGCGAAGTACGTGATCGAGAAGACGATCGAGCGCGCGAAGACGCGCGTGGTTGCTGGAAAGCCGCTCGGCGACAACCAGGGGATCCAGTGGATGGTCGCCGACATGGTCAACGACTGGTACACGAGCCGGGCCATGTCGCTCGCGGTGGCAGCCGAGATCGACGACCCCGGGCCCTGGTGGAAGATGCCTCGCCCCCGAGACGAGATCCGCAAGATCTGCATGCTCAAGCTCCAGAACGACGAGGCGTTCGAGCGAATCACCAGCCGCGCGGTTCAGATCCACGGCGGCGCCGGAATGATGAAGCACAACCCGATCAACCGGATCGCGCTGATCGCGCGGAACCTGAAGGTGCCGGGCGGCTCCGACGAGGTGCAGCGGACGACGATCGCGCAGACGCTGGGGCTCGGCTAGGCGTATTCTGGGCCCACTCGCGCGCGCAGATCGATCTGGAGGTCACCGTGAAGAAGGTTCTCGTCATCGTCCCGTTCAACCTCGACGAGGGAGGCATCGCCAACCGCGAGGCGCAGATGGAAGAGGTTGAGCTTGGCCCCGGGATCGAGTTCGAGTTCCGTGGTGTCAAGGCGGGGCCGGCTCTGTTCGACTCATACCACGACTTCGCGCTCGCCGACGTCGCGCTCTTCGAGGCCGGTGTCGACGCCCAGGGAGAGGGCTACGACGCGATCTGCATCGACACGATGAGCGACTCGGGCATGAACGCGCTTCGCTCGGCGCTCGAGATCCCCGTGATCGGCCCCTGCAAGGCCTCGATGCACATGGCCTGCATCCTCGGGCACAAGTTCTCTGTCCTGACCCAGTGGGATCCCTGGAAGGCGCTCTACAGCAAGGCCGCACAGGAGTACGGCCTCACGCACAAGCTCGCCTCGGTGCGCTCGATCAACAAGCGTCCCGACGTCGCCAACCTGCTTGGCGGCAAGGAGGACGAGGTTTTCCCGATGCTTCGCGACGCCGGCCTCGCGGCCGTCGAGGAGGACGGCGCGGACGTGATCTGCATGGGCTCGACGACGATGCACCAGTCGGTTCCGTACCTGCAGGAGAACCTGCCCGTGCCGGTGGTCAACCCGGGACCGCTGACGTACAAGCTCGCAGAGCTCGTGCTCGGGCTGGGGATCAGCCACTCGAAGACCGCGTACCCGGCGCCGCATGTGCCGAAACACGACATGCTCCATGCATTGCAGGAAGGTGCCGCCGCAGCCGACGCGATGGTTGCCTCCTAGCCGGCCGCTGATTTCCGCCGCGAGGCTGACGCCGCAATCTCGATGACGCGCCTGTCCGTATGACCCTGCCGCTCGCCGACATCCGCGTCGTCTCGGTCGAGCAGTTCGGGGCGGGCCCGTGGGGCACGCTCCAGCTGTCGGACCTCGGAGCAGAGGTGATCAAGATCGAGGATCCCTTCTCGAAGGGCGATGTCGGTCGCTACGTGCCGCCCTTCCAGGAGGGCGAGGACTCGCTCTTCTTCGAGACCTTCAACCGCAACAAGAAGTCGGTCTCGCTCGACCTGCGTCACGAGAACGCCACGCCGATCTTCCATGACATCGTCAAGAACGTCGACTGCGTCTACTCGAACCTTCGCGGCGACCAGCCGCGCAAGCTCGGGCTGCTCTACGAGCAGCTGAAGGACGTCAACCCGAAGGTGGTCTGCTGCTCGCTGTCGGGCTTCGGCATGACCGGGCCGCGCGCCTCGGAGGGCGGCTACGACTACATGATGCAGGGGCTTGCCGGCTGGCAATCGCTGACGGGCGATCCCGATGGGCCGCCGACCAAGAGCGGGCTCTCGCTCGTCGATCTCTCGGGCGGGTATGCGTCGACCATCGCGGTGATGGCCGGCCTCTGGCGCGCCCGCCGCGACGGCGTCGGCTGCGACTGCGACGTCTCGCTGTTCGAGACTGCGCTCCACGAGCTCATGTACATCGGCCCCTGGGCGGCCACCGAGGGGTACGTGCCGCCGCGTCGGGCCGACTCGGCGCACGCCTCGATCGTGCCCTTCCAGAACTTCAAGGCCAAGGACGGCTGGTTCGTCGTCGCCGCGGCCAAGCAGAAGTTCTGGGAGACGCTTTGCGACGTCATCGGCCAGCCCGAGCTGAACGACGACGAGCGCTTCTCGACGATGGCCGCACGCGACGAGAACCGCGATGCGCTCGTGCCGATCCTCGAGGCCGCTTTTGCAGAGCGAACTGTCGACGAGTGGATCTCGGCGCTCGTCGACGCAGGCGTCCCGAGCTCGAAGGTGAACACGGTGCTCGAGGCGCTCGCCGACCCGCAGACCGTCGATCGCGAAGGAATCGTCGAGCACGAGCACCCCGCGCTCGGGAAGGTGAGAACGATCGCCTCGCCGCTGCGCCTGAGTGACGAGCGCGGGACGGACCTGCGGGCCGATCCTGTCGCAGGCCCGGGCCGCGGCGAGCACACGCGACAGGTCTTGACCGAGATCTGCGGCTACAACGACGCGCGCATCGACGAGCTGGCGGCCGCCGGCACGTTCGGCGACGTTTCGGTCTAGAGGCGATGGTTCGCGACAGCCCGACACTCGGCGCGCGCTGTCCGTTCCCTTGGGCGCGGCGGCCGTTTAGAGTGTTGGCGCTTTAGCCAGGGCCCATCGAGCGAGGAGTCGTCCCGTGGCCAAGGATGCCTACGTACCCGAACTGATCCGTCCCTCGAGCGTCGACGAGGCGGCAGCTGAGCTGGCGCGCCTCGGCGACGAGGGCGAGCCGATGGCCGGCGCGACCTGGATCATGCTCGGCCCGCTGTACGGGCGGCCGACGAAGATGAACTTCGTTGCTGTGAGCGATCTCGGCGAACTCGCGACGGTCGAGACGAACGGTGCCTCGGCCACGATCGGCGCCGCTGCAACGCACACGAAGCTGGCCGACGCCATCGACGCCGGCGGTCCGCTCGCCGCGCTCGCAGAAGCAGCCGTCGGTACACCGCGCGGAATCGGAAACGTCGCGACGGTCGCCGGCAACATTTGCGCTGACCCATACCCCGGCGCCGACCTCGTCCCGGCTCTGCTCGTTCTCGACGGGCAGGTCGAGATTCGGGACGGCGACGCGGCCCGCTCGACGCCGCTCGCCGATCTGGGCGACGGTCCCGGAGCTGGCTCGCTCGTCACGGGCGTGCGTGCGACTGCCATTTCAGACTCCTCCCGCTCGCTCTACGAGCGGATCACCGTGCGCGCGAGCGGCGAGGAGGCGGTCGCCTCCGTCGCCCTGGCCGTCGAGCTTGACGGAAACACGATTAGCGACGCTCGCGTGGCCTTCGGCGCCGTCGAAGCGCGGGCACGCCGCTGTGCCGAGGCTGAGAAGGCGCTCGTTGGTGCGACGCTCGGCGCCGACGCGGCCGTGGCCGCCGGTGAAGCGGCCGCGAAGGCGCTCGACATCATTGGCGGCCCGGATGCGCCGGCCGCTTACAGGCAGCGGGTGCTGCCCGGACTCATGAAGCGCGCGCTCGCGCGCCTCGCCGCAGGGAAGGAGGGCTGAGATGTCCGAGACAATCGCCTCGGCACTGACCGTCAACGGCCACGAGCTCGAGCTCGACGTCGCCGACTTCTACCCGCTCGCTGTCGTCTTGCGCGAGGAGCTCGGCCTGACCGGAACCAAGACCGGCTGCTTCGAGGGCCGCTGCGGCGCCTGCACCGTGCTCGTTGACGACGAGCCGGTCGTCTCGTGCATCTACCCCGTTGCCCTCACCTACGGCAAGAACGTAAGAACGGTCGAGGGGCTCGCCGACTCGACGGGTCCGATGAGCCCCCTCCAGCAAAGCTTCCTCGAGAAGGGCGCCGTGCAATGCGGGGCATGTACGCCCGGCGTGCTGATGACCCTGACGGGTCTTCTCGAGCGCAACGCCAAGCCGAGCGAGGACGCGATTCGCGATGCGCTCGCGGGCAACCTCTGCCGCTGCACCGGGTACAGCAAGATCATCGAAGCGACACTCGCGACCGTGGAGGCCGGATCATGACCGTTGCAATCGGCGACAGCATCCCGCGCCAGGACGCCGAGGCCAAGATCCGCGGCAGCGCCGTCTACTCGATCGACTACGAGGAGCCGCACTACCTGCACGGGAAGATCCTGCGCTCCTGGCTTCCTGCGGCCAAGATCACGAAGCTCGACACGAGCAAGGCCGACGCGATGCCCGGCGTGTCGGTCATCACCGCGGCCGACGTGCCGGCCCGGTACGGCATGATCACGGTCGACGAGCCGCTGTTCGCGGAAGACATCGTGCGATACGAGGGAGAGCCGCTCGTGGCGGTCGCCGCCGACACCTGGAACAAGGCGCGCGCGGCGCTCAAGGCGTGCGCGGTCGAGCTCGAGCCGCTCGAGGTCGTCGGCACGATGGAGGAGGCCCTGGCCGACGGCGCCCGCCTGATCCACGAGGACTGGGAGTCCTACCCGATGCGCCCGGCCTTCCCGCGTGATGGCAACGTCGCGACGTTGGTCGAGCTGGAGCGCGGCGACGTCGATGCCGCGTTCGCGGCTGCCGACATGGTCGTAGAGGGCGAGTACCGTGCGCCGCGCCACGCCCAGGCCTCGATCGAGCCGCTTGTCTGCACAGTGCGATATGACGACGGCAAGTACGTGGTCCACACCTCGACGCAGGCGCCTTTCCAGCTGCGCGACGGCGTGGCCGCATACCTCGGTGTTCGCACCTCTGATGTCCGGATCGTCGTGCCGACCGTGGGCGGAGGCTTCGGAGCCAAGCTGCTGCCAATGCTCGAGCCGATCGCGGGTCTGCTCTCGAAGAAGTCGGGCCGCCCGGTCAAGCTGACGAACACGCGCAAGGAGGAGTTCCTCTCGGGCGCGCCGCGCGAGAACGCGATCATCCGCATCAAGACGGCCGTCTCGAAGGACGGCGAGCTGCTCGCGCACGAGTCGGAGATGCTGCTCGACAACGGCGGCTACGGCGGCGAGCAGCCTATCGTCGCCGGTCTCGGCCCGATGTGCCTCTGCTCGAACTACCGCTATGGCGCGATCCGCCACGCCACGAAGCTCGTCTACACGAATACGCCGCCGACGGGCCCGTTCCGTGGCGTGCTCGCAACATCCGCGACGTTCGCGCTCGAGCGCCACGCCGACGAGATTGCCAACGCGCTCGGCATGGACAGGATCGAGTTCCGGCGCAAGAACCTCTACAAGGAGGGCGACATCGGTGCGGGCGGCGCCAAGCTTGAGGGTGTCGGTTTCGAGCAGGCCCTCGACGCTGTCGAGAAGGTCGCACCGTGGAAAGAGCTGACCGCCGAGAAGAAGCCGTATCGCGGCGTCGGCATCTGCTGCGCCCTCTGGAACACGAACAACGCGCCGAGCGGCTCCGTCCTGAAACTGAACGACGACGGCACCGTGACGCTCCAGACGGCTGCGACCGAGATCGGGACGGGCGCGGTGGCTCAGGGTCTGCCTCAGATCGTGGCCGCCGAGCTCGGCATCTCTATCGACGACGTTCATGTGACGCAGCCCGATACGAGCCTCGGTCTCTTCGACGGCGGCGCGCAGGGCGGACGCACGACGTACATGGCGGGGACGGCGACCTACAACGCCTCGGTCGACATGCGCGAGAAGATCCTTGACGTCGCGTCCGGGATTCTCGAGGCCGACAAGAGCGATCTCGAGCTAGCTGACGGCGCCGTTGTCGTGAGCGGCGCGCCTGACAAGAGCGCCAAGCTCGCGAAGGTCGCGCGCATAGCTCAGGGCACGCAGGGACCGATGGTGGCGGACGGAGGCCATGCGAGCTCAGCTCCGCGAGGCGACGGCTGCATCGTCGGCGGCGCATTCGGCGGGTTCACCGGCGGCTCCTACCACGCGCATCTCGCCGAGGTGGAGGTCGACCCGGACACCGGCCACGTGAAGATCCTGCGCTACGTCGTTGCGCAGGACGTTGGCAAGGTGCTCAATCGACAGGCCGTCGAGGGTCAGATCGACGGCGGGGTCGTTCAGGGCATCGGCTACGCGCTCTTTGAGGATCTACGTCTCGAGGACGGCGTCTGCGTCGACTGGGGCTTTGGCACCTATCGCCTGCCGACCGCCGCCGATACCCCGAACATCGAGATGGAGATCCTCGAGATTCCTGACACGGTGGGCGCCTACGGCGTGAAGGGCGCGGCCGAGGCGCCGATCATCCCGGTGGCTGGCGCGATCGCGAACGCAGTCGCCGACGCGATCGGCAAGCCGGCCAACGCGATCCCACTGACGCCCTTCGCCGTGCTCGAGGCCATCCAGAGCGACAACGGTCAGGAGGCGTGATGGCGCAGCGCGCGTTCTTCCTCAACACACTTCAAGAGGGCGTCACGCTCGAGGACTACGAGCAGTGGCTACGCGAGGTCGACTACCCGTTTGCACGGGCGCAGGCGACGATCAAGCGCTACGACGTCACACGGATCGACGGGAACCTGTTCGGTACCGAGGGCGACGCGCCCTGTCAGTATCTCGAGGTCGTCGACATCACCAACGTCGAGGACTACGAGAAGGGCGCGGCTGGAGCTGAGTTCGAGGCGTTTCTGAAGGATTGGCAGACGTACGTCGCCGAGTCGACGATGGTCTGGGGCGAGGTGATCGAGTGACGCGCTCGGCGTGCCGCACCCGCCGGCGCCGAGCGCGGCCATAGCCGCGCTCGTCGCCAGGACGGCCGACTATCACACGGCCGGCGAGCCGTTCCGCATCGTCATTGACGGGGTGCCTGAGCTCGAGGGCGCGACGATCCTCGAAAAGCGGCGCTTCGCCGCGGAGGACCTCGACGACGTACGGAAGCTACTGATCAACGAGCCGCGCGGCCACGCCGACATGTACGGCTGCTTCGTCACCGAGCCGAACGACGAGGGCGCTGACCTGGGCGTCGTCTTCTTCCATAACGCTGGCTATTCGACCGCGTGTGGGCATGGGACCATCGCGCTGGTCACCTGGGCGATCGACTCGGGGGTTATCGCGGCGCGCGAGCCAGAGACGGCGGTGGTCGTGGACGTGCCGTCGGGTCGGCTCGACACGGTTGCGCGAGTCGAGGACGGGCGTGTGCGCTCGGTGCGCTTCACGAACGTGCCCGCGTACGTGGCCGCAGTCGATCTGCCGATCGAGGCATTCGGCGGCCGCCCGCCGACGGCCGACGTGTCGTTTGGTGGTGCGTTCTACGCGTCGGTCGATGCGGTGGCGGCTGGTCTGGCCGTCGAGCCCTCGAACACGACGCGTTTCATCGAGCTCGGACGCGCCGTCAAGCACGAGCTCGCGGCGGCACGCGAGTTCGTCGATACCGTCGAGCCGGAGCTCAACGGGATCTACGGCGTGATCTTCTTCCAGGACGAGGCGTCCGCGGATGGACACGCTCTCGTGCAGCGCAACGTCACGGTCTTCGCCGACGGAGAGGTCGACCGCTCACCGTGCGGCAGCGGTACGTCAGCGCGACTCGCGCTGCTCCATCAGAGTGGGCGCGTCGATGTCGGCGGCACGATGCTGCACCGGAGCATCGTCGGCACCGAGTTCACAGGATCGGTGGTTGCACGAGCCGACGTAGGAGACCTGCCCGCACTCGTCACTGCAGTCGAGGGAACCGCGCACAAGACAGGCGAGCACGGCTTCGAGCTCGATCCTGACGACGCCGTCGGCACCGGTTTTCTGCTCCGGTAGTGCCGCCTCCGCTCGCGTCGCGAAGAACTGCGGCTGGCACCACCTGATTCTGAGGCTATCCCCGTTCCGCCGCCTCTAAGGGCCATCACCGGGCAACGGGTCTGGATCGGGCTCGGAATCCCGCTCGGCGCCGCGCTCGGAATCGCACTCCACGCCAATCGGCGGTAGGCCTGTGCCGCGTGCGTAAGACCACGGAGTCGACCGGTTCTAGCTGCGAACGAGGTTCTTGAGCAGGAATCCGACGTTGGCCGGCCGCTCGGCCAGGCGGCGCATCAGATACGGGTACCAGTCCGGCCCGTAAGGCGTGGCGACAAGCAACGGGAACCCGCGCGCGACGAGCTGCTCCTGCAATCGCGGCCGCACGCCGTAGATCATCTGGAACTCGAAACGCCCTACGGGAAAGATGCCCCGCTGCTCGGTGAACGAGATCACGTGCTCGATGATCTTCTCGTCGTGCGTCGCCACCGCGACGAAGCTCCCGGCCTCGAGCATCTTCTCGACGAGCTCGACGTAGGTGCGATCGACGTCATCCTTGTCCGGGAAGGCGAGCTCGGGTGGCTCGAGGTAGGCACCCTTGACGATCCGGAGGTTCGGCCCCTGGCCGCTCGCATCCGCCGGGCTCCCCGTGGGCCCGGATGAGAGCAGTCGGTCGAGATCGTCCCCGCTTCGACGAAGGGCCGACTGGAGAACGGTGCCCACGTTCGCGTGGCCGATCTCGCGGAGCCGGCGGTAGACGTCGAGCGTCGCGTCTGTCCAGCGTGACTCTTCCATGTCGATGCGGACGAATAGGTCGAGGTCGGCCGCGTGGGCGACCAGTCGGTTCAAGTTCGTGAGCGCCAACTCCTCGTCGATCGCCAGGCCGAGGTGCGTGAGCTTGAGCGCGACGTTTCCATCGATCTGCTCCTCGGCGAGCCGCGAAAGGACGGCCACGTACTCGGCGGTTACCCGCTCGGCCGCTGCCTCGTCGGTGACTCCCTCGCCCAGGATGGTCGTGTTCACGCGCATTCCCTTGGCGTTCAAGCCCGCGAGCGTCCCGATGCACTCGTCGAGCGTGACACCGGCGACGAAGCGGCCAGCGCCGAGCCGCATGCCATGCCTGGTCATGACGCGATTCATGCGTTGGCTCTCGACGGCCGCCAGGATTCCCTTACGAAACACGCCGTTCGCAGCGTCCGTGACCGCGCCCATCAGGGCGGGAGGCTAGAGGATCGCGCTTGGCCTGGCCCGCCGCCAGGACGTACACTTGCTCGGTGTGCGTGGCGCCCCCGGCACCGCGCATTTTGGCCGTAGATGATCCGCTAGCGGAGGTGACAGGAGCAGCATGCTGCGCGTAGGAGTCGACGTGGGCGGGACGTTTACGGACATCTTCGTCTATGACGAGACAACCGGCGAGACCGTGTCGGCCAAGGTGCCGACCACGCCCGAGAACCAGGCGATCGGCGTCGTCCAGAGCGTCGATGTAGCCAGCGTTGAGCTCGCCGACGTCGGGTTTATCGCCCATGGAACGACGACCGGAACCAACGCTCTGCTCGAGCGGAAGGGCGCCAGGACGGCATTGCTCTCGACCGACGGCTTTCGCGATGTGCTCGAGATCATGCGCACTGACCGCGCGTCGGGCTACGACCTCACGTGGGTGAAGCCGGATCCGATCGTTCCCAGGCACTTCCGGCGTGAGGTCATCGAACGGGTCGACAAGGACGGGAACGTCGACACGCCACTCGATGAGAACGGCGCCAAGGAGTTGCTCGAGGAGCTAGCCGCCGAGGACGTCGAGTCGGTCGCGGTCTCTCTGATCCACGCCTATGCGAACCCGAGCCACGAGCGGCGGCTACGCGAGCTCGTCGCTGCGGCGCCCGGCGCCATGACGGTCTCGCTCTCGAGCGACATCAACGCCGAGTACCGCGAGTTCGAGCGCACCAACACCGTCGTGATCGACGCCTACCTGAAGCCGATCATCGTCCGCTACATCGAGCGGCTTGCCTCTGAGCTCAGCGGCCGTGGCCTGAAGCCACAGCTCTTCATCATGCAGGGCTCGGGCGGCATGATCACGGCCGAGCGCGCATCGGACAAGCCGATCGCGACGCTTGGCTCGGGCCCGGCGGCAGGCGCGATTGGCGCGGCCAAGATCGGCGAGGCGGCCGGTCTCGGCGACATCGTCACCTTCGACGTCGGTGGCACCAGCACCGACGTCTCGCTCATCCACGGCGGGCAGCCCTACGTCTCGCGTGAACGCTCGGTCGAGTGGGGCCTGCCTGCTCGCGTGCCGATGATCGACGTCGAATCGGTCGGCGCCGGCGGTGGCTCGATCGCCTGGGTCGACGAGGGCGGCGGCCTCAAGGTCGGCCCGCAGTCGGCAGGGGCCGATCCAGGCCCGATCTGTTACGGACGCGGCGGCACCGAGCCGGCGCTCTCGGACGCGCTCCTCGTCAAGGGCGTGCTCGGCGGCGACATCGCCGACGGCAAGCTCACCCTCGACCGCGACGCAGCCCGCGGTGGTCTCGAGAAGCTCGCGACCGAGCTCGACATCGACGTCGACCGTCTCGTCGAGGGAGTGGTCGAGATCGCCCACGTCAACATGGCCAACGCGGCCCGCTCCGTCTCGATCTGGAAGGGCCTCGACCCGCGCGACCTCACCCTTGTCGCCTTCGGCGGCGCAGGCGGTCTGGTGGCGGGGCCGGTAGCGAAGGCGCTCGACATCCCGCGCGTGCTGATCCCTATGCACCCCGGCAACACCTGCGCGATGGGTCTTCTCATGACCGACATGCAGGAGGACGCCTCGGTCGCGTTCCTCTCGCCCGCCGACGGTATCGATCTCGACACGCTCAACGTGCGCCTCGGCGAGATGAAGGAGACGGTCGCGACGACGCTCGCGAGCCAGGGCGTCGAGGAGAGCGCGGTCGCCTTCAGCTTCGCGGCCGACATCCGCTACCACGGGCAGATCCACGAGCTGACCGTTCCTTTGACGGATCACCCGGTGAGCGAGGACGCGCTCAAGGGCGTCTTCGAGGACTTCGTGAAGATGTACGTCGACATCTACACGATCAGCCTCGAAGATCACACGCCCGAAATGACCAGCCTCCGCGTTACGGGCGTCGGCTCGATTCCGCAGTACGAGCTCGGGGCGTTCGGAGGCGGCGGCGAGGCCACCGTGCTCTCGACGCGCGACGTGCTCGACGCCGGCGAGTGGCGAGACGTCGAGGTCTTCGATCGCTACTCGCTGGCCGCCGGCGCGACAATCGACGGGCCTGCCATCCTCGAGGAGCCCGGATCGACGGTCTGGATCGCTACCGGGATGTCGGCAGAAGTCGATAACTTCGGCAACATTGTCATCAACACCGTTGCGGGGCAGCACGAGCTCGTCGGAGCGGCCGCACAGGCAGAGGAGGTCTGACATGGCGATCGTGGAGAAACCGAGAACCGAGGTCGATGCGGTCACCCTCGAGGTGATGCGAAACAGCTTCGTGCAGATCTGCGAGGAGGTCACGATCACCCTCCTCAAAACCGCCCATTCGGTGATCTTCAACGAGGGCAAGGACCTCTCGAGCGCGATCTTCGACAAGGACGCGCGCCTGATCGCCCAGGACATGCAGGGCTGCCCTGTCCACATCGCGGCGATGCCTCAGTCGGTCAAGGCCGGTATCGATCAGTACGGGCTCGACGAGATGCACCCGGGTGATGTCTTCCTCGTCAACGACTCCTACACCGGCGGAACGCACCTGCCCGACGTCACCGTGTTCGCTCCCGTCTTCTGGCAGGACGAGCTCGTCGGCTTCGTCGGCAACCGTGGCCACCACAACGACGTCGGCGGCATGGCGCCCGGCTCGATGCCCGGCGACGCAACCGAGATGTATCAGGAGGGCTTGATCATTCCTGCGATCAAGATCTTCGAGGAAGGCAAGAAGAATCGCGATGTCTGGAGCATCATCCTCAAGAACGTCAGGCTCCCGAGCACGACCGAGGGTGACATCACCGCGCAGACCGCCGGCGTGCAGACGGGCGCGCGACGCTATCAGGAGATGTACGACAAGTACGGCCGCGAGATGGTGAAGGCCGGGATCGACGAGATCATCAGTTACTCGGAGCGGCACATGCGCTCGGAGATCGCGCGGATCCCGGATGGCACCTACCACTTCGAGGACTACATGGACACAGACGGCGCCACCGGCCGGCCGGTGAAGATCTCGATGACCGCGCACAAGAAAGGCTCGGACATCGAGTTCGACTTCACCGGCTCGGACGATCAGGTGCCCGGCGCGGTCAACTGCGTCGAGACCGTCACCATCAGCTCGGTGCACATCGGGATGCTGATGGTGACCGACCCGAACATCCACCCGAGCGAGGGCGTGTTCGAGCCGATTACGGTGACGGCGCCGCGTGGCTCGTGTGTCAACCCGATTCCGCCCGCCTCGACGGTGAGCGGACTGACCGAGACCTGCAACCGCATCATCGACATGGTCTTCGGAACGCTCTCGCACGGTCTTCCTGACCGCGTCGCGGCTGGTGAGCTCGGCACCTGCAACGTCTACACGCTTGGCGGGCAGCTCGAGGCCGAGGCGGGGGAGGACACCGAGAACTGGGTCGCGATCCTCAACCCCAAGGGCGGCTGGGGCGCGATGGCCTACAAGGATGGATGGACCTGTATTCAGGACCCGCTTTCCAACTGCCGCATCCAGCCCGCGGAGGCGCTCGAGAACAAGTTCCC
This sequence comes from Gaiellaceae bacterium, assembly GCA_965223695.1. Lineage (GTDB taxonomy): Bacteria > Actinomycetota > Thermoleophilia > Gaiellales > Gaiellaceae > JAUVPB01. Next base: position 4,354 of record CBDCXJ010000023.1, on the reverse strand, counting down.
GGTCAAGGTGCGACGGCTCGAGCTGCGCACCGGGACCGAGGGTGCGGGTAAGCACCGCGGCGGCTTCGGCCTCAGGCGCGACGTCGAGGTGCTCGGCGACTGCGTCTTCTCGACCTGCCTCGACCGCAGCCTGATCCCGCCGTTCGGGCTCTTCGGCGGCGAGGATGGCGCGCCGAACCTCATGTACCTGAAGAAGAAGGGCTCCGAGGAATGGGAGCCCGTTAGCTCGCGCATGTCGAACCTGCCGATCAAGGCTGGTGACATGGTGCGCATCGAGACCGCGATCGGTGGTGGCTTCGGCAGCGCGCTCGAGCGCGATCCCGAGCTCGTCGCCGCGGACGTGATCGAGCGCTACATCTCGGTTGACGACGCCGAGGCTGTATACGGCGTTGTGATCGATGCGAGCGGTGAGGTCGACGCCAAGGCGACGGCGACGAAGCGCACCGAGCTCGAGGCGGCCCTCGCCGCCAACGGCTCGCCGCCGGAGCAGGACTACCCGGCGCGCGAGGCCACCTTCGAGCCGGCCGCCACGTAGGTCGCGCGCCGATGTCTGCCACAGCCGGCGTCGCCGTCGACGCCCTCCGCGGGAGCCCGGCGCTTCAGCGTGACAACCTCGTCACGATTCTGAGCAGCCTGGTCTCGACCAAGAGCGTCAACCCAGGAATCTACGAGGCCGAGATGGCCGCGAAGTGCGCCGAGTGGGTCGAGCCGACCGGCGCCGAGGTCACGATCGTCGAGTCGATGCCCGACCGCCCGTCGACCGGGGCGCGACTCAAGGGCTCGGGCGACGGGCCCTCGCTGCTGCTCAACGGGCACATTGACACGGTGCCGATCGACGACCCAGAGCTCTGGGACAGCGACCCGTTCACGCCGACCGAGAAGGACGACGGCTTCCTCTACGGCCGCGGCGCGTGCGACATGAAGACGGGGCTGACCGTTCAGATCGCAGTCGCCCAACATCTGGCGCGCGAGGGGAAGCTGAAGGGCGACCTCGTGTTGCACTTCGCAATGGGCGAGGAGTGTGCAGAGCCCGGAACGCTCTCGCTCCTGCAGGCTGGCTTCGTCGGCGACTATGGGATTACGACCGAGCCGACTGACCTGCGTGTGGCCACCGCTCAGCGCGGGCTGGTCTGGTACACGATCCGGATCAAGGGCCGCTCGATCCACGCGAGTCGCGCGCATATGGGCGATAACCCGAACCTGCGCATCCCGATCGCGCTGGAGGGCATTGCCAACTACGAGGCCGAGATCTCACAGCGCCAGCATGAGCTCTGCCCGGGCGGCTCGTGCACGCCGACGCTCGTCCAGGCCGGCGTCAAGGAGAATGCCGTTCCCGACTACACCGAGATCACGGTCGATCGGCGACTGATCCCGGGCGAGTCGATTCAGGGAGAGCTTGAGCTGCTCGGGTCACACCTCGAGCGGATGAAGGAGCGCGACTCGGGGTTCGAGTTCGATCTGCGTGCCTGGGACAACGCGTTCGAGCCGGCCGAGATCGCTACCGACTCGTCGTTCGCGGCGCAGATGGCCGAGACAGTCCAGGCCGTCACGGGCGAGCCGTGCGAGATCTACGGGACGCCGTACTCGAGCGACGTGCGCAACCTGGTCAACGACGCCGGTATCGAGGCGATCACGTTCGGTGCGGGCAGCGTCGCCGAGTGCCACTGCCCGAACGAGCGGATCTCGATCGAGCAGATCGAGAAGGCTGCGCTCGCGACGGCGAAGATCGCGACTGACCTGCTGACGTAGCAGCGCGTCGGCTCCTGCGCCGGCACGCGACGTAGCATCGGAGGGCGCCATGCCCCTCTTCTCCTCCCAACGGGAGCGGCGACTCTGGGCGTGGGTGCTCGCCGTGGTTGTGGCGATCTACGCGACGCTGGGCCTGGCACGCACGCTGGCCGACGCGCTCGCCGGCACACGCGTGGGCGATCTGTTGTTCGCCGTGTGCTTGCTACTAGCCCTGTCGGCGATCGCGACACAGGGGCTCGTGCGAAAGCCAGGCCGCCTCGAGATCGGCGTCGCGCTGGGCGTGGCGACCGTCTACGTCATGGTCTTCGCGCGCATGGCGACCGAGACGGAGCGCTCGCACCTCTTCGAGTACGGCCTCCTCGCGTTCCTCGTCTATGAGGCGCTCGGCGAGCGACGCAGCCAGGGTCGGCGTGTGCCGCAACCCGCGCTCCTCGCCGTTGTCGCGACGGTTCTGGTCGGAACGCTCGACGAGGTGATTCAGCTCGGCGTGCCGAGCCGCGTGTTCGACGCCTGGGACATCGGGTTCAACGCGCTGGCCGCCACGATGGCTGTGGCCGCGAGCGCCACCTTCGCCTGGGCGCGACGCCGTCAGTGCCGCGCTCAGCGCGACGTGTAGCTGCCGCCACCGCCCGCGATGTCTTCGAGCATCGCCTCGAGCCCGTCGAGCGCTGCCTCCACGAACTTCTCGCCTGACGCTGCGCTCGCCCTGTGCGGGTCGCCGAGAATTCCCGGATGCCCCTCGTCGGCAGTCGGCCAGCTCACGTAGGTGCGCGACGGCTCGACCGGCGCTGTCAGATCCCAACGTACGAGTGGTGTCTCGACGCCCTCGATCCGGTCCATCTTGACGAGCTCGGGTCGGGTTGCCAGCTGGAACGACGTCTCCATCTCGCACGCATGGCCCATGCCGCCCACCTCGGAGCTTCGGAGCGCATGCACGCCGGCCGCGCCGGGCTCCCAGTAGCTGACGGCCGTGATCTGCACGGGCTGCTTGTGCGCGTAAGCGTCGACGACGCGGCGCGCAGCCACGTCGCACGCAGTGCCGTTCGGCCGGTGTCCGTTGAGGATGGCGACGCGGTAGAAGCCATGCTCGACGAGGCTCGACACGAGCTCGACGAGCACCTGCTGGAAGGTCTCGGCACTCAGCGTCATGGTTCCCGGGTACGTCATCCAGGTGGTCGAATATCCGTAGGGCAGCGCCGGTGCCGTCAGGGCTCCGACTCGCTCGGCAAGGCGCTCCGCAACGGTGGCGACCTGGTGAGTATCGACGTCGAGCGGCAGGTGAGGGCCGTGAGCTTCGGTAGCTCCGGTCGGGACGATCACGAGCTGGTTCTGCGCGGCGGCCTCGCCGGCCTCTTCCCAGGTCAAATGTGCGAGGTGGACAGTCATCAGCGACTCCGTTCGGGCTCGTCGGTGCAACGTGCGCGGGCGCGCGGGCGTGCAGCAGGCCGCGAGTCTAGACGGTGGTCGGCGGTCTGCCTCCGCCGGCGGGCGGCGGCTCGAGCCCGAGCAAACGGCGGCTCGGGAGCGCGAGCGCGCTCGTGATCCAGAGGGCGCCCACAATGAGAAACCCGATCCGGCCGTCGCCTGGAAGCAGGAACGTCAGGCCGATCAGCGGCGTGCCGGCCAGGATGATGATGCTCGCCGATGCGTTGACGTAGGCGACGCTCGTTCCCGGCATATCGGGCCGCGCCCTTGCGGCACCCGTGAAGGCTGGAGCGAAGGGAAAGCCGGCGGCGAGGCCGACCAGGGCGCCCGCGAGGGCCATCACGGCAACCGGCCCGGCCCAGGCAAGAGCGGCGGTCGCGGCGCCTCCGGCAACAAGGCTGAGAGCGATCAGTGGGCGCGTGAGATCGGGCCGATCGCGCATGACCCATCCGCCGAGGGGTCGGGAGACCACACCGCCGAGCAGCGTCAGCGCCCCGACAACGGCGGCGGTTCGCGTCGAGTAGTCACCTGCCCGCTCGAGCAGTACGACGACCCAGTTCGCGACCACCACGTTGAGGCCGAACGAGGCTCCCTGCACGGCGACAAGGGGGAAGAGGCCAGCGGGGCGGAGGGCGCGCAGAGGAACCCTCGCGCGGCGCCCGCGCTCACGCTCTCGTGCCCGCGCCGCGTGCGGGCGAACGCGGTCTGGTGGGCTTGCCAGAAGCGCGCCGATAGAGACGAGCGAGAGAACCGCGACGGTCGCGAATGGCGCCCGCCACTCGAGCGAGCTTTCGAACAGCGGCACGACCGCCAGAGCGAACGCCACCCATGGCCAGGTTGGTGCCGCCGTACATTCCCTGAGCAAAGGCCGAGCCTGTCATCGCGCGGACGTAGTCGCTGCCCGCGATAAACGTCAGCCCGGTTCCGAAGCCGGCGATCGCGCGGGCGCTGATACCGAGCCCGAAATCCGGCGCGATCAGCGCGATCGCGTTCATCGAGCCGATCAGGACAAGTCCGCCGATCGCGACTCTGCGCGCGCCGACTCGATCGATCAGCCGTCCGCCGGGTAGCTGGATCGACAGGTGGGTGAGGAACATGGCGGTCGTAAGAAACCCGACCGCAGCGAGCGAGACGCCATACCCCTCGGCGACCGTCTCGGGGATGGCGCCGACGTTGGCGA
>CBDCXJ010000022.1:0-47018 GCA_965223695.1 Gaiellaceae bacterium | reverse complement strand
CGTAGAAGATCAGCACGACCAGCGAGACGGGAGCAACGTCGAATCCCTTCGTGAGCCCCCAAGCCGTGCCGAGCTGGAAGCCACCGATCAGGACGGCGGCGGGAATCAGACGCGGCGGCAGGCGCCAGGCCCGCCGTGCGACGGCCAGCAGCCAGAATCCGACCCCCGCGCCGACGAATCGCAGGAAGACGAGCGATGTCGAGTCGCCACCGTGGTCGAAGTAGGTGACCGAGAAGACGCCGTTGGTCGCCAGCAGACACGCCCCGGCGAGGACGATGAGGCGCCCGATCGGATCGCCGGCGAGCACGGTCTTCAGGCGACGCTACTGACCACGGGTCATCGTGAAGTCCAGTCCGACCTTGAGCTCGTCCGGGCCTGCGTCGAACGCGGCCTGGTAGTCGTCCGGGGCATGGAGCGACGTGATCATCGAGCTCAGCGCCTCGGGAAAGGACTCGTGCATGACCCAGAGCCGCTCGACCACGGCGCGGAAGTCGACATCGCGAGCGCCGAGCGTCCCGACGATCGCCCATTCCCGATGGACCGCGTCCCTGATCAAGGTCGCGAGATCGACCGGCGCGCTGCGACTGCCCCCTTCCCACCCAACCAGGTTGAAGACGCCGTCACGGTCGAGTAGCTCGAGATACTCGAGTAACGGCTCGAACGGTGGCGAGGCCTGCAAGACGATGTCAAAGCGCCCGTAGTCGGCTGCGATGTGTTTTGCCGCGAGCTCGCGGGCATCGAAGTACTCGCAGCCCGCGGCCTGGGCCACCTGCGCCCGATAGGTGCGGGCCTCGAGCAGATCCGTGACAACCGTGGCGTACCCCCAGGTTCGGCACAGCAGCGCGCCGAGCAGCCCGATCGGGCCGGCACCGACAACGAGAACGCGCTGCGGGGCGATTGACGGCTCGCGCGAGAACTCGACACCGGTTCGTGCCGCGCGAAGAGCGTTCGTCTGGCGAAGCGCATGGTGGGTAACCGTGAGCGGCTCGACCAGCATCGCAACGTCGGCGAGAGCGCGCGGGATCTTCACCAGGTGCTCGGCATCCTCGACGAACGCGTCGCGGAACCATCCGTGCGAGTCGATTCCGCGGTTTCGGTCAGGTGTGAGTGTCGGAACCACGACGTCACCCGGCGCGATGTCCGTCACGCCCTCACCGACCTGCTCGACGATGCCCGACGCCTCGTGGCCCAGGACGAGCCTGTCCTCGCCGGGCGGCAGCTTGAAGATCGCGCCCGTGTGCACGATCTCGCGATCGGTTCCGCAGACCCCGACTCTGGTCGTCCTGATCCGCGCCTGACCGGGCCCCACGGGCTCAGCGGGGATGTCGAACATCTGGAGCTCATGGTCGGCGTCGATTCCGATGGCGCGCATCAGGCCTCCTTTTCTCCGCCTCGCGATCAGCGGCGAGACGAACGAGTCTCGCACGTCGTAGGATCCTGCTCAGTCTGCAGCTGGAGATCGACTCGCGGAGGTGAGCTCGAACGTGGACCTTGTCATTCGAAATGCAGTGCGCCCGCGAGAGACCGAGCCGGTGGACATCGCGGTGACAGACGGGAAGATCGAGGCCGTTGAAGCGAGCATCGACGGTACTGGCGCCGAAGAACTCGACGCGAAGGGCTACCTGGTCAGTCCGCCGTTTGTCGAGAGCCACTCCCATCTCGACACCGTGTTCTGTGCCGGCGCACCGCGGCGCAACCAGACCGGGTCGCTGATCGAGGGAATCATGCTGTGGAGCGAGACACAGCCCCGCTTCACGACCGAAGGCGTTAAAGGGCGTGGTCTCGAGTACCTGAGATGGTGCGTAGCCAACGGCACGCTGCACGTGAGAACTCACGTGGACATCTGCCACGAGTCACTCGTGGCGGCTCGCGCATTGGCGGAGCTCCGCGATGAGGTCGCCCCGTGGATCGATGTGCAGCTCGTTGCGTTCCCCCAGCACGGGCTCCTGCGCTTCCCGGACGGGTTGAGGCTTCTGGACGAGACGCTCGACCTCGGCTTCGACGTGATCGGCGGAATTCCCCACTACGAGCGGACTCGCGAGGCCGGCATCGAGAGCATCCAGACGCTGATGGATCGCGCGTCACGGAAGGGCCTCGCCGTCGACATGCATTGCGACGAGACCGACGATCCGTTGTCCCGGTTCGTCGAGGTACTTGCAGAGGAGACGCTGAACCGCGGGCTCGAGGGCCAGGTGACGGGAAGCCACCTTACGTCGTTGCACTCGGTCGACAACGCCTACTTCTTCAAGCTGGCCCACCTCATCCACGAGGCCAACCTCAACGTCGTCTCGAACCCGCTCACCAACATGATGACCCAGGCGCGGACTGACACATATCCCAAGCGTCGAGGCCTCACTCGAGTCAAGGAGCTCATGGAGGAAGGCGTGAACCTGAGCTTCGGCCACGACTGCCTGCTCGATCACTGGTACCCGCTCGGCACAGCCGACATGCTCGACGCAGCCTTTGTCGGCTTGCACGCCTGCCAGATGGGCGGTGTCCACGAGATCAGCGCGATGTTCGACGCCGTGACCGTCAACGGCGCAAAGACCCTGGGCCTCGATGGGTACGGCCTCGAGCCTGGCTGCAACGCCGATCTCGTGATCCTTCAGGCGCGAAGCGTCGAAGATGCGCTCCGCCTTCACCCCGCTCGCCTGGCGGTTCTTCGCAGGGGGAAGGTCGTCGCGCGGACACCGGAGACAAGCCCGGAGGTCACCTGGGACGGGACGACCAGCCCGGTGACGTTCGCGCAGCCGGCCTTCGTGTAGGTCGCCGTGCCGATCGCGAACCCGACCGCCGGCGAGATCCGCCGTCTCGCCGAAGCCATCAGTCTGCGCCTGGCCCCGGGCGACGCAGAGAGCTACGCCGAGATCGTCTCGGGCACGCTCGCGCGAGTCGCTGTTGTTGACTCGCTGCCGGACGACCCGCCCGAGCTGCGCTATCCGCGCGGCGCCGGTGCGGTTCCGGCGGCCGACGAGAATCCGCTAGGCGCCTGGGCGGTGTGCACGCGGGTCGAGGGTGCTACTTCGGGCCCTTTGGCCGGGAAGACCGTCGCGTTGAAGGACAGCGTGCTCCTTGCCGGTGTTCCGCTGGCCAACGGGACATCGGTGCTCGAGGGCTACATTCCGCGCGAGGACGCGACGGTCGTCACCCGCGTGCTCGACGCGGGCGCCACGATTCTCGGCAAGGCTGTCTGCGAGGGCTACTGCGTCTCGGGCAGCAGCCACACCAGCGCAAGCGGCCCGGTGCGCAACCCGCACAATCCGGCGCGCTCAGCGGGCGGATCCTCTTCGGGAAGCGCCGCGCTGGTAGCCGATGCCGCCGTCGACCTCGCGATCGGTTGCGACCAGGGCGGGTCGATTCGCATGCCGTCCTCATTCTGCGGCACCGTGGGAATGAAGCCGACGCACGGGCTTGTGCCCTACACGGGCATCCTCTCGATGGACCCGACGTTCGATCACGCCGACCCGATCACGCGCGATGTGGCCGACAACGCGCACATGCTCGAGGTGCTCGCCGGCCCAGATGGTCTCGACACGCGCCAGCAGGCGGTTCGCACCGAGCCCTACGCGGAGGCGATCGGGCGCAGCGCCGCGGGACTCCGGATCGGCGTGCTGCGCGAGGGCTTCGGCCTCGAGGCGTCCGAGCCCGATGTCGACGCCAAGGTGCGCGCGGCGGCGCAGCGCTTCGAAGAGCTCGGCGCCGAGGTGCGCGAGGTGTCGGTGCCGTTGCACGCCGATGGCGCGGGGATCTGTCTCGCCTTGCTGCAGTCGGCCATGGACTTCATGTTCCACGCCGACGGTCTGCCGCTCGGCCGCCAGGACCCGATCGACCCTGGCTTCCTCGAGGCGCAGAGTCGGTGGCGCGAGCGCAGCGCGGAGCTGCCGCCGACGGTGAAGAGCGTGCTGCTCCATGCGGCGTGGCTTCGCGAGCAGGCCGGCTACCGCTACGTGGCGCGCGCCGTGAACCAGATCCCGATGTTGCGCGCCGCATACGACGCGGCGCTCGGTTCCCACGACCTGTTGTTGCTCCCGACCACGCCAATGACAGCCATGCCGCTTCCGACCGAAGACGCCTCGCTCGAAGAGGTGGTCGCCCACGCCTTCGCACCGTCGCCGAACACCCTGCCCTTCAACAACACCTACCACCCCGCGCTCGCAGTCCCCTGCGGCATGAGCGACGGACTTCCGGTCAGCATGATGCTCGTTGGCCGCCACTGGGAGGAGGCGCTGCTTTACCGAGCGGCGCACGCCTTCGAGGACGACGAGGACTGGCGGAGCCTCTAGGTTGCTCGCGCCGCTCCCCTAGATGGTTCCCGGCGACGACCCGCCGCGTGCGGCCACCGAGCACTGGGCTCTCTGGTCGCAGACCGAGCCCGACTGGGCATGGCCCGATGGCAAGGACGTCGCCGTTTGCCTGTCCTTCGACGTCGACGCCGAGACCGCCTTCTTCTCGCGCGGTCAGGAGTACTACGAGCGTCTCTCCTCGCTGTCGGAAGGTCGCTTCAGCGTCGTCCGCGGTGTGCCGCGCATGCTCGCTCTGCTACGACGCCACGGGCTTCCGGCCACGTTCTTCGTGCCGGGCTGGACGGCCGAGAACTACCCGCATACAGTCGACGCCATCCTGAATGATGGCCACGAGGTAGGCCATCACGGCTACCTGCATGCGCGGACGAACAAGGTGTCGGCGCAGGTGCAGGCCGAGGAGCTTGACCGGGGTCTCGCGGCGCTCGAGTCGGTCGGCGCGCCGCGGCCGCGTGGCTACCGCTCGCCGGCCTGGGAGGTGACGCCGGAGACCTTCGAGCTACTCGTCGATGCGGGCTTCCTCTACGACTCGAGCTTCATGAGCGACGACCGGCCGTATGTCGAGCGCCTCGGGGGCCTCGAGCTGCTCGAGCTTCCCGTGCATTGGGGGCTCGACGACTGGCCCTACTTCGGTTTCTCGGCTGACAGGGGCGGCAACGTCTCGGTCGCCCGCGACTGGCGCGCGAACTGGTGGACCGAGTACGAGCACGCCCGCGACGAAGGCCGTCAGGTCACGTACACGTGCCATCCCGAAGTGTCGGGTCGGGCATACCGCGCCGTAGAGCTCGAGCGGTTCATCGAGCAGGTCGTCGCCGACGACCGCGCCTGGATCGCGACGATGGAGGACGTGGCTCGGCACGTGGAGCCCAAACTCCGTGTCCGCCGGGGCTCCTGAGCCGTGGCTGGCCTCCGGCAGCGGCTTTCCTCCGGCGACGTCGTCTGCGCCGTCGAGGTCGGCATGGCCAGCACGGCGTCGGTCGAGATGCTGGGCCGGCTCGACTTCGACCTGCTGGTCATCGACACGCGGCACGCCCCGGCCTCGGCCTACGGCGGTGAGCTAGAGACGCTCATCCGTGCGGCCGAGACGACGGCGACGCCGACCCTGGCCCGCATTCCGACGAACTCGCCGGGAACGGTCAACCGGGCCCTCAACGACGGTGCCGGCGGCATCTATGTCGCCGTCGACCACCGCGACGAGGCGCGACTGGCCGTCGAGTCGGCCCGGTATCCGCCGCAGGGTCGACGCGGCGCCGCGCCCATGGTGCGGGCCGCCCGCTTCGGCCTCACCCAGTGGGACGAGTACGTGGACGCCACAAACGACGACAAGGCGATGGCGGTCGGTATCGAGACGGCCGAGGCCCTGGAAGCGGCCGGCGAGATCGCCGCTGTCGACGGTGTCGACGTCGTTGTGTTCCACGCGCTCTCGCTAGCCACGCTCCTCGCCACTGGCGCGCCGCGCGACACCGGGCCCCTGCTCTCGAACCCAGCGGTCCGCAGCGCCGTCGACACGGCGGCCGGCCACACGCGTGTCGGCGTCGACCTGGTAGGCACGACGGGCGCTCCGGCCTGGCAGGACGCCGGTGCCACGTTCTTCGTCGTCGGGAACGACCTCGGCGCCTACGCCCGCGCGGCGCTCGCCATGCGGACATCCCTCGACGCAGTTCCCCAGACCCTGAGCGAGGCAGGCGCATGAGCCTGCGAGCCCGGCTGAAGACGGGCGAGGTCGTCTTCGGCTGCTTCACGTTGATGGTCGAGCCGGTCTGGGTCGAGGTACTCGGCCGGGCAGGCTTCGACTTCGTCATCCTCGACTGTGAGGAGGCACCGGGCGACTCATACGGCGCCAGGCTCGAAGAGCTGGTGCGAGCCTGTCAGGCGAGCGGCGCCGTCCCCACCGCCCGGGTCATCGAGAACAGTCCCGGCGCGATCAACCGGGCTCTCAACGCCGGCAACGAGCTGCTCTACATCCCCCACGTCCGCTCGGCCGAGACAGCGGAGCACGCCGTCAGCGCGGCCCGCTACCCGCCGCTGGGTCGCCGCGGTGCCGCCCCGATGGTCCGCGCCGCCCAGTACGGGCTTGAGCCCTGGGACGACTACCTCGCCCGCGCCAACGAGGACACCCTTCTCGTCGCGATGATCGAAGACCTCGAAGCGGTCGCCAACATCGACGAGATCGTGCAGGTACCGGGCCTCGACGGCGTGCTGGTGGGCACCTGGGACCTTGCTGTCGAGATGGGCTGCGCCGACTACGGGCCGCCGCCTCCCCAGGTGATGCAACACGTCGAGAAGGTCATCGGCACCACCTGCGAAGCCGGCCTGTTCAGCTCGGCGCACGGCTGGTCGGCCGACGCCATGGCCAAGTACGTCGAGATGGGCAGCCAGATCATCATCTGCAGCATCGACTCGACGCTGTTCCTTCAGGGAGCTCGCGAGCTTGAGGCGCTCGCCCGGGAGCTACGCTCCTGACACGCAGAGCTCGACTGAACGACCCTCGAGTTCAGGCGAGCCCTAGAAGCCGCGCGGCGTTTCCGCCCAGGATGAGGGCGCGGTCGGCCTCTGATAGCCCGCTGACCGCGTTGACGAGCGCGACCGGGTCCTCGTCCCCCATGTCGAACGGATAGTCAGAGCCCAACAGGACATGGTCGGCGCCGAAGCGCTCGATCAGCACCCGCAGCTGTTCGGGCTCGAACACCATCGTGTCGAAGTAGATGCGCGCCAGATAGCTCGTCGGCGGCTCGCTGATGTGTAGCCGGCAGTCGTCGCGCGCTTCCCAACCGTGGTCCATGCGTGCCGGGTATGCGGACAGGTAGCCGCCGCCATGGGCCGCGCAGAGGTTGAGCTCCGGATGACGGTGGAGGACGCCCTCGAAGATCAGATGCGCCAGCGCGATCGTCGTCTCGAGCGGATTGCCGATCACGTTGTTGAAATAGTGCTCGGTCAGCCGCCGCCCTTCGGTGAAGCCCATCGGATGCAAGAAGAGGAGGGTCCCCAGCTCCTCGGCGTGGGCGAAAAACGGCTCGAGTGCGGGACGGGCCAGCTCCGCCCCGGCGACGTTCGTACCTAGCTCGACGCCGCGCATGTCGAGCTCGCTCACAGAGCGGTTCAGTTCTTCGACCGCGAGGCGCGGCTCCTGGAGCGGCACTGTGCCGAGCCCCACGAACCGGTCGGGGTTCGTGGCAACGAGCTCGGCGAGGTCGTCGTTGATCATGCGCGCGGCCTCGCGGCCTAGCTCCGGCTCGGCCCAATAGAAGTACTGGTGCGGCGCGGGCGAGATCGCCTGAACATCGATGCCCATGGCGTCCATGTCGGCGATGCGCCGCGCGGGCGTCGTCAGCCGCTCGTTGATGGCTTCCGCCTGGGCCACGTTGATTCCGCGGGTCTGCTCAGTCGCGAACTCGAGCGATGGCTCCTTGTCCTGGGTCAGGTGCGGGGCCATCAGCGCCATCGCGCGGTCCGAAAGCATGTGACAGTGGATATCGACGGCAGGTGGGCGTCCACGCCCTGACCCGACCCGGCCGGCAAGCTGCCTCGGACGCTGCCCGCCCGAACCGCAACTGAACAGGTTCATGTCGCCATCCCGACTCGGCACGGCCCGCGGTTTATCGCCATCAGCGTATGGGCGTTCGCATGCATGGCGAGAGGGTACGGCCGCGACGGATGCGCGGCAAGATGGTTTCCCAACGGCTTCGCCGTCACTCTTCGGCGTTACCCGGGTGGCGACCATTCGCTGGGGCCCTCGAGCACGGCGACCAAGCGGGGCGCCGTCAGGTTGTGCTGAGCTGGCGGCGGTGCGCGAACCACGCGATCGCGAGCGCCGCCGTCGCCGAGCCCGCCAGACCGAGCCCGAGATCGCCGAGCGTGTCCGTATACGCCGTGGCCAGCTCTGGCGAATCGTGGATGAATGCAATGTACTCCCCCAGCTCCCAGAGAATCGCCGTGGTCGCTCCAAAGCCGGTGATCAGCGCGAAGAGAGCGGGGGGCACGCCCACACGACGTAGCAGCAGCAACCCGAACGCAGTAGAAAGCAAGCCCCAGTTCACGAAGTGATTCGCGTCGTCCCACCAGTCGACCGTGTCGTAGAGGTCGAGCGCGTTTCCGATCGTGTCAATCAGGAACGGCGCGACGAACAGGATGTCGACGGCGTACGGGTAGGGGGAGCGCCGCGGGCGCCCGACGAACCACCACACGATCGGCACGATCACCGTGGAGATCGAGTAGCCAGCCAGCCGCCAGCCGAAGGCCTTCCCCTCGAACTGCTGGAGATCGGAGAACGCCCCCAGGGCCAGCAGGCCGATCAGCACGACCTTGACCGTCACGTCAAGCGTCAGCGCGAGTCGGTGTCCGGACACGACACAAGTTTCGGCATCGAGTACCGGACCGGCAAGTCTGCGATCAGGAATCGCCCGAGCAGGTTGGCGCGGCGGATATATCGGAGCCCGCAGCCGCCAGAGCTCGAGCACGTAGAGCCGTCGACAGCTCGAATTCCTGCGCGGCGGCTCAGGCCACCCCACACCACCGCAGCACAACGCCGGCGTACACTCTGGCGGTCTCGATCAGCGACTCGACCTCGACGTACTCGTCCTCGCCGTGCAGCCCGGCGCCCGACGGCCCGCAGATGACCGGCGCGACACCAGCACCCGCGTAGAACGCGCCGTCCGTAACGGCTGCGAATCCACGCACTTCGGTTTCGAGGCCGAGGCCGCCGCGTGTCTCGACGAGCGCCTCGACGAGCGGATGATCGACGGGCGTGTCAACCGGCGGGAAGTCGATCGACGAGAGGTGCCATTCGAGCAGGGGCGGGTTCTCGGCTAGCCAGGCATCGGTGCGCGAGAAAGCCTCGACGAAGCTCTGGAACTCCTGGCTCACAGCGTCGAACGACTCGCTCGGCAGGTATTTGAAGTCGAAGTCGATCACGCAGACGTCCGGCACCATGGCCGGGTTAGTCCTGACGATCGGGAGCCCATCCGCACCGAGTCCGACGCCGGCCGAGATCACACCCGGATTGATTGTCGTGATGCCCGCCGGGAGCAGCGGGTGGCGCTTGCTCAGCGCCCACTCTCGCTCGAGCTCGCGCACGGCGGCGAGAAACTTCGTCGCCTTCTCGATCGCGTTGACGCCGTGCGACTCTGGCGCGCCGTCATCGTCCTGCGGGTAGATCTGCGCGTACCTCCAGCCGGCGTGCGCAGAGCGCCCGGCGATCGTCACTCGAAGCCACGTCAGGCCACCCTCGACGGGCAACACGTCGCCGTCAGTCGGCTCCGCAACGATCACGGCCTCCGGGACATCGCCGCGCTCGACGACGGACCTCGTCCCGGCTCCGCCACCCTCCTCGTCGACGACCGAGTGGAGCTCGACGCAGCCGCCCAGCTCGATCCCGGCTTCGCGGATCGCCTTGATTGCGCCGATGAAGGCTGCGATACCACCCTTCATGTCGTAGCTTCCGCGTCCGTACAGACGGCCGCCGTCGATCTCGGATCCCCACGGATCGCGCGTCCAGCGCGACTCGTCGCCGAGCGGAACGACATCGACGTGACCGTTGAACGCGAGGTCCCTCCCATTCCCGCTGCCGCGCAGCCGGCCTACGACGTTCGGACGGCTTGGAAAGACCTCCCAGCTGTCGGTCTCGAGCCCGAGCTCGCGCATGAGTCCATCGAGGAACTCCTGGATCTCGGGTTCCTCGCTCGGCTCGCCCTCGGCCGTGTAGCGCGGGTTAACGCTGCGGAAGCCGACAAGCTTCTGCGCGAGGTCGACTATGAAAGGCTGGCTCTCGTCGAGCCCGGCTAGGACCGCGGCGCTGGCCGCCTCAAGAGATCGATCGGCCGACATGCGGGCCATCCTAGGCAGGCCCACACGCGGTCAGGGCGCGGCGGTCACCCAGGCATCGAGCTGAGCAGATAGCTCGTCGAACGCCGCCTGCTCCGCCGCGGTGCGCGAGCCGAGCGGCGTCTCGCCGCGGCGATCTGCGAGCAGGTCGTAGAACTCCACGCCGCCGCTCGAGAGCTCGATCAGCTTGTAGCGGTCGTTGCGAATCGCTCGCCCCTGCCGGTTAGCTCGTGACACGGTGCCGAAGAGCTCGGCGAGTACGACGTCGCTTCCTCCGTCAGGCGCGGTGTTGTCGAGCACCGGCACGAGGCTGTTCGCGTCGACGGTCACGGTGGCTGGGACGACGCTCGAGGAGTCGACACCCGCATGCTCCAGCACGGTTGCGTGCAGGTCGATCGTGCCGGCGAGCGCCGCGCTTCGTCGACCGCCAGCCTCGACGCCGTGGCCCCAGATCATCATCGGCACATGCAGACCGCCTTCGTGGAGGCTCCCCTTCGAGCGCCCCTGGCTATGCGAGCTGACCCGCGCCGGGCTCCCGTTATCGCCGATGAAGATGGCGGTCGTGCGGGCGAGCTCGTCCGAGGGGATGGTGTCGAGCAGGCGCCCGATCTCGGTGTCGAGCGCCTCGATTGCGGCCGCGTAGTACGCGTCTGGATTCGCCGCGATGTCCGCCGCACTGCCCGAGAGCGACGCGGTGTGGAGGTTGCCCGGCGGAAGGTGGAACGGCGTGTGCGGCGCGTTGAAGGCGACCCACGCGAACCAGGGTGAGCTCTGCGCACCGATCCACGCCAGTGCATCGTCGACGATCTCCGTGGTGGCGTACGTCGACACCTGTGCCGTCGTGCCATTCGTGGTCTTCGTCCAGTCCTCGTAGTCACCGAACGCGCCCTGGAGAAGCCCGCTGAAATGGCTCCACCCCATCTCGTTCGGATAGTCGGCGTCGCCGCCGAGGTGCCACTTGCCGAAGCTGGCGTGGCTGTAGCCAGAGTTGGCGGCGTCCAGAATGCGGGGCAACGTCCACTCATCTGCGCCGAGCTGGAGGCCGTTGGCGTTGGTCGCCTGCTCGCCGATACCCGTGCGGAAGCCGTGGCGGCCGGTGAGGATGCCCGAGCGCGTCGGCGAGCAGGTCGGGCTCGACCAGACGTCGTCGAAGATCACGGCCTGTTCGCAGAGGCTTGCGAGTCGCGGTGACGATCCAGCGCCGTCCGTGTAGCAGATACTCGACTCGATCCCGAGGTCGTCGGCGATCAGTTGTCGGCCCCGTTCTTGCCAGCAGGATGTTGCCGGGCCCGTCACAGCCGGCGCCGACACAGGGATCCGGGTCGGTGCCCGGCCCGGGCCCGTCCGCGCTGGACGACTCGTTGCAGCTCGTCAGCGAATCGCGGCCCTTGCCTCCGACGCAGGTGTCGCGTCCGTTGCCGCCGAGCAGCTCGTCGCTCCCGCGATTGCCCTCGAGCTTGTCGGCCCCGTTCTTGCCATAGAGGGTGTCGTGCCCCCTGCCGCCTTCGATCGTGTCGTTGCCGCGCCCTCCGGTGAGCTGATCACTGCCGCGGTTGCCGACCAGGCGATCGACTCCCTTTCCACCCCAGATCTTGTCGTTGCCGTCTACGCCGAACGCGAGGTCGTTGCCGGCGCCCAGATTGATGCGATCATCGCCATCGCCGCCGCCGACGCGATCGTCGCCCTTGCCCGTGCACACCCGGTCGTTGCCGTCGCGAGCACGGATGTCGTCGTCACCGTTGGTGCCGAGGATGACGTCGTCGCCATTCGTCCCCTTGGTGATCTTTCCCGGCTCGGCTGTGATTGTCACGGCCCGGCCGTCGCACTTCGCGACGCGCGGGGCTGCCTCGGACACGACGGCGAGGATCGCCGCGGCCAACACGCAACCTGCCGCTGCGGCGAGCACGTTCCGCCGACTTGCCCGAGCTCTCACACGACCTCCCTTTCGCACCGCGCCTGCGTCGCATCGTATCGCGGTCAGACACCCGGAATCGAATCGCAAACCAGCGTGCGGTGCCTCTCATGGTCAGCTCATCGCCTACGCGGCTGAGCTCGCTGCGCGAAGCGGGAGCGCGAGCCACACCTGGGGCGCGCCCTCGGCGCCGAGGTGGGCCGAGCCGCCGTGCGCTCGCGCGATCACGTCGACGATTGCGAGACCGAGCCCCGAGCTTCCGTCGGTGCGGGCCTTGTCGGCTTGACTGAACCGTTCGAAGGCATGGCCAACGAAGCCCGCGGGAAAACCCTCGCCCTCGTCGATCACGCAGAGCTCGACGTGGTCTCCGGCCGCGGTCGTACTCACTGTCACGGCCCCGGCGCCATGACGAAGCGCGTTGTCGACGAGATTCCCCAAGGCCTGTTCCAGCCGGAGCTCGTCACCCCACAGCCGGACGTCGGGGGCGCCCGCGATACGAATATCACGGCCCTGGCGCTCGGCCCGCGCGCGGAAGCGGTCGGCCACATTCGTCAGAAGCTCGCGACTGGAAAGGTCGCTCTCGCGCAACGCGAGCGCGTCGTCGTCGGAGCGCGCGAGCAACAGGAGATCCTCTGCGAGCTGGGCGAGCCTGTCGGTTTCCTCGGCGGCTGAGCGGATCGCCGCCTCGAGCTCGTCGCGGGTTCTCGCCGAGCGCTGTGCGAGCTCGAGCTCCGTCTTCAGCAGCGCGAGCGGCGTGCGCAACTCGTGGCTCGCATCGGCGACGAACTGGCGCTCGCGCGCGAGCGCTGCCTCGAGTCGCTCGAGCATGGCATTGAGCGTCTCGCCGAGGCGAGCAACCTCGTCGCGCGGGCCGTCTACGGGCAGGCGGGCGCCCGGCTCGTGCGCGGAGATCATCGCCGCGCGGCGACGCATCGCGTCGACCGGGCGCAGCGCGAAGAGAGCCATCACGTAGCCGAGCACGGAAGTCACAAGCAGCGCGATCGGCGCGATGACGAGGAGCTGAGCCAGAAGGCTGTGGAGCGCGTCCTCCCTATCCTCCAGCGACGTTCCCGTCACGACCACGACCGTCGCGCCGTCGACATCGATTGGTGAGGCGAACAGGCGTGTCGACTCATCGTCGTCCGGCACGAGCGGGCCAGCGTCGATCAGAAGCGGTGCAGCGAGCGCGCGGGCGAGCTGCTCATCGCTCAGAACCGACGCCTCCCCGAAGCCCCGCGACGCGCCTAGTACCAGCCCTGTGGGGTCAAGGATTTGCATGACGCTCTCTTCGGCGACACGATCGACGGCCTGCACTCCTTCCAGCTCGTCGGCCCCGCTCTGAAGCAGCCCGGCGATGTCCGCTGTGCGGGTACGCAAGCCATCGTTGATCGCGCGATCGAGCTCGGCCTCAAGCCTGAAGTAAAGAAAGGCGCCCACGGCGGCCAGCACCACCACCATGGCGCACGCGAACACGAGCGTAAGCCGGAGACGAATCGAAAGACGACGCGCCAGCCGCCTCACGCGGCGCCGCCGTCGCGACGGAGGCGATAGCCAGAGCCGCGCACGGTCTCTATCGAATTAGTCGAGAACGGCCGGTCGACCTTCTCGCGCAGATAGCGGACATAGACGTCAACGATGTTCGAGCGGTTCTCGTAGTCATAGTCCCATGCGTGCTCGAGCAGATCGAAGCGCGACAGCACGTGCCCCGGCCGGCGCATGAAGGCCTCGAGGAGAGCGAATTCCTTGCTCGAGAGCTCGATCTCTTGCTCGCCCCTCCAGACTCGGTGCGAGGCGGGGTCCAGCCGCAGGTCGCCAACTTCGAACATGGGCGCCAGCTCCACGGGTCCACGTCGGTGCAGCGCTCGCAACCGGGCGAGCAGCTCAGCGAACGAGAAGGGCTTCGTCAGGTAGTCATCGGCGCCCGTGTCGAGGCCGGCTACCCGATCTTCGACGGCGTCTCGGGCCGTCAGCATCAGGACAGGAGACCAGACGCCGTTCTTGCGTAGCTCGGAGCAGACCTGGAAACCGTTGAGCCCCGGAAGCATCACGTCGAGCACAATGACGTCGTACTCGGTCGCGCCCGCTCGCCAGATCGCGTCCTCCCCGTTCGCCACGACGTCCGCGGCGTAGCCCTCGTCGACAAGCCCGCGGCGGATCAGCCGGGCCATTTTTGGCTCGTCTTCGACAATCAGCGCTCGCATTGCCCCCATAATCGTCACAGAAGATGAGAGCTATATGAGAGCGGCGCCTTATTACGCTCTGGTTTGTGGCGCCTCTCGCTCTGATCGCACGAACTGCCGGCGCCGTAGCAGGATGGCGCCACCCAGCACCAGCGGGACGGCAAGCACAACAGGAAGGACGCCACTCGGGTTGAGGCTGCGCCGCTCGGTGATCGCCACCGGCACGGCGTTGCTCACGGCGGCGGCGGGCGCCGCCTCCCGGTCGGCGACGAGCGCCACGGCATAGAGCAGGTAATTGCCGGGCGAGATCGGTTGGATGGTCCAACGCAGAGTTACCTGCTTTCCAGGAGCGAGCCTTCCCACCGGGCGGGTCAGGGTCGGAGTCCAGTCCTCGGGGTCGACCGACGACTCCGAGCGAGGGTCGGTCACGTCGATGTGCGCCGCCAGCGGCGGGGACTCCTCCGCCCCGCGATTGGCCACGATCACCTCGATGTCGAACTGGTCGCCGACGGCGCCCTCGGCGCTGCCCGGACGCACCTCGACCGCTATATCTCCCACGCTCTGCGCAAGCGCTGGCAACGCCATCGCAACCGCTGCCACCACCGAGGCGAAGAGCACCGCAAGCGTCCTCATCGCAGTCCTCCGAGCTTGACGCGGCGTGAGAGCACGATCGCGATTGCGATGAACACCCCGGCAGCGATGGCCGGAGCGATCAGCAGGCTCCACTGGCTTCCCCAACTGCGCTGATCGACCAGGACGTTTGAGGCGAGCTTCAGCCCGGCGCTGACGGGGTTCGCGCGGATGATCACGTCGCCGAGCAGACCGCGGCTCGCCGCCTGCGGCAGCTGGCTCGGTGCGGCGAGAACGAGCAGAATGACAATGCTCGCCGCGATGCTGACGCGGTTGCTCGAGGCGACGGCGCTAACGGCCAGCCCGAGGCCGGCGAGCGCGACACCGATCAAGCTCCCGGCGACTATCAGGACGAGCACCCCGTCGGCACTCACTCCGGGCCCATCGCCGAGCGAGACGACGTAGGGGATCGCGATCACCATGGCCACGAACCACACCGACAGCGCAGCGATCAACTTGCCGATCACGAGGCTGCTGAGCGGGGTCGGCGTGAGCAAGAGGTGCTCGAGTGTGCCGCGCTCACGCTCGCCGGCGATCGCGTCGGCGCCGGCAACGAGCGCGGCCAGCCCGCCAACGGTGATCGCGACCTGGACGAGAACGCCCACCGACTCGCGCGCGTCGAGCAGGTTGAGGTCGGCATTTCCCGCGCTCAGGTACGCGAGCACACTCAGCAGCAGGCTGTACACGAGCATGACGACCGGTCCGCGCGAGCTCAGCCAGAGATCGCGCAGCTCCTGTGTGGCCACGACGCGCCAGCGGCCTAGCCCGGGATCGGCCAGGGCGGCGCTAGACGCCACCGTCGACCTCGCTTCCGGTCAGCGTGAGGAACGCGTCGGAAAGCTGAGCGCTGCGCAGCGAGAACTCGAGGAGCGTGGCGGGGCTCGAAGCGACGAGCGCCGCGACGTCGTTGCCGTGGCGCTCCTCGGCAAGCGTGATGTCGAGCACGTCGGGCTGCTCGGCGCTCGAGCGTACGCTCTTCACGCCGACCACGTTGTTGAGCAGCCGCGTCACCTCGGCCGCGTGCTCGCTCGGCACCCTGAGGCGCGCCGTCGACGGGACGCCAGCGCTTCGGATGACGCTCGTGACGTCACCGTCAGCAACGACACGGCCACGGTCGAGGATGGTCACCTTGTCGCACGTGCGCTCGACCTCGTCGAGCAGGTGGCTGCTGACCAGGGACCGTTCGGCCACGGTGCGCCAGCTCACGGATGTGGAAGAGAATCTCCGCCTGGCCCGCTGGGTCGAGCCCGAGCGTCGGCTCGTCGAGGAACACGACCATTGGGTCATTGATGAGAGCGCGCGAGATGCCGAGCCGCTGGCGCATGCCGCGGCTGAACGTCTTGATCCGGGCCTCGGCCCGCTCGGCAAGCCCGAACGTCTCGAGTAGGTTGCGGCCACGACGCTCGGCCTCGGCGGCGCTGAGACCGTATAGCTGCCCGTGGTAGCGCAGGTACGCGATCGCCGTCTGGTATCCGGGATAGCCCATGCTCTCGGGGAGTACGCCGACGAGCTCTCGAACCGCAGCGGCGTCATGGAGGGCAACGCCGGCGACCCGCGCGTCGCCCGCCTCGCGCCGGATGATTGTCGTCAGCGCGCGGATCACCGACGTCTTGCCGGCCCCGTTCGGCCCGAGCAGGCCGAGCACGTTGCCAGCCTCGACCGAGAAGGTGACGTCGTCGACGGCGAGGTGGTCGCCATAGCGCACGACGAGGCCCGAACATTCGAGCCCCGTGGCGTCGGCGGCACGCTCTGCCGGCGCCGGGGACGTGCGTGTTGGCGCAGTCACCTCCATTGGACAGTGAGCCTAGGGGCTGTTGATGAGAAGCGGATGAGCGGCTTGCCCGCCCGTCGTGGCCCGCACCGCGGGTTGCGTCGACGCTCTCACGTGTGTCTCATTGCAGCGTCCTAGCGTGGGCTGTAGATGATCGTGCGCCCTAGCCCCGAGAGCTCCGTCGTCCGTTGTCCTCGCCGACGTAGCACGCGACGTGTCGCGCTTCTACTTGTACTCGGAGCGCTGCTCGTGACGGGGGCGGCCTGCGGCAACTCGAACTCGCCGCCGCCGGCCCCGGCCGCGCCCGCCGTCGCGAACCCGTCGCCCGCCGAGCCAGCGAGCCCGAATCCGTCGCTGACCGAGCCGGAGAGTGGGAAACCGTCGCCGGTCCAGCCGACGAGCTCTCGCGAGTCGACTGAACCGATCGCAGCCGCAACCAGTGAGACACCCGAATGGGAAGGTGTCCGGGCCTTCATCGAATACAACTCCGACTCGGGCGACTACGGCTTCCATACCGAGTTCGGTGGTGACCCGTGGTCGTCAGCCACCATTGCCGGACCGAACGGTGAGATCGTCTTTGAGCTGGGCACAGGGGGCCCGCTCGCCGAGCACGGGCTCTCGGGCGTCTTCTTCGAGAGCGCCGAGTTTCCGCTCGAGGAGCTCCCCCTCGACGCATTCCTCGACCGATTCCCCGAGGGGGAGTACACGTTCACTGGCCAGACCCTCGATGGACAAACGCTGGTGGGCACGTCGGACTTCACGCATCTGATCCCCGAGCCGCCGGAGATCACCGACCCAATGGATGCCGTGGTGAGCCCCGACGAGGTCCTTGTCGCGTGGGAGTTCGTCACCGAACCCGAAGGTGTCGAGATCGAGGCCTATTCGGTCCAGCTGTTCCCGGTCGATCCCCCCGAGGGTCAGGATCCGATCGCGCTCAACATCGACCTCACGTTCAAGGTTCCGGCCACGGTGAACGAGTTCCGGCTGCTCCCGGAGCTGCTCCAGCCCGGACGGACGTACCAGTTCGAGCTGATGGCCATCGTCGCCGAGGGCAACCAGACGTTTTCGGTCGGCGAGTTCACGATCGAGGACAACGCCGCCGAGATCGACCCGGCCGCGTTCTCGACGACGGTCGACAACCCCTACTTCCCCCTGCCTCCGGGCGCGACATGGGAATACGAGGTCGCCACGGCGGACAGCGAGATCCACCGACTCGAACACGAAGTGCTCTCCGACGCGAAGTCGGTGTTGGGTATCGATACGACATCGGTCCTCGAGACGCTCTACGTCGACGGCGACGTCGAGGAGACCACGATCAGCTGGTACGCACAGGACGACTCGGGGAACGTATGGCTTCTCGGAGAGCTCGACAAAGGCTACGCGGACGGAGAGGTCGTCGAAAGCGCCACCTGGGAAGCGGGCATCGCCACGGCCGAGCCGGGCATCGTCGTGCCGGGCGACACCGAGATGGGCAACGAGTTCACCGTGAAGTTCCTGATCGATGCGAGCGGTGCGATCACCGACCGGGGTCGCGTCGCCGCGATTGACGAAACGGTGAAGACCGCCGCCGGGAAGTTCGCCGACGTCCTTGCGATCGAACGGACGAACAACCTTCAGCCCCACCTGATCGATCGCGAGTACTACGCGCCCGGCGTCGGTCAGGTATCCGAGGATGGGGCCAGCGGCGACACGGTCGAGCTGCAGTCCTTCGATATCACGACCCAATAGGTGCCATCGCGCGCTGATCGAACAGCGCGCCGCTCGCCGGCGGGTGGCTACCGTGTTGCCATGGCCGATATCGGAAAGCCCGTGCGCGAGATCACTGTCGAGCCGACGCGCCAGCTTCGCCAGGCCGTCAGCCGGCCGAGCAGCCAGACCCGGTCGAGCCCGACAAGACGCCGGCGTAGTGGCGCCCCCCTGGTTCGATCTCCCAGACTCGTTCGCGCGATCGAAGAGCCCGTGCCGGCGCCAGAGCGTGACGATGCCTGGTACGCGAGCGCACCGAGCCCGATGAGGGGCGCCGGCCGCCCGCCCGCGTAGACGGCAGGTTGCACCTGACGTCGACCATAGCCCGCGATGTCTGGGAGCCGGGCCGGCGCCTAGAAGCCGTGTGCCGCGGCCGCGGCGAGCCCGAAACCCGGAGCCATCCGCCCTGCGTCGACCACGGGTGCGGGATCTACGCGCGAACGCATCGACTTCCGGCGACATACGTAACGACCGGCCCACGCTTGGCGGTCGGTCTGGTAGCCCTGTGGGGTCGCGTGATCGAGCACGAACATGGCTACCGCGCGCAGTTCGCCTACCCGGTCGCCCTCCGCGAGCCAACGCTTGAGAGCGAGCGACCGATCGTCCGCGAGCTCGCTGAGCGTTACGGCGCGATCCTCATCTGACCATCTCGGGTGGCTACGAAAGCCAGCCTCCCGCTCGCATTTCGCGAACGGTCTCGTCGAAAGCATCGAGCAGCTTGTCGATGTCAGCAGCCGTCATCGGTGTGGACAGCGCTCCGATCCCGCTCTTCGACACCTGCACGCCTCGATTACAGAGTCCAAGGAACACGAGAAGGTTCCTGTCGCGATCGGCGGCGGCGGGCCCGCGGCCGTCTCTCAGCGGCGCCTCCGTCCAGTGCACCTGAAAGAGCGAGCCGGCACCGCTCACCTGTGCGGGCACGGCATGCTCGACGATGCGGTCCGACAAACCCTTGCGCGCGCGGTCGCCGAGGCTGTTCACATGTTCGATCGCCGTCTCGTCGAGGAGGCGCATGGTCTCGAGCCCGGCGACCATCGAGATCGGGTTGGCGCTGAAGGTGCCGAGGTTCGCGACTGTGGCGCCGCGGCCCGGATCACCGACGACGCGCATGACCTCCCGTCTGCCACCGACAGCGCCGACCGGGAAGCCACCGCCGATGGTCTTGGCCATCGTCGTCAGATCCGGCTCGAGGCCATAGTGGCCCTGTGCGCCGCCGATGGCGTGGCGGAGAGTGATGACCTCGTCGCAGATGAGTACGACACCGGCACGCGCCGTCTCTGAGCGGAGAACCTCGAGGAACTCCGGCTCCGCCGGAATAACGCCACCCGCGCCGAGGATCGGCTCGACGATGATCGCCGCGAGCTGCTCGCCGAAGCCCTCGACTGCCTCGCGCACGGCCTGCGGGTCGTTGTAGTTCATCAGAACGACGTCCTCGGTCGCAGTGGCCGGCACCCGCCGCCCTCGGTCGTAGGCACGGCGACTCGGACAGGATCATCCGGCGCCCTCACATCACCATCGCCGACGATGGCGTGATCGTAGAAGCCGTGATACGCGCCCTCGAACTTCCCAATCAGATTCCGACCGGTGTGGGCGCGCGCGATCCGGAGCGCAACCATCACCGCTTCGCTACCAGAGCTGTTGAACACGATCTGCTCGACGCTCCGAATGCGATCGCAGAGATGTGATGCCAGCTCGTATTCGTGCTTGCCGGGCGCCGAATAGCTCGTCCCCTTGACGAGCTGACGCTCGACGGCCTCCTGGACCCGCGGATGGCCGTGCCCATGGATCATCGTCGTGTAGTTGTTGTGGAAGTCGATGCGGCTGTTGCCGTCCATGTCCGTGCTGCGTATGCCCTCGGCGCGCTCGACGTAGAACGGAAACGGGCGATGGTTCAGCAGAGATCGCGACGTGCCATCCGGGATGCAGCCGCGCGCCTTGTCCGCGTGGGCGCGTGACCGCGGGTTCTGCTCAACGAAAGACCGGTAGATGGTCGAGTCGTCTACTGAGCTCATGACTGGCTCCTACGGTTCCACATCCGAGCGCGCTGTGCGCCGACTCTCAGAGGTGAGGCGCGACGCGAAAGGTCGCCGCCGTATGCTCGCGCACCCACTCGAGCGACGCGCTGTCGGCGATCTCGGTGAGCAGGAGGCCGTCGGCGTCGGTGGCGAACGTCGCGTGCTCGGTGACGATCAGGTCTGCCGGGCGGTCGCCGCTCAGCGGACACGAGCACTCGCTGACGATCTTCGGCTCGCCGGCCCGCGTCAGATGAGTCGTTGCCGCGACGACACGCCCCGCCCCGGCAATCAGATCCATTGCGCCGCCGACGCCGAGAACGCCTTGACCGGGAGTCGCCCAGTTGGCGATGCGCCCGCGCGCGTCGATCTCGAGCACGCCGAGAACCGCGACGTCGACGTGACCACCCCGGATCATCGCGAACGACTCGGAGCTCGAGAAGTAGGAGGCGCCCGCCAGCTCAGACACCGGCAGCTTTCCGGCGTTGATGAGGTCGGGATCGACGTCGTCACCGGTCGGCGTCGGCCCGGCCCCGAGCATGCCGTTTTCGATCTGCAGGACGACGCCGGAGTCCGGGGGAACATGGTCGGCGACGCGGGTCGGGATGCCGATGCCGAGGTTCACAACCTCCCCCTCGCGGAGGTGCGTGGCGACGCGATTGGCGATGATCGAAGCGACGCTCATTCGCGCTCCCGCGGACGGGAGAGGACGAGATGGTCGACGTAGAGGTGCGGCGTCACGATCTCGGCGGGCTTGAGCTCCCCCACGGCGACGATCTCATCGACTTCCGCGATCACGACAGGGGCGGCTGTGGCCATGTCGGGGTTGAAGTTGCGCGCCGTGAGCCGGTACGTGAGGTTGCCGAGCTCGTCAGCGCGATGCGCGCGAACCAGAGCGACGTCGGCCTCGAGCGCCTCATAGAAGAGGTAGCGCTCGCCGCCGATCGTCCGCTCCTCGCGGCCCTCGGCAAGCAACGTGCCGACAGCCGTCTTCGTGTAGAAGCCGCCGATCCCGGCGCCGCCCGCTCGAATCGCCTCAGCGAGCGTTCCCTGCGGCAGAAGCTCCGTCTCGAGCCGACCCTCGGCGTGCCACTGCACGACGTCGGGGTTGCTGGTGAAGAACGATCCGATCGCGCAGCGGACGCGGCCTCCGAGGAGCAACTCGCCGAGACCTTTGCCGGGCTCGCCGAGGTTGTTGCTGATGACCGTCAACTCGCCGACATCGGTGTCGAGCAGCGCGTCGATCAGGGTCAGCGGCGCGCCAACGAGCCCGAAGCCGCCGACCATGATGGTGCCGCCGCTCGGCACCAGTGCGGCCGCCTCCTCGGGACTGCAGACCGTCGGGATAGCCGGCTACCAGTGCGGCACGGCTCGCCGCGCCATCATCGCCCTGAACGTCTTGGTCGTATCCGGCAGGAGCTCACCGGTTCCCCAGTCGAGGATCACGCCGTAGTGGCGGACGAGATCGAGCGCGTTCAGCTCGTCGTCGCGGTAGCGCTTGGCCACCGACTCCGGGTCCTCGGCGAGCCACGATTTGCGCTCCGAGCGGATGCGGGCGCGCTCGGCGCCGGTCGCGTCGAGGTCGAGCTCGTACTCGGCCAGATCGGCGTCGACGAGCTTGACGACAACGCCGTAGTCGATTCTCGCCCGCTCGATCGAGACGTAGTCGTCGGCGACGTCGTCGAGCACGGCCTTCGGATCGCGCTCGAGCGGATCACCGAAACCGCCGCCACCGGCGGAGGGTCGCGTGAAACGGTCGCCCTCGCCGACCGGGACGCTCGAGAACACCGCGCCAAGGAACTCCTGCTCGTCCGAGCCCTCCCTGTTCAGCCAGACGCCGTGCGGCAGCGACGGAAGGCCGCCGTTGATTCCCCAGGCGATCGACCGCGCACGGTCGCAGCAATAGGACATGACCGACTGGTCGTTCTTCGTCAGCGTTCCGCCCTTCTCAATGCCGCAGCCACCGCGGAACTCGCCGGGCCCGCCTGAGTCGGTGCGAATCGCGTGCTCTCTCGTGATGACCGGAGAGAGCCGCTCCTGGCCTTCCGCAGGCTGGACGGCAATACCGGGGCCGAACAGCGGCGCGGCTGCGTTCGTGCCGTCCTTGCCGTTTCGGCCGCCCCAGCCGCCGGCCATCCAGTCGTACCACATGAAGTACGGGTTTCCCTCGCGGCGAGCGTCGCGGCCCCCGACCAGGAGGTACTCGAGGTTGAACGAGCAGGCGATCGCACGCTCCGGCATCAGCCCCGACCAGAGCTCGAAGATCGAGTTCATCAGCTTCTCGTAGGGCCCCGAGCAGAAACCGGTCACCGCCGTCGGCCAGGCGGCGTTGACGACCGTTCCCTCGGGACCGAGGTCGAACTTGATCGGGCGGTAGAACCCCGAGTTCAGCGGGATGTCAGGGAAGAAGGTTTTGGTGCCGCCGATGATCCCCGAGAAGGCCGTCCCGTAGGCCGCGTTCAGGAAGCTGCCGACCGCCGGATGCGAGCCGTTCAGGTCGTACGTGATCTGATCGCCCTCGATGGTCATCTTCACCCGGATCGGGATCAGACCCTCGCCCACCGCCGGGTCGTAGTCGATGTAGTCCTCGGTCTCCCAGGTCCCGTCAGGCATCTCCGCGATCCGCTGACGGGTCAGCTGCTCGACGTAGTCCTGCACCTCGGTGAAGCCGGTGGTGACCGTCTCCTTGCCGTACTTGTCGACAAGGCGAAGGATCTCTTGCTCGGCAACGCGCGTTGCCTCGGCCTGCGCGTGTAGATCGCCCTCGAGGTCGGTGGGCGCACGCGAGTTCGAGCTGATCAGACCCACGACGTCGCCGAGGAACTGGCCGCCGGCCCAGATCCGCACCGGCGGAATCCGCAGGCCCTCGCCGAAGTGCTCCTTCGCCGTGATGTCGAACGAGCCGGGGACGGAGCCGCCGACGTCGGCCCAGTGGCCGTTCGACTGCGCGTAGCAGATCACCTCGCCGTCGACGAAGATCGGGCGAAGGATCCGCACGTCGTTGAAGTGCGTACCGCCCAGATACGGGTCGTTGATCGCGAAGACGTCGCCCGGGTTGATGTCACCCTCGAACGCCTCGAGCACGGCCTTCGCCGTGTAGTGAAGCGTGCCCACGTGCACGGCGATGTCCTGGCTTCCGTGCATGATCGTGTCGCCCTCGAGATCGCACAGCGCCGAGGAGAAGTCGCGCGCGTAGATCACGAACGAGTAACAGGTGCGCAGGATCTGCTCCGCCATTTGATCGACCGTGTTCACGTAGGCGTTTTTGAGCACCTCGAACGTAACCGGGTCGAGGGTGTAGGCCCGCGTCTCGAGCGTGCTCATTACGCGATCTGCTCGAGGAACTCGTCGGTCGTCAGCACCGCGTGCCCGAACGCCGGCCAGTTCGTCTCGATCGTCGCACGCATCTCATCGTCGCTGAACGCGGCGATCGCATCGGAGATCAGCGTGGTGTGATAGCCGAGCTCCACGGCGTAACGGCCTGTAGCGTCGATGCAGGTGTTCGCGCGGTTGCCGGCAACCACGACCCGGGAGACGCCGTGCTGGCGCAGGAGCATGTCGAGGTCGGTGCCGGCAAAGCCACTCGACGTCCAGTGCTCCTGCGCGATCAGATCGCCGGCTTGCGGCGCGACGTCGGCATGCACCTCGACACCGAAGCTGCCCTTCAGAAAGAGTCCGAGGTCGTTGACGCGCCGGTGCGACGGCGTGGGATGCCTGAACGAGAGGTACTCGCCGCCCTCGTTGGTGTGGTGGTTCGCGTAGGCGACCGTCATGCCGGCAGCTCGGGAGCCGTCGGTCAGGCGCTTGAGGTTCGGGATCGTGCCGGTCGCCTCGGCGACGGGCTTCGTGGCGGGCCAGAGCTTGCCACCCTCGGCGAGGAACTCGTTCAGCGCGTCGACCAGTAGAAGCGCGGTCTCATTCGGTGGGTAGTCAGACATGCCGCTCCTCGCTTCGTCGGGCCGGTCGCGTCGTCCTAGGCGGGCGCCGCCGCGAGCACGTCGGCCGGCCGCCTGCCGTGCCAGCCCTGCTCGCGCTTCGACCAGTACAGCTCTCGCAGCTGGTCCGTGATCGGCCCAACCGATCCGTCGCCTACCGGCTCGTTGTCGATCGCCGTGATCGGCAGGATGCCGCCCGCGCCCGAGGTTGCGAAGACCTCGTCGGCGTCCTCGAGCTCGTCCGGCTCGACCCGGCGCACGTCGAAGGGAATTCCCTCGAGCTCGCAGAGCTCGAGCGTCGTCCGACGCGTGACACCGAGCAGGACATTGGCGTCTGGCGTGCCGATTCGGCCGTCGTTGACGACCATCAGGTTCCATCCTGACCCCTCGGTCAGCGCACCGTCCGTACCGACCAGCAGACAGTCGTCGCAGCCGACCTCGTACGCGTCGAGTCGCGCCTGGATGAAGTCGGGGCGAGCGTAGTTCTTGAAGTGGGCGTTGACCGACTCCGTCGGAATTCGCACGTACTTACTCGATACGTGGACGTTGCCGCCGCGCTTGCACTTCTCTTCCCCCCACATCCAGATGTAGGGCACGGCGCAGGCGACGAAGCGCTGCCTGGCCTTGCGCAGGTCACGACCGTCCGCGGCGTCGGGAATGACCCCGCGAGTGAGCTCGAGCTTGATGTACGTGGAGTCCAGACCCGAGCGCTCGACGCACTCGGCGACGATCCGGCGCATCTCGTCGTGCGAGTATGGGTTCTCGAGGCGAAACCCCTTACAGGACTTCGAGAAGCGCTCGATGTGCTCGTCGAGCCTGAAGATGTACTCGCCCCAACTCGAGAGCGCGTCGTAGACGACGTCGCTGTAGATGAAGCCAGCGTCGAAGATCGACATCTTGGCCTCTTCAGGCGCTACGAACTTGCCATCGATGAAGACGACACCCGCCACCGTCCCTCCTCGCCCGTCTCGTTCGGGACTTGCCCTTTTTCTAGGCTAACCAACGCACGGCTCGGCATGCTCGCCAATGCCCGGCCTGTGCGATCGGGGATACGCTCGCGCCGTGAGCATCTCGTTGTCGACACACGTGCTCGACACGGGCGCCGGGCTCCCCGCAGAGCGAGTTCGCGTCGAGCTCTATGCCAAGGGGCAGTGCGTCGCCGAAGGCCAGACCGATGGGGACGGGCGGATCTCTGAGCTCGCGCAGAACCTCGACCCGGGTGCGTACGGGCTGGTGTTCCATCCGCCGTCGCCGTTCTTTCGGCGCGTCGAGCTGGAACTCGAGCTCGAGCAAGGCCATTACCACGTGCCGCTCCTGGTCTCTGCCTACGGATGCGCGAGCTACCGAGGCAGCTAGGCATCGACGAGCTGGCCGAGCTCTTCGAAGGTCGGACTCAGCTCGTCGAGCAGCTTGCGACGACCGAGGACCCACTGGTGGCCGCGCGCGAGCTCGTCCAGGAGCTCTCCGACGAGGCCAAGCGCGAGGCTCTCGACGCGCACCCGTCGATCGGAGCGCGCCGGCTCTCGCCGAGATCCGCAGCTGAGCAGGGCAGGGACGACGATCCGCAGGTACTGGCCGAGCTCGCTCGACTCAACAGCGAGTACGAAGCTCGGCACGGGTTTCGCTTTGTCGTCTTCGTCAACCGCCGGCCGCGCCACGAGATTCTCGAGGTACTACGAGCCCGTATCGACCGACCAACGGCGCTCGAGCGCGAGACGGCGCTTGACGAGCTCATCTCGATTGCCGAGGATCGCTGGAGGCGGGGATGAAGACGCGCTACGGAAAGGACGACGTCAGCGTCTACCGGACGGACGGCGTCCGGACGCTCTGGGGCGCCACAGTCCGCGTCGACGTCTTTGGTGACGCGTTCGCGGCGTCCTACACCGAGGGAAACAACTCGATGGTGGTCGCCACCGACACGATGAAGAACGTGATCCACTCGGCCGCGCTCGACTACGAGGGGGACTCGCCCGAGGGGCTGGCCGAGTATCTCGGCAACGTGTTCCTGGGCCGCTACGAGAGCATGGACACGCTGTACCTGCGTGTCAGGGAGTTGCCGTTCATCCAGCACAGCGACGTCCTCTTCCAGCGCGTCGAGCGCGACTTCGGAGTCGCGGAGGTGTCGCTCGGTCGCAGCGGAGTAACCGAACATCGCTCCGGCCGCGAAGGACTCCACCTGATCAAGATCACCGGGTCGTCGTTCGCGTCGTTCGCACGGGATGAGCACACGACGCTTCCCGAGGTCGGTGACCGACCCCTGTTCGTCTATCTCGACGCCTACTGGCGCCATCGCGACTTCGAGAGGCGCGTGTCGAGCGCAACAGTCCGCGACAGCCTGCTCAAGACCTTCGACGATTTCGTGTCGCTCTCGATCCAGCAGCTCGTTCACGAGATGGGGCAGCGCCTGCTTGGCCAGTTCGAGCAGATCGACGAGGTCTCATTCGAGGCGCAGAACCGACTCTGGGACACGGCCCAGGTGTCCGAACACGACGAGCGGATCAGAGTCTACACCGACCCGCGGCCCCCGATCGGCCGCATCGGACTCACGCTGACTCGCTAACCCTGGGAGGGCAAAGACCAATGGAGATACGGACTCCCACCGAAGCCGATCTAGCCGGACTCACCAGCGACAAGGTCGCCTTCATCGAGCGACTCCTCACAGCGGTCGAGCGAGAAATCGTGCCGCTGACGCAACAGGGCGTCCGCACCGGTAGCAAGATCTTCGGCGGAGCCGTCCTGAAGAAGTCTGACCTCGCGACAGTGGTGGCGGTCACCAACCACGAGACGGCCAACCCGCTCAACCACGGTGAGATCGTCACCATCAACACGTTCTACGAGATACCCCGCGATGAGCGCCCGGCGTCCAGGGACACGATCTTCCTCAGCACCCACGAGCCCTGTCCCCTCTGCCTTTCGGCCATCACCTGGGGCGGTTGGGACAACTTCTTCTACCTGTTCACCTACGAGGACTCGATGGACGCCTTTGGCATTCCGCATGACATCAGGCTCAACGAGGAGATCTGGCGAGTCAAGGGCGGCGAGTACAACCACAAGAACGCCTACTGGAGCGGTTGGTGCCTGCAGGATCTGATCGAGAGCTGCGAGCCTGAGAGTCGCCAGCGCCTCGAGCAGCGCGTCATAGCACTACGCAAGACGTACGACGAGATGTCTGACATCTACCAGCAGTCGAAAGGCGCGGGCGCCGAGATCCCACTCGCGTAGGCGCTCTAGGCTTGAGCGTGGTCACCTTGCTGTGGCGCAGCGCGAGCGAGTGCTCAGGACGCGGGCTCGTACAGGATCGAGACGACAAGCCAGAAGTCCCCGAAGCTTCCGACCGCGTCGTGCTTGATCTCCACGATCTCGACGTCGCGGTTGTTCTGGAGCCACTCGTTCACCTGATCCTCGAGTCGATCAACGTGCTTCCGCCGCTTGAGCCACGTGTTGAAGACCTTGATCTGCACGGAGCGCCTCCTGACTGGGTCACGCCCCCGCTCAGGCACTGACGATCACCTTCCCTCGAGCGCGTCCCGTCTCGAGGTAGCGGACGGCCTCTGCCGCCTCACGCAGCTCGTAGGTCCTGTCTATGACCGGAGTCACGTCGCCTGCCTCGATCAGCTGCCTGAGTAGGCGTAGGTCGTCGCCGCTCTTCTGCACCACGAACGCCACGACGCGCTGGCTGACGAACCGTCCCAGCGCGAAGCCGCGTAGGAAGCGTCCGGCCGGCCCGAGCAGCCGACCCCCGTCGCCGTTCGCGAGGACGAGAGTTCCCTGCCGCGTCATGATCCGCCTCAGGCGAGAGGCCGGTTGCGCGCCAGCGAGCTGGAAGACGACGTCGTAGTGCTCGCGCCGCCTCGTGACGTCCTCCGCGGTGTAATCAATGACCCGGCCGGCGCCGAGTGAGCGCACCAGGTCGAGATTCCTCGTGCTGCAGACCCCCGTGACCTCGGCACCGAGCCACTTGGCGATCTGCACGGCAAACGTGCCCACGCCACCAGAAGCGCCGATGATCAGGACAGCCTGCCCGGCTCGCAGGCCACCGTAGTCGCGCAGCCCTTGCAGCGCCGTCGCGGCGGCGACCGTCACGGCCGCCGCCTGCTCGAAGCTCAAGTTGGTCGGCTTGAGCTCGAGCCAGCTCTCGGGGGCGGCGATGTATTCCCCGCACGAGCCCCAGCCGCTCTCGGAGACCTCGCCGAACACCTCGTCACCCGGGCGTACTCGCTCGACCCCGGCGCCAACGGCCTCGACCTGCCCAGCGACGTCAACGCCGAGCCGAGTGTTCTTGGGTGAGCGAAGCCCGCTCTGTGGCCTCATGATAGGGCTCGCCTCGCATGAGGTGCCAGTCATAGGGATTGACGCTCGCCGCGCGCACCCGCACCAGCACCTCGCCGTGCTTGACGATCGGTCGGTCGACCTCCTTGAGCTCGAGGACGTCGGGTGAGCCATATCGCTCGTAGACAACGGCCTGCATCGTGTTCCTGTCTGAGCTTGCGCGCGTGGTTCTATCAAGGCTTGCCGTCGCAACCATCTATGCCTCCTCTCCGACGGGCTCTGGACGCACCAGCGAGCGCTCGACCCGAAGCAGGCGGGCGGGCCAATTCGGCAGCGCCCAGTTCCAGCGCCCGAGGATCGCAACCGTGGCCGGTACGAGCATCGCCCGCACGATCGTGGCATCGATCAGGATGCCGGCCGCTAGCGCAGTCGCGAAGATCTTCACCTCGGTACCCGGCTGCGCGCTCAGCGCGACGAACGCGAGGCCCAGAATCATTGCGGCGCTGGTCACGAGCCGACCTGTGCGCCCGATCCCCTCGACGACGGCCTGCTTCGTCGAGCCCGTGCGGTCGAAGCTCTCGCGCATGCGGCTGATGATGAAGACCTGGTAGTCCATTGAGACACCGAAGAGGAAGGCGAAGACCATGACCGGTAGCCACTCGTTGATCGAGCCGGTCGCCTCGATGCCCCAGATCTGCTCCGAGCCGAAGCCCTTCTGCCAGACGAGCACCATCACACCCCAGATGGCGGCCACCGACAGGAGGTTGAGAAGCACCGCTTTCAGGGGAAGCACGACCGAGCGGAAGGCGCGGGCGAGCAGTAGGAGCGTGAGGATCGAAATCAGAGCGATCATCAGCGGGAAGTTGCCGTAGACGGCGTCGACGAAGTCAGAGCTCTGTGCAGCCTGGCCGCCGACGACGACGTCAGCCGGGAGTGCCCCGGCCGTGTCCCGTACCCGCTCCAGCGTTTCGCGGCCGGCGGGCGAGTTGCCGTCGGCTGTCGGGATGACCGTGATGACGGCGCTGCCGTCGAGGCGCCACGCGGCATCGGCCGGAGCGATCGCGCCTCGGACGCCCTCGACCTCGGCGAGCTCACCGGCGACGGCGTCGGGATCACCGGAGCGCACGAGAACATCAAAGGGTGAGAGCGGGCCCGCGCCGATACCCGAGTCGTCGAGCCTGTCGAACCCGGCCCGGGCCGTTCCGCTCTGGGCGAGCGACTCGGCGCGCGGGTTTCCGAGCTGCATCGAGAAAGCCGCGACGACGAGCGCGATCAGGAGGCCGCCCGACACGGCCGCGGTCGCCCAGCGATTACGGACAACGAAGCGCGCCCAGGCCGACCAGGCGCGGCTCGCCCGGTCCTCGCGGCGAACGCGCGGCCAGTCGAGCCGCGGGCCGATCGTTGACAGCAGTACCGGCAGTAGCGTGACCGCCACGGCGACGCTCACGAGCGGAATCAGCAGGCCCGCGATGCCGATCGAGCGAAGCACGGGGACGGGGAGCGCGATCATCGCGAGCAGCGCGATCGCGACCGTCGTCCCGCTGAAGACAACAGCCGAGCCGGCCTGCTCCATCGCTCGCTGCACGGCCGTCTCGTTGCTCACGCCGCCGCGCTGGCGCTCCTCGCGCCAGCGCAAGACGACCAGCAGGGCGTAGTCGATCGCGATCCCGAGCCCGACAAACGCGATCAGAAACTGAACGATGATCGAGACGTCGGTGACCTCGGCGAGCGGCCAGACGAGCAGGAAGCTCGTCGGGATCGCGACGATCGCCATGAGCAGCGGTACGAGCGCCATGAACGAGGCGAAGACGAAGCCGAGGATGATCAGAGCGCCGCCGCCGGCGATCATGACCTCGATCAGGACGCTGCGGCCCTCGCCGTCCTCATTCTCCGAAGCACCGCGGAGAGCCTCGAGACCGGTGATCTCGATCGGAGCGCCGGCGACGGTCAGCCCGTCGACGGCTTCCTGCGCCAGCCGGGCTTCCTCCTGGCCGGGATCGAGACTCGGCACCGGCCGGATGTACGCGAGGCCGAACGTCGTGCGCCCGTCATCCGAGACGAAGGCGCGGTCGCCGGTCGACGCGTACGAGGCAACACGAGCATCGGGCAGGGCTTCCTGCACCCGGGCGAAGGCGGCATCGAGCTCGTCGACGACGCCGGGCGAGTCGACCGTGGTTCCCTCGGGGAGGGTCACGACAGGAACAATCGTCGCGACGTCGCCGCCGTTGCCGTAGAGCTCGGCGACCTCGACGTTCGCCTCGTAGGCCTCGCGGCCGGGCAGGTTGAACTCCTCTGACAGTGCGTCTGCCGAGGGCTGGATGGCCGCGAACGCGACCACCGTGACGACGAGCCAGAAGGCCACGACGAGCTTCTTGTGGCGAAGAACGAAGCGGGTGAGCGTCGTCATGAGAGAGTCCTTTCGATCACCGGGAGGCGGCTGTCTTGCATCCCTTCCGACGCTAGGGCGCTCGCTGGCGCAGCGGAACGGGGCTAACCGTGCAGTTGGGTGGGGCTATCCGCAGTTCTGAGGGCCACGAGAAATACGGCTAGCCGTATGGACAACGGGCGGCCCGTACCCGATGATTCCCTTAATGAGCGTGCTCGCGGCTCCGGAGCGACGGCGGCTCGTCTCGTGGACGGCCTGGGGACTCGCCGCGCTCTGCCCGCCCATCCTCGCAACCGCGCTCACATTCGCGGTGATCACCCCGTACTTGATCGCGCCGAGCGCCGGCGTGTTCGTCGGCGGCACGGCCATGGCGATCGTCGGCGCGCTGATCATCACCCGACGGCCGTCGGCGCGAAGCGGCTGGCTGCTGCTAAGCCTCGCATTGTCGCTCGCGCTCGCGATCGGCTTCTTTCAGATCGCGGGCGGTGTCCTTCGCGACGCCGATCTCGGTACCACACGCACCCTGATCGCCCTCGGCCAGACGTTCGGCATGGCGCTCGTCTTCAGCCTGATGATGCTGTTCCTGACGTTCCCGAACGGGCGGCTGCCGGCGGCTCGCTGGCGCCCGGTCGCGGCGCTGCTTGCCCTGGTCTGCATCGCGGGCGCGGTGGTGGGCGCGATACGCGCGAGCGCCATCGTCGACCCCACGGCGTTCCTGCTCGACTCGCGGCGTAACGAGCAGAACGGCTTCGAGGGAGACCCACCGCTCGAGCGCGTCTACTTCGCGCTCTGGGGACTTCAGATCCTGCTGCTCGTCCTGACGGCGGCCTCTCTCGTCGTGCGGCTGCGACGGGCAAGAGGGATCGAGCGCGAGCAGCTCAAGTGGGTCGTCTACGCCGGCGTGCTGGCGCTCGTGCTCTTCCCCATCGGCCCGCTCTGGGCGAGCGACGAGCCGCTCACGAGCGCTCTCTTGCTCGTCTGCACGCTCTCGTTCAGCGTGATCGCCGCGGGCTTCGGACTGGCCCTCTTTCGCTCGGGGCTGTGGGACATTGACCTCGTCGTGCGTCGCTCTGTCGTCTTTGCGGTGCTCTGGATCGCGATCGCGGGTGCCTACGTCGGCATCGCGGCCGGTCTCGGCCTCGCGGCGGGCAGCCGGCTCCCTGTCGCGCTCGCCATTGCCGTGACGGTCGTCGCCACGCTGGTCTTCCAGCCTGCGCGGCGCGCGCTCGAGGAGGTCGCAGACCGCTGGGTGTTCGGCCGACGCGAGTCGCCGCTCGAAGCCGTGCACGGGTTCGGCGAGCTCGTCGGTGACGCAGAGCAACCGAGCGACGTCGCCGCACAGCTCGCGGCCACCGCATTTACGGCGACAGGCCTGGGCTCGGTCGAAGTCGACCTCGACGGATCGACGCCAGCGCGACTCGGGACGCCGAACGGCGAGCCGTCGACGGCGTTCGAGGTCAGCCAGGGCGACGAGCACTTCGGCTGGCTGGTCTGCCGCCCGCAGCGCGGCCACTCGCTGAGCGCAGACGACGAGACACTCTTGCGCGCCCTGAGCGCGCAGGCCGCGACGGCCGTGTCCCGCGCGCAGCTGGCGTCGAGGATCGTGAGCGCCCAGGAGGCCGAAAGGCGCAGGATCGAGCGAAACATCCACGACGGTGCACAGCAGGAGCTCGTGGCGCTCGTTGCGCAGCTCGGTCTCGCCCGCCGCAAGGCCAACGGCGACGGCTCTACCGAGCAAGCACTGGCCGCGGCACAGGACGACGTCAAGCAGATCCTCGCCAACCTTCGCGAGCTTGCGCAGGGCATCCACCCGTCGGTGCTCTCGGACGGCGGCCTGGTCGCAGCGATCGAGGATCGCTGCTCGACCATGCCGATCGCCGTGTCCCTCGAGGTGCAGCCGGGCCTCTCCGCTCGACGATTCGGAGACGAGGTCGAGGGCGCCGCCTACTTCTTCGTGACCGAGGCACTGACGAACATCCTCAAGCACTCCGAATCGGAGTCGGCCCGGGTCACGCTGGGAGCTGACGAGACCAACCTCACCGCCGCAGTCACCGACGCCGGAACTGGCTTCGATGCACGGGTAGCCAACGGGAGCGGGCTAACAGGCCTGGCCGACCGAATCCACGCGCTGGGCGGCGAGATCACGATCGACAGCCAGCCCGGCAGCGGCACCCGTCTCGTCGCGACCCTCCCAGCGCAAGCAACCGGCTCGACAACGTCCACGCCTCCGGCTGCTCCGGGCAGCGCCATGCCGCGATGAGCGACCCGATACGCGTCGCCATCGCCGAGGATCATTACCTCGTCCGCGAGGGGACCCGGCAGCTGCTCGAGTCGTCGGGGCGCGTCGAGGTCGTGGCCGCCGTCGGCGACGGCACGAGCCTCGTCGAGGCGGTGGTGAACCTCGAGCCCGATGTCGTGGTGGTCGACATCCGCATGCCCCCCAATCACCAGACCGAAGGCATCGAAGCGGCACGAGCGATTCGAGCGGACCATCCCGACACGGGCGTCGTCGTGCTCTCGCAGTACGCGAACGCGCTGTATGCGTTCGAACTCTTTCAGGACGGGACCGACGGCCTTGCGTACCTCTTGAAAGAACGTGTCGGCGACGTGGACGAGCTCGTGCGCGCAGTCGGGGCCGTCAATGAGGGCGGCTCGGTCATCGACCCGCAAGTCGTCGAGGGGCTCCTCGCACGCGGCGCGACGTCGTCGACCTCGGGCATGGAAGAGCTGACCGAGCGCGAGACCGACGTCCTGCGCGAGATCGCGCAGGGCAAGTCGAATCAGGCGATCTCAGAAACCCTTTTCATCTCCGAATCGGCGGTCGAGAAGCACATCAGGGCGATCCTCATGAAGCTTGGACTCAGCGCGGACGACTCGGCAGTGAACAGGAGGGTCGCGGCGGTCCTGACATTTCTGCGTACGTACAGCCCGGTGAGGGGCGGGTAGCCGGTCATCCCGCGGCATCGGTGCTTCGGCCGCAGTAGCGTACGCGCGAGAAGTGGTACAGACGGACGCCACGCAGCTGCTCGCAAATCCGTTCGTCGATCATGCGCATAGCCAGGAGCGTTCCGCAGCACTTCTGCCCGAGGCGGGCTTCGAGGAGGCGCGACGATCGATCGGCGAATGGCCGGGATACGCGCCGACACCGCTCGTGCGACTATCGGGCCTTGCCGCCGAGACTGGCGTCTCGGAGATCTGGCTGAAGGACGAGAGCGAGCGCTTCGACGTCATGAGCTTCAAAGCTCTTGGCGGCGCGTACTCGACTAGCCGGGCCGCGCAGCGGTATCTCGCCGCCCTCGACGGCGGTGTCGACGCGGCCGCGAACGCGCTTTTCGATGGTCGGCACGCGGATCGAATGGGCGGGCTGATCGTCACCTCAGCGACCGACGGCAACCATGGACGTGCGGTTGCCTGGGGAGCCAGTCGCATCGGGTGCCGCTGCGTGATCTACCTGCACGAGCGCGTGAGCCAGAGCCGTGAAGAGGCGATCGCGCGCTACGGCGCCGAGATCGTCCGAACCACGGGTACCTACGACGACTCGGCTCGTCAGTGCATGGCCGATGCGGAGACGAACGGCTGGGTCATGGTCGCCGACACCACGCCGGGAGATGGGTACGGCCTCTCGCTCGAGGTGATGCAGGGGTACCGGATGATGGCCGACGAAGCACTCGAGCAGCTGGAAGGCCTCTGGCCGAGCCACGTTTTCGCCCAGGCCGGCTGCGGCGGCCTGGCCGCGGCGGTGCTGGCACATCTCGTAGCCCGCGCCGACGGACGTGACCCACCACGGTTCGTGGTGGTCGAGCCTGACCGCGCCGCATGTCTCTATCGGAGTGCCGAAGCCGGCGAGCCGGTCACGCTCACGGGCGACCTCGACACCGTCATGGCCGGGCTCTCGGTTGGCGAGGCCTCTAGGCCCGCCTGGGAGATCCTGGGTGGCGGCAGCGACTACTTCGAGACCGTGCCGGACGATGCAGCGCGCGGCACGATGAGGCTCCTCGCGGCCGGCGCTGGCGGCGACCCGCCCCTCGTTGGCGGCGAGTCGGGAGTAGGCGGGCTGGCCGGGCTGCTGGCGTTGGGCGAATCCGAGCGTCGCGAGCTTGGCATCGAGGCCACGAGCACCATCCTCGTCTTCAACAGTGAGGGGGCCACGGCACCGGACGTCTACGAGGAGATCGTCGGGCGGACGGCAAGCGACGTCGAGAACGCTCGCGCGAGCGCTCGGGCCTAGACGGAGATCGTGATGTTCCCGTAGCCGTCGAGGACGGCGCCGGCGCCGGGCGGCACGACGCAGGTGGCGTCGTACTCCTCGACGATCAGCGGACCCTCGATCTCCGCGGCGAGCTCGGCGCGAGCAACCACCCGCGTGTCGAGCCAGCCGGTCTCAGGGCCGAAGTGGGCGGCGCGCGACCCGGCCTGCGAAGGCCCAGATGCCCTTGCCCCGGACGAGCCCGTCCCGGACTGTCCCGGATGAAGCCGGTCGGGCACGCGGGGTCGATCCGAGACGCCCCGGCCGACGACCTCGACGTTGACGAGCTCGACGGGCTCCTCCGGGCCGGCTCGGTGGCCGTAGGTGCGCTCGTGCTCAAGTCCGAACGACTCCTCGAGCGCGGGCGGATCGATCGCACCTGCTTCGACCGCGACGGTGAGATCGAAGATTTGCCCCTCGTAGTGCATGTTGGCGGCTCTCCTGACCTCGATGCGCTCCGCCGGAAACCCTTCCCGCTCCAGCTGTGCGCGAGCCTGGGCTTCGAGCTCGGCCCAGGCGAAGGCCAGCTCGGCCGGGTCGGCGTCGCGGAGCACTCGGCGAACCGTGCGCGAGTAGTGATGCTCGACATCGGCGTACAGCAGGCCGAACGAGGAGAACAGACCGGGAGCGGGCGGCACGACGATTCGGCTCATACCCAGTGCGCGCGCCATCGTTACTGCGAAGAGTGGCCCGTTCCCACCGAAGGCAAAAAGAGCGTAGCGGCGAGGGTCGCGGCCGCGCTCACTCGAGACGCTCTTGATCGCGCGGATCATGTTCGACGCGGCAATCTGGTGCGCACCGAAAGCCGCATGCTCGAGGTCAAGCCCGAGCGGCTCGGCGACGTCTCTCAGCACGGCGGTACGAGAGAGGGCGTCATCGATCGGCAACGCACCGCCGATCAGGTATTCCGGGTTGAGGTAGCCGAGCACGACGTTCGCGTCGGTGACGGTTGGGCTCTGGCCGCCCTGCGCATAGCAGGCAGGGCCCGGGCTTGCGCCCGCGCTTCTTGGCCCGACCTGCATCGCTCCGCCCGAATCGATCCAGATGATCGAGCCGCCGCCGGCGCCGACCTCGGCGAGATCGATTGCGGGAACCTTGACGCGGTAGCCCGCACCCGTGAGCAGCCGGGAGCCGGCGATGATCCCGCTTCCGACGCTGAAGTCGACGGCACGCGAGTACTCGCCGCCTTCGACGAGCGACGCCTTGGCCGTGGTGCCACCCATGTCGAGCGTGACGATGTCGCCGAGGCCGAGCTTCGTCGCGAGTGCATGCGATCCGACCACGCCGCCAGCGGGGCCGGACTCGATGATCTGACAGGGCATTAGGGCCGCTCGCTCGGCCGTCGTCAGGCCGCCGTTCGACTGCATGAGGAGCAGTGGCGCGGCGATCTCGCTGGCCTCGAGCTCGCCGATCAACGACTCGAGGTAGCGGGCAACAACCGGCAGCAGGTAGGCATTGACAACGGTTGTCGAGGTCCGCTCGTACTCCTTGACCTCGGGCAGCACGTCGGCGCTCAGGCAGTACGGCAGGCCTGGAGCGCGCTCGGCGACGACCTCGCCGATCAAGCGCTCATGCGCTGGATTGGCGAACGAGTTGATCAGGCAGACGGCAATCGCCTCGACGTCGTCGCTCAGCAGTCGATCGACGGCCTGTTCGATGTCGTCTCGCTCGAGCTCGCGCTCGACACCCCCGTCGGCGTCGACGCGCTCGTCGACCTCGAGCCGGAGGTGGCGCGGCACCAGTGGCGCCGGCTTCTCCCAGCCGATGTCGTAGAGCCGCGGCATCCGCAGCGTGCGCAGCTCGAGCACATCGCGGAAACCGCGCGTGGTGATGAGCCCCGTTCGAGCGCCGTCGAGCTGAAGGATCGTATTCGAGGCCACCGTCGTGCCGTGGAGCAGCTCGGCGATGCTGGCCGGACCCAGGCTGGTCTCGGCGAAGATCTCACGCAGCCCATCGGCAATGGCACGCGCGTAGTCGTCGACGGTCGATGAGACCTTGCGCGTGTGCAGCGCGCCATCGGCGCTCAGGAAGACGATGTCCGTGAACGTGCCACCGATGTCGACCCCGACGCGGTATGTCTCGCCGGCGCTCACTCGCGCAGCACGGCCGCATCGGCAGACCCGCCGCGTGATTCCCGCAGCGCCTCGCGCCGCGTCGCCGTCGCCGCGCCGTCGATGGTCAAGCTCTCGCCGCAGACGACGACGCCGTAGTCACGAGCCGCGCCCTCGATGCTCACGAACTCGTTGCGCACGTCTTCGAGCACGCGCTCGGGATCGCGCTCGAGCGGGTCGCCCCACCCGCCGCCACCGGGCATCTCGTGCATGAACACGTCTCCGCGCTCGAGGTTCATGATCAGCTTCGAATCGAGCTCGGTCGCTTCGCGGTCGGGGTTCAACACGTTGCGCGACGCTCGCCCGGGCCTCCCGCCGTAGAGACCGTAGGGAAGCGTCTCGCGCCGATCAGTGCGCACCTGCAGGATGGCCTCACGCTCAAGGAACCTGTATGCCCGGCGGTAGGGCACGCCACCGCGGAACTTCCCAGGCCCCGCTCGGTCGGTGACGAACTCGAAGCATTCCACCTGCAACGGATTCTCGGCTTCGATCACCTCGACCGACTGGCAGGCCATATTCGCGAACATGTTCGAGTTGCCCTGCACGCCGTCGGCCCAGGGGCGGCCGCCCCAGCTACCGGAGGCAAAGTCGACGAAGATGAACGGCTCGCGCCGATCGTCGTAGCCGCCGATCGAGACGCCCGAGTTGCCGCCATCCGAGCACGCGAAGACCCGGTCGGGCAGCATCATCGCCAGCGCTCCGAAGGCGGTGTCGCCCATGCGGAAGCCCGTCAGCCCGCGAGCGGCACACGCGGCCGGGGGCACCATGTTGGTGATCGTTCCAGGTGGCGCAGTGACCTCGATCGCACGGAAGAAGCCGTCGTTGGTCGCGATCTCGCCTGGCAGGACCGATCGGATCGCGCCGTAGGAGACGGCCTTCGTAAACGAGAGCGTGCAGTTGATCGCCCCTTTGACCTGCGCGCTACTGCCGGCCCAGTCGACTGTGACGCCGTCGCCGCGCTTCGTGATCGTGCACCGAAGCTTGATCGGCGTGCCGCGATCGATGCCGTCGTCGTCGATGAAGTCCTCGAAACTCCACTGTCCGTCGGGAAGCTCGCGCAGCGCGGCACGCGTCATTCGCTCGGCGTGGTCGGTCACCTCGGCCATGTAGTGGCTGGTCGCGTCGATTCCATAGCTCTCGACGAGCTCGAGGAACTGGCGCTCGGCGATCTCGCACGCCGCGAGCTGGGCACGCACGTCGCCGAACACCTTCACGGGAATGCGAACGTTGGTCTCGAGCAGCGTCCACAGCGTCTCGTTCGGCACGCCGCGGTCGTACAGCTTTAGTGGGGGAATCCGAATACCTTCCTGGAAGATCTCGGTCGAGTCCGATGCGTTCGACCCGGGCACGCGGCCGCCCACG
Source organism: Gaiellaceae bacterium (assembly GCA_965223695.1). Taxonomy (GTDB): domain Bacteria; phylum Actinomycetota; class Thermoleophilia; order Gaiellales; family Gaiellaceae; genus JAUVPB01. The sequence continues at coordinate 8,337 of CBDCXJ010000022.1, read as the reverse complement.
TCTGCGTGATGGCAGATGCAGGCAGCGAAGGCGACTCGCTCGTCCCCGACGAAGATCGGCCTGAAGATGAAGACGTCGGGGAGGTGCATGCCGCCTGCGTAGGGATCGTTGAGCACGAACACGTCACCGGGGTGGCAGTCGCCTTCGAACTGCTCGAGCACCGCCTCGAGCGCCGTCGGGATCGAGCCGAGGTGAAGCGGGATGGTCAGCCCCTGTGCGACGAGCCGACCGCGCTCGTCGGCGAACGCCGTCGAAAAGTCCATGTTGTCGCGAAGGACGCCCGAGTACGTGGTTCTGCACACCGTCACCGCCATCTCGTCGGCGATCGAGAACAGTGCGTTCTTGAACAGCTCGAGCGTGATCGGATCGGTCTTCACGACGCCTCGTCGGTCGGAGTGGGCTAGCAGTGTCGCAAGCGCTACCGCGGCACGAGCCGCCGCGCCCAGGCGTTCATCTCGTCGGCGATCTCGTCCTGATCGACCCTGGTGAGGCGTCCATCGCGAGCGACGACCTCGCCATTGACGATCGTGGCCTTCGTATAGCCGGAGTGCCCGGTCAGGAACTTCACGGGATCGTGATGTCCGGCCATGTCGATCTTGGTCGTGTCGAAGATGGCCATGTCAGCGCACATGCCCGGCTCGAGCGAGCCTAGGTCGTCGCGGCCGAGCCCGCGCGCGGCCTGCTTCGTGGCGAACCAGAGGACGTCGCGTGCGGTGATCCAGTCCTTCGGCTCGTCGTGGCGCATGCGTTGTGCCAGGAGCGCGACGCGCATGTCGTCGATCATTCCGCGACCCTCATTGTTGGCCGGGTTGGTCGTGCCGAAGCAGACGTTGCCGCCCAGCTCGAGCAGCTCGCGCACGGCGGGCAGCGACGGTCCGCTCGGACCGCAGAAGCCCATGCGCATGTCGACCGAGATGCAGATCGACACCCACGTGCCGGCCTCGCTCACGCGTTTGAGCTCGTCGGGCTTGTCCGTGTCGAAGTGGTAGTAGATGACGTCGGGCCCCTCCCAGCCGCACTTCTCGAGGAACTCCATGGCGCTGATGCCGTAGATCCCTTCCATCCGCTCATCGGAGTTGCCCTGATAGATGTGGACGTGGTTCGTTACGCCGTCGTGCTGTTGGGCGAGCGCGCGCATCTCCTTGAAGATCGTCTCGGTGTCGGAGTAGACCGCCGTCGGCGAGAGGTGCACTCGCACCATCGAGTAGCGCTCGGGATCGTGGTACTTGTCGATCAGCTCCTGGGAGTGCTCGAGCACGTCGGTCTCGGACTCGAGGAGCATGTCGGGGACGAGGCCACCCTTGTCTTGACCGAGCGTCATGCAGCCGCGCCCCGGGTGGAAGCGCATGCCAAGCTCCACCGCCGCGTCGATCGAGCGGTCGAAGTAGTTCTTCGGCACGCCCTCGCGGTAGACCCAGTGGTGGTCGGCACTCGTCGTACAGCCGGTAAGGAGGTGCTTGCCCCCGTTGGCGAGCGCGGCAGTGTAGACGGCGTCGGGTGTGACCGGGTTATCGGTCCAGAGCAGAGCGAACTGCCTAGCCCACTCGTCCCAGAGCTGATCCTGGATCTCGGGCAGGGCCCGGTAGAGGCTTCCCCACATGTGGTTGTGCGTGTTGATCAGCCCGGGAATCACGAGGCACCCAGTCGCGTCGATCGTCTCGTCGGCCTTGAAGTCGAGGTTCGGCCCTACCGAGTCGATCGCCTTGTCCTTGACGGCGACGTCGCAGTTGCCGATCTCGGTTCGATCGTCGTCCATCATGACGACGAGATCCGCGTTTTTCACGAGCAGCGTGCTCACGGCTTTCTTCCTGGTCTGGGTCGGCACATGCTCGCGCTCGAGGCCGTATACCACGCCCGGCTGGCCCACGCAAACTCGCGCAGCGCTAGACCCCGATCGTGTACTTCGGGACAGTCGTGGCTATGCGAGAATGCGCCCGCTTGCCACAGGACGCGAGCCCTGGCCTGCTCACTCACCACATGAAGCATTAGGAGCAGTCAGCCGGTCTATCGCTGAAGGGGAGACACCATGAGTTCAGACGCAATCCGCTCGACAAAGGGGCTCGCGACATGAGCGGGTCGTCGTACGACGCGATCATCATCGGCGCCGGTGTCATCGGAGCGGCTACGGCGTTCGAGCTCGCCAAGCGTGGCTTCAAGACGCTCAACATCGACAAGGCGCATGGCGCGGGGGTGGGGCCGACGGCGGCCTCGTGCGCAATCGTTCGTGCCCACTACTCGACGTATGACGGCGTGGCGATGGCATATGAGAATTTCTTCTACTGGAAGGATTGGGCCAACTACCTCGAATGCGACGACGAGCTCGGGCTGGCCAAGTACCACGACTCGGGCACCGTCCTCTTCAAGGGCTCTGACGGCCATCATCTGAAGGTCCTCGCGCAGTTCGACGCGATCGGCGTTCCTTACGAGGACTGGAACCTCGAGACCCTGCGCGAGCGGATTCCGCAGTACTCGGCGAAGGCCTACTGGCCGCCGACACGCCCGGAGGACGACGACACGTTCGACCAGCCCAAGGGCGAGCTCGAAGGCGCGATCTACACGCCCGACTCGGGCTACGTCAGCGACCCCCAACTGGCGACGCACAACCTCCAGAGAGCCACCGAGAACAAGGGCGGCGAGTTCCGCTACAACGAGGAGGTCGTCGAGATCACGCGCTCGAACGGCAGTGTCGCGGGCGTGGTGCTCAAGGGCGGTGAGGAGATCTCAGCCCCGGTGGTGGTGAACGTGGCGGGGCCGTGGTCGTTCGTGCTCAACCGGATGGCCGGGGTCGAGGAGTCGATGAACATCAAGACCCGCGCGCTACGCCACGAGGTGCACCACGTGCCGGCGCCTGCGGGCTTCGACTACGAGAACGAAGGGATGCACACCTCAGACGGTGACCAGGCGATCTACTTCCGCCCCGAGGTCGGCAACCACATCCTGCTCGGGTCAGAGGACGCCGAGTGCGACCCGCAGGTCTGGGTCGAAGATCCCGACGTCTTCGACCGCGAGATCACGCGCGAGCAGTGGGAGGCGCAGGTCTACCGGCTCGCCCGCCGCATACCCGAGCTGCCGATCACCAGCGGCGAGCGCAAGGGCGTCGTCGAGCTCTACGACGTCTCGGACGACTGGATCCCGATCTACGACCACTCCGACCTGAACGGCTTCTACATGGCGATCGGAACCTCGGGGAACCAGTTCAAGAACGCCGGCGGAGCGGGCCACATGATGGCCGAGCTGATCGTCGCCTGCCAGGGCGGGCACGATCACGACGCTGACCCCGTCACGATGAAGATGCCGTACACGGGACTCGAGCTCGACGCCGGCTTCTACTCGCGCAACCGCGAGATCAACCCCGACTCCAGCTTCTCTGTTAACGGGTAGCGGCTGCGCCGCTACCTTGCGAGAAGGGCCTGTGGCCGTTCTCGGGGCTAGCCGCCACCTTCGCTAATGCGGTGCGTCTACCCGCGGGCGTACTTGAGCTGCTTCGCCGCTCGAGCCCGCTCGCCGGCATCAAGGATCGCCTTACGCAGTCGCACATGTGAGGGTGTCACCTCGACGCACTCGTCCGGCGCGATGAACTCGAGCGCCTGCTCGAGATTCAACACCCGTGGCGGCGTGAGCCTGACGGTGTCGTCCGAGGCGGCGGCGCGAACGTTCGTGAGCTTCTTCTCGCGGCAGATGTTGACGTCCATGTCCTCAGTACGGGAGTTCTCGCCGACGATCATCCCCTCGTAGACGCTCACGCCCGGCGCCACGAACAGCGTGCATCGCTCCTGGAGCGACTGAATCGCATGACCGGTCGCAGTTCCGGACCGGTCGGCAACGATGCTTCCCGTCGTTCGCGTTCTCAGCTCGCCGAGCCAGGGCTCGTAGCCCTCGAACACGTGGTGGAGCAAGCCCCTGCCGCGAGTCTCGGTAAGAAAGTCGGTGCGGAAGCCGATCAGCGCGCGCGCTGCGACGACGTAGTCGAGCCGAACCCAGCCGGTGCCGTGGTTGGTCATCCGTTCCATGCGGCCCTTGCGCTCGCCGACAAGCTGCGTGGTGGCGCCAACAAAGTCCTCTGGGACGTCGATGGTTAGACGCTCGGTCGGCTCGTGCAGCTTGCCGCCGATCTGGCGTGTGACCACCGCCGGCTTGCCGAGCGTGAGCTCGAAACCCTCGCGGCGCATGAGTTCGACGAGAACGGCAAGCTGGAGCTCGCCACGGCCCTGGACCTCCCAGGCGTCCGGACTGTCGGTTGGCAATACGCGTAGGGAGACGTTGCCGATCAGCTCCGCGTCGAGCCGCGCCTTGATGAGGCGCGCGGTGAGCGAGATCCCGTCGCGGCCGGCGAGCGGAGAGCTGTTGACGCCGAGCGTGACGGCGAGGGTCGGCTCGTCGACCGCGATCACCGGCATCGGCCGGCAATCGTCAGGGTCGGCGAGCGTCTCACCGATCGTGACCTCCTCGATGCCCGAGACAGCGATGATCTCGCCGGGGCCAGCTTCATCGACTTCGACGCGCTCCAGGTTCTCGGTGACGTAGAGATTGCCGACACGCGCCTGCTCGATCGTCCCATCTGACCGGCACCAGGCCACGGCGGCTCCCTGTCTGATCGAGCCGTGCTGGACCCGGCAGAGCGCGATCCGCCCGACGTACGGGGACGCATCGAGGTTCGTGACCCAGGCCTGCAGCGGATGATCCGCGTCGTGCACCGGAGCCGGAACGTGCTCGAGCAGCGTCTCGAACAGCGGCTTCAGATCTGTACCCGGGTGGTTGGGGTCGTTCGTCGCGGTGCCTTTGCGAGCATCGGTGTACACGATGGGGAAGTCGATCTGATGGTCGTGAGCTCCAAGATCCAGGAAGAGCTCGTACGTCTCGTCGACCACCTGCTCGAGTCGCGCATCCGTCCGATCGATCTTGTTGACGACGAGGACGACGGGCAGGTCGAGTTCCATTGCCTTGCGCAGCACGAAGCGCGTTTGTGGAAGCGGTCCCTCGCTCGCGTCTACGAGCAAGAGGACGCCGTCGACCATGGTCAGCGCACGCTCGACCTCGCCCCCGAAGTCGGCGTGACCCGGCGTGTCGAGAATGTTGATCTTCGTGTCACCGATCCGAACCGCGGTGTTCTTGGCGAGGATCGTGATGCCCTTCTCACGCTCGAGATCCATCGAGTCCATGACGCGCTCGGCCACGTTCTCGTTGGCGCGAAAGGCCCCCGACTGCCAGAGCATGGCGTCGACGAGCGTGGTCTTGCCGTGGTCGACGTGGGCCACGATGGCCACGTTTCTCAGGTCGTCGCGAGTCGCCATCACGGAGCCTTCGCGCTACACAGGACCGACGACTCAGCGGGCGCCGGGCTGCAGGTGAGCTCGGCGTGCCTTGCGGTTTGGACGTCCGGTGCCCGCCGCCGCCTGCGGCTTCTTGCGACGCTTTTTGCTGGCGCCCTGTCGCGACCCGGCACCCTCCGGCGGCTCGGTTCGCTGCACCGGATCGGGTCTCGTGATCGGCTGGTCGAGGCCGAGCTGGCGCTTGAGGCGCTTCGCCTCTCGCACCTGGTCTGGCTGCAGCAGCGACACGACTCGGCCGCCGCTGCCTGCGCGCGCAGTGCGACCAGACCGGTGGACGTATGCCTTGTCGTCCTCGGGCGGGTCGTAGTGGACGACCGTTTCGACACCGTCGACATGGATTCCACGCGCGGCCACGTCCGTGGCCACCAGAGCCTGCACGCGACCGCTCACGAACGAATCCAACGCCCGCGTGCGCTGATTCTGAGTCCGCCCGCCGTGGATCGCCGCCGCCCTGACTCCCGCACGGCCGAGCTGCTTCGTCAGGCGATCGGCCCCGTGTCGAGTCCGGCAGAACACGATCGCCGGCGCGTTCGCATTGACTGCCTCCGCGGTCGTCCTGGCCCGGTCGGCCTTCTCGACCTGCCAGAAGACGTGCGTTGCGTCGCGGATGTCCGGCGACTCCTGTCCGACTTCATGTCGGACGGGCTTGCGCTGGTAGCGCCGGGTGAGCTCTGCCACGTCACGGTCGAGCGTCGCCGAGAAGAGCATCGTCTGGCGCTTCGGCGAGGTTTGGTCGAGCAGGCGCCGAACAGCCGGCAAGAAGCCCATGTCGGCCATCCTGTCGGCTTCGTCAACCACCACGCGCTCGACCGCCGAGAGCTGGACGGCCCCTTGATCGATCAGGTCCTCGAGTCGGCCCGGACAAGCCACCAGTACCTCGACGCCCTTGCGGAGTGCGTTGAGTTGCGGCTTGTAGCCGACGCCGCCGTAGACGGTGCCAACGCGCACGGGGCCGGCGACGCTGATCAGCTCGGTGCTGATCTGCTCGGCGAGCTCCCGGGTCGGCGCGAGAACGAGTGCGCGTGGGCGCCGCGACTTGGCACGCTCGAGCTTGGTCACGAGTGCGATTCCGAACGCGAGTGTCTTGCCCGAGCCGGTCGGAGCACGGCCGCACACGTCGCGACCGGCGAGCGCGTCAGGCAGTGTGGCAGCCTGGATCTCGAATGTCTCGGTGATGCCGCGGCGCGCGAGTGCGTCGACGATGTAGGGCGGTACGCCCAACTGGGCGAAGGTGGTGGGCATGTTTCTCCTGCCCGCACGCGCGGGCCTGCTGTTGGCTGGGAACGTGTAGAAGTCTCGTAGAGGTAGGCGCTAGTCCGACGCGCTCCAAACTGACCGGCCGGACCGACGCAACCAACTGAATTTACCAGCTAGCGGGCTGATCTCGGGTGGTCTGGTTGCCCCGACGGTCCAATCCCGCGACGTACACACGGACGCCGTCGGCTGTATCCAGCCAAGGGAAGAGCGTCCGCGGCTCGTTCGTCCCGTTCGCCAGGATGTCCGCCAGGGCTGGCCGCTCCGCCGCGGCGGCGAGGACGTCCGCTACGTGGGCTGGTGGATTCAGCATCATGTTCGTGAACCGCGTCGACCAGCGGACGCGATCCCAGTAGAGGTCACCGGCGCGGCGGAGCCACTCCTCGTCGTAGGGCGCGTCGCCCCGGGCGACGAGTTCGCCGAGAACGGCGGCTGCCCCTTTCGCCGCGTTGTTGGCCCCCTGGCCGACGAGCGGGTCGTTGAGGACGACCGCATCGCCGATGCCTAGCACGAGCCGCCCCGACCGCAGCCGCCCGACGCGCTCGCGGACGACCGGCGTCAGCGCGCCCTTGAGCGTCCCCTGCGCGTCGGTCAGGCCGAGGCGGCCGCAGCGCTCGGCCTCCCACGGCATGAACCGCCCGAGAACGTCCTTGCAGAGGCTGAGCCAGGCGTCGAGGTCGTCGGGTGAAGCCGCGCCGAAGACGTCCATCGGTCCTCCCGGGATCGCCTCGAAGCACATCGTCCAGCACGGGCCGCTGAGCGTCAGGGCCGGGCCGACGAAGTACTCGCCGACCCCAGGAACGATGCAGATGGAGAAGAGCGACTCAGGCTCGAGCGGCTTCATGTCGTTGACGTAGGAGACCGCGAGCTGGCGCTGCGGCCGGTCGTACGCCGACTCCTCGTCGACGTGCGGGAAGATCGTTGCCAGCTCGCGGGCGAAGTCGCCCTTGCCCGCGGCGATCACGACGAGGTCGCGGGTCGCGGCGAGCTCCTCGGCGTAGAGCGCGTCGACGACGCGGTAGTTGATCGTTCCGCCGTTCGCTTCGAAGAGCTCCATCCAGCCCGGCATCTTCAGCCGCTGGTCGACGGACTGGGCGTACCCGTCGAGACCCCGGCCGCGGCAGCTCGCACTCGGCGAGCGGCGGCCGACGAGCACGTGGGGCAGGGAAGAGGTATCGCCCACGAACCGCGCCCCCCAGGTTTGATCGGGGAGCGTCTTGGGCTTGAAGCCCGGGATCGGCTCCGCAGCGGGGGAAGCGGCTCGAGGCCGAACAGGGCGCGGTCGCGGTCGCGGATCAGGAGGGCGGGGAAATCGTCGTCGAGCCATTGCTTGAACTGCGGTTTGTGCGGGGCAGCGCTAAGAACGGCGGCGCCGATGAGGATCTTGCGGCGGGTGTCATCGCGGCGGGCCTGGCCGCGCAGTTGTGACTCGGCGCCGCGTATCTTTTTGTCGATGGCGGCGAGCTGCTCTCGCTCGGCGGCCTTGAGGTTAGCCTTGAGGTTGGCGAGCTTGTCCTTGGAGGCGCTCTTAGCGGCAGCGCGTTTTTTACGCAGGTTCTCAATTCGTTTTTGCGGGTCCGGCATCGCTCAGCTAGAGTGTAGCAGATGAGGAAAAAGCACCGCCTAAGGTGCTGCAGGATTGGACCCGACTGAATAGGGAGGGCGTGATACAGGGTTTCTCTTCGAGAAACGCCATCGCGGCGTGGGAGTATCCCCCTGCGCCCCCTGATTTTCCGTGCTACTCTGAGGCCGT
>CBDCXJ010000021.1:0-70389 GCA_965223695.1 Gaiellaceae bacterium | reverse complement strand
CCCTCGAACAGGGGCGCGGCGAGCGCCCAGCGCCCGTGTGTCGGCGCGGCCCCGGCACCGCGGTCGCGGGCGAAGCGTCGTCTGCGTCGCTTCGGCTGGGGCGTGTCGAAGCGTCTCGCCGCTCGCAGGGGTTGCCAGGCGTCGTTGTTCACGAGCCCGGCCCAGACGAGATCCCAGAGCGCCGGCAGCGCGTCGCTCGGGTCGAGCCCCGTGGTCTCGACGAGGTCGGGCCAGAAGAGCGCGCCGCCCCCGAGCGCTTCGGTGAGAGCGTTGTGCACCTGCGTCTGCTCGAGCTCGAGCGCGCCCGGCGCACCGATCGCGGGCGCGTCCTCTCGGTAGTAGAGCGCGACCCGCTCGAGCCCGGCGCCGACCCAGAAGAGCTCTCCGGACGCACACAGCTGGTCGAGGGTCGCGGGCTGGTAGTCGCCCACGCGCCGCGGCAGCACGTCGGACTCCCAGAGTGAGGGCGGAAGGGCCAGGCCCTGGAGGGCAACCAGAGCCTCGCGCAGTCCTGCCCGGCCATCGATTCCCTGCCAGCGTGGAAGGAACCGTGCCAGCGCGGCCGGCTCCACCGGCTCGATCTCCTTGCGCAGTCGAGACAGGGTCGAGCGGCGCAGCCGGCGCAACACGTCGGGATCGCACCACTCGATTCCCTCGCCTCCCGGTCGAAGCTCGCCCCTCACGAGGCGACCATCGAGCTCGAGCGCTCCGAGCTCCTCCTCGAGCCGTTCCGGCGAGCCGCCGAAGCGCCGCAGCGCGTCGTCTGTTGTGAACGGGCCGCGGCCGCGGGCGAAGCGACCGAGCAGGAACCGCAGCGGGGTCTCGCCTGCGTCGAGGTAGGCCTCGGGAAGACCGCCGGGAGGCACGACGCCAACGGCATCGCGATATCGGCCGGCGTCCTCGATCGCGATCAGCCGCTCGACTCCGGCGAGCGTGATCCAGAGAGCGCGGCGCTCGCCGACGAGGCCCTCTGCGAGAGTCGCCTCGACGTCCTCGCGGCCCTGGTCGCCTCGCCTGAGCAGAAGGTCGTGTAGGTGGTCGACGCTGCCGGCCTCGCCACGCAGCTCGCCCTCGATCTCCTCGACGACATCGACGTCGAGCAGCTCGCGCAGCTCCTCTGTCCCGAGCAGCTCGCGCAGCAGATCACGGTCGAGCGACAGCGCCTGCGCACGCCGCTCTGCGATCGGCGTATCGTCCTCATACATGTAGGTCGCGACGTAGTCGAAGATGAGCGAAGAGGCGAACGGCGAGGCCGTGTGCGTCTCGGCCTCGACGACGTCGACGCGGCGAGTCTGAATGTCCTGCAGAAGCCCGCGAAGGGCCGGCAGGTCGAACACGTCGCGCAGGCACTCGCGGTATGTCTCGAGGATGATCGGGAAGTCGGGATAGCGACGCGCCACCTGCAAGAGGCTCTGTGCCTTGAGCCGCTGCTGCCAGAGTGGTGTTCGCTGACCGGGACGGCGCCGCGGGATCAGGAGCGCCCGGGCCGCGTTCTCCCGGAAGCGGGCGCCGAACAACGCCGAGCCGGACAGCTCTTCCACGAGCAGGTCCTCGACGTCGTCGGCGCTGATCGTGACCTCGTCAGTCGGTGGCGGCGCCTCTGCGTCGGGAAGATGGAGCGCGATGCCGTCGTCCGACCAGAGCGCGGTGACCTCGAGCTCGAGGCGCTCTCGCAAGCGACTCTGCAGCGCGAGCGCCCACGGCGCGTGCACCCGCGCGCCAAACGGCGTCAGGACGCACAGGCGCCAGTCGCCGATCTCGTCTCGGAAGCGCTCGATCACAACCGTCTTGTCGGAGGGCAGCGCTCCGGTGGCCTCGAGCTGGTCGCCGAGATACGTCAGCAGGTTGTCGGCTGCCCGCTGGTCGAGCCGGTGCTCGGCCACCAGCCGCTCGCGCGCCCGCTCGGGTGGAAGCGAGATGAGCAAGCGCCCGGTCTCACCGATAGCGCGACCGAGCTCATATGGCCGCCCCACGCCTTCGCCCTTCCAGAACGGGACGGCGCCCGGGATGCCCGGGGCTGGGGAGACGAGCACGCGATCTCGGGTGATGTCCTCGATCCGCCAGGTCGAAGCGCCCAGCGTGAACGTCTGACCCTCGCGCGCTTCGTAGACCATCTCCTCGTCGAGCTCGCCGACGCGACCGCCACCGTCGGCGAGGAAGACTCCGAAGAGGCCCCGGTCGGGGATCGTGCCCGCGTTCGTCACTGCGAGCCGCCGCGCGCCCTGGCGCGCACGGACGACGCCAGCCGTGCGGTCCCAGACGATTCGTGGGCGAAGCTCGGCGAACTCCTCCGACGGATAGCGCCCGGCGAGCATGTCGAGGACGTTCTCGAGCAGCGGCCGAGGCAGCTCGCGGAAGTTCCAGGCCTGCCGAACGAGCTCGTAGAGCTCGTCGACGGTGAGCTGCTCGTCGGCGCAGATCGCGACGATCTGTTGTGAGAGGACGTCGAGCGGGTTCTTCGGGACGACCGTCTCCTCGATCTCGCCTGCGAGCATGCGGCGGGCGACGACCGCGCACTCGAGTAGATCGCCCCGGTACTTTGGAAAGACGCGTCCGCGCGACGTTGCCTCGAGCGTGTGCCCGCTCCTGCCCACGCGCTGCAGGCCCCGGGCGACCGAGCGTGGCGACTCGACCTGGACAACGAGGTCGACGGCGCCCATGTCGATCCCCAACTCGAGCGAGGAGGTCGCGACGAGGCAGGGAATCTCGCCCCGCTTGAGCAGCTCCTCGATCTCGACACGCTGCTCGCGCGCGAGCGACCCGTGATGAGCGCGCGCGATCTGGGCCGGCGGCGCATCCTCGCTCTCCTCGTCGGTCGCGAGCTCGTTCAGTCGAAGCGCGAGCCGCTCGGCGAGGCGTCGGTTGTTGACGAAGACGATCGTCGAGGTGTGCGCGCGGACAAGCTCGAGCAGGCGCGGGTAGATCGATGGCCAGATCGAAGACGATGCCTCGGGGTCGAGCGGATCGGCGTCGGCGCCGGGCTCACGCATGTCCTCGAGGGGCACGACCACTTCGAGGTCGAGATCCTTGGTGACGCCAGCGTCGACCAGCTCGATCGGTCGCCCGCCCGCGACGAAATTGCCGATCTCGTCGAGCGGCTTCTGCGTGGCCGAGAGGGCAACCCGCTGGATCCGGTCGCCGGCAAGCCGCTCGAGCCGCTCGAGCGAGAGCGCAAGGTGCGCGCCTCGCTTCGTTGCAGCAAGCGAATGCACCTCGTCGAGGATCAGGAAAGATGTGCTCTCGAGCAGAGCGCGCGCCTGCGAGGTCAGCATCAGGAAGAGCGACTCCGGCGTCGTGATGAGTATCTCGGGCGGGTCACGCAGCATCTTGGCGCGATCCCGCTGGGGCGTATCACCCGTTCTGACGCCGACGCGCAGGTCGCGCCCGATGCCGACAAGCGGCGCTCTCAGATTTCGCTCGACGTCGTAGTTGAGCGCCTTTAGCGGGCTGACGTAGAGCACCTGGAGACCCTCGCCCGGGACGGCCCGATCGAGGGCCCAAAGGAAGGCGGCGAGCGTCTTGCCCGAGCCTGTCGGCGCCTGGATGAGGGTGTGAGCGCCGCTCGCGATCTTCGGCCACCCGAGGCGTTGCGCCGGGGTCGGAGCCGCGAACGACTGCTCGAACCAACGGCGCACCTCCGGCGTGAACGGGGCCAGCGCACTCACGCCGTTCAGGGTAGAGGGTTGAGACGCCTTCACGGCACGCTCGATTCGCGATGAACCAGATGGTTTAGGTTGTCTGCATGGCCGACGCACAGCTGCACTTCACACCCGACGAAGAGGCGAACCGTCTACTCGTCGACGAGCCCCTCGCTTTGCTGATCGGCTTCGTCCTCGATCAGCAGGTAGCGCTCATCCGCGCGTTTGCAGGCCCGCTCGAGCTCAAGCGTCGACTCGGGAGCCTCGATGCGGCGGCGATCGCGTCGATGCCGCCCGACGAGCTCGAAGCCGTGTTCCGCGAAAAGCCGGCACTCCACCGCTTCCCCGGCTCGATGGCAAAGCGCACGGGCGAGCTCTGCCAGGCGCTGGTCGAGGACTACGGCGGCGACGCCGGCAGGGTCTGGGGTGACGCCGCGTCTGGCGAAGAGCTGCGCGAGCGCATCGACGCGCTGCCAGGTTTCGGGAAGATGAAGATCGCCTCGCTGCTCGCGGTGCTCGCGAAGCGGCTCGACGTCTCACCCCCCGGAATCGACGACGTCGTGCCCTCGCACCCCACGATCGGCGACGTCGACTCCTCGGGCGCGCTCGAGTCGTATCAGGCCCACAAGCGCGCGATGAAGGAAAAAGCTCGAGCGAAACGGAACGCCTAGCTGGCGAACAGCGTGACGCGGTTCTCGCGAGCCATCTCGCGCGCGATCACCAGCCGCTGAATCTCTTGTGAGCCCTCGTAGATCTGCGTGATCTTGGCATCGCGCATCATCCGCTCGACCGGGTATTCGCGCATATATCCGTATCCACCAAGGATCTGGACGGCCTCGGTCGTCACGGCCATCGCCGCATCGCCACAAGCGAGCTTGGCCTGGGCCGAGGCCTTGGTGAGCTCGCTGCCATCGACGCCGGCGTCGAGCATCGCTCCGACCTTGTAGAGCAACAGCCGTGCTGCCTCGGTCGTCGTCTCCATGTCGGCGAGCTTGGCCTGGATCAGCTGATGCTGCACGATCGGCTTGCCCATCGTCTCGCGCTGCTTCGCGTAGTCGAGGGCGTAGTCGATCGCCCCTTGCGCGATGCCGAGACCCTGCGCTCCGACGCCCGGCCGCGAGCGATCGAGCACGCGCATCGCGACGGTGAAGCCCTCGCCTTCTTCCCCCAGCCGGTTCTCGACCGGAACCTTGCACTCGTTGAAGAAGATCTCGCCGGTCGTCGAGCCCTTGATGCCCATCTTGTCCTCGATGCGGCCCACCTCGAAGCCCGGGTAGCTCTTTTCGACGATGAATGCGCTGATGCCCTTGTGCGCCGCCTCCTCATCGGTCTTTGCGAAGACCACGTAGAGGTCGGCGACGCCGGCGTTCGTGATGAAGCGCTTCCCGCCGGTCAGGTAGTAGCTGTCGCCGTTTCGCCGTGCCACCGTCCGCATGGCCGCCGAGTCGGATCCCGATCCGGGCTCCGTGAGCGCATACGCCGCCAGCCACTCGCCGGTGACGAGGCGCGGCATGTAGCGCTCGAGTTGCTCGTCGTTGCCAGCCACCTCGAGCGGAATCGATCCCAGCTCCTGCACCGCGAGGATCAGCCCGCTCGTGGCGCAGACCCGCGAGACCTCTTCGATCGTGACGAGCATCATCAGCGTCCCGACCTGGGAGCCGCCGTACTGCTCGGCATGCGAGAGGCCGAACAGCTCGTGCTCGCGGAACGCTTCGACGATGTCCCACGGGAACTCGGCCGTCTCGTCGATCTCAGATGCGCGCGGCGCAACGCGTTCGCGGACCACCGTGCGCACGAGCTCGCGCACCTCGCGCTGCTCGTCGCTCAGGAAATCGAAGCCCACGGCGCCATTCTAGAGGGCTTTCGGACCGCCGATTCGCGGACTCTTTACATGAGCGTCACCCGCGCTCCGTACAACCAGATCGAGGGGCGACACCCGCCGAGCGCGGGCTGTAGGAGGTCTGCGCCATGCTCGGTGACACGGCAACTGGGGGAAGACGGGGACGGTGCGCGAGCGCCGCACGGTTGGTCACTCAGATCTGCGGGCGCTCGAGCGGTCTCCGTGGGCTTCTCGCCACCTTCCTCTTCGTCGCGATCGTCGCCGCACCCGGAGGCGCCGGTGGCTCGGTGCGGCTTCCGAGCAGCTACGGCTCGGACGAGGCCGCGAACCCGGCCGCGTCGCCTGAGGCCAACAGCACAGTCCGATCGCGCGCAGCCACGGCACGACTGCGCGCGTCTGCGGCACCGACGCGCAGACTGCAGCGCGCGCGCCCGGCTCCCGAGGCGGGCATAGACCTACCGATCGGCGCCGACCCGGTCCTTGCGCCCTCAGCAGCCATCATCGGCCCCGTCCCCGGGCCCTTCCGCTCGTTCGAAGGCATCGCCAACACGCTGCAGTCACCGATCTTCGGATCGATGAAGCTCCCGCCGGACACAACCGGGGACATCGGCCCGAACCACTACGTGCAGGCGGTCAACACGACGTACGCGGTCTACGCGCGGGACGGCACCTTGCTGGCCGGACCAATCCCGTTCGCTGATCACACGGCGCCTCCTGGGATAACGACGCCGGGCCTCTTCGCGGGGTCGGTGTTCGACCCTGGCGAGACGCCGGGGGTTCTCTGCGACGACTTCAACCGGGGCGACCCGGTCGTGCTCTACGACGAGCTCGCCGATCGCTGGGTGATCGGGCAGTTCGCCTTCGAATTGCACACCATCGGTGCCCCGGCAGTTGAGGTCCCGATGCCGCCGTACAAGCAATGCGTTGCCGTCTCGACGACGCCCGACCCGACCGGACCGTGGGCGCTGTACGAGTTCGAGCTGTCGACGGATGAGTCCACGTTCCCCGACTACCCGAAGATCGGCGTCTGGCAGGACGCGTACTACCTTTCGGCCAACGCGTTCAACTTGCCCGACAACGGCACCGAGACGGCAACCGCCGTCGGTGGCTTCGCCGTGGCGCTCGAGCGGTCTCAGATGCTCGCCGGAGGCACGGCGCGCGCCGTGGCCGCCCCGGGCTCAACGTCTGATCTGAGGCTGTTCGGCCTGTTGCCTGCCGACATCGACGGGGCCGCCCCTCCGGCGCTGGCGCCCGGGTTGTTCCTCGCGCTCGAGGATGACAACTTCAACGCGGGGTTCGTCGATGGCCTGCGCCTCTGGAGCGCCACCGTCGACTGGGGAGCGCCCTCGCTCACGCTCACGCAGGCCGCATTCATGCCGGTCGCGACAGTCGACTCCGCCCTGTGCGGTGGCGCGCGCAACTGCATTCCCCAGCCCGACACGGCAGTGGGACTCGACCCGCTCTCGGGCCAGCTGCTGCATCGACTCGCGTATCGCAACTTCGGCTCGAGCCAGGCGCTCGTGACCGCACACGTCGCCGACGCGAGCGGTACCGATCATGCCGGCATGCGCTGGTACGAGATACGAAATGCGGGCCCGGGCTGGGGGCTCGCGCAGTCGAGCACCTTCGCGCCTGACGCCAACCATCGGTGGATGGGCAGCATCGCTATGGACGCATCGGGCAACCTCGGGCTCGGTTACACGACCTCGAGCGCGACCCTCTTCCCGTCGCTCAACTACAGCGGCCGCTACGCGACCGATCCTGCGGGAACGCTGACGCAGGGCGAGGGCACGCTGATACAGGGAACGGGCTCGGCGCTGCATCCAGCCTCGCGCTGGGGCGACTACTCGACGATGAGCGTCGACCCGAACGATGGCTGCACGTTCTGGTACACCGGCGCCTACTACCCCGCCACGCTCCAGACGAGCTGGCACACGCGGATCGGCACGTTCTCGCTGCTGACCGACCCAACCCCTCTCACCGGCAAGCACAAGCCGAACGCATGGTCGTCGGACCCGACCGTCGACGTCACCCTGACCGCCGCCAACGCAGGTTGTGGTGTCGCCGGGTACTCGACCGCGTGGAGCACCGACCCGGCCGTACCGGCTGATGCCACGATCGACCTATCCGCCACCACGACGACGCTGAAGAGCCCAACGCTCGCCGAGGGCATCGGCCACTACCTTCGGGTGCGCACCGTGGACGCCCAGGGCAACGCGGGCGACGGCGCGGTCAGCGGACCGTTCCTGATCGACCAGACGTCGCCGACCAAGCAGCGCATCGACGGCAAGAGCCTCGCGTCTTTCCAGACCGCTCGCCGATTCGCCCTGAAGTGGAGCGCGGCCGACAAGGACGCCGGCGTGGCCAACTACGACGTCCGCTACAGGCAGGCCCGACCCAAGAGCGGGTTTGCGGCACGAAAATCGTTCAAGAAGAAAGCAACCAAGTCACGCGGCAGCTTCGCGGGCCGCCCCGGCTCGACCTACTGCTTCCAGGTACGAGCCAGAGACGCTGCGGGCAACCGCTCGGCCTACAGCAAGGAGCGCTGTACCGCGGTTCCAATCGACGATCGCAACCTCGGCGGCAGGATCGAATGGAAGCCCATCGTCCGGGCGGGCGCCTTCAAGCGAACCGTGCTGTTGCACAACCAGAGCGGCGCGACGCTGGTCAAATCCGGTGTCCGCGCGCGGAGCATCGCGCTGATCGCGACGCGCTGCGGGCGCTGCGGCGAGGTCGCCGTTCGCCACCGGGGCGTGCTCGTAGGCACGGTCGACCTGAGCAAGAAGCCGTTCGGCAAGAAGATGGTCAACCGGCTTCCGGGCACGAGGAAACTCCGCAAGGGCAAGCTCACCTTGACGGTCGTTTCGAGCGGCCGCCGCGTCGTGATCGACGCCGTCGCCGTGAGCCGCGTCTTCGTTCCCAGCTGATCGGGCGCAGGCCGGCGCGACTATCCGGCCGCCACGCGCAGCTAGCGTTTCGACGATGGCCGCTGGTGCAAGTCGGCTTGGCGTCTCAGGGCCGGCGACGGTCGCGGTCGGCCTTGCGTTCGTCGCGCTGTTCGCGTCCTCGCCGGGACAATCGTTCCTGCTCGCGGTTTTCGTCGACGACATGCTCGAGGGCACAGGCCTTTCGCGCACGACCTTCTCGGCGCTGTACGCCGCGGGAACGGTGGTATCGGCGCTCGCAACGGTTCTCGTCGGCCGCTACAGCGACCGGGTCGGCCTCGCCGCTGCCTGGGTCGCGGTGGCGATTGCGCTGGCGGGCGCCTGCCTGATCGCCAGCGTGGCCTCGGGCGCACTCGTCGCGTTCATCGCACTGTCGGCCTTGCGCGCCTTCGGCCAGGGCGCTCTTTCCCTCGTAGCCACCCTGCTCGTCGCTCGCACGCTCGGGGCGATGCGGGGGCGGGGCCTCTCGGTCGCCCTGTTCGGCCACATCTCGGCCGGGATCGCGCTTCCCCCGCTGGTGACGCTGCTGATCGTTGGTGTCGGCTGGCGCTCGGCCTATGAGGTGCTGGCCGGCGGCGTTGTCCTCCTGCTGATCCCGCTCGTCTTCGCCGTGCGCCGGATTGCGGCCGCACAGGCGGCTGAGGCGGTCGAAGAGGAACAGGATCAGCGGACCTGGCCGGCTCCCACGCGAGCGAGTCGGCGGCTGCGCGGTCTCGGGGTGCCAACGCGAGACGCCGGGCTGCTCCTGGGCGTGTTCGTCGTACCCGGACTGATCCTGACCGGGCTGACATTCCACGCCGTCTCGCTCCTCGAGCGAAACGGGCTCGACGAGACCGAAGCGGCGCTTGCCCTCACCACGCTCGCCGCTGCCAGCGCGGTTGGCACACCCATCGCCGGCTTCCTCGCAGACCGGATCTCGCCCCGCACCCTGATCATCGGGATGGCCGCCGTCCTCGGGTCGGGCACGGCGCTGCTGATGGCTGCCGGCGGTGGCCTACCCTTCGTTGCCTTCGCGCTGCTGGGTATCGCAACGAGCATGTTCATGATCGCCAACGGTTCTGTCTGGGCGCGGATGTACGGGACGCACCGCCTCGGCCGGATTCAGGGATTGGGGTTCGGGGCGATGATCGCGGGCTCCGCGATCGGGCCGCTTCCCCTTGCGCTCTCGCGCTCGCTCTTCGATAGCTACGTCCCGGGCATCGGCTTCTACGCCGGCCTCGCCGGTGCAGCGCTTCTTGCAGCTATCGCGCTTGGCCCGCCCCCAGGGCCAGCGAGAGCGGAGCCGGTTCTGGCCTAGATCTAGCGTCGGCCGCGCCGCTGGTTAGCCGTCGAGCTCGATCAGCTCCTCGGGCGCCGTTGTCAGCTTCTCGACGCCCTCGTCGGTGACCGCGTAGGCGTTCTCGAGCCCGACGGCGCCCTCTTCGGGGAAGACGAACTTCGGCTCGAGCGCGAACACCATGCCGGCCTCGAGCGGGTGGTCCCAACCCTGCGCGAAGAAGGGTGGCTCGTCGAGCTCGAGTCCGAAGCCGTGCGCCACGAAGCTGATCCGCGTCCCGCTCGCGCTCACGGGCGCCAGCTCGCCGTTGAGCTCGAGCGCGAGCGCGTACAGCTCGGCACCCGTGACTCCTGGCCGGGCTGCGGCGCTGACCGCGGCCACGATCTCACACGAGCGCGCGTACGCCTCGAGGAGGTGCGGCGCCAGCGCGCCGGCCGCGAAACAGCGCGTTTGATCGGCTATGTAGCCGCAGCTCGAGCCGACCAGATCGACGACGATGGGCATGCCCTCCGTGATCGGTTGCGACGAAGAGCCCTTGCCGATGTACGGGTTGACGCCGAGCCCGACGAGGGGCGAGTCGGTCCCACCTGGAAGCGCGCTCGCCGGGCCCGCGGTGACCGTCCCGTAGTGGAGGTCACCGTTGAACGCGCGCATGCGGAGCTGCCCCTGATGCCCGGCCGAGCGGAGCCAGTACTCGAGCTCGGCGGCGAGAGCGAGCTCGCTCATCCCGACCCGAAAGACCTCGCGCATGCGTACGGCAACCCCGCTGATCATCGCCGCGGCCTCCCTGATCCGGTCGATCTCCCACGGGCTCTTCACCGCCCTGAGGCTGCCCAGGATCTCACCGCAGTTGCCGAGCTCGTGATCGGGTAGACGCCGCTGATAGTCGAGGTAGCGCGCAGCCGGCAGCACGTCGAGCTCGAGGCCGACTCGCCCGCCTTCGACGCCGAGGGCGGACAGCGCCGGGGCGAGCTCACGCAGCGAGGCCATCGGCTCGATCTGGCCGAGCGGGCTCTCGACTCGTGCGCGCTCGAGCGTGCGACGCACCAGGAGCAGCGGCTCGCCGGCGGCCGGCACCAGCAGGTGGGCCGCTTGCGTCGTCCCGCTGAGGTAGTAGAGGTCGGCGGTCTGCACGACGACCGCCGCGGCGAGCCCACACGTCCAGAGTCGGGCCTGGAAGCGGGCGATCCGCTCGTCGATCTCGGTTGCGGGCACGACCTGCTCGAACAGCTGAGAACGCATGGCTCTGGATAATGACGGCTCGTGATCCTCGAGAACGGTCTGATCAAGACGCTCGACCCCGCACTTCCGACCGCGCGGGCGCTCGCGATTGCCGGCGATCGCATCGCCGGCGGCGTCGGCGTGCACGAGCACGCCCTTCCGACGCCCGAGCGCGTTGATCTGGGCGAGCGCTGCGTCGTCCCGGGGTTCGTCGACGCGCACACGCACTTCCTCTCCTGGGCCCTCGCACAGTCGATGCTCGACCTCGAGGGCACGCGCTCGCTCGACGACGCGCTCGGTCGCGTCGCCGACGCGGTGAGCGCGCTCCGGTCTGGAGGCTGGCTCGTCGGACGCGGCTGGCGCGAGGGCGACTGGACGCAGGGGCACGAGCCCGACCGTCACGCCCTCGATGGCGTTGCGGCCGGGGCGCCGGTCGCCCTGAGCTCGAAGGACGGTCACTCGCTCTGGCTGAGCTCTGCGGCCATCGACGAGGCCGCGATCGCACTGGACGAGCTCGGCGCCGTCGTCGAGCGCGACGCCTCGGGCGAGCCGACGGGAGTCCTCCGACAAGAGGCGGCCTGGGCGTTCCTGGCCCGCGCCGTCCGCGTGTCCGACGAGCAGGCGCGCGAGGCGATGGGGCGGGCGCTGCGTCTCGCCAACGCGCGTGGCGTCACCGCGGTGCACGACCAGGACGGCGCGCGGGGCATCCTCGCCCACTGGCAAACGCTGCACGCTGAACGGCGCCTCAGCGTGCGCGTCTGGCAGACGCTGCCGGCGAGCGAGCTCTCGTACCTGGCCGCGCTCGGGCTGCGCTCGGGGTTCGGCGACGATATGCTCCGCCTCGGTCACCTCAAGGTGTTCATGGACGGTGCGCTGGGCTCGGCCACCGCCAACCTGATTGGAGCCGGAGGTGTCGAGCTCACCTCTGCAAGCGAGCTCGAGCAGATCGCCCGAGACGCGGCTCGCGCGGGTTGGCCACTCTCGATCCACGCGATCGGCGACCAGGCCAACCGCGACGCGCTCGATGCGCTCGAGCGAGCGCGCGACGTCTGGGAACCGCTCGGCCTACGCCACCGGATCGAGCACGCGCAGCTCGTCGACGAGGCCGATCTCGGCCGCTTCGCCCGGCTCGGCATCGGCTGTTCCGTGCAGTTCTCGCATGCGCCTTCCGATCGTGAGCTGGCCGAGAAGCAGTGGACCGGACGCCTCGAAGGCGCCTACGCCTACGCCTCGCTAGCGGCGAGCGGCGCGCTGCTCGCCAATGGCTCGGACGCACCGGTCGAGGAGCTCGACCCGATCGCGGGCCTGCGCGCAGGTGTGGTCCGCACGCTCGATGAGCGCGAGCCCTGGCGCGTCGACGAGGCGCTCAGCCCGCTGCAGGCGCTGGCGGCGACCACGGTCGGGCCTGCCTGGCTCGAGCGCGCCGAGCACGGGCGCGGTCGTCTCGTACCGGGCGCGCTCGCCGACCTCGTCGTTCTGAACACGGAGCCGACCGACCGTGCGCTTGCCAACGACGAGGTCGAGGTCGTCGCGACCATGCTCGCCGGCCGCTGGGTACACGGACCGCCGCCGTGGAAGTGAACCGCGGGAGCCCGAGGGCGTCGGCCAGCTCGCGAATGCGCGTTAACATGTGGCTATGCGCACGATGCTGCCTGTTCACGATGGACAGTGTGCGGTTGCGTGTACGGCCGAGATAATCGGCACCAAGTGGACGGCGCTGATCGTTCACGATCTCTCCGAGGGGTCTCGCCGCTTCTCAGAGCTCGAGCGCGCCTGCCCCGGAATCAGCCCACGGACGCTCTCGGAGCGGCTCGACACGCTCGAGCGATTGAACGTCGTCGAGCGTCGAAGCTTCCCCGAGTCGCCACCTCGCGTCGAGTACACGTTGACGCAGAAGGGGCACGCGCTGCTGCCGATCATTGCAGCGATGAGTGACTTCGGGCACGCCTGGCTCGTGCCCGACAGCGAGCACACTCACACCGAGGCCGACCTGGCCGCGGCTGAGCTCGCCAAGGCTGCCAAGGGGTAGCGGGTAGTCGCTTCGCGACAACCTTTCGAGAATTCCGCGCAGCTGCGCTGCTGGAATTCTCGTGGCTGATCGAGCTACTTAGAGCTCTTCGAAGCGCTCGAACGTGCGGCGCGCGGCCGCGACGCCGAGCGGCAGGTAGCGCACGAGCAGCCGCTCATTCGGTGAGTGCATGTTGTGGCCGGGCGAGCCAAAGCCGCTCAGAACCGTGGGAATCCCACGCCCCGTGAGCGCCGGCATGATCGGGATCGTGCCGCCCGAGCGCGTCAGGAGCGGGCGTTGACCGAGTGCCTCGGCGAACGCCTCCCGGGCGAGCCGGATCGCGGCCGCATCTGGATCGACCCGTGATGCCGCGCTCGCGTTGACACAGGCGATCGTCACGTCGGCGCCCGGCGGGGCGGCACCGCGTAGCACCGCTTCGAATGCCGCGACCATGTCCCCGGTGTCCTGCCCGGGCGCGAGGCGCATCGAGACGTTGGCGTGAGCTTCGACCGGCAAGACCGTCTTGACGAGCTCGGCTTCGCCTGTGCTGATCCCGTTCACGTCGACGGCCGGATTGGCGACGATCGCTTCGTAGAGCCTGGCCGGGTCGACGTCTGGTCGCGGCCGCCCACCCTCCTCGTCGAGCAACGATCCATCGGTACCGAGCTCAGCCCAGCTCTCGAGCTCGCTCGGGTTTGGTGCGATCACGCCCACTCGAAGCTCGTCGGGGAGCTCGGCGACGGCGTCCAGCATTCCGATCAGGACGTGCGCTGCGTTGAGCGCAGCTCCACCGAACAAGCCCGAGTGAAGATCGCGATCGCCGGTTGTGACGGTGACCTTGAAGTACGCCAGGCCGCGCGTCCCGATCTCGAAAGACGGCGTGTCGAGCTTCGGCATCATGCTGTCGAAGATCACGCACGCGTCGGCACGGATGTCCTCGCGCTCGAGCAGCTC
The DNA here is from genome assembly GCA_965223695.1 of Gaiellaceae bacterium. GTDB lineage: Bacteria > Actinomycetota > Thermoleophilia > Gaiellales > Gaiellaceae > JAUVPB01. The sequence continues at coordinate 56,507 of CBDCXJ010000021.1, read as the reverse complement.
GGCCACGGAGTTTCCGCCAATCTCCTCTTCCCCGTCACAGAGGAAGTGAAGGTTGACCGGGAGCGCGCCCTGCGTCGCCAGGTCAGCAGCGGCGCGGAGCAGCAGGTACAGGTTGCCCTTGTCGTCGACGGCTCCGCGCGCATAGAGGTAGCCGTCACGTACCTCGGGGACGAAGGGGTCCGACTGCCACAGGGCCAGGTCACCGGGCGGCTGTACGTCGACGTGGCCATAGACCAGCACCGTGGGCGCGGTCGCCGCGTCGCGGCTCGCTGCGAGTTGAGCCTCGATGAGCGGAAGACCGGTGTCGGTCTCGCGCAGGACGCACTCGGCGCCCGCAGCGGTCAGGAAGTCCTTGACCCACTCGGCCGCAGCTCGCACGTCGCCTGCGCGGGCGCCGTCGGCGCTGATGCTCGGAATCCGAAGGAAGCTGTCGAGCTCCTCGAGCAGGGCCGCCTCCGGCTGCATGCGCCGAGTCTAGATCGCCGCGGCTACACGGCCGCGGGGGCGGCGTGAGCCATCGGGCTCATGCTGTCTCGCGTCAGGCGATATGCCGGAGCGTGCGTTGCGCCTGGGTCTGCGCGATCGCCTGCAGCTTGCGCAGGCTCTGTGACTCGATCTGCCGTATCCGCTCGCGTGTCACGTTGAACTCGCGACCGACCTCATCGAGCGTGCGCGGATGCTCGCCGTAGAGGCCATAGCGAAGCTCGAGCACTCGCCGCTCGCGAAACGAGAGATGATCGAGGTAGTCGCAAAGGGTGTCGCGCCGAACCGCTTCGTCCGCGACCTCTTCGGGCAGCGGCGCATCGGGGTCGGAGATGAACTCGCCGAGAGCCGACCCTTCCTCATCACCGACGGGCTTCTCGAGCGACACAGCCGATTGCGCGCTGCGCTTGATCCGCTCGACCTCGGCCACGTCCATCTCGAGCTCGACGGCGATCTCTTCTACGGACGGCGCGGCGCCGCGCCGCGCTCGGCCACGGCCTGGCGCTCGAAGCGCATGATCTTGTTCAGCTTCTCGACGACGTGCACAGGCATGCGTACGGTGCGACCCTTGTCGGCGAGTGCGCGCGCGACCGACTGCCGAATCCACCATGTCGCGTACGTCGAGAACTTATAGCCCCGGCGATAGTCGAACTTCTCGACGGCGCGCACGAGACCCAACGTTCCCTCCTGAATGAGGTCGAGGAACGGCAGCCCCTGGTTGCGGTACCCCTTGGCAATCGAGACGACGAGACGTAGGTTGGCCTCGATCATCTGGCTCTTCGCGCGAAGGTCGCCCCGCTCGATGCGCTTGGCGAGCTCGACCTCCTGTGCCGCGGTCAGCAGCTTCACCTTGCCAATCGACGTCAAGAACAACTGCAGGGAGTCTCCCGAAAGCTCCCGTGGATCAGGCGTTTTTGCGCCGCGTCCTTCGGAGTCGGAATCCTCGCCTCCGGCCGCAGCGCCAGCCTCACCTTGCAACAACGCGGTTGCCTGCTCTTCGAACACTCGCGTCCCCCCTCTCCAAGCGCGAATGAGTGCTTTCTCGCCTCAGCATCTGCCCCAGAGAGCTGAGCACTCAAGTCCACCAGGTTCGTTGTCTCCGTGCAGCTTCGCGATCCGCCAGACCCGCGAGCTACCTCATCGTCGCTCCGTCTCCCTGTCCTCATGATGACGTGACGGCGGCCTGAGCGCTACCCCTCGGGCCACTCTAGCTGCTCGAGCAGGCGTGCGGCCTGTGTCGCGTGGTAGTCCTCACCCCCGGCCTCGATCGCTTTCGTGAGCTGCGTCCGAGCCTCGTCCGGGTCGGCTATCCAGATCAGCATCAGCGCAAGGTGGTAGCGAACAACGGAGGCGTCGGGAAAGTCGGCGCTGAGCTGGCCGAGTGCCGCAAACGCGGGTGTCGGATCACCCTTCTTGAACAACCCGACCGCGGCCGCGGTCCGCGCCTCTGGATTGTCGGGCTCTCGCTCGGCAGCGAGCTCGAACTGTGCACGCGCCGAGACGGCGCGCCCCGCCCGCTGCAGCGCAACGCCGTAGGCAATTGCAGACGCGGCGCTCGTTGCGGAGCGCGCGGCTGCTTCGAGCGCGGCGAGCTGCTCGCCGAGCGGCTTCCCGCGCAGCTCCTGTGGCAGCTCTCCGCTCGGCACCACGATCGGCCGGCCGCGCGGCGTGTCCGGAAAGAGGAGATTCTCGGCACGAATGGCCGCCGGTGAGTCGGGCTCAGCGTCGAGGGCGTCGCTCCACGCGTTCACGGCAGCCTGGTCGCGCTCCTCCCAGAACAGGGCAAAGCCGAGGTGGAGGTGCACGAGGGCGCGATCGTCGTTGGTGAGCACAAGCGTGCGGAGGCGTGCCGTCGTGCCGGCCGGCCAGCGCGCGATCGCGCTGCCGATGGCGGCCTCAACGGAGTCGGGCTCGCGCTCGAGAATCCGCTCGAAGGCCGCGAGAGACCCCTCGATGTGTCCCTCGCGAAAGAGGGTCTCGGCCTCGAGCAGTGCCTCCGCCCGTGCGACGTCAACCAACTCGGCGTCGAGCGTAAGCGGCGGCGAGCCGTCGCGCGACGCGCGCTCCTCAGGGGCTCGCCCCGAGAACGCGACGAGCGCGGCAGCGGCGGCGGCAACGGCGCCCACGAGCCCGACCAGGACGATCCTCTTCGCGCGTGCGCCGATTCGGATCAGGGTAGTCGACGGGCACTCTTCGGGACCCCAGCCAGCCCGCGTGCTCTGCGTGCGCGCCACCGCCTGAGAATGACGTTCCCAAGCAGCCAGAAGTCCGCCAGAAGCCTGCTCGGAGGCTGTTCAGACGGTACGCAGGTCGCTATACTCCTTGAAGCAATGGCTTCGTACCGAGAACTCCTGGCGCAGACCAAGGCCGAGATCGAAGAGATCGACGCGGGTAGCGCACGTGCCCGCATCGAGTCTGGCGAGCGTCCGATCCTGATCGACATTCGCGAGCGCGACGAGTGGGAAGAGGGAATCGTCCCTGGCGCCCATCACATCCCGCGCGGATTCCTCGAGTCGCAGATCGAGCACGTCGCGCCGGATCGCGACGCCGAGATCATCGCCTACTGCGCCGGCGGAGCGCGATCGGCGTTCGCTGCAAAGACCCTGCAGGAGCTCGGCTACACCAACGTCACCTCGCTCGTCGGAGGGTTTGCCGAGTGGAAGCAAAGCGGCTACGACTGGGTCGCTCCGACGACGCTGTCAGCCGAGCAGCGTGCGCGTTACAGCCGGCACCTCCTCATTCCCGAGGTCGGCGAGGAGGGCCAGCTCAGGCTGCTCGACTCGCGTGTCCTGTTGATCGGCGCGGGCGGGCTCGGCTCGCCCTCATCCCTCTATCTCGCCGCGGCCGGCGTCGGGACGCTGGGAATCGTCGATGCCGACACGGTCGACGCGTCGAACCTCCAGCGCCAGATCGTCCACTCGACGACGCGGCTCGGCGAGCCGAAGGTCGAGTCTGCACGCGAGACGCTCGAGGGCCTCAACCCCGACGTGAAGGTCGTCGCCTACAACGAGCGACTGACCTCGGACAACGTCGACCGGATCCTCGACGAGGGCTGGGATGTCATCGTCGACGGCGCCGACAACTTCCCGACGCGCTACCTCGTCAACGACGCGTCGATCTGGCACAACATTCCGGTCGTCCACGGCTCGATCTTCCGTTTCGAGGGCCAGCTCACCGTTTTCAAGCCCCGACAGGGCCCGTGCTATCGCTGCCTCTTCCCGCAACCGCCGCCGCCCGACGTTGCGCCCAGCTGCGCCGAGGCGGGCGTGCTCGGGGTGCTCCCGGGGATCGTCGGCTCGCTTCAGGCCAACGAGACACTCAAGGTGTTGCTCGACGCGGGCGACTCGCTCGTGGGTCGCCTACTCCTCTTCGATGCCCTCTCGACGAGCCTGATGGAGGTCTCGATCAAGCGGCGCGGCGACTGCCCGGTTTGCGGCGACGAGCCGACGATCACCGAGTACATCGACTACGTGGAATTTTGCCAGGGCGCGGCGCACGAGACGGCCGCCGTCGGCTAGACGACGCCGAGCCGAAGGGACAGAATGGCCACAGTTCGCATCCCGCCGACGCTGCGTGCAGAGGTAGGCGGCGCGCGGCAGGTCGACGCGAGCGGCAGCACCGTGGCCGAGGTTCTCGACGATCTCACGAGCACCTATCCCGGACTCGCGAGCCAGCTCCTCGACGACGGTGAGATCGCGCCCTTCGTCAACGTCTACGTCGACAACGAAGACGTGCGGACGCTCGACGGGCTCGAGACGCCGGTCGCAGACGGCGCGACGGTGATCCTGCTCCCGGCGATGGCCGGCGGCGACATCGACGTGGCAACCGACTCGATCGCGTCGTCCGTGCTCGACCTGATCGGCGATACGCCACTCGTCGAGCTGCGCAACATGACGCCGAAGGACTCTGTTCGGATCTACGCGAAGCTCGAAGGGCAGAACCCGAGCGGCTCGGTCAAGGATCGGATCGCGAAGAGCATGATCGAGGCCGCGGAAGCCACGGGAGAGCTCACGCCGGGCCGCGCGCTGCTCGAGCCGACGAGCGGGAACACGGGCATCTCGCTCGCCATGGTCGCGAAGCTCAAGGGCTATTCGCTCACCTGCGTCATGCCCGAGAACGCCACCGAGGAGCGCATCCGACTGCTCGAGCTCTACGGGGCGACGATCGTGTTCTCACCCGCGGCCGAGGGATCGAACGGCGCGGTGCGAAAGGCACTCGAGCTCGCAGAGAGCGAGCCCGGATACTTCATGCCGTTCCAGTACGCGAACGACTGCAACCCGCGCGCCCACTACGAGGGGACGGCGAGCGAGATCGCCGAGCGACTTCGGCAGGTCGACATGTTCGTCGCGGGGCTCGGAACCGGCGGCACGCTGATGGGCTGCGGCGAGCGGCTGCGAGAGAGCTGGCCCGACGTTCAGATCTGCGCAGCCGAGCCGCTTCAGGGCGAAGACGTGATGGGGCTGCGCTCGCTAGACGACGGCTACGTGCCGCCCATCCTCGACGTGAGCAAGCTCGACCGCAAGATCCTGGTCTCGAACACAGACGCTGTCGCGAGTTTGCGCGAGCTGCTCAACCGCGAAGGAATCTTTGGTGGAGTCTCGTCGGGGGCTGTCATCAGCGTCGCGCAGCGGCTCGCCGAGGAGCTCGACGAGGGGACGATCGTCGCCGTGCTCGCCGACGCGGGCTGGAAGTACATCTCGGCCGAGTTCTGGACACGCCCGATCGACGAGGTCGCGAGCACCATGAGCGAGCGCGTCTGGTGGTAGCGCCGGCTGGCCTGGCCGACTGCGCCAGCGCCGCCGCACTCACACAGGCACCGGCATCGTGGTGATTCCCGCGCGCATACGTGCCGAGATCGCCGAGCACGCCGAGCGGGAGAAGCCGAACGAGGCGTGCGGTGTGGTCGGGCTGCGAGACGGCATCGCCGAGCGCTACATCGCCGGCGAGAACGCTGCCGCGAGCCCGTACCGGTTCGAGCTCGTCGTCGCGCCCGACGTCTGGTTTCTCGAGGACGAAGGGTACGAGCTTGCTGTCTTTCACTCGCACCTATCGAGCCCGCCGCGACCATCGCGAACCGATGTCGAGAACATCGGGCTCTGGGACGGCAAGCCGTACCTGATCTACACGGTGTCCTCGGGCCTGTTCGGCGCCTGGCGAATCGAGAACAGCGCCGTGATCGAAGAACCGCTCGACGCATAGGCTCAGGCGCGGCGCGACTACTTTACGGTGATCTCGACCGTCATCCCGGCGGCGAAATGCGGCGCGCAGACCAGCCTGTAGGTCTTCCCCTTCCTGAGCTTGACCGTGAACACGGCCGGCTTCTTCAGCGTGCCGCTGACACTCGTCACGACCCTCTTCTTCCGCTTGCCCTTCTTGCCTTTGATGATCTTTCGATTAGCGTTCTCGAGCTGGAAGTTGTGGAAGCTCGAGTTCTCCTTGAACACGAACCGGTACTTGCGGGCCCTGAGCGTGATCTTGCCTCTGGAGACCGACGAGAGAACCTTCTTGCCGCGCTTGAGATCGAAGGTGAGGCCGGCGCCGAACGAGGCCTTCAGCTTGGGCGGCTTCTTCGCTGCCATCGCCGGCGTAGCCATCATCGCTGCGGCCACCCCGGCCAGCAGCACCACTGCAACTCGTTGCATCGTCATCCAGTTCGTCCCCCTTGCGGCGCTGCCGTCGTCGCTTAGCCCATACGCGTCTGGCCAGCACGCGGATTGGTGTTCTACGGGCGGGCGTCGATTCCGGCATGATTCCACGGCCATGAACGCTGCGCCTCCCCCTTCTGGCTGGTCGGTTGTCGACGGTGCGCTGGAACGCACGTACGCGCTGGCGAACTTCGCCGGCGCGCTCGCGTTCGTGAACGGCGTCGGCGCTGCGGCCGAGGATGCCGACCACCACCCCGACATTCTCATGCACGACTACAAGCTCGTCACGCTGCGCTGGCGCACGCATTCGGCCGATGCGATCACCGAGAAGGATCACGCGCTCGCAGCGCGCAGTGACGAGCTCGCCGGGTCGGCCGCGGGCTGAGCCGGGGCTCGGCGCGCACCCGCGCGACGCCGCCGCCGGCTGAGGGCTTCCCCGGCTCGAGGTCTACCCGGTGAGGATGGGCGCCGTCTCGACGTCGCGCCCAACGAGCTCCGCGTAGCGACCGGTGGCGGCCATCAGGTCGTCGTGCCTTCCGCGCTCGACGATCTCGCCTCGGTCGAGGACGACGATCTGATCGGCGTCGCGCACCGTCGAGAGGCGGTGGGCAATGGCGATCGTCGTACGGCCGGCCGAAAGCCGATCGAGCGCTTCCTGGACAGCGCGCTCAGTCTCGGCATCGAGCGCGCTCGTGGCCTCGTCGAGTAGCAGAATCGGCGGGTTGCGCAGAATCGTGCGGGCGATCGCCATGCGCTGCTTCTCGCCACCCGAGAAGCGGTAGCCGCGCTCTCCGACGAGCGTGTCGTAGCCGTCGGGGAGCCTGGCGATAACGTCGTGGACGCGCGCTGCTCGCGCCGCCTCCTCTATCTCCTCGTCGGTCGCCTCGGGGCGCGCGAACCTGATGTTCTCGCGCACGGTGGCGTGAAAGAGGTACGTCTCCTGCGAAACGACGCCAACCGCGTCGGCAAGGGTGTCGAAGGAGAGCGAGCGAAGATCGACGCTGTCGATCCGTACGGCGCCGAGCGTCGGATCGTAGAGGCGCGCCACGAGGTAGCCGAGGGTCGTCTTCCCGGAGCCGGTCTCGCCGACGATGGCCGTCTTCGTCCCCGGCTCGACCGCGAGGCTGATGTCGCGCAAGGTCCACCCCGGCGCGGCTGACGCCGGCTCGAGCGCGACCGATGTCTGGTCAGGCTCGCGCGTCGCTCCCGGCGCGTCGCCGTAGCGGAACGAGATGTTGTCGAACTCGACCCGACCCTCGATCCTGTCGAGCGAGCGCGGCTTGTCGGCTTCCTCGATCTCGACGTCGAGGTCGAGGTACTCGAAGACGCGATCGAACAGCGCGAGCGAGGTATGCACGTCGATCTGGACGTTGAGCAGTGAGCCCACCGGCCAAAAGAGACGTGTCTGAAGAGTCGTGAAGGCGACAACGGTGCCGATCGTCACAGCGCTGCCGATGAAGGCCTGCCCGGCGAACCAGTACACGGCAGCAGGCATGATCGCGAACGACGTCTGGATCGATGCCATGACCCAGCGGCCGGCCATTCGCCGCCGCACCTCGAGCTCGGCGAGGTGCGAGGACTCGCCTTCGAAGCGCTCGGCGAGCTCGCCGCTTCGACCCATCGTCTTACCGAGCAGGATCCCTGACACCGAGAGCGACTCCTGTACCAGAGTTGCGATATCGGCCATCGACTCCTGTCGCGTGGCCGTGATGCGCTTTCGCTCGCGCCCGACGCGACGGGTCAGCCCGACGAAAAGCGGCAGAAGGCCGAGCGAGAAGAGCGCAAGCCGCCAGTCGAGCACGAACATGGCAACGACGGTGGCGAGGACGGTCGTTGCGTTCGAGACGATGGACGTGGCCGTGCTCGTCACGACGTTTTGCACACCGCCGATGTCATTCGAGATCCTCGACTGCACCTCACCGGTGCGCGTGCGTGTGAAGAACGCAAGCGAGAGCCGCTGCAAATGCCGGTACACGCTCGAGCGCAGATCGTGCATCACGCGCTGTCCGACCTGGTTAGACAGCAGCGTCTGGAAGACGCCGATCACACCGGTGAGAACGGCGATGGCGATCATCCCGCCCACGAGCGCGGACAGCAGGCCGTTGTCGCGATCAGGAAGCGCGTCGTCGAGGATCGCGCGCAGCAGGAACGGCGAGACCATGCCGACTGCGGCGGAAACCAGGATCAGCCCAAGCACGGCGCCAAGGCGCCGCCGGTAGGGCCGGAATAGGCGGCCTACGCGGCGCAGATTGGCGCGTCGCACCTCTCTGTTCTCGGGGCGACGCGCCTCGTCAGAGCCCTGCCCGAACACGCCTCCTCTACTCACTACGGGAATATCTCGTAGCTACAATAGTTATACCTACTAACGCACATGGCCTAGGGGTATTCCAGACCCACTGCACAACGGACAACGTGAGGAACATGACAGAGACACTTCGCCTTGTTCCACTCGAAGACACCGTCGTCTTCCCGAACATGAACGTAACGCTCGGTATCGACGTCGGTACCGACGATCGCATCCTGCTCGTGCCACGACATGGCACCGAGTTTGCCAGCGTCGGCGTCGTGGCCGAGGTCACCGATCGCGTAACGCTGCCCGGCGGTGCCCCCGCCGTGTCGCTGTTTGCCACCGCGCGAGGGGTCGCCGGAGCCGCGTACGCCGACGCCGACGGCGTGCTGCGCGTCGAGGTGGAATCGCACTCGGACTCCTCGCCCGACAGCGCGCCAGCCCTCGAGCTCGAGCGCGAGTATCGCGCCGTCGTCGAGGAGATTCTCGAGCTGCGTGGTGCGGACGCTCGCATCGCGGCGTTCGTGCGCTCGGCTAGCTCCCCCGGCGCGCTTGCCGACACGGCCGGCTATGCGCCGGAGCTGTCGTTCGAGCAGAAGGTCGAGCTCCTGGAGACGCTCGACGTCGAGGAGCGGCTCGGGCGCGCCTTGGCCCTGCAGCGTGACCGACTCGCAGAGCTGCAGGTGCGAAAACGCATCCGCGATGACGTCGACTCCTCGGTGCAGAAGCAACAGCGCGAGTACGTGCTGCGCCAGCAGCTCGAATCGATCCGGCGCGAGCTGGGCGAGGACGAGGGATCGGTCGTCGACGAGTACAAGACTAAGATCCATGAGGCGAAGATGCCGGAGTCCGTGGCCGAACAGGCAGTCCGCGAGCTCGATCGGCTCGAGCGAATTGGAGATACGAGCGCAGAGGGCTCGGTTATTCGCACCTACCTCGACTGGCTCCTGTCCGTTCCCTGGTCGGAGCGCTCCGAGGACCAGCTCGATATCGAGGGCGCTCGAACGATTCTCGACGAGGATCACGCGGGCCTCGAAGAGACGAAGGAGCGCGTGCTCGAGTACCTCGCCGTGCGCGGCCTCAGAGCCGAGCGCGGCATCGAGGACGACGGCCGCTCGGGCGCCATCCTGACACTGGTCGGCCCGCCCGGGACGGGCAAGACGTCGATCGGCGAGTCGATTGCCCGCTCTCTGGGTCGCAAGTTCGTGCGCATGTCGCTTGGCAGCGTGCGCGACGAGGCCGAGATCCGCGGCCACCGGCGTACCTACATCGGCGCCTTGCCGGGCCGCCTTGTCCGCGCGCTTCGCGATGCCGGAACGATGAACCCCGTGATCATGCTGGACGAGGTCGACAAGGTCGGCGCCGACTGGCGCGGCGACCCCTCCTCGGCGTTGCTCGAGGTGCTGGACCCGGCGCAGAACCACTCGTTCCGCGATCACTACCTCGACGTCGAGGTCGACCTCTCTGAGGTCTTCTTCATCGCTACCGCGAACGTGGCCGAGCTGATCCCGGGACCGCTGCTCGATCGGATGGAAGTGATTCGCTTCGACGGCTACACCGTCGACGAGAAGGTCGCGATCGCCCGCAACTACCTGTGGCCGCGCCAGCTCGAGCGCAACGGACTGCGGACGGACGAGGCCGAGGTCAGCGACGAGACGCTCGAGGCGATCGTGCGCGAGTACACGCGCGAGGCCGGCGTGCGTCAGCTCGAGCGCGAGATCGGCTCGGTGCTGCGCAAGGTCGCCACAACGGTCGCCGCCGACGCGGATGGCGGCCTCGTTGCTGTCGATCTAGAGCTTGTCCGCGAAGCACTCGGGCGTCCGAAGTTCTTCTCCGAGGCCCCCGAGCGCACCGCGACGCCCGGTGTCGCGACCGGGCTTGCCGTGACCGGCACGGGCGGTGACGTCCTCTTCGTCGAGGCGACGGCGATGGACGGCGGCGGTGAGCTCGTGCTGACCGGGCAGCTCGGCGACGTCATGAAGGAGTCGGCGCGGATAGCGCTCTCATACGTGAAATCGCGCAGTGAGGAGCTCGACCTCGCCGAGGAAGCCTTCGACGATCGCCGCTTCCACGTGCACGTCCCCGCCGGCGCCATCCCCAAGGACGGGCCGAGCGCGGGCATCACGATGGTGACGGCGTTGGCCTCGTTGCTCGCGAATCGGCCCGTCAAGCACACGGTCGGCATGACCGGCGAGGTCACGCTGCGCGGGCGCGTCTTGCCGATCGGCGGGCTCAAGCAGAAGGTGCTCGCGGCACACGCTGCCGGCATCACCGAGGTCATACTGCCCGAGCGCAACCGACCCGACCTGGAAGATGTGCCGGAGTCTGTGCGTGAGCAGATGACCTTCCACCCGGTGATGACGATCGACGGGGTGCTCGACCTTGCACTCGAGCCGGAGCTCGAGCGCCCCGTCGCGTCGAAGCTAGAGCGTCAGCTCTAGCCGGCGGCCAGGCGATGTCGCGCTGTCGGCCGTGTAGCCCACTCCCCGAGGAGGTTCGGCAGGTTGCGGACCTCCTCGAGCGGCGCTGGCTACTCTCGATCGTCTACGCGGCGCACTCCGGCGCGCTCAGGTTCAACGAGTTTCGCCAGGTTCTCGGCTCGATCCCTCCCCGCACGCTTGCGACGCGGCTGACCGAGCTCGAAGAGGCAGGAATCCTCGAGCGCATCGTGATCGACGCGCGCCCGCCGCGCGTCGAATATCGGCTGACCGAGCGCGGTAATCGGATGCGCTCCCTACTGCGAGCCATTCACAAGTGGGCATGCGAATCTTGGCTCGAGGTGCCGGCCCGGGGTCGGTGATGTTCGCTGCAGGGGCCACGCGCTCGACTTCTCGAACGGCTACACCCCCCGGCACGTGACCGCCGGGTCGGGCTCGGCACGAGCTCCGTGTTGTGGTTGTGTGAGTCAGTGGCAGCGCGGCTACGAATCTAGACGTCTTAGCGCTACAGAGCCGGAGGCGTTCAGACCGCTTCCTCGGACATCTCCTCCAGCTCGCCACCCTCTTCCCTGCGGCGGTCGGGATCGATGTCGGGAACGTCCTCGTCCTGCGGCGGCAGCTCGATGTCGAGCGCCCCGATCCGCGTTCCGGCGATGTCGACGACCTCGAACTCGATCTGCTGCCAGCGCACCTGGTCACCCTTGGCGGGCGCGCGACCGAGCTCGCCGAATACGAAGCCGGCCAGGGTGTGGAAGTCCTCCTGCGGCAACTCTGTTCCGAACTCCTCGTTGAAGTCGTCGATCGGGTAGGTGCCGTCGATGCGCACGCGGCCGTCGTCGAGGATGACGATCGAGTCGTCGGGCAGGTCGTACTCGTCCTCGATCTCACCGACGATCTCCTCGAGCACGTCTTCGAGCGTCACGATGCCCTGCATCGACCCGTACTCGTCGATCACCACCGCGAGGTGCTGGTTCGTGCGCCGGAACTCGCCGAGCAAGACGGCGAGGTTCTTTGTCTCAGGGACCACGTAGGCCGGTCGAAGGATCTCCTCGACGCGAACAGCGTCGATTCCCCCTTCCCAGGCCGCGGTGAAGAGGTCGCGAACATGCAGGATCCCCGCCACCTCGTCGAGCGTGTCGCGATAGGCCGGGTAGCGTGTGTACGGCGAGTCAACGACGGCGGCGAGGCACTCGCTTGCAGGCAGGTCGACAGAGACGGCGACCACGTCTGGCCTGGCCACCATCACCTCACGCGCCTCCTTGTCACCGAAATCGAAGACCTTGTAGAGCATCTCCTCCTCGGCCTCCTCGATGACGCCGGTTTCCTCGGCCTCGGCGAGGATGTTGCGGATCTCCTCCTCGGTGTGCATGACAACTCCCGTCGGAGAGGACCGGATGCCGAGCGGACGCAGGATGGCACTGGCCGAGGTCTGCAGAACCCAGACGAGCGGCGCGACAAGCCGCTGCACCCAGATGATCGGAATGGCGACCGCGATCGCAACGCGCTCGGCTTGCTCGAGCGCGATCGCCTTTGGAACGAGCTCGCCGATCACGACGCTCAGGTAGGTGATGATCGTGAAGGCGAGGATGAACGAGACCGTCACTGCGAGGTAGGGCTCGAAGAAGTGACGGAGGAGGCCCTCGCCGATCGCGCCGAGCAGGATGCCCAGAGCCGTTATGCCAACCTGGACGACGCTGATGAAGCGCACCGGGTTCTCCATCAGCTTGAGCGCGGCCGCGGCGCCACGGCTCCCGCTCTCGGCGCGCTCTTGCAGACGGGTGCGTCTCGCCGTGACGAGCGCGTACTCCGCGATCACGAAGAAGCCGTTCCCTGCGACCAGCAAGAGAACGATGATGACTCGGAGAGGGTCGCTCACGCCCCGTCAGCCGGGGCGCGGGTACTGGGAATGTCCGCGTCCACCCTGAGCCGAGAGTATAACCCGCGTTCCGGAGCCCTCCTGGCCGGGCTGCAGCCTAGGGCTTGCTCCAGCGCACGTGGCCGTTGGCCTCGTCCTGCCTGAGCACGCCGTCGTGCTCGAGACGGGCGAGGTGCGAGAGCGACTCGGCAAGCGCGAAACGGCGGCCGTGACTCCCGAGCTCGTCGCCGAAAAGGCCGAGCGAGACCTCGTATGCCGTCGGAGTGCCGCTGCCCACGACGTCGAGGGTGTGGTCAAGGCGCTCTGCGTGGTGCTCCTTGATCTCGATGGCACGCGCGACCGCGTCCGGGATGGGCTCGTGGTGGCCGCCGTAGGCCTGGGTCGGCGAAAGCGCGACCACCGAGTCGAGCGAGCGGATGTAGTCGCCTAGCGGATCTGCGCTCATCTCGGGGTGGAGGCCGATGTTCGGCGTGATGGGCGTAAGGATGTGGTCGCCGGCGATGAGGCGCCCCGTGCTCGTACCGAATAGCACGAGCTGCCCGTCGGCGTGGCCCGGCATCGGCGCGAACTCCCACTCCTCACCGGCGGCGGCGATACGGTCGCCGGGCTCCACGATCTCGGGCTCTCGGGGCCAGCTCACATTGTCACGCAGCCGTGAGGCGTCGCCGAGGAAGTTCTCGGCCAGCTCCGACTCGAGACCGTGAAGCGCGTACCAGCGCGACAGGCGGTCGGGCCAATCCGGGTCGCCCCACACGCGCTTCGCAGTGGCGTGGTCGACGGCTCCCTGGTTGACCGGCGCGCCGGTCAACCCGCCAAGGTATGCGGCGCTTCCGATGTGATCGGGGTGGAAGTGAGTGACCACGATCCGCGCAACCGGGCCGTCGAGGGCAGCGAGGAGGGTCGACCAGAGCTCACGCGCGCGCGTCGAGCCCAGACCCGTGTCGACGATCGTCCAGCCCTCGTCTGACTCGAGCAGGTAGCTGTGAACGTGATCGAGCTCCCACGGCAGCGGAAAGGTGGTGCGCCAGAGACCGTCCGAGAGCTGCTCCACCCGCCCACCCTACAAAGGAGAGAGGCGTCGCCCGTGACCGAACGTACGTTCTAGACTTGGCCATGGCCTCCGCCGTCTACCTCGAGGACCGGTGCAAGTCTGCGCTGAACCGCGTCGCCGGCGGCCCCCTTCCCTACCGCTGGACGGTCAACCCCTACCGCGGCTGCACGCATAGCTGCCACTATTGCTTCGCGCGCGCGTTTCACTCCTATCTCGACCTCGGTGTCGGTGACGATTTCGCGCGTCGCATCGTCGTCAAGACGAACGTTGGCGACGTCCTCAGGCATGAGCTCAGCTCGCCCTCCTGGGCAGGCGACCCGGTGGCAATGGGCACCGCCACAGACCCCTACCAGCCGTGCGAAGGGCGCTACCGGCTGACGCGCGAGATCGTCGCAGCGCTGCTCGAGTTCCGCACGCCGCTCTCAATGCTGACGAAGTCAACGCTGATCGTGCGTGACCTCGACCTGTTCGCCGAGCTCGACCGTGCAGCGGGGACGTCGATCTCGATGAGCATCGCGACACTCGATGACGCCGTTCGTCAGACCATCGAGCCCGGCACACCACCGGCGCGGTCGCGCCTCGAGGTCCTCGCGCGAGCGTCGGCGGCGGGGCTTCGCACCGGTGTCTTGATCGCCCCGATCCTGCCCTACATCACCGACTCCGACGACCAGCTCACGGCGCTCGTCGAGGCCTGTGCAGCCGCCGGCGTCGATCACGTCTCGGGCGTGGTCCTCCACGTTCGGCCGGGAATCCGAGCCCACTTCTGGCCCTGGCTCGAGCAGGCGATGCCCGAGATCTACCCGCGATACAAGCGCCTCTACGGCGAGCGCTCGAGCGCTCCCAGGAGCTATCGGGCAGCGATCTCGGAACGGCTCGGCCGCGCATGCGCCGGCGCCGGCCTCGAGGGTCGGCCCGAGCGCCTGATGCCGAGGCCACGCGCCGGAGGCGGGACACAGCTCTCACTGGCCATTTAGGCCGCAAATCCGGGCAAACCGTGCCTTGATCGACCGCTCCGATCCCTCGTTTTCGGGATTCGAGACATGCTCGCCTCCACCAAACGGGGGAGACCGCAAACCACCCGTAAAGGTCGGGCCATCGGGCGCCGATACAGCCTGTGCGACTCCGGCGGGCCAGCCATACGGGCGCCCTATCACCACGCAGAAAGGAATTGCTGGTAGCACGATGGGATCCGAGATCACATGCTTGATTGCGGACGATCACGAGGTCGTTCGCGAAGGACTGCGGCTCTCACTCTCGCGAGCCCCACACATACGAGTCGTCGGCGAGGCAACGGACGGCGCGAGCGCCGTCGCGCTCGCCGAGCGGCGCCGCCCGAACGTCGTCATCATGGACATCCGCATGCCCGGCCAGGACGGGCTCGAAGCAGCGAAGGAGATCACCGAGAAGCTGCCCGAGACGAACGTTCTGCTGTTCACGGCCTACGACGAGCGGAGCCTGCTGACGCGAGGCCTCGAGGCGGGCGCCAAGGGCTACCTGCTCAAGGAGTCGCCCAACCAGACGCTCGTGCGTGCGATCGAGAAGGTGTCGGATGGCGACGGGTACATCGATCCCGCGCTGATGCCGGCCTTCCTCTCGCGCGACCGCGAAGACGTTCTCACCGCGCGCGAGCGCGAGATTCTCAAGCTTCTGGCCGACGGCATGTCGAACGCCGACGTCGCCGCCAAGCTCTTCATCAGCTAGGAGACCGTGAAGAGCCACGTTCGCCACATCCTCGCCAAGCTCGAAGCCGACACGCGTACGCATGCGGTCGCCATCGCGCTGCGCGACTCGATCATCGACTAGGCAGCGACAGCTGCACGACGCGATGCTCAAACGGCACAAGAACACGCGGCCCCTCTTCACGATGGCCGCCGGCGGAATAGCTGCCGCCTTCGTCGTCGGCCTGGCGATGTGGGCCGCAGGCGAGCCAACGTTCGCGGCCGGCTGCCTCACCGGCGCGGCACTCGCCTCGCTGATCCTCGCCGGAATCCTGATGACGAACGACCGCCGCGACACCGTCGCTCGGGCCGAGTCGAGCGAGACCAGCCTCCGCCTCGCAGAGCAGCTGATCACGGCAGAGCAGGACGAGCGCCGCCGACTGTCGATCCTCCTCCACGACGGACCGCTCCAGGAGCTCTCTGGAGTCGCGCTCATGCACGACGCGGCGCTGAGCGCGCTCACCGAGGAGCGCCGCGACGAGGCGCTCGACATCTTGCGAGGCGCGCTCGAGCGCGAGCGCGGCACGATCCAGACGATGCGCGACCTGTCGTTTGCGATCGAACCGATCATCCTGCGCGACTACGGGTTCGAAGCCGCAGTCCGCGCGATCGCCGACCAGCTCGAGCGAAGCGGCGAGACCCAGGTCGAGATCGACGTCGTCGCCGGCGAGCTGCTCGCCGAGAAGATGCAGGTCGCCTTGTACCAGACCGTTCGCGAGACCCTCGGGCAGGCAGAGCGCCGCAATCCGAGCTCGGTGCGCGTCGTGGTCGAGCGCCGTCGCGACAAGTCATTCAAACTCGACGTGCGCGACGACGGTCACCGCGAGCGACGTCGGCGGAACGTCGAGGCGATCGAAGAGCGCGCGCGCATGCTTCAAGGTGACGTCGCAGTCGACTCCACCGATGAGGGCACGACCGTGACCGTCATCCTCCCGGGCTTCGTCGTCGATCCGATTCACGACGAGTCCGCCGAGCTGGTCGCGGCAGCGTAGAGCTCGCCACCCGGCCCGCCCCTCCTCCCGGCGAGTCAGCGCGGAGGACTTCGCTCGCCCGCGCCGTACGGAAGCGCGATGCGCACGCTGTGCGAGTTCAGGGAGTTCCTCACGCGGGGCAACATTGTCGAGCTCTCGATCGCGTTCGTCATCGGTGTCGCGTTCGGCGCGCTCGTCACGGCGCTGGTCGAGAACCTGATCACGCCCCTGATCGCCGCGATCTTCGGCGAGCCCGACTTCTCGCAGCTCACGTTCACGATCAACGGGAGCACGTTCACATACGGCCTGTTCATCAACGCCCTGATCGCCTTCTGCGCCATCGCTGCCGCGATCTTCTTTTTCGTCGTCAAGCCGCTACAGAGGCTCGAGGCAACGAGATACACGACGGAGGCCGCAGCGAAGAAGGAGTGTCCGCGCTGCAAGAGCGAGATCCCCAGCGAGGCTTCGCGCTGCGCGTTTTGCACCTCTGAGCTATAGGCCGCCGCGAACGACGTCTCGGCTCCGCCTACCCGCGGGCCGGCCTAGGCAGTCGATAGCCATCTACAATCGCCCTGATCTGGCTTCGGCGACGGCGCCGATGCCATGAACGCTCACCCGATGATTTACTCCTTCGCAGGCAACGCCACCGAGCCCGACCTCCATCGCTTCGGCGAGGAGCTCGGGCAGGCGCTCGAGCGCAAGGGATTCACGAAGAGCGACGACATCCACGACGCCGACCTGGTTCTGAACCTGATCGACGCCGACGACCCCAAGCCGTTCCGGCGGCGCTCACGAGGCACCTTCGCGGCAGCGATCCATCTAACGCCGGACGTGCCCGAAGACATCCTCCGGCTCAACTACCCGTTGCTGGTGCGGGCGCTCGCCAACCAGGTTCTCGTGTACACGCCCGACGAGGGCGTCTGGTTCACCACGCCAGAGCGTGGCCACTATGGAGAGCTCGCCGACGGCGACATCACCTCGCTGGCCGAGCGCGTGATCGCGCGGCTCGTGCCCCTGGCGAAGGCGCGGCTGGTGATCGACAACGACTACAGGACAGATCTGGAGCCAGAGTTGTGGGATGGCGACGAGGTGACCGAGGACGTCAGCGCCGCGGGTGCGCGGCTCGGCGAGCTTGCGCTGCTTCCCGCGCCGTTCCCCGTCGAGGAGCTCCTTGACGAGCGTGACCTCCGCCAGGTGAAACGGTTGTACGGCATCGGCGGACTCTCGTACGGGAACCTTTCCGCACGCAAAGACGAGACGCGCTTCTGGATGAGCGCGAGCGGCGTCGACAAGTCCGAGCTCGAGACCATCGGTCGCGACATCCTGCTCGTGAGCGACTACGACGAGCCGAACGCGCAGATCGTGCTCAGCGTGCCGCCGATGATCGAGCCACGCCGAGTATCGGTCGACGCGATCGAGCACTGGATGATCTACCAGGCGCATCCCGACGTAGGCGCGATCCTGCACGTGCATTGCTGGATGGAGGGCATCGACGCCACCGAGATCAACTATCCCTGCGGAACCGAGGAGCTTGCACGGAGCGTCGCCGAGCTCGTCGACGCGCAGCCCGACCCGACGCACGCCGTCATCGGGCTGCGTAACCACGGCATCACGGCGACAGGCGAGAGCCTCACCGAGATCCTCGACCGGATCGAGCCGCGGGTTCTACGGCAAGTGCCTATGAGTTAAACCGGTGACGGACGGACGACCCCCAGACCGAGAACGGCAGGCCGCGGAGCGGCTTTCCGTTCTCGCGAGATAGCCGCGAAGCGGCTACCCCTCAGCGCGGCGGGGGAACCGGGTCGGACGGGCCCTCGTTCCAGAACACCTCGGTGATGTCGTAGAAGACGTCCCAGTGGTTGTCGACGAGCTTGAAGTAGTCCTCGACGATCGCGGCCTCGACGGTCTCGCAGCCCGGGTGCTCTTCTTTCCAGTTGGGCTGGATCTTCTGGTACCCCTCGACGAACTGCGGGAAGAGCGTCTCGAGCGTGCTCGTGCTGTTGAGTAGGTGGAGCGCCATGACGTCGTACTCGTTCACGAGTAGCGCATCGAAGTCGATCATCGCGTCGGTTCGTACGCCCAGCTGATGGAGGAAGGGGTGGGGCGCAACGACGCGGCGCGGTCCGGCTGGCAGGCCAAGGATTCGATCGAGCGCCTCGTCCGAGCGCTCGAGAATGATCGTGCCCGAGTAGCCGTCGGCATGCGTCAGACAGTTGAGGAAGATGTTGTCGTAGAAGTAGCGCCACCGGTCCATGTTCTCTGCGGCGACACTCCAGTACTCGACGATTCCTAGCTTGAAGTCGAGGTTGGGCATTCGGTCCTCCTGTTCGCGTGTTGAGCGCGGCGAGCCGCTGGCTCGCCAGTATCCGAGGAGGCCGCCGGGCGTGTCAAGCGCCGAGAGCCAGCTCGCGTCACCATCGTTGGCAACCGTAGACTCACGCGAAGCGTGGATCTGAGCAGCGCGGCGAGAGGAGAAGCGGATGGGTTTGCTCGACGAGACAGTTGCACTGGTGACAGGCGCGGCGCGCGGGAATGGCGCCGACATTGCGCGCGGCCTCGCCGAGCACGGTGCCGCGGTCGCTCTCGTCGACCTCGACGGTGAAGGCGCGTCGAAGACGGCATCGAGCATCGCTGAGGACACGGGCGCCAGAACTGTTGGTCTGGCCGGCGACGTCAGCGATCCTGAAGCCGCCGAGGCCATGGTCGCGGACACCGTCGAGGGCCTTGGCGGCCTACACACCCTGGTCAACAACGCCGGGATCCTCGACGCCGCCCACTTCCTCAAGATGACGGCCGAGCAGTGGGACCGCACGATGCGCGTGAATGTGACCGGCTCGGTTCTTGTCGGCCAGGCGGCCGCGCGGGTGATGCGCGCAGGAGGCGGAGGCTCGATCGTTCACGTCAGCTCCGTCGCCGCGGAGCAGGCCTTCCCTGGGTCGACCGCGTACTGCGCCAGCAAGGGAGCCCTCAACGCGCTCACGCGGGCCATGGCACTTGATCTCGCACCGTTCTCTATCCGTGTGAACGCAATCGCACCCGGCATGATCGACACGGCGATGACAGCCCCGCTGAAGGCGAACGAGCCTGTCCACGACGCCATCGTGGCGGCGACACCGGCGGGACGCATCGGCCTCCCACGCGACCTGGCCGGGACGATCGTCTACCTCGCGAGTGACCTGAGCGAGTTCGTGACGGGCACCGTGACGACGATCGACGGCGGGCTCACAGCCGGTTTCTCGGGCTGGAAGGGCTGAGTCGGGCGGCCCCGAGACTGCGCGAGGCGAGCTCGCCGACGTGACAAGTACGGAGCACGTTCACGTCTTCATCGGGGGCGTTCATCGAAGCGGAACGACCCTGTTCGGCCGCCTGCTCGCCGAGCACGACGATGCGAGCGGGTTCGCTGAGACCGGCGTTCCTGCCGACGAGGGGCAGCACCTGCAAGGCGTCTTCCCACCCGCGAGAGCCTTCGGCGGGCCTGGTCGCTTCGCGTTTGCCGAGGACGCGGCGCTCACGGAGGGCTCGGAGCTCATCGTGGACGCGCGCGCACGCCTCATGGCTGCCTGGGGGCCCCACTGGGACCTCACGCGCCGCGTCCTCATCGAAAAGTCGCCTCCCAACCTGCTTCGGTTTCGCTTCCTGCAGGCGGCGTTTCCTGGCGCGCATCTGATCGCGGTACTCCGCCATCCGATTCCCGTGGCGTACGCGACGCAGAAATGGTCGAGGACGAGCATCCCATCGCTCCTCGAGCACTGGCTCGTCGCGTACGAGCGCTTCAGAGCCGATGTACCGATGCTCGAGCGCGTACACGAAGTCCGCTACGAGTCACTCGTCACCGATGCCGACTCGACGCTGGCAGCACTGGAGCCGGCGCTCGGTCTCGCGTCGGATCCAGTCGAGGGTGCCATCCAGACGGGCTCGAACGAGCGGTACTTCGAGCGCTGGCAGAGCGAGTCTGGCCGGCTCCTACGCGGAGTACGGCACCGCCGGGCCGTGGAGCGGCTCGAGGCGCGCACGAACGTCTTCGGCTACTCGCTGCACGAGCTCTCCGTCTAACTACGCGGGCCCTAACTCGAGAGCCGCTCTGTGCGCCTCGAGCGTGACGGCGTGCAGGCCGCGCGGGGAGAGCGCGTCGCCGATCGTCAGAGTCGTGCGCGGCCCGGTCTCGAGCGGCGTCGCCGGCGCGAACGGTCCAGCGCGCACCGCGGTCGTTACCGACGGCAACGCCAGCTCGCGCCCCGAGAACGAATGCTTCAGGACGAGCCGGTCGCCCTCGACGCGGTCGGGCACAGTCATGGTCTGCACCCTGACGCCGGCGTCGTCGAGCCGCCGGAAGATCCCGAGCAGATTGACCCACGGCACGTGACGCCCGATCGCGGGGCGACGCGTAACGAGGGTTACGTCGAGGCCCTGGGTGGCGAGGGCCTCTGCCGACGCGTATACGGGCTCGTCGTCGATCTCGTCGATCACAACGATTGGTCCGTCGAGCTCGCGTGAGCGTGCGAGCGCCTCAGCGAGACCGCAAGGTCTGCGCGGCGCCCTCGAGAGCCTCGACGACGGCTTCAGCGCCTGTGGCTTGCACGATGAGCGCGCCCTCGGGCCAGCTCGCGATCGTCTCGGCCTCGACCCGCGCTCCGGCCTCGACAACGACGCCGATCTCCTCGAGCTCATCGAGCAGCCAACTCGATGCGGCAGCAAACGCTTCCCTCCCCGGGACGGACGCCTCGGCGCGAAGCCTTCCTCCGGCCTGATCCTGCGCCTCGTAGACACGTACGACGTGCCCAAGGCGCGCAGCGACGCGCGCGAATTCGAGGCCGGCCAGACCCGCGCCGACGACGCGCACGTCGCGACGCCCTGTCGACTCCCGCGGTGCCGCCTCCGCCGAAGCTCGGCGGGCCGGACTCTCGGGCGTATCCGCTGCATAGAAGCATCCGACCGGGCGCAGGGTGTGGATCTGGTGCCAGCACAGGTTGCAATAGACGCACGGCCGCGGCCGTCGGCCCGCCCGCTCCTTCTCGACGAGCCTCGGGTCGGCGAGCAGAGCCCGTGTCATCGCGACCAGATCGGCGTCGCCGGCGTCGACGACCGACTGCGCGAGCGCCACGCTCGGCACCTTCCCGACCGCCATGACCGGGACGCCGGCCGCAATCTCGCGCACGCCCGACCAGAGGTGGCGGAAGTGGGCATCGTCGAAGCGCATGTCGGGCGTGTGCCACTCGAGGCTCGGGCTGAAGTTGCCCTGGCTGACCGCGACGTAGTCCGGCGGCGCGGTCTGGACGAGATGGACGACCAGCTCTCGCGCGCCGTCGAGCTCGATGCCGGCAGGCACGCCCTCGGCCGCGCTGATCTTCAGCCCGACGACAAACGCGTCGCCACAGACCTCACGGATCCGCTCGATCAGCTGAACAACGATGCGAGCCCGGTTCTCGACGCTGCCGCCGTACTCGTCGCCGCGTCGATTCGACCAGGCCGAGAGGAACTGGGTAAGGAGGTAGCCGTGCGCGCCATGAAGCTCGACGCCGTCGAAGCCGGCGCGCCGCAGATTGCTCGCCGAGTCGGCGAAGCCGTCGACGAGCTCGCCGATCTCGTCGACGGTGACGCTGTGCGGGGTCGCCCCGCTGTAGGGATCACGCTCCGATGACGCCGACCAGGGCAGCTGCATCGGGTTCCAGAGAGCCTGCCGGCCTGCGTGCCACAACTGGCCGAGCACGCGCGCTCCCTCTGCATGAACTGCCGATGCCATTCGCGCGAAGTCGCCGACCAGCGCCTCGTCGTAGGCAAGCGGCACCGTGTGGGTCGGAATCGAGGAGTGATGGACGGCGAGACCCTCGCTGATCACCAGCCCCACACCCCCCGCTGCACGCTCGGCATAGAAGGCGACCTGCTCGTCGGTTACGTAGTCGTTTCGGCCGAGGTTCGTGACCGTGGCCGCCTGGACGATGCGGTTGCGAAGCTCGAGACGCCCGGCCTTATATGGCTCGAGTACCGATCCCATCGCGCTACGCGCGCCGAGCGCGGAGCGGCTTGCCGCGTGTTCGGGCCCGGTCGGCGACGGCATCTGCCTGGCGCACGCCGGGATCCTAGCCAGTGCCGCGCCGTATGATTGCGCCCGCTTGCACGCGACACCGCAGCCGCCGGCACCCTCCTCGAGGGACTATGAGGGGCGCACGCGCGCGCTACGTACGCTGCTCGACGACGGGGACCTCGACGGCGTCCTGACCTTCGCGTCGACGATCCGCCCCGGAGCGCTCGTGTATCAGGCCGGCTACGCACCGACGAACGGCTACGCCTGCCTCTACCTGACCGCCGATTCGGAGGAGCTTCTGACCGATCAGCCCTGGGATGTCGCCGCAGCGCGAGATGAGCTCTGGCTCGACGCCGACTGCATCCAGCCGGCCGGGGACTTCAGCTCCGAGCTCGCTACCCGAGCGGCCGGTGCGCGGCGGATCGGCGTGATCGGCTGGGAGCTGTTGCCGGCCGCGGTCGCCGACGGCCTCCGGGCGAGCTCGCCCGACCTGGAGCTGGTCGACATCGGCACGGAGGCAGCACGGCTTCGGATGGTCAAGAGCGATGAGGAGATCGGGCTGATCCGTGAGGCGTGCCGGATCACGAGCGAGGGCGCGGCCGCGCTCGCGCTCGGTGCGGAGGCGGGGGCGAGCGAACGCGAGCTCGCGGCCGAGATCGAGTCCGCGATGCGCCGCGCTGGCTCGGGGCCGCTCGCCTTCCCCCTGATCCTTGGCGCCGGCGCCGCACAGACCTCGAGCGCCGTTCCCCTTCCCGGGGCCAGAGTCCTGGCGACGGGCGACATGGTGTTGCTCGACTGCGGTGCAACGTACCGCGGCTACTGCGGTGACATGGCGCGCACACACGTCGTTGGTGGTCACCCGTCGGCTGCGCAGTTGCGCATGCTCGTGGGCGCCCTGGCGATCTTCGAAGCGTGCAACGCCGAGCTCCAGCCTGGAAAGGCGGTCTGCGAGATCCACGCCACTGCGACCGCGCTCGCGCGGAGTCTCGGCTTCGATCTCCCGTTTCTCCTCGGCCACGGCATCGGTTGCCAGAACTGGGAGGCGCCGCTGCTCAGCGAGACAGACGACACCGAGCTCGAGACGGGCATGGTCATCACACTCGAGCCGGGGCTCTACCGACCTGACGTGGGCGGGGTCCGGCTCGAGAACACGTTCCTGATCACCGAGAACGGCCCAGAATCGCTTACGGTTGGCCCCATCGAGGTCTGGGAGCGCTAGAGAGATGCCCGACGCCGTCGGCACCCGCGCGAAATGGGGCGTGATCATTCCGTCGACCAACACGGTCGTCGAGCACGACCTCTACGCGGTCCGGCCGGAAGGCATCACGTTCCACGCGAGCCGGATGTACCTCGAGGCGCCCGACCTCTCCTCGGACGCGGCGTTCGAAGCGGTTCTGGCTCAGATCGAGACGTCGATCGACGTCGCGATCCGCGACGTACTCACCTGCGAGCCCGACTACCTCGTCATGGGCATGTCGGCAGAGACGTTCTGGGGCGGCAAGGAAGGCGGCGAGAAGTTCACTCGCCAGGTCGAGCAGACGTCGGGACTGCATGTGGCCACCGGTGCGGCAGCCTGCGAGGCCGCTGTTGACACGCTCGGACTCGAGCGGATCGCCGTCGTCACGCCCTACCAGCCGGTTGGCGACGAGCAGGTCGTCGGCTTCTTCGCGGATCTCGGAGTCGAGACGGTCAGGCTGCGCGGCCTGCGCTGCCCGTCGGCGACCGCAATCGCCGCCGTCAGGCCCGAAACGCTCGACTCGACCGCGCGGGAGCTCGACGGCGACGACGTCGACGCGATCGTCCAGGTTGGCACCAACCTCTCGATGCTCGTCCTGGCCGACGAGCTCGAGCGCGAGCTCGGCAAGCCTGTGATCGCGATCAACGCCGCGACGCTCTGGCATGCGCTGCGCGAGAATGGCTTCGACGACCAGTTCGACGGATTCGGCACCCTGCTTCGCGCCCACTAGCCATCTAGACCCGACGGACGGATACCGATCATGCCCAAACGCGTAACCAAACACTTCGTGAACGTCGGCGGCCGGCAAGTGCACTACCGCCGAATCGGCGAGGGTCCGCCGGTCGTGATGGTGCACGAGTCGCCGACAACCGGTGTGATGCTGCTGCCGCTTGCGCGCCAGCTCGCCGATCTGGGCTACACGGCGCTACCGGTCGACACGCCCGGCTACGGCGGCTCTGACCCGTTTCCCGACATCGCCGAGCCGTCGATCGCCGACTACGCCGATGGACTGCTCGAGACTCTCGACGCGCTCGGCCTGAAACGGCCCCACGTCTACGGCTCTCACACCGGGGCCATGATCGTGCTCGAGCTGGGGCTTCGGCATCCGCGCGCAACGCGCTCGCTTGTCATCGACGGGCTGCCGGCGTTCACGCGGCCCGAGTCGATCGAGCTGCGGATGAACTGGCTTGCTGAGTATCGGCCCCACGCGAGCGGCTCGCACCTCGTCGAGCTCTGGCACCGGTACCGCGACCACACGATGTTCTGGCCCTGGTACGAGCCGAAGGGCGACTCACGGTTCGAGATCGACATGCCGAGCCCCGAGCACATTCAGGAGCGCATCGTCGACTGGCTTCTGCCCGGCGAGGACTACACGCCCTCCTACAACGCCGCATTCGACTACGACGGGCACCTCCGTGTTGGCGAGCTCACATGCCGTGCGGCGCTCACAGCTCACCACGACGACCTGCTCGGCTTCTCGATGGAGCGCCTTCCCGAGAAGCTCGGACGCCGCACACTCAAGGCACGAATGCCCAAGTCGCAGCACGCCCGCTGGATCTCGCGTTTCTTCGGCAAGGAAAAGGGACCACAGGCTCCGCCGGCGCCTGAGCCCGAGCCGCTTCCCGGTCGGGTAGGCCGCACCTACGTTCGCTCCGGCGGCCGTGAGCTGCTCGTACGTCGCCGACAGGACGTATCGGGTCACCCGCTCGTCTTGCTACCGGCCGCGCCGGACACGGGCTCCGGGCTTCGCGGGCTGCTCGGCGCACTCGGTGAGACGCGCCCCGTATACGCGATTGATCTGCCCGGCACCGGCGGCTCCGACCCACTCCGGAAGCGGGCGCCTTCGATCGACGAGTTCGCCGTCAGCGTCGCGGGAGCGATCCGCGGCCTCGGCCTACGCCGCTTCGACCTCTACGGCGCTAGCGTCGGCGCCGCCGTCGCGCTGGCTCTCGCGCGCTTTCGACCGCGCGCCGTTACGCGCCTGGTCATCGATGGGCTGCCCCTCCCTGATCGCGGCGCGCGCGGGGGGCTGCGCAGGCACGTCGATGCCACCGTCGTTCCCGAGCACGACGGCTCGCACCTCGTACGCGCGTGGACGCATGTTCGCGACCACGAGCTGTACGCGCCGTGGTTCGACCGGACGAAGGGCGCGATCCGACACGTCACGCCGGCGCCGCCGACCGAGATCCATCGCCGAACGCTCGAGCTGCTCAAAGCGCCGACGACGTTCTGGTTGCCCGAGCGAGCTGCGCTCGACTATGCGCTCGAGCGTGCCCTGAGATCGGCTCCCGGACACACCCTCGTCTGCTCGCTCGCCGGCGATGTGGCATCGGGTGACGCACGGCGGGTCGCGCGCCACGCGGACACGCGCGCCGTGATCTTCGAGAGCGGCGCGGAGCGGACCTCGGGAATCACCGCGTTCCTTAGCTAGCGAGGCAGCGCCTGGTGAAGCGACGGATCATCGAGCACGCACCCGGCGTCTACGAGATCCCCTCGCTGCTCGAGGGGAGCATCCGGATTGCGCAGTGGGTGATCAGCGGCTCCGACGGTGGGCTCCTCGTCGACACCGGCATCTGCGGGACACCCGCCGAGGTCATCGAGCCGGCGCTGGCCGAGATCGGCCTCGAGCCCTCCGACCTCACAACCGTGCTGCTCTCACATTGCGATGTAGACCACTGCGGCGGGACGGCCGAGCTCATCGACGCCGTCCCGGACATAGTTGTTGTGGCGCCGGCAGCAGAGCGCCGCCTGATCGAGTCGTGGGAGGCGCTCCGCAACGAGCGGTATCGCTGGGTCGAGCCTTTCGGGCTCGAGGTCGCGAACGAGACGGAAGGTTGGCTCGAGCAGGCCTTCGGCGAGCCGATTCTCGTCACGCGTGCGGTCGCACACGGCGACTCGCTGAGCCTCGGCGACACGTCGGTCGAGATCATCGCGCTGCCAGGCCACTCGGGCGGCCTGATTGGCGCCTGGATCGAGGCCGAGAGCGTGTTGATAGCGATGGACGCAGTCTTCGGCGACGGGCGAGACCCGGCGATGGCCGATCGCATCAACCCACCGCAGTACGGCAGCGTCGCGAACTACCTGGCGACCATCGGGCACGTCGAGTCGCTCGCACCCGCGCTCCTCGGGGCGAGTCACTTCGAGCCGATGCGGGGCAACTCGGTCGCCGAGTTCCTGGCCCGGAGCCGGGCCTTCGTCAGCGAGCTCGACGACCTTCTCGTGAGCATCCTCACGAGCGAACCCCGGACACTGGCCGACCTGACGAGTGCAGCTAGCGCAGTATTGGGTCCTTTCCGCACGGATTTTCACGAGCTGACAAGGTCGGTGCACGCGCATCTGACCGCGCTCGTCGTCGAGGATCGGGCGGTGCGAATCGACGGCGACCACGGCGGCGGCTGGCGCGCGTCGTAGATCGCGACTCGGCCGGCCACCATCTAGCTACAGGGTCGAGTGGCTCTTCGTCAGCGAAGATCCGCCGGGCGCCGCGTTCGAGTGGCGCGGCTACTCGGAGAAGGACGGCAAGGAGCTACATGCGCGCACCGTGGACGTGTTCGAGGTACGAGACGGGAAGGTCGTGGCCGTACGCGGCTACATCGCCCACCCGAACACGTTCGAGTACCAGTAGCTCAGTCTCGCGAGAACGCTGAACGCAACGCGCCGGCGCAGTCGTCCAGACAGGTCGTAGCCTGATCGGTCACGGCTCCCAGCCGGTAGAAGCAATGGATCTGCCCCGGGTAGCAGCGATGGTCGACCGGCACGTCGGCCTCGCGCAGCCTCGCTGCGTAGGCGTCACCCTCGTCCCGCAACGTGTCGTACTCGGCGGTAAGCACGAACGCAGGCGCGAGGCCGCTCAGGTCTGGTGCGCGGAGCGGAGAGGCTCGCGGGTCGGTCCGATCGCCATCGCACCCGACGTAGTGATCCCAGAACCACTCCATGGCCGCGATCGAGGGACCAACCGCGTCGTGCTCGACGTAGGAGCTCCGCGCGAGATCGCAGTCGAGCACCGGGAAGGCGAGCAGCTGCATCGTGAGCTCGAGGCCGTGGTCGCGGGCACGTAGGGCGACGCCGGCCGCGAGATTCGCGCCCGCCGAGTCGCCACCGACCGCGAGTTGCTCCGGCACGGCGCCAAGCGACTCACCGCGCTCGGCAAGCCATACGGTCGCCGCCCAGGCATCTTCGAGCGCAGCGGGAAAACGATGCTCTGGCGCGAGGCGATAGTCGACGGCCGCGACGAGCGCACCCGAGCGTGCAGCCAGAGTGCGACAGAGCCCATCGTGGGTGTCGAGGTTCCCGATCACCCAGCCGCCACCGTGGCAGTAGACGAACAGTGGAAGCCCCGCGCCGCTGCCCTCCGGCGTGTACACGCGGATCGGCAGCGCCCCGCCGGGGCCCGGAAGCGTGAAGTCGACGACCGACCCAACGGGATCGGCCGGCCCGAACT
The DNA here is from genome assembly GCA_965223695.1 of Gaiellaceae bacterium. Taxonomy (GTDB): domain Bacteria; phylum Actinomycetota; class Thermoleophilia; order Gaiellales; family Gaiellaceae; genus JAUVPB01. Next base: position 28,338 of record CBDCXJ010000021.1, on the reverse strand, counting down.
GGCTGGCGTAGGCCGGGTGCATCCGCTCGCGCGCGAGCTCAGGTGTGAGCTCCGAGACCGGGAAGGCGCCGCCAGCCGCCGTCTCCTCGAGATGACGCGCTATCTGTGGGTCAAGCGCCACGTCGAAAGACCCTAGATGGTTGCGGGAATCGGCACGAACGCTGCGCCCGATCGCCGATCATCTAGCCTGTCTCGGAAGGCTGGTCAAGGCCGCAATTGGCCAGCAGGGCCGCGATTCTGAAGGGAAGGGGCGCGATGTCGGATAGCTTCGGAGCTCGCTCGACGCTCACGGTCGGCGACACGTCGTACGAGATCTACCGAATCGACGCGCTCCAGGCGCAGTTCGACATCGCTCGCCTCCCGTACTCGCTCAAGATCCTGCTCGAGAATGTCCTCCGCACCGAAGACGGTGCCGACATAACTCGGGCCGACGCCGAGGCGATCGCGACCTGGGTAGCCACCGACCCGCCGAGCGCCGAGGTCTCCTTCACCCCAGCCCGCGTCCTGCTCCAGGACTTCACGGGCGTTCCCGCCATCGTCGACCTGGCCGCGATGCGCGACGCGATGGGCGAGCTCGGCGGAGACCCGTCGAAGATCAACCCGCTCCTTCCGGCCGAGCTCGTGATCGACCACTCGGTGCGGGTCGACGAGTTCGCATCACGGTTTGCCTTTGCGCGCAATACCGAACTCGAGTTCGAGCGCAATCGCGAGCGCTACGCGTTTCTGCGCTGGGGCCAGACGGCATTCGACAACCTCCAGGTCGTTCCACCCGGAACCGGAATCGTCCATCAGATCAACCTCGAGTACCTGGCCCGCGTCATCGAGGCGCGCGAGGTCGACGGGACGATGCAGGCGTTCCCCGACACGCTCGTCGGGACGGATTCCCACACGACAATGATCAACGGCATCGGCGTACTCGGCTGGGGCGTCGGCGGGATCGAAGCCGAGGCCGCGATGCTCGGGCAGGCCCTCTCGATGCTCGTTCCGAACGTCGTTGGCTTCAAGCTCCACGGCGCTCTGCCAGAAGGCGCAACGGCAACCGACCTCGTCCTCACGGTCACGCAGGTACTGCGAGAAACCGGTGTCGTGGGCAAGTTTGTCGAGTACTTCGGCTCGGGCCTCTCCAGCCTGCCGCTCGCGGACCGCGCAACGATCGCGAACATGTCGCCAGAGTACGGAGCGACCTGCGGATTCTTCCCCGTCGACGAGGGCACCCTCGATTACCTCGAGCTGACGGGACGTGATCAGCAGCAGATCGGGCTGGTCGAGGCCTACTGCAAAGAGCAGGGCATGTTCCACGACCCGGCCGAGAGCCCAACATATTCGCAGGTCGTCGAACTCGACCTCTCGAGTGTCGAACCGAGTCTGGCCGGGCCCCGAAGGCCGCAGGATCGGATCGCGCTGTCCGCGGCGAAGCCGTCCTTCTTCGAGACGCTACCGAGCTTCGGCGTCGCCAGCGCCGAGCCCCCGAGCGACGCTGGTGCTGTGGCGACGAGCTCGGCGACCGCCGTTGCCACGACGCTCGACGGCGAGACCTTCGACCTCGACCACGGATCGGTCGTCGTCGCCGCGATCACGAGCTGCACGAACACGTCGAACCCAGCCGTGATGGTCGGTGCGGGCCTGCTCGCCCGCAACGCCGTCCGTCGCGGGATGCAGACGATGCCATGGGTCAAGACGAGCCTGGCCCCGGGCTCCAAGGTCGTGACCTCCTACCTGGAGGCGGCCGGGCTTCAGGACGATCTCGATGCCCTCGGCTTCAACCTGGTGGGCTACGGCTGCACGACCTGTATCGGAAACACAGGGCCCCTGCCGGCTCCGATCGCCGAGTCGATCGCCGAGGGCGAGCTGGTCGCCTGTGCCGTGCTCTCGGGGAACCGCAACTTCGAGGCGAGGATCCACGCCGACATCAAGGCGAACTACCTCGCCTCTCCCCCGCTCGTCGTGGCCTATGCGCTCACCGGTCGCATGGACGTCGACCTCACGACCGAGCCCCTCGGGCAGGACGACGAGGGCAACGACGTCTTTCTTGCCGACCTTTGGCCCTCACCGTCCGAGGTGCAGAAGACGGTCTCAAGCTGCCTGCGCTCGGAGATGTTCTCGACCAACTACGCAGATGTGTTCGCCGGCGATGAGCAATGGAACGCGCTCTCGATCCCGACCGGAGAGCTCTACGAATGGCAGGACGACTCCACGTACGTCCGCCGGCCGCCATTCTTCGACGGCATGTCGGCCGAGCCCGGCTCCGTCGAGGACATCGTCGGTGCTCGCTGCCTCGTCAAGCTCGGCATCAGCGTCACGACCGACCACATCTCGCCGGCGGGTGCGATCAAGCCGGAGAGCCCGGCTGGCGAGTACCTGATCGCAAATGGCATCGAACGGGGCGACTTCAACTCGTACGGCTCGCGGCGCGGCAACCACGAGGTGATGATGCGCGGCACCTTTGCCAACGTCCGCCTGCGCAACGAGTTGGTACCCGGTTCCGAGGGCACGGTCACGGTCCACATCCCATCGGGCGAGCAGACGTCGATCTACGACGCGGCGCTGCGCTACATCGAGGAGCGAACGCCGCTGGTCGTCGTCGCGGGCGCGGAGTACGGCTCTGGGTCGTCGCGGGACTGGGCGGCAAAGGGGACGGCGCTACTTGGCGTCCGCGCCGTGATCGCGACGTCGTTCGAGCGCATACATCGCTCGAACCTCGTCGGTCTCGGCGTGCTCCCGCTCGAGCTGACCGGGGACGATACGCCCGAATCGCTCGGCCTCACCGGCCGCGAGATCTACTCGATCACAGGCCTGGAGAATGGCGAGGCAAAACAGGCGACGGTCACGGCGCGCCCCGACGACGACGGCGCCGATATCGAGTTCACCGCGCGCGTTCGGATCGACACGCCGCGCGAGATCGAGTACGTGCGCCACGGCGGCATCCTGCCGTTCGTCTTGCGCCGGCTTCGCGACTCGTAGACGCAGCGGCCGCGCGCGACGCGGCCCATATCATGGCTGTGCGCCGGAGTGGCGGAACTGGTAGACGCGCTGGACTCAAAATCCAGTGAGGTTCGTCCTCGTGCGGGTTCGAGTCCCGCCTCCGGCATTGCGGCGAAGCCGCAATGCTTGGGAGTTTCGCCGTCGAAGCTCAGTCGAGCGGGTGCTCGGCGCCGATCAGGTCGCGGAGCATTGACGCGAGCGCAGCGGGGGGTTGCGGCGGCTCGACCTCGACGACGAGGCCGTCGATTCCGGCTCGCTCGAGTGCGACGACCTCTTCGCGGCTCTCAGGGCTCACCTCGACGAGGACGAGCTTTCCTGCGGGAACCTCGGTGAGGAGCGCGAGCCCTCCCCCATCGTCTGCCGCATGCCCGTCTTCGAGGGCGGGCACGAGGATCTCGGGCTCGAGTGCGTCGAGCACGACGTGAAGCTCCTCCTCGTCGGCCACGCGGATGGCGCAGTCGAGCCCGAGGGAGACCGCGTGTGCATACGCGGCAGCGTTGTCGGCCACCAGCGCCCAGGCGTCGATGGCAACAGCGTCCGCTCCGTTGGCGCGCGCTTCCTCGAGCCTGTCACGCGTCGCTTCGCTCAGGCGGGCCACGACCGGTAGTGATGTCGTGTCTCGCGCCTCCCTTACATCCCCGATCGACTCAACGAGGACGGCCTCGGCGCCGGCAGCCTCCGCCGCGATTGCCAGAGGCCCCACATCGCCGGCAATCGTGGGAATGATGGAGATGCCATCACCCTCGGCAATGGCCTGTGAAAAGCGCCGTTCCGGCCAGTGATCGTCTGTTGCGGCAGTGCTCATGAAACGGCCGGGCAAGTGTAGCCCGCGCGCGCCGCGCCCCGGGAGCCGCGAGGACGGGTTAGCCACGCCACCACGGGCCCACAGGTAGGCATCAGGCCGCCTCCGTCAGCTCGGCCACGAGCGGGGCCGTATCGAGCGGATCGAATCCGAGTCGAGCACCGATCTCCTCGTTGCTCGGACGGGTTCCCTCGCTGAACAGCTCGCGGAGGAACTCACCGCTCGCTGAGTCGCGCCACCACCCCGCACCAACCTGGTCGCGCAGCGCCGCGCGCACCTGGGCCGCGCGTATCCACGCTCTCAGGTAGTCGGCCGAGTAGAAGCCATCGTCCATGTCGGCGAGGTAGCCGCTTGCCGGGTAGCGAAAGCCGCTCGCAGCCGACACGAGCTCCGAATACGTCGGACCGTGCCCCGGCGCAGCACTCAGGTCGCCCCAGAAGACAAGCTCCGACTCGAGCTTGGCGGCGTAGCGGCGAAAGAGCAGAGTCTCGATCACGAAGGCCATGTCCGTGTGGCGATGCGCCAGCGTCTCGTCAAGGCCGAAGTGGTAAGCGTGCCAGTCGGGCTCCCGGGTGACCGACTCGACGAGGAAGGCGTAGATCTCGGTCAGTGCATGGTCGCGGGCGAGCCGGCGGAAGGCGTAGGGCAGGGTCGGATCACAACCGGCGTAGTGGAGCGCGTGCCCGGCCTCGTGCAGAAACGCCTCGTAGTCCGCGAGCCCACCCTGCGCACGCGTGATCAGGTGGACAACGTCGGGCGGACGCGAAGCGATCACGCAGGCACGCGGATTTTTCTGCGGTCGATCCTCGAGGTCGAGCCTGATCCGAGACTCGGCGGCAAGGTCGAAACCCAGCGATGAGAGCGTCGCGAGACAGACGTCGACCGACCGCTCTTTCGAGTAGGTGCCGGCCAGCGGCGACAGACGTCGGATGTAGGGGACATGGGCCGAGCTCGGCTCGTCTTCGCGTTCCTCGCCCAGAAGAAGGTCGAAGTGACGCTCGCAACGCGCCTGATAGGCGTCGGTCGCCGCCTTCGAGGCCTCAGCGACCTCTTCGCACAGCTCGCGCAGGTCGATCTGTTTGAGGCTCTCGCTGCGCATGATCGCGTCTGGCTCGCCACTCAGCTCGCCCTCGAGCGCCTCCGCGCGCTCGAGCAGCTCGAGGCGGGCGTCGTTGTGACGCGCAGAGCCCTCGGCAACGATCTCACCGAGCTGCGCTCGCTCCTTGTAGCCGTCGCGCACCGCCAGCTGTGCCTGCCCGGTCCGAAGCGGCATCCGCTCGTCGCCGAACTCAAGCTCGGTCGCGATGATCGCGTTTTCGAGCGCGTCGCTCGCCTCGGCAAGCTCCTTCGCGAGCAGGCCTCCGCGGCATGCCTCCTCGAGCCGCGCCAACCGCTCGCGCTCCTCGCCCTCTGCGCTGTCGGCCTCGGTCGCCAGCGCATCGAGGGTCACGCGCGTGAAGAGGTCGCCGTAGCGGGCCACGATTGCAGCCTGCTCGCTCGTCTCTTTCTCGCCGACACGAACCGCTCTGGCTTCCTCGGAGCGTTCGTAGACGTACTGGTCGAGGGTTGCCTCGAACTCATCCGCGCTCACTGCGTTGCTCAACTCTGCCTCCCTGCTCATATACCGAGCCGTCCGAGCTCGCGGGGGCGCTGCCGCCATCCCGCACTGACCTTGACCCGAAGCTCGAGGAAGACGCTACGCCCGAGCAGGGCCTCGATCTCGCCTCGCGCGCGCGTCCCGATCTCCTTGATCATCGACCCCCCCGAGCCGACCACGATGCGCTTCTGCGACTCGGTCTCGACGAGGATCGCCGCTTCGACCCGCCCGTCGCCGAGCTCGACGAGCTCGACTCCGACCGCGTGCGGAAGCTCCTCACGCGTCAGATGAAGCGCCTGCTCACGAACGAGCTCCGCGACGCGCTCTTCGATCGTCTGATCGGTGACCACGTCGCTCGGGTAGAGCGGCGGCCCGGTGGGCAGAAGCTCGAGCAGCTCGTTGCAGAGTGCGTCTACGCCGTCTCCGGTCTTCCCGCTGACCGGGTGGAGCGCGTGAAATGGGCCGAGCGCGGCAACACGCTCTATCTGGGCGGCGATCGCGTGCGGCTTGGCTCGATCCACCTTGTTGACGGCGATTACCACGGGCGCTCCGGCAGCGAATACACGGCGTGCGATGAATTCGTCTCCGGAGCCAACCTTCTCGTCAGCCGCGACGACGAAGAGAATGGCGTCGACCCCCTCGAGTGAGCTGTCGACCGTGTGCTGCATCCGCTCGGTCATCGCGTCACGCGGGCGCTGGAAGCCGGGAAGGTCGATCAGCACCAGCTGGTGCTCGGCCGTCGAGCGGACGCCGGCCATGCGGCGCCGGGTCGTCTGTGGCTTGTCGGAGACGATCGCGACCTTCGCGGCACACAGAGCGTTCACGATTGTCGACTTGCCGACGTTCGGCCGGCCAGCGAGCGCTACCAGCCCGCTCTTCACGTATCGAGCGCGAACGATCGCGGCAGAAGCTCGGCAGCCGAGAGAACCTCGACGCCACCCTCGTGATCGAAGATCGCGCGTTCGACCCCGAACTCGAGCAACCACTGCCGACAGCCGCCGCAGGGCGACGCCGTCACCGCAAGCGCGGCCACGTCGCCGGGCCGCACCCCCTGCGTCGCCGCGCAGGCCAGCGCCGTGCGCTCGGCGCAGACGCCGAGCGGGTAGGCGGCGTTCTCGACGTTCACGCCGGTCACGACACGGCCATCGTTCGTACGTAGGGCGGCGCCAACGTGAAAGCGCGAGTACGGGGCGTAAGCGCTTTCTGCGACGATCCGAGCGCTCGAGAGAAGCTCCTCGTCGGCCGCGGTCAACTCATCGGTCTGCGTCATGCGAGCGCCTGGAACACGATCAGGGTGACGAGCGTACCGACTGCCGCGCCGACCACGACTTCGAAGGTCGAGTGGATGCCAGACTCGACGCGTGTCTGCGCCACGAGCAGCGCCATGGCAAGCGCGAGCACCGAGACGAGCAGGCGATGCTCGAAGCCCTCGACGACGAAGGTGATCGCTACCCAGCCAGCGAAGCCGAGCGCGGCGTGACCCGAGGGGAACCCGCCGCTCAGCGGCGTCCCGCGCCCCGAGATCGCCTTCGCGGCGACCACCGCGATGACCGTGATCACGAGGGCGCCGATCGTCGCGTTCACCGGAGCGTCGCGAACATGACCGATCAGACGCCCGCTGGGCTCTGACAGCCGGTCGACGAGCACGAGGTAGCCGACCGCGATCGCGGTGATCGACGAGATGAGGACGGCGCCGGCGGCGATGTCCTTTGCCAGCTTCGCCAGGGGGTTGTACTGGTTGGTACTGAGATCGATAGCCGCCTCGACGGCGGTGTTGATCATCTCCGTGATGAGAACCATTGCAATCGCGAGGATCAGCGCGATCAGCTCGAGCCGCGTGACACCAACTCCAATCGCAATCCCGAGCACCACCGCCGCGATGCCGAAGTGGACGCGCATGTTGCGCTCGCGACGAAGCACGCCGACGACACCCTCGAAGGCGTAGTTGAAACTCTGGATGACCGAATGCTGGCGCCGCTTGATCGTGCGAATCGGTGCCGTCGGCAGCCGCTCGCCATCGTCACCCGCCGGTGCCGGCCCAGCCTCGCCCTCAGGGCGCGTCTCGTCGCGCTCGGCGTGGGTCCCCTCCCGCTCCGGCCTCTCCCGCGTCGTGCTCATCTCAAAAGCTCACTCTCGCGCGTATCCATCGCCTCGCCGTGCTCGTAGCCGAGCAGGTGCAGCAGGCCATGGGTGAGCGGGCTCCGCCAAGCCTCGCCGACGACCTGTGGGCAGAGGAAGACGTCGCCGAGTGCACGGGGAACCCCGGCGTGCACGTCCTCGCCGCCGTCGAGTGGGAACGAGAGGACATCTGTTACCTCATCGATCCCAAGATGCTCGCGCTTGAGTGCCCGCATCTCGTCCGGCCCCACGAACCACAGTCCGAGCTCGCCCTCGTCCACGCCCTCTGCGCCCAGCACGTGGAGCGCGTGTGTGCGCGCGACACCGGTGGAAACGAGGATTCCGCTGCGGTTCTCGGTCTCGACCTGAATCACGTCAGGACGTGAATCACGGCTCGTCGGCGCGAGGCGCACCCTCGCGTGAAGCGTAGCGCCCGTAGGCCTCGACGATCCGCTGCACGAGCCGATGTCGCACGATGTCGCCATCGCTCAGCTCGACGAATTGGATGTCCTCGATCTCCTCGAGGATCCTGCGCACCCGGACGAGCCCGGAGGCCTGCCCGCGCGGCAGATCGATCTGCGTGACGTCGCCCGTGATCACCATCCGCGAGCCGAAACCGAGCCGCGTCAGGAACATGTGCATCTGCTCGGGACTCGTGTTCTGGGCCTCGTCGAGGATGACGAACGAGTCGTTGAGCGTACGGCCGCGCATGAAGGCGAGCGGAGCGACCTCGATCTGACCGCGCTCGAGCGCAAGGTGGACGCGATCGCCGTCCATCATGTCGTAGAGGGCGTCGAACAGCGGCCGCAGATACGGGTCGACCTTGGCCATTATGTCGCCCGGCAGGAAGCCGAGGTTCTCACCGGCCTCGACCGCGGGCCGGGTGAGGATGATCCGGCTGACCTCGCGCGCCTGCAGGGCCGAGACCGCGAGTGCCATTGCGAGGTACGTCTTGCCCGTCCCGGCCGGCCCGATCGCGAACGTCGCCGTCGCCGTCCTGATCGCGTCGACGTAGCGCTTCTGGTTGACGGTTTTTGGTGTGATCGTGCGCCCGCGGTGGCGCCAGATCACGTCGTCGAAGAACTCCAGCGCATCGGTGCTTGCATCGATCGCTCCGACGACGGCATCGACGCTGCCGGGGCCGATCTCGTGACCTGCAGCGACGAGACTCCCGAGCTCCTCGACGACACGCCGGGTCGATGCGATCTCGTGCTCGGTGCCGCCGAGCGTCAACTGCGTGCCGCGTAGGTGCAACGAGCTTCCGAGGCGATCGCGCACTGCGGTCAGCAAGGCTCCATCGATCGAGGCGAGCTTTGCCGCTAGCTCACGGCTCAGAGAGATGACCTCCTCGGCCTGCGCCGCATCGCGGCGAGCCTCGTCAGGCAGTGGCCGTTGACCATCGGCCCCAAGTGCGTGCTTCGTCAAGCCACCCTCGCTTACGCCAGTCGCTTTCGGACGAGCTGGCTGACCGCCGACCCGTCGGCACGGCCGGCGACTTCTGGCATGACCGCGCTCATGACGCGGCCGAGATCCTCGAGCGAGCTTGCACCAGCCTCGGCGATCTTGCCATCGACGATCTCCGCGAGCTCCTCGTCGCCGAGCCGCGACGGCATGAGACTCTCGACGATCGCAAGCTCCTCGGTCTCTGCCTGCGCCCGCTCGTCGCGACCCGCCTCAGCGAACGCCTCGGCTGCTTCTGTTCGCTGTTTGCGCTCGCGCTGGAGGATCTGCAGCTCCTCGGTCTCGGTGAGAAGCCTCGCGAGGTCCTTCTCGCTGCGCCGCAGCGACGAGAGGACAAGCCTGAGCGTGCCGACACGCCGCTCGTCGCGCTCGCGCATGGCCTGCGCAAGCAACTCCTCGACCTCTGCGATCTTGCTCATCCGAACGCCGGCAGGTTGCCGGCCAGTATGTGCCAGTGGAGGTGGAAGACGGTCTGGCCCCCACCCGGGCCGACATTGACGATCACGCGGTAGTCCTCGAGGCCGAGCTCGCGCGCCGTCTGGGCGACGAAGTCGAGCATCGTCTTCGCGTCGTCCGCTCCGAGCTCGGCGACATCACGGAGCGATTCGAGGTGGCGCTCGGGCACGACGAGAACGTGCGTGTCGGCCTTGGGCGCGATGTCTTCGAATGCCAGCATCCCGTCGCCGCGCGTAACGACACTCGCGGGGACGTCGCCGGCAACGATCTTGCAGAACAGGCAGTCGCTCATGCGCTCCAGGATGCGACGATGCCCGCGGCGCTCACGCTTTCGGCCCGAGCATTCACGAGCGAGCCGACGGGGGCGTCGAGGAGGAACGGTGTGTAGTCGGCGCCGTAGCCACGGCCCGGACGGTCGACGAGAACGGTGTCATGGGTGCCGAGCTTCTCATGCCAGCGCCGCTCTGCCAACCGCTGGCTGAGCTCGCGAAGGCGTCGGCTGCGCTCACGTTTGACGGCGGGCGCCACCGGGTCGGCGTCTGCCGTGCCGGTGCCGGGGCGCGGCGAATAGGGAAACACGTGGACTTTCGTCGCGCCGATGGCACTCACCGTCTCGAGGGTTCGCTCGAAAGCGACATCGTCCTCGGTCGGGAAGCCGACGATAACGTCGGTCGTGATGTTCATGCCGCGTGCGCGACCGACACGCTCGATGTACGTCGCGACGCCATAGCGCCGCTTCATGGCGGTGAGGACGGCGTCATCGCCCGATTGGAGCGGCACGTGCAGGTGGGGCGCGACGGTCGGACTGGCATGCATCGCCTCGACAAGCTCTTCCGTCAGATGGTTGACCTCGATCGACGAGAGCCGGATGCGGTCGATTCCCTCGACGCGGGCGAGCTCGATGAGCAGGCCCGCCAGATCGCAGCCCGCCTCGCGATCGCGGTAGCAGCCAAGATTGATTCCCGACAGCACCAGCTCCCGGTAGCCCTGCTCCGCGCGCCGGCGAGCCTCGGCGACGACCGCGTCGCGCCTGCGACTTCGTGACGGTCCGCGCACCTGCGGTACGACGCAGAACGAGCAGCTGAAGCTGCACCCGTCCTGAATCTTGAGAAACGCTCGGACGCGCTCGCGGCCATGGCTCTCGATCGTGCAGCCGAGTACGCCGGCATCGGCCGCAACCGCCGCGGGTGTGTGCTCGGATCGCTCGGCGATGACGGTGACGTTCTCGGGCAGGTCGGCGAAGGCTCCGTCGAGGTTCGCGCCGCACCCCGTCAGATACACGTGCTCGGCGCGGCTCGCCGCTCGGCGGGCGGCCTTGCGCGACTTGCGGACGGCCTCGTGGGTGACGCAGCAGGTGTTTACAACTGCGATGTGTTCGCTGTCTGGATCCTCGAGCAGGCCGCCTGCGCGCAGCCGCTCGCGCACCGCTTCAGCGTCGGTACATGAGACCTTGCAGCCAAGGAAGTCGACAGAGAACGTGGCCATGCTCTAAGGGTAGTTGCCGGCCGCAGCGCGACTAGATGCTTGGTCGAGAATCGCGGCCCCCCACACTCCTCGCTCCACGCTCGTCTTCAGCTGATAGCCCGGAACATGAGGCACCTGTCCCGCGGGGAAGCCGGAGACGATGGCTCGCCGCGGGCTCAGGGCACGGAGCCCAGCGACGAGAACAGGCTCTGGAAGATTCGCCACTGCGAGGCCCCGTGGCCCGCACCCGGGCACCGGGCTCACGGGATCGCAGGTCGTGGTGCCCTGCACGAGCGAACGCAACTCGGCCGCGTCGTGATGCTCGATATCGGCGTCGACGAGCTCGAGCGCGACGTCGTTTCGTCGCGCGTTCTCGCACGTCTCGGTAAGCGCGACCGGGTCGCTGTCGATCGCGACGACGGGCGAGAACCCTTCGGCGGCGGCAACGATGGAAAGCACGCCGGAACCGCAGCCGAGATCGACGAGCGCTCCCCGGGGCTCGGCAAGGAGGAGCTCGATGCACAGCTGCGACGTCGGATGCGCGCCTGTCCCGAAGGCCATGCCCGGGCGGATGGTTACCGCCCGCAGTCCCGGAGGCGAGGTCTCCCAGGGCGGGCCCAACCAGAGATCGCCGATGACGACGGGGCGATGAAACCGTTGCCAGGCACTCTCCCAGCCTTCGGCCACGGCCGAGTGCGTGGGCTCCCAGGCCGACAGAGCAGCTCGGGCCGCATCGAGCCCCGCTGACTCCACGTAGCCCGTGAGCTCGACCTGGTCGCCGTCGTCCCGCTCCTCGAAGCCAGCCGGGAAGAGCTCGAGCATGTTGGAGCGAGCGCGCTCGCTCCCGGCGCGGGGTGAGCGGATCGCGATCCGGACGAGGCCGCTGCTCAGCGGAAGACGGCCTTGAGCCGGTCGAAGAAGCCTTCGTCCTCGTCGTAGCTCGAGTCGTCGATCCGCGCATCGAGCTGCTCGAGGAGGTGTCGGCTCTCGTCATCGAGGCGTCGCGGGACGCGCACGTTGACGATCACATGCTGGTCACCCTGCCCGTGTCCGCGTAGAACGGGCATCCCAAGTCCACCCAGAACCTTGACCGTGCCTGGCTGCGTGCCCGGCTCGAGCTCGAGCTCGTGATCGCCGTTGAGGGTGGGAACCATGACTGCGCCGCCGAGCGCCGCCTCCACCATGGAGACGTCGAGTCGGGTCACGAGGTCATCTCCCTGGCGGACGAAGTTGGGATCGTCGGCCACGTGTACGTGCACGAACAGGTCGCCCGGCCGCTGTCCGCCATCGCCGACGTGCCCTCGACTCGAGAGCCGGATGCGCTGTCCGTCGTGGATACCCGCCGGCACGTCGACCTCGAGGTCGCGCTGGCCCTCGACGCGCCCGTGCCCGCGACAGGTCCTGCACTTGTCGGTGACGATCTTTCCGCCACCGCTGCACTCAGCGCAGACCTGCTGACGGACCACCCGGCCAAGCAGGCTCTGTCCGACGGTTTGGACCTGCCCGAGTCCGCCACAGATCGGGCAGACAGCCGGCTCCGAGCCCGGCTCGGCTCCTGTGCCGTCGCATGTCGCACACGCGTCGGCGACCGTGTACGCCACGTCCCGGGATACCCCTGTTGCGACCTCTGCGAGTGTGAGCTCGACCTCGACGAGGACGTCGGCACCGCGACGCTGTGTGGCACCGCCAAACAGGTCGCCGACGAGATCGCCTCCGAAGAAGCTGGTGACGAACGAGTGCAGATCATCAGCGCTGCCGGCACCGGATCGATAGCCGCTTCGTGAGAGCCCTTCGTGCCCGAACCGGTCGTACCGCGCGCGCGTCTCTGCGTCAGAGAGCACCTCATAGGCTTCGGCGACCTCGCGGAACTTGTCCTCCGCCTCGGGGTCTTCCGACACGTCAGGATGGAGCTCACGCGCAAGCGAGCGAAAGCTGCTCTTCAACGTGGCCTCGTCAGCCCCCCTGTCAACGCCAAGCACCTCGTAGTAGTCGCGTTTCGTCTGCATCAACGATCAGCCGAGCTCGGACCCATGCGCCACAACAGCCGCATCGACCGGGTCCTCGAAGTTCCCGAGACCATGGACTTTGCAAAGCAAAGTCCCAAGCTCCCCGAAGGGGAGCCGCCGTCAACCGTCATAGATGTCTTCGACGTACCCAGACAGGGTCCGCGATGCGCCGAGCACGGCGCCGATCGCCGCGCCGTAGTCCATCCGGCTCGGCCCGACCACGCTGACGACGCCGAGATTGCGGTGCGCGAGGCCATAGGCGGCGCCGACGATGCTGACCCCGGCCAGCTCGTGGTCCTCGAGCTCGGGGCCCATCCGTACGAACGGGCGTTTCGAGTCGAGCGTCTCGCGCAGCAGGCTGAGCATCGCGGCGCGCTGATCGAGCAGCTCGAGCAGCCGCCGCGCGGCGTAGGCGTTGTCGCCGAGCAGCGACGGGATCGCGTCGGCCGCGCCCCCGAAGAACACCGAGCGCTCGCTGCGCACGAGCTCGTCGAAGCTCGGCTTGAGCTCGCGCAGGATGCGCTTCTCGTTCTCGCCGAGGTCGGGCGCGTCGAAGGTCGAGCGTATGAGCCGCGCGCCCAGTCGCGCTCCGCCCAGACAGTGGTTGAGGTACTCGACCGCCCAGTCGATCAGCCCGGGGTCCGCGGAGATCGCGAGCTGCAGGATCTGCTTGTAGACGTTGCCCTCGCCGGTGATCACGATCAGCACGATCGACTCGGGCTCGAGGCGGAAGAGCTCGACGCGCTGCACCACCGTCGTCTCGAGCGGAGGTGCGCTCGTGACGGCCAGGAGTTGGGTGATCTCGGCGACGGCCTCGGTCGTCGTGCGCAGGGCGACATCGACCTCCTGGCGGAGCTCGGAGAAGTCGAGCACCAGCTCCGCGGCGGGCACGTCGTCGTCCGCGATCAGCTTGTCGGCGTAGTGGCGGTACCCACTCTCGGTCGGCAGGCGGCCGGCCGACGTGTGGGGGTGCGTCAGTAGCCCGAGGCTCTCTAGCTCCGCCAGCTCGTTGCGAATCGTCGATGCCGAGACAGAGAGGCTCGGCCGGCTTGCGAGGAATTTTGAGCCGACGGGTGTGTTCGTCGAGATGTACTCCTCGACAACGAGGCCGAGAAGGGTTTCTTGACGACGTGAGAGCTCGAGCGCCACGTACTAAGGGTACCGCGGTAGCCCGGGGCACCCGGGGGCTTCTAGGCCACGCCGACGGCCGCGAGGGGTGCCTCGTACGTCGCCGCGAGCTCGCCCGGGTCGACGAGCAACTCGACGGTCACGGCACCGCCGAGCATCCGGCCGCGGCGAGTCAGACGCACCCTTCCAGCCTGGCTCAAGACGAGGCCGCCCGCGCTCATCCGCTCGAGCCCGTCGATGTCGAGCACCTGCTCGACGAGCGCCCGGTCGACGCCCTCCTCGAGGCGAAGTCCAAGCATGGCCAGCTCCCAGCAGCGCAGCTCGCTCGAGAGTGCTTCGACGTCACGTGGCGGCAGCTCTGATGCCCGGAGCGTGCGCAGGTAGCCGCCCAGACTCGCGCGGTTCTGCCAGCGCTCGCTCCCAACCGTCGAGACTGCGCCAACTCCGACCCCGAGGTAGTCGCGGCCAAGCCAGTACCCGAGGTTGTGCCGGGAGCGCAGGTTGCGAGTGCCGTCGCCGTCCGCCCGACAAAAGCTCGCCGTCTCGTACCAGGAGTATCCGCGCTGCTGAAGCGTCTCGGTGACGAGCTCCATGTGCTCCTCGAGCTCCTCGGCCTGACGCTCGAGCTCGGCGCCATGGGCATGTGTGAACGGCGTGCCCGGCTTGGCCTCGAGCTCGTAGGCCGAGACGTGTTCGGGCGCGAGCTCACAGAGGCGATCGAGGTCGTGTGCGAGCTGGGAGCTGGTCTGTCCCGGAATCCCGTAGATCAGATCGAGCGAGACGTTGCTGACGCCGGCGTCGCGCAACGCGCCGACCGACGCCCGCACGTCGTCTGGCGTCGCTCGTCGCTCGAGCAATGCGAGGTGCTCGGCCTGGAAGCTCTGTGCGCCGAGGGACACACGCGTCACCCCACCGCGAACGAGCCGGGCCGCGAGCTCGGGCGTCACCGTTTCCGGGTTGGCTTCGATCGTGAGCTCGTCTGCGAGCGGAAGCGCCTCGAGCAGGCGCTCGAGCGCCCCTGTCTCGAGATACGTCGGTGTGCCACCGCCGATGTAGACGGTCTCGAGATCGTCCGCCAAGACGCCTCGACGCAACTCGAGCTCCTCGAGCAGGGCTTCGATGTAGACCCCGTGCTGCCCTCTCCGACCAACCGCGGTCACGAAGTCGCAATAACCGCATCGGTGAGCACAGAACGGCACGTGTACATAGAGATGGCGGGCGCCGTCGGGTCGCGCCGAGATCACGACGAGTCTCCGTCGTCGTTGAGGTTCAGCACGGCAAGGAAGGCTTCCTGAGGCACCTCGACCGAGCCGACCTGGCGCATCCGCTTCTTCCCGGCCTTCTGCTTCTCGAGCAGCTTGCGCTTGCGCGTGACATCGCCGCCATAACACTTCGAGAGCACGTCCTTGCGCTTGGCCTTGACGGTCTCTCGCGCGACCACACGGGAGCCGATCGCCGCCTGCACCGGTACGTCAAACATCTGGCGGGGAATCTTCTCGCGCAGCTTCTCGACGAGGGCCTTGCCGCGTGAATGGGCCTTCTCACGATGAACGACCAGGCTCAGCGCGTCGACCGGATCGCCACCGAGCAGAATGTCGAGGCGGACGAGGTCACCCTCGCGGAAGCCAGTCATGTCGTAGTCGAAGCTCGCATAGCCGCGCGTACGACTCTTCAGCTGGTCGTAGAAGTCGAGGACGATCTCGGCCAGCGGAAGGTCGTACGTGAGAAGCACGCGCTGCTCGCTCAGATATTCGAGGTGCCCGAACGTGCCGCGGCGCTCCTGCGCGAGCTCCATCATCGTTCCCACGTAGTCCTTGGGCACGATGATCGTCGCCTTGATGTAGGGCTCCTCGACGGCGAGGATGTCGGTCGGCATCTCGGTCGGCTTGTGCACCTCGAGCCGCTCGCCGCCCTTGGTGACCACCTCGTACGCGACATTCGGCGCCGTCACGAGCAGGTCGAGGTCGAACTCGCGCTCGAGCCGCTCGCGCACGATCTCGAGGTGAAGCAATCCGAGGAAGCCGCAGCGGAAACCGAAGCCGAGCGCCTGCGACGTCTCCGGCTCGTAAGAGAGCGAGGCGTCGTTGAGCTGAAGCCGCTCGAGCGCATCTCGAAGGTCGGGGTAGTCGTCGGAGTCGGTTGGGAAGAGCCCGGCGAACACCATCGGCTTGACGTCCTGGTAGCCGGGCAGCGCGTCGCTCGCTGGCTCCGCGACGGTCGTGAGCGTGTCACCGACGCGCAGCGTTCGCACGTCCTTCAGCCCGGTCACGACGTAGCCGACTTCACCGGCACTGAGCGTCTCGCTCGGCGTGCGCTCCGGTGAGAAGAAGCCGAGCTCCTCCGGCTCGAATGCGGTCGCCGTGGCCATCGCGCGCAGGGCCATGCGGCGACCGAACGACCCGTCGACAACGCGTACGAAGGCGATCACGCCGCGGTACTGGTCGTACGAGGAGTCGAAGATCAGCGCGCGCGGCGGCGCATCCGGGTCGCCGGTCGGCGCCGGGATCCGCTCGATTGCCGCGTCGAGCACCTCGCCGACGCCCTCGCCAGTCTTCGCCGAGATCCGAAGCACACGCTCGCGCTCGTCGCCGACGAGATCGGCCACCTCGGCCGCGATGTCGTCGGGGCGCGCCTGGGCGAGGTCGATCTTGTTCAGAATCGGGACGATCTCGAGGTCGTTCTCGATCGCGAGATAGGCGTTGGCCAGCGTCTGCGCTTCGACGCCCTGCGCCGCGTCGACGATCAGCAGCGCGCCCTCGCAAGCGGCGAGCGCGCGCGAGACCTCGTAGGTGAAGTCGACGTGACCGGGCGTGTCGATCAGGTTGAGCTGGTGCCCCTTCCACTCGACGCGCACCGCCTGCGCCTTGATCGTGATTCCGCGCTCGCGCTCGAGATCCATCGAGTCGAGCAGCTGATCTCGCATCTCGCGCATGCTCACGGTCTGCGTCAGCTCGAGAATTCGGTCGGCGAGCGTCGACTTGCCGTGGTCGATGTGCGCGATGATCGAGAAGTTACGGATCTGGTCGAGACTCATCGTGACCGCGTGAGGTTTGGGCGCAGGAGGATGCGTTGTGTATCGGACATCGTCAAGGGGATCGTGAGCCAACGTCAACCGGTCGACCCGCGACATGTCGACGCGCCGACGCCATGGCTGGCAGGCGTGCTCAGGCGCGCTCCCGGCGAATCAACGATAGCAACGCGTTGAGCTCGCGAATCGCCAGCATCCGCGCGATGACCAGATACACGAGACACGCCCCTGCGACCGCGAGCCCGACCGAGAGGACCTGCCCGCCGAGCGAGCGTCCGACCAGGCCATCGACGCGCTCCCAGACCTCGTAGGCGACACCGGTGGTCAGGGCCGCTGCGATCACGATTCGCCCGTACGAGATCACCAGCTCACGCCCGTCGAGGCGCGTGAGCCTGGCGCGCAGGTACCAGAGGAGCAGCCCGACGCCGAGGATGTTGACAATCGAGGTCGCGAGCGGGATGCCCCAGATGCCGACGCGGTAGAGCGCGGCGTCGAGGCCGAGGTTGAGTACTAGCACCGCGAGCGCGATCCAGGTCGGGACCCAGGGGGCCTGAAGGCTGAAGAACGCGCGATTGAGCAGGAGCATCATCCCGTTGAAGCTCAGGCCGAGCGCCAACGCCGCCAGAGCGCTTGCGACCACGTCGGTCTCGCTGGCCCCGAACTCGCCCCGCTCATAGAGCAGGCGGACGATGGGCAAGCTGAGCGCGGCCGCGAGCGCGCTCGCGGGGATGAGCAGAAAGCCGATCTGGCGTAGGCCGAGCGACACCGTGCTGCGGAGCTCATCGACGGCGCCGCGCGCCGCGAGCCGCGCCATCGTTGGGAAGAGAACCGCCGCGACTGCGACCGAGAAGATCCCCTGCGGAAGCATGTAGATGCGAAACGCAGCCTCGATCGAGCTCGGCGCCAGGTTGCGATCGACGAAACGGGCGGCGAAGAACGTATCGACGAGGAGGTTGACGTTGATCAGGCCGAGGCTGAGCGTGACCGGCAGCATGAGCTTGAACATCTGCCGAACAGCGGGATCGTGAACGTCGAGCACTGCCCTGATCGAGCCATCTTCGCGCCTGAGCCAGGGGACGGGAAGCAGCACCTGAAGGACCGTGCCGCCGAGTACCGCGGCTGCGTAGAGGTAGAGCTTGTCGGTGTCCGACTCGAAGAAGGGAACACCGGCGGCGAGCGCGCCGATGATCGCGCCATTCCAGAGGATCGGTGCCATCGCCGGCGCGGTGAAGTGGTCGTAGCTGTTGAGGATCCCGACGATGACGCCCGAGACGCCGAGCAGCGCCACCATCGGGAACATGACGCGCGAGAGCCCGATCACGAGGTCCTCGTCGGCCCCGTCGTACCCGAACGGCCGCATGATCCACGGGGCAAGGACGATGAAGAGCGCGGTCAGGCCGGCGAGTCCGAGCGCGAGCAGCCAGAAGATCGTCGACGCGACCCGCCACGCTCGGGCCCGTTCACCCTTCTCGAGGAGCTCCGAGAAGACGGGAACGAACGCTGAAGAGAGTGCGACGTCGGCGACGAGAGCACGGACGAGATTGGGCACCTGGAACGCGACCGTGAAGGCGTTGATCGAGCCCTCGACGCCGAAATAGCGACGCACGACGATCTCGCGCACGAGCCCCAAAACACGTGACACTCCCGTCGCTGAGGCAAAGATCGCGGTCGAGCGGGCCAGCCGCCGGGATGCTCGAGGCAGGCTGCTACCATCGCTGGTCGGCATGCCGAACATCAAGCAGCAGGTGCGTCGAGTCGCGCGCTCAGAGCGAGAGCGCCTCGAGAACCTGCGCTGGCGCTCGACGGTGAAGACGTTGCGGCGCCGGCTCGAGGACGCGGTCGAAGACGGCGATGCGGAGCGTATTGCTGAAGACCACGGCAGCTACGTCCGCTGGGTCGACAAGGCCGCAGCCCGTCGCGCGATCCACCCGAACCATGCGGCGCGCAAGAAGTCGCAGGCGGCGAAGCTCGTCGCTGAAGCGACCGCCTCCGACTAGTCACGGGCGCGCGAGCCGGTGATCTCGAGGAGCGCGCGCTCGAGCAGGAGCGCGCCCGAGAGCGGTAGTCCTCCCTTGAGGTCGTAGTCGAGCCGGGCGAGTGTGACGAGTGCTCGATCGAGCTCGTCGCTCGTGTAGTTCTCCGCGAACTGAGCGGCCTTGCGGGCCGGATAGTCCTTGATGCCGAGTTCCTGCGCGATCTCCTTGGTCGACCCACCAGCGTCGAGTATTCGCCGGGCGCCACGCACCTTCGACGCCTGCCCGGCGACGCGCAGCGCTTGCAGGAACGGTTCTTCGCCACCCTCGTCGACGGCGACGAAGGCAGCGGCGATTGCCGCGCTTCGGTTTC
Organism: Gaiellaceae bacterium; assembly: GCA_965223695.1. Taxonomy (GTDB): domain Bacteria; phylum Actinomycetota; class Thermoleophilia; order Gaiellales; family Gaiellaceae; genus JAUVPB01. The sequence continues at coordinate 8,950 of CBDCXJ010000021.1, read as the reverse complement.
CCGCACCCCACGAGTCGGTCAGCGCGAACGCAGACGCCTCGCTCGAGCGAGCGGCCAGGCGCTCGACGTCGTGCACGGCGAGGGGCTCACCGCCAGCCCAGACAGCGAGTTTGGCCACCTCGTTCTCGAGGGCGTTGGCGTCCTCGCCGACGATCTCGACGAGCCGTTGCGCCGTCGCGGCCTCGACGCTCAACCCGTGGCGCTCGAACTGCGAGCGGACCCAGGCTGGATAGTCGAGGCGACGTCCGCGGGACTTCGTCGGGACGTCGAAGCGAAGCACGTCACCGGCCGCCTTGCATGCTTTCCCGAGATCACCGGCCCGCGGGGGCGAGCCCACGAGCGCGAGGATGGAATGTGGCGCGGGCTGATCGAGGTAGACCGTGATCGCGTCAACGTCTTCTTTCTTCCAGCCGCCCATTCCTCGTACGATCACGAGCCTCTCTCCGTCGCCGAACAGGCCCATGGCGTTGAGGTTGGCCACCACGTCGACGCCGGCGGCGGCGTCCGGGCCCGGCTCACCACTCAGCTCTTCGATCGCCTCGGCGGCAAACCGCGCCCGGAGGCGCTTCACGGCGACCGCGACCTTCGGCTGATCGCTTCCCGTGATCAGGTAGGCGGGCTTCAGCTCGCTGCTCACGCGCCAAGCCTAACCATCTCGATGGCCGATTCCGTCGCATGGCCCGCTGGAGCGCGCGCCGGCGCTCATTGCTTGCGTTGTGTGGTGATCGTGAGCGCGCGCCCGTCGCTGGAGGTGAGCGTGACGTCCCCTTCCAGGTCGGTGCGATACACGGCCGCCCCGCTCGCCACAAGCGCGCCGAGCGTGTCCGGGTGCGGATGACCGAAGCGGTTGCCCCGGCCAGCCGAGATGACGGCCACCTCGGGGGCGATCCGCTCGAGGAGCGCTACGAGGCCGTCGTCATCAGATCCGTGATGCGAGACCTTCAGGACATCGACATCGTCCAGCTCGAGCCGGCCGAGAACCGGCGACTCGGCATCACCGGTAAGGAGCACATCGACTCCGCCATACGTGACGAGGAGCACGACCGAAAGATCGTTCGGGTCATCCGCCGGCGAGCCGGCATCCGTGGGCCAGAGCACCGCGATCTTGAGACGTCCGGCCGTGAACGACATACCGGTGCGCGCGACCACGATGGGAACCCCTTGTGCCTCCGCACGCGCAAGCGCCTCGTCGTGGTCACGCGATTCGACATCGAGCGCCGGGTCGAGGACGGCCCTGGTCTCGAACCGCTCGAGGACGGTCGTCGCGCCGCCGAGATGATCGCGTTGGGGATGAGTGAACACGAGCAGGTCGAGCTCCTCGACACCGAGAGCGCGGAGCCTGCCGGCCACGTTGGCCTGCGGCTCTCCTTGGTCGACGAGCACGCCCGCACCTGGTGCCTGAACGAGGATGCTGTCGCCCTGGCCTACGTCGAAGACCGTGACGCGAAGGCCGCTCGGCGGCTGGCGAAGTGGCGCTGTTCCCGATCGCGCGAACGCCCAGCCGCTGATGAGGACCACTGAGACTACGGCGAGCACCGCGGCGCCCCGGAGTCGGCGAGCGCTGGTGCGGAGCCCGAGCCAGGCGAACGGAAGCAGCGACACCACCGTGACGACAAGGGCCCAGCGTCCCGACTCGACACGCGCGAACGGTGCGGCTCCGATCGTGTTCGCACACCACGCCAGGTAGTCGGCGAGATGGCCGTTGATCCAGCCGAGCCCAACTGCCGCATCGGGAAGCGGCTGCGCCAGAATCGCGGTCAGCAACCCGAATCCGAGCAGGGGCGCGACGACCGGCTCCGCCAGTGCGTTAGCGATCGCTGACCAGATGGGGATCGAGCCGAACTGCAGCCAGAGGATCGGTGCGGTCGCGAACCCGCAGCCGCTTGCGACCGCCACGATCGAGAGCAGCTTGCGTGGAAACGGTGCGACCGCCAATGTCCGCTCGAGAACGGGGACGAGGAGGAAGATCGCGCTGACAGCCGCGAACGAGAGCTGGAAGCCCGGGTCGAGCAGGCTGTATGGGTTCCAGCCCAGTAACACAATCGCGCCGAGAATCAGGAAGTACCAGCGGTCACGGGGCCTCGAAAGCACCCACGCGAGACAGGCGAGCGTTCCGACCACGCCGGCCCGCGCGACCGACGGCTGCCAGCCGACCGCGCCGACGTAGGCAAGGATCGCGAGGATGGCAAGCAGCTGCCCCGCGAGTCTGGGCACGCCTACGACCCACGCGAGCAACAGCGTCCCGGCGACGACGTAGGCGACATTCTGTCCCGAGACCGCGAGCAGATGAAAGAGCCCGGAGTCGCGGAACCGCTCGAGCAGCTCGTCGTCCAACGCCTCGTCCTCGCCAAGCACGATCCCACGCACGAGAGCCCGCTGCTTCGGGCCCATCCCCTCCCCCATGCCCGCCGCCAGAAAGCGGCGCACGCGATCGCTCGTTCCGGCGACGCCTCCCCGCGTGCCGACGATCTCGAACCAGGGCGCCTCGAGCACGATCTGGATGCCGTTCCGGCCGAGGTATGCCGCCTCGTCGAACGACTGCCCGCCGTCCGCTTCGCGTGGGCCCTCGGGGAGCGTGAGTCGGGCGAGCGCCTCGAGTACGTCGCCACGTCGCGGTCGTCCGAGCGAGAGTGGTGCCTCGAGCTGCGCTGGCTCGCCGATCGGTTTGCCGTCGAGCGTGCGAACCCGAACGAACATCCGTAGACGCGTCGAACCCGTCCTCACGGGTGAAGTCACCTCGGCTACGACCTGCCCGACGTGGCCGACGCGGGCACTGAGATCGCTGTGATCGAGTGAATCCAGCCGCACGCCGCCCCAGGTGAGACCGACGACGAACAGGGCGACCGCGAGCACGACGGTGCGTGCCTCGGGCTGTCGCCACGCCAGGGCGACGAGGATGGCTGCGCTGAGCGCGCCGGTGAGGGGCTCGACTCGCGCGAGTACTGAGAGCCCGAGGCCAAGCGCGAGCGCCGCGGCCAGGACGTGGGACAGCTGAAGCGGCGCGCGCGCCCCGAGATCTCGTATTCCGCCGCCGCCAGGACGCTCCGCAGCTGACGGCGTCGGGATGCGAGCTCAGGGCGTGACCAGGTCTCGGATCGCCTCGATCCGAGCCGAGCCGATTCCAGAGACGGCCGCGAGCTCCTCGACCGCCCGGAACGGCCCGTGCTCCTCTCGGTGAGCAATGATCCGCCCCGCCGTCACCGGCCCGACGCCGGGCAGCTGTTCGAGCTCGGCCGCGCTTGCCGAGCTCAGCGAGATGGGTGCGCCCTTGCCACCCGCGCTCGTGGGCGCACCGGACGGTGCGCCACCGGCACCGCTTGCGGCGCCCGGATGCGTGGCGTCTGCGTCGGCTCCAGGCTTGGGCCGCGCGGGGACGACGATTTGCTGCCCGTCTACAAGCTCCGCTGCCAGGTTGATGCTCTCGAGCGCCGCGCGCGCCCGCGGCCCACCGGCACGCTCGACCGCGTCGGCCACGCGGCTCCCGATCCCGAGCTCGTACACGCCTGGCTCGCGCACGGCGCCGGCAACGTGCACAAGGAGGCTCTCCGGGTCGCCGCCTTCCGCTCCGCTCTCAGGCTCGTCGACGACGAGAAGCGGCGCAGGATCGGTCGCCAGCGCCTCGCCAGGTTCGTCCCCGTCGCCGCCGATGAGCGAGCGCCCGACGAGCGCCAGCAACGCGAGCACCACGATCGCGTAAGCCAGCGCCTGACGCCGGGACACCGTCGGCATGCGCACGAACGAACGGTGCCTCGGGAATACGCACGGGAACGCACACGCCGCAACGAGGGTGCCGCCCATGCGTGCCAGATGCGAGCCCACCGAACGCCCGGCCGCATGCCTACGTGGTCTCGCCCGAGACGACCTCCCGCCGCGCGCCCGTGCCCCTAGCCCGAGAACGGCCTCCCGCCGTGCTTCCGTGCCCCTAGCCCGAGAACGGCCTCCCGCCGTTCTCGCAAGCTAGACGCGAAGCGTCTAGCCAACGACCAGGTTGACGAGCTTGTCTGGAACGACGATCGTCTTCTTGATGTCGCGACCCTCGAGTTGAGCTTGAATCTTGGGCAGCGCCGTCGCGGCAGCGACCAGCTCCTCGTCGGCCATGCCGGCGGCGACCTCCGCCCGATCTCGCACCTTGCCGTTCACCTGGACAACCAGCTCGAAGGTCTCGCGCGTGAGCAGGCCTTCCTCGACTGTGGGCCACGGCTGCTCCCAGAGCCGCTCGTGCCCGAGAAGCTCCCAGAGCTCCTCGGCGATATGAGGCGCGTAGGGCTGAATCAAGCTGACCGCGGCCTCGCACCCCATGCGGCGGCCCGGATCCTCGGGATGGCGCGAGATCTCGTTGACGAGCTCCATCACCGCCGCCACCGGCGTGTTGAACTGGAAACGGCGATCGATGTCGTCGGTCACCTTGGCGATCGTCTCGTGCGCCTTTCGGGTAAGCGCGCTCGCCGCGCCGTTGCCAGTGTCACCGGCGGCGGCGCCCTCGACCTCGACGACCTCGTGCACGACGCGCCAGAGCCGCCCAAGGAAGCGGCTGGTTCCCTCAATGCCGGTGTCCTGCCACTCCACGTCGTCCTCGGCCGGCCCGATGAACAGGATGTAGAGGCGAAGCGCGTCGGCACCAAAGCGGGCGATCAGCTCGTCAGGGGCAACGACGTTCCCCTTCGACTTCGACATCTTCGCGCCCTCGTTGTAGATCATCCCCTGCGTGAACAGCCGCAGGAACGGCTCGCGAAAGCCAACGATGTCGAGGTCGTTCATCACCTTGGTGAAGAAGCGCGCGTACATCAGGTGGAGGATTGCGTGCTCGATGCCGCCGATGTACTGGTTGATGGGCGCCCAGTAGTCAACGATCTCACGCCGCATAGGCAACGTGTCGCAGCGGGCGTCCGTGTAGCGAAGGAAGTACCAGGACGAGTCGACGAACGTGTCCATCGTGTCCGTCTCGCGGCGGCCCGGGGCGCCGCACGACGGGCATGCCGTATTCACCCAGTCCTCGGCAGCTGCAAGCGGCGAGCGACCCCGGGGCACGTAGTCCTCCACCTCCGGCAGGAGCACCGGCAGCTCGTCGAGCGGGACGGGCACCACCCCGCAGGCGTCGCAGAAGACGATCGGGATCGGGCAACCCCAGTAGCGCTGGCGCGAGAGCAGCCAATCGCGCAGGCGATAGTGCACCGTTCCTTCCCCGAGCTCGCGCTCTTCGAGCCACGCGATGATGCCGTCGATCGCCTCGGGCGTCGGCAGGCCGCTGAACTGCGCGGAGTTGATCGAGCGCGCGTCGGTCGACTTGTCGACGAAGGGCAGTTCCACCGGCGACGCGTCGGACGGCTCCACGACCTGTCGAATCTCGAGACCAAACGCCTCGGCGAACTCGAAGTCACGCTCGTCGTGGCCCGGCACGGCCATGATCGCGCCGGTCCCGTACTCCATTAGGACGTAGTCGGCGACCCAGATCGGCAGCTCCTCGCCGTTCACCGGATTCGTGATCGTCCGACCCGTATCGACACCCGACTTCTCGTGCTCGGTGCTGGCACGCTCCATCGTCGTGGTCGTCTTAGCCTCCTCGACATACTCGAGCACCGCCTTTTCACGCTCGGTGCCACTGACGAGCTCGACGGCAAGCGGGTGCTCGGGCGCGAGAACGAAGAAGGTCGCGCCGAAAAGGGTGTCCGGACGCGTCGTGAATACGGGGACGTCGATGCCCTCGTCGGCGATCCGGAAGCGCACCTCGGCACCGTGCGAGCGTCCGATCCAGTTGCGCTGCATCGTCAGGACGCGCTCGGGCCACGACTCGAGCAGGTCCATCTCGTCGAGCAATCGATCGGCGTACTCGGTGATCTTGAAGAACCACTGCTCGAGGTCCTTCTGGACGACCTCGGCGTTGCAGCGATCGCAGCGACCGTCGATCACCTGCTCGTTCGCCAGCACGGTCTGATCCACGGGACACCAGTTCACGGGCGCCTCGGAGCGGTACGCGAGGCCGCGCTCGTGGAACTTCAGGAACAGCCACTGCGTCCAGCGGTAGTAGTCGGGCGTGTGGCTCGAGATCTCCCGGTCCCAGTCGATCGCCCAGCCCATACGGCCCATCTGCTCGCGAATCGCGGCGATGTTTCGCTCGGTGATCATCTTCGGGTGGCCACCTTCTCGAATCGCAGCGTTCTCGGCGGGCAGGCCGAAGGCGTCGTAGCCCATCGGACGCAGCACGCTCTCGCCGTTTCTTCGACGGAAATGCACGAGGACGTCACCGAGCGTGTAGTTCTTGACGTGCCCCATGTGCAGCTCGCCCGATGGGTAGGGCAGCATCTCGAGCACGTAGGTTCGCGGCGGGTCGTCGTCGAGCTCGGACGTGCCCGGGTTCGGCACGTTGAAGGCGCTCTCGGCGGCCCATAAGGCCTGCCAGCGTCTCTCTATCTCGTCGGGGTTATAGGGCCGGATGGGCGTCACGCTCGTCGAGAGGCAATGCTAGCGACCGCCCATCTACACTCAGCTGCCGTGCCGCTCGACTCGCGCGCGATCCTGACCACGCTTAGGTTCCACAGGATCTGGGACAGGAACCCCGAGCGCTACTGGCAGATCGCTCGTCCGCTAGTCAATTTCGGAGTTAGGACGATCGCCCCGACGGTTGGCTACGGCAACGACCGAATGCCTGCCGAGGGCGGCCTGGTGGTGGCCGCGAACCACTTCGGAACGATCGATCCGCCGCTCGTCGCCATCCACTCGAAGCGGGCGCTCTACTACATGTCGAAGATCGAGCTGCTCGACATGCCTCTCGCAGGTGAGCTGCTGCGCCACTCGGGTGCCTTTGCCGTACGGCGTGGAGAGAGCGATCGCGAGTCGATCCGCATGGCCCGCTGGCTGCTCGCCCACGGCCATGCCGTCGGCGTCTTCGTCGAGGGAACGAGGCAGGAGTTCGGCTATCCGGGCCGGGTCCATCCGGGCGCGACGATGCTGGCAATTCAGGAGGGCGTGCCGCTTGTTCCCGCCGGCCTCGACTCGTTCGGCTGGCGCGTCAAGACGAACCGGCGGCACTGTTGCGTCGTCTGGGGCGAGCCTATGCACCTCAGCCACCTGCCGCGTCGAAGCGCCGGATACCGGGAGGCTGCCGAGCTCGTCGAGAGTGAGGTGCGACGCCTGTGGCGGATGGCTGCAGAGGCGGTCGCGAGTGGCTTTCCCGACACGTTGCCCGATGGGACGCCGAAGACGCCGCCATACACGCCAACGACCGCGGCCGATGACCCATCCCTAGTCCCCTGGCCAGACGAGCCGTGGGCCGAGAAGGCAATGGGGCCCGTCTTCCACGCGAGCTAGCGCCGATGGGCTAGCGCGAGCGACGCGCCAGAACGCGTCGCGTGAGCCCACCGATCCGGGCCCTCGCACCGGCACCGGCAAGCTCCGGCTCGGCGGCCTCGGTCTCGCCACCGGCGTCGTCGGGCTCGGTGCCGGCATCACGAGTCTCGGCGTCCCGATCGCTTGCCTCGCGCCTCTCAGCCCCGGCCTCGACGTCCGAAGCGTCGACCTCGGGCCTCGGGGCGTCTGCCTCGACGTCCGAAGCGTCGGCCGACGGACCGGCGTCCCCGGTCGCGCCCGCCGCCTCACCGTACGTGATCGTCGGCGGATCGCTGCCGCCCTCAACGTTCGTAGCCACTGTTTCCATGATCACGACCGTCTCTCGGGATATTTCGGCGGGCGGTTCCGCTGCTTCGTCCGACTCGGGCTCGGTCTCGGCAGGCGCCTCAGGCTCAACGAGCTCATCCGGCTCGCCGCCCACGTCTGCGTCGATGCCCGCCTCTGCGTCGATGTCCGCCTCTGACTCCGAGGCCGCCGCGACCACGGCCTTCTCTTCGCCGTCAGGCGACTCTCCCTCGACAGCGCGCTCCGCCTCGGCGCGCAGGCGCTCCTCCTCGGCGCGCCGCTCCGCCTCGACACGTTTCTCCTCGGCGCGGCGCTCTTCGGCGACGCGCTTCTCCTCGGCCCGCCGCTCTGCCTCGACGCGGCGGAGCTCGGCAAACTGGGCCTCTTCAACCTCGTAGGCCTCGTCATATTCGGTCGACAGGGCGCCGACAGTTTCGCGCAGAGTCTCGACGGGACCCGTGTCAGCCTCGGCGTCTTCGAGCCGCCCCCGCGCCACGTCGATCTGCTGCGACTCGGCGGCGTCGAGCTCGTGCTGGGCATCGCCGAGCGTCTCCTCACGCTCGCGCTCGATCCGACGCGCGTTGAGCGCCGCGACGTTGACGCGGGCCGCGAAGTCCTTCGCAGCCTGCTCATCACCGGCTCGGCACGGAAGCAGGGCAACGAGCTCCGGCGCCTCGACCAGCAGGTAGAACCGTCGCGCGTCGTACCCCTGTGCTGAGCGGAACGCGCGGCCATTGACGGCGCCGCTCGCAGCCAGACGCGCTACCGCGCCGGGGCGTGAAATCGCAATCTTCGCCGCGGTGTCAGCGAGAGCGGTCACGCCACGCTGCAGCAACGCTTCGCCCTGCTTCGTCACTACGCGGTCCTCGTACAGCACCGACTTCCCGAATCGAGCGATCTCCATCGGAGCGAGCGTGGCCCGAATCCAGTCGTAGCGCTTCTGGGCGTGCTCGATCCGCTGCGCGCGCTCTTTGCGCCTGCGATCGAGCTCGGCCTGCGCACTGCGCGCTCGTGCTCACCCTCGGCTTCCCGCAGGTCCTTGCGCACGCCTTTTACCCGGTGCGCATGCTCTTTCTGACCGGCCGACAGCTCCTTTTTTTTGCGCGCTTGAGCCTCGCGCGGAGCTCCTTGAGCTCAGGCGGCAGCGGGGGTTTCCTACGGAGCGCGCGAAGTACCATGACTTGTCGTGGCGCAGGTGCGCCGGTGTCACCCGGTGGCGACGGCAGTGGAGCCAACGGGACTCGAACCCGTGACCTTCTGGCTGCCAGCCAGACGCTCTCCCAGCTGAGCTATGGCCCCGCGGCTGTCGATTGTAGCGCCT